>CAKZHZ010000089.1 GCA_936928855.1 uncultured Polycyclovorans sp.
CCCCAACTTCTTCTTGGTGACCTGCTCGATGCAGCGGTCAACGAAGACACGTCCGATCGCCAGCTCGGTCTTCAGCTCAGCCAGCTTGAAACGGGTGTTCTGGAAGCCCGCCACCGGCTTGCCGAAAACCTTGCGGCTGCGGGTGTACTCCTGTGTCTGCTCGAGCACGGCTTCGGCGCCAGCGATGGAGGTGATCGCAATGATCAGCCGTTCCCATGCCAGTTCCTGCATCAGCATGATGAAGCCCATACCTTCGCGCCCAAGCAGGTTGGATTTCGGCACGCGAACGTTTTCAAAGAACAGCTCACAGGTGTCCTGAGCGTGCATCCCCACTTTTTTCAGCGGCTTGCCCTTGGTAAAGCCCGCACGATCGGCTTCCACGAGAATCAGTGAGATGTCCTTGGCGCCTTCGCCGGAATCACCGGTCTTCGCCACCACCACCACCAGATCGCAGAGGTAGCCATTGGTGATGAAGATCTTCGACCCGTTGATGACATAGTCATCGCCATCAGCGACGGCGCGGGTCTTCACGCCCTGCAGATCAGAACCGGTCCCCGGCTCGGTCATGGCGATCGCCGTCACCGTCTCGCCGGATGCCATCTTCGGCAGCCACATGGCTTTCTGCTCATCGCTGCCGAAGTTGTTGATGTAGTGGGCCACGATCTCGCTGTGCAGCGGCCAGCCGATTCCGGTGGCACCGGCGCGCGCCAGCTCTTCCATCTGCACCACACTGAACAGGCGATCCCCGGTCCCACCAAATGCCTCAGGCATCGACATGTTGAGCATGCCCAGCTCACCGGCGCGATTCCAGATCTGCCGGTCCACGTGCTGCTGGGCCTCCCAGCGCTCATGGTGCGGCAGGATTTCCTCCTCGATGAAACGACGGGTGGTCTTGCGGAAGTCCTCGTGGTCAGAGGTGAACAGCGTACGCGGGATCATGGTCTCTCCGGGAAATGATTGTTACCGATAAGCAATGAATTGCCGACCATGATGGTAACAGAGACCCCTGTCGCTGCCAGCCGAAGCACCCCTGAATATTGATCTTTGCAACCATTGCCGCGAAACGACGGCTATAGCCCTCAGACATCCCAATTGGTAATTATTATTACCCTTCAGGGAAACATGACGACCTGGCGCACTGCCTCCCCGCGCGCCAAGCGGTCAAAACCGAGGTTGATGTCCTCCAAAGCCAACCGATGCGTCAGCAGACGCTCCACCGGAAGGCGGCCGGCCTTGAACAGCGAGACAAAGCGCGGCACATCGCGGCTGGGAACACAGGACCCCATGTAGGATCCTTTCACGGTGCGCTCCTCCGCCACCAGGCTGACGGCAGGCACGGCAAACTGCCGCGCGGGATGCGGCAACCCCACGGTGATGGTGAGGCCGCCGCGCCGGGTCGCCTGATAGGCCTGCACCAGCACCTGCTCATGTCCAACGGTCTCGATCGCCACGTCGACACCGCCGGCGACCTGCTCCCGGATCGCGGATGGCATGTCGCCATCCCCAGTCGCCAACACGGTATGCGTTGCACCCAGCGCCCGCGCAAGTGCCAACTTGTCTTCGCGAACATCCACCGCCACCACCGGATGGGCACCACTGGCCACGGCGCCCAGCAGGGCCGCAAGGCCGACCCCGCCCAATCCGAAGATGGCGACACTCTGCCCCGGCGCGACACGCGCGGTGTTGACCACCGCACCGACACCGGTCATCACCGCGCAACCGAACAGCGCCGCAATCTCGGGCGGCAGCGACGGATCGATCCTGACGGCGGAGTACTGCGACACCACGGTGTGCTCGGCAAACCCGGAAACACCGAGATGCTGATGCAGGGGGTCGAGACCGTCGCGGAACGGCCGGTGCCCCGACAGCAGGGCCCCCGCAACATTGGCCGCCGCGCCCGGCTCACACAACGCCGCACGGCCCTCCGCGCAGGGACTGCAGTGCCCACAGACCGGCACGAAGGAAAACACCACCGCATCCCCCGGCGAGAAGGCGCTGACCCCGTCTCCACAGGCCACGACTTCGCCCGCAGCTTCGTGCCCCAGCACCATCGGCATCACACGCGGCCGCGAGCCGTCGATCACCGAAAGGTCGGAGTGACAGAGTCCGGCCGCACGCACACGGATCAGCAACTCGCCCGGCCCCGGCGGCGCCAACTGCACGGTTTCGATGCGCAGCGGGCGCGAGCGTTCGTACGGAGCGGGCAAGCCCATTTCGCGAAGGACGGCAGCACGGGTGGAAATCACGAGCCAGGCTCCTCTCGTTCAGGAACATGAAGTGCCGCCAGCGCCGCACGCAGTGCCCCCTCCAGAGGCACGGGCCGGCGCGTAGCGCGATCGACGAAGACATGGACGAAGCCGCCTTCCGCGGCGGGCGCATCCTCACCCTCGCGGAACAGGCCGATCGCATACTGGACGCTGCTGCGCCCCAATCGCGCCACCCGCAGCCCCGCCTCGACCTGATCCGGGAACGCCAGCGGTGCGTGGTACTGACACTCCGAGCGCACGCACAGGCCGATCACCGGGCCACCATGAATGTCCAGGCCGCCCTCGCGAATCAGATAACGGTTGATCACGCTGTCGAAGTAGCTGTAGTACTCGACGTTGTTGACGTGGCCATAAACATCGTTGTCCTTCCAGCGCGTATCGATCATCGCAAAGCGCGGATAGTCCGCGCGACCACTTTGCGGGGCCGCCATCGGCTACTTGTGCGTCTTGAGCAGCGCGGTCACCTTGTCGATGTACGCCTTGCGCGCGGCGTCCGCAGAGTGCCCCTTCAGTTTGGCCCAGGCGTCGTACTTGGCACGTCCGACCATGTCCAGCATACCGGGGCGGCTGCCGCTGACATCGCCATCGCTGGCCTGCTTGAAGTGCGCGTACAGGAACAGCATGTCTTCGTTGGACGGCCGCTTGGTCAGTGTTTTGACATCAGCCTGCGCTTGGGTAAAGGCCGCAGTGGAATCGCTCATCTCTCGCTCCGAAAAGGAAAACCGACGCGATTTATAACACGCGTTTCGCGTCGCTCAGGGACGCCCGCCGAAGACCTGCCCCTCGCCTCCGTCGCCGAGAGGAAAGGCCCAGCCCACCTCCACCTCGAGGTTGACGAACTGGGGAACGCGCAGCCGCAGTCCGAGGCCCAGGCTGGTGTAGCTGTCGCGCAGGGTCATGCCGCGCACATCGTCAAACACATTGCCATTCTCGAGCACCACGAGCACGCGCAACCACGGCCAGTGGAGTGGCCGCAACCACTCCACTGCGAGGCGATAGTAGGCATCGCCTTCGATGAAAGCGCGGTCATAGGCCCGCAACTGCCCACCGCCACCCAGCGAATAGGCGTCGATACTGGCAGGTCCGCCGTGATAACCCCCAAGCTCGGCGAACAGGTGCAGGCTCTGGTGCGGGGTGTTGCCGAACGGCCGCAGCCAGGCAACCTCAGCTCCCCAATGCACGAAATCATAGTCGGCAATCCAGCCTTCGCGGGCGGCATCAAGGTGCATGTTGAACCGGAGGCCCTCGTCGCTGTAAACCCGGAACCGCTGGTTGCGATAGGCCAGTACGGTCCCGAGTGCGGCCGCGTGACCATCCTCGGGCGGAGCCGACGGGCCAAGGGTGTCCTGTCGTCGCCAGCGCGGCCCCAGCCCCACGGACCACCCCTGATTGCTGCGCCCGAGGGTGAGCTGACGCAGCCAGGTCACCGCGGCAGTATCAATGCGCTCGTCATAGGCCTTGCCACCCGCGCCATCCAGCACCGGGCGCGTGGTGTGGCCCATTCCCACTACCAGCGTCTCATAGCGGCCGGTCAGCGCGGGCGCCACATAGCTGATCGCGTACTGGGTCTCCTCCCCCACCCCTGGCTCTTCGGTGTTCTCCCGCTCCCCGTACACCACCAGACTGTGATTGAGGCCGAACACGTTGCTCCAACGCACTTGGGCGCCGTAGCTGTAGCGTCCGTCCGCATTGGCCGAGAGCCGCGGCACCGGCAGCAGATAGAACTTCTCCCTGACGGCGTAAGTGAGCACCTTGCCCTGGGCCGTTCGCTGCACCGTCAGTTCGACAGAGCGGAACAGGCCGAGATCAAGCAGCGCCTGACGGTCATCTTCCAGTTGCTCGTCCGTCGGCGTACTGCCCTCGCGCCAGCGCAACTCGCGCCGCAGCACATGCAACTGCGTGACCTCGTTGCCCTTGATGTAAACCGCCACCACGGGCGAAGGCTGATCGGATGCCACCAGCAGGCCGGACCACAACAGGCAGGCGGCCGCCAGCCAGCGCGTCATGTCCGCCGGTACTCGGCGAAGTCAAATGCGACCGGGTGTCGCGCATCCGCGGCATGATGCTCACGATCGACGCAGCGCCATTGCGTCGGGTCCACTGGCGGGAACCAGGCGTCCCCCTCGGGCGCGGCGTCCACTTCGGTGAGGAACAAGCCGTCCGCAAAAGGCAGGGTCTGAGTGTAGAGGTCGCCTCCACCAATCACCCACAGGGGCCCGCCCTCGGGCGGGAACAGCGCATCCTCGAGACGGTCGAACACCAGCGCTCCGGGCGCGGCATAGGCCGGATGCCGGGTCAGCACGCGGTTCTCCCGCCCTGGCAGCGGACGACCCAGCGACTCCCAGGTGCGCCGTCCCATGACCACGGGCTGGCCCATCGTCAACTGTTTGAAGCGCTTGAGATCATCGGGCAGCCGCCACGGCAGGTCGCCGTCCACGCCGATGACGCGATTGCGCCCGAGGGCGGCGATGAGGCAGATCGTTGCGCTTGTCATGGTCGCAGCATATCCCTTCGCTCAGGCCAGGGCGCAACCCGCGATCACACTGCGACGGGCGCCTTGATATGGGGATGGGGGTCGTAATCGGAGAGGGTGAAATCACCCAGGGAAAAGGCGAACAGGTCCTGAACCTCCGGGTTGAGCGCCATGCGCGGCAGCGCCCGCGGCGAGCGCGACAACTGCAGCTTCGCCTGCTCAAGATGATTGGCATACAGGTGGCAGTCGCCGCCGGTCCATACAAAATCGCCGGGCCGGAGCCCCGTAACCTGCGCCACCATCATCGTCAGCAGGGCATAGGAGGCGATATTGAATGGCACCCCCAGAAAGATATCGGCACTGCGCTGATACAGCTGGCACGAGAGACGCCCATCTGCCACATAAAACTGGAACAGCGCATGGCAGGGCATGAGGGCCATGCGGTCGAGCTCCCCCACATTCCAGGCCGACACGATCATGCGCCGTGAATCCGGGGTGCCACGAATCTGTTCGAGCACCTGCTGAATCTGATCGACATGCCGCCCGTCCGGTGTCGGCCAACTCCGCCATTGCCGACCGTAGACCGGACCGAGATCACCCTCCGCATCGGCCCACTCGTCCCAGATACTGACCCCCTGGGATTTCAGCCAGGCGATGTTGGTGTCGCCGCGCAGGAACCACAGCAGCTCCACGATGATCGATTTCAGATGCAGTTTCTTGGTGGTCAGCAGCGGGAACCCTTGCGACAGATCGAACCGCATCTGATGCCCGAATACCGAGCGGGTGCCGGTACCGGTGCGGTCGGCTTTGTCGGCACCTTCATCCAGCACCCGTTGCATCAAGGCGAGATAGGCCTGCATGTCAGCCCCCGTTGGCGCGGGGGCGTCCGTAGGCCACCCCCAGCATGATCAGTCCCAGCACCAACATCGGCAGGCTCAGCTGCATCCCCATGGTGAACCAGGTGGTGCCATGGAGATACCCGATATGGGCGTCCGGCAGCCGCACCAGTTCCACCGATGAGCGGAACACGGCATAGAGCACCAGAAACAGCCCCGAAACCGCCATCCGCGGCCGCGGCCTGCGGCCAAACCACCACAGCAGCGCCAGCATCACCACCCCTTCCAGCAGCGCCTCGTAGAGCATGGAGGGGTGGCGCGGCTCGGGACCCGCCATCGGAAACACCATGCCCCAGGGCAGGTCTGTCGGGGCGCCATAGAGTTCGCCATTGATGAAATTGCCGATGCGCCCTGCGAGCAGGCCCACCGGGATCAGTGGCGCCGCGAAATCGGCGATATCGAAAACGTTGCGCTGTTTGACCCGGGCAAACCAGAAGTAAGCCACGATCACACCGATCAGGCCGCCATGAAAACTCATGCCACCCTCCCACATGCGCAGGATCATGGTGGGCTCGGCGAGAAACCGGTCCAGGTTGTAGAACAGGGTGTAGCCGATGCGGCCACCCAGGATGACCCCGAGCACGATGTAGAACAGCAGGTCGGTCACCTGCTCACGCTGCCAGCCGATATGCGGCTGCCGCGCGCGCACGGTCCCCAGCCACCAGGCGCCGTAGAAACCGGCCAGATACATCAGTCCGTACCAATGAACCTTCAGCGGACCGAGGGCGAGGGCGACGGGATCAATCTGGGGATGGGTCAGCATGGGGACGATTGTACCTGCGGTCCGTGTCTCGACAGTGAACCGCGGCTCAGAGCTTGTGAAAAAAACGAACGCCGTCGCGAGAGCCTCGCCGGGCGTCTCCGGCAAGGCGTCCTGCGCGAAATCCAAGGAGTTTACTGAGGTAAATGACGCTGGATTCCGCGCAGGACAACGCCGCAGGGGGCGTTCGGCGGAGGTCGCAGCAGGCGGGCAATTTTTTCACAGGCTCTCAGGACTGGTGCAGCCGACTGATCATGCCCTTGAGGTACCGGGTCTCGGGGATGGCCGGGTGGATGGGATGATCAGGCCCCTGGCTGCCGGTTTCCAGAATCTGCATGCGGCGCTTGGCGGCACGCGCCTCCCGCAGCACCATGCGCTGCAGGTCGGTATCCGCCACATGGTGGGAACAGGAGCAACTGACCAGCAGGCCATCAGGCGCCAACAGCGCGATGGCCGCGCGATTGAGGGCGGCGTAGTGCTCCAGGCCCTGATGGAGATCCTTTTTCCGCTTCACCAGGGCCGGCGGATCCACCACGATGAAATCGAAACTGCGGCCGTCCGTTCGCAGCCGCTTGAGCTGATCGAGCGCTTCCCCCTGGAGGCACTCCAACGCCCAGCCATGGTCCGCTGCACTGGCGGTTGCGGCAGCCAACGCGGCGGCGGATCGATCAATGCACACGGCCTGCTCGGCGCCTGCCGCCAGGGCCCGCAGCGCCCAACCGCCGGCATAGCTGAAGACATCCAGAACGCGGGCGCCACGGGCGTAAGGTGCCCAGCGGTCGCGGTTCTGCGCCTGATCGAAGAACCAACCGGTCTTCTGCGCACCGTCCAGCGGCACCTGAAACCGGACCGGCCCCTCCTCCACCGCCAAGGCCTGCGGCGCGGCGCCCACCCACTCATCAGTCAGCGGCAACCCCTCGGTTGCCCGCATCGGCAGATCATTGACGATGCGAATGGCGGCAGGCGCCAGCAGGCGCTCCAGCGCGGCCAGGATCATCGGCTTGAGCTGTTCCATCCCGGCGGTGGTGATCTGCACGGCCAGCACGTCGCCAAACCGATCCACCACCAGCCCCGGCAGCCCGTCCGATTCGCCGAACACCAGGCGGTAATGGGGCGTGGGATAGCGGCGCTGCCGTAGCGCCAGGGCCGACTCGAAGCGGCGCACAAACCAGTCCGTATCAATCTGCGCCTGCGCCGCCCCGGTCAGCAGTCGCACCGCAATCAGGGTGTGCGGATTGAGATAGCCGGTCCCCAGCGGCCTGCCGCGGTCATCCAGCAGACGACAGAGACTGCCCACCGGCAGCTGGCGAAAGCCCTCCGGAGTGTCGAGCTCATTGGAGTACACCCACAGGTGCCCAGCCCTCAGGCGACGGTCTTCGCGCGGCTTCAGGCGCAGTTCAATCATGACGCCCGCCTCTCACAGGCCATCCAGCGTGGTCCGGAATTCGCGGGCATAACGCTCACGGAACTCATCCAGGGTGAAACGGTGATTCTGGGTGCCGGGTCGCTCGATCTTGATCGCTCCCATCAGGCTGGCGATTCGTCCGCTGGTCTCCCAGTCGAAACCCCGTGCGATCCCGAACAGCAAGCCGCCGCGATAAGCGTCCCCGCATCCGGTGGGGTCGGCCAGCGACTCGGCCTTGGCGACCGGAATCTCCAGCGTCTTGCCCGCCGTCAGAATGTGCGATCCCTTGCCGCCGCGGGTGACGATCAAGGCCTCGACGCGTTCGGCGATCTGCTTCAGCGTCCAGCCGGTGCGATCCACCAACAGCTCGGCCTCGTAGTCGTTGACCGCCACATAGCTCGCCTGCTCGATGAAGGCCTTCAGCTCGTCGCCGTTGAACATCGGCAAGCCCTGTCCGGGGTCGAACAGGAACGGTACGCCGGCCTCCTGGAACTGCCGGGCATGCAACAGCATGCCATCCCGCCCGTCCGGGGATACCGAACCCAGTCGAATGCCGGCTGACGGCACATCCTGGGTGTGGGCGAGGTTCATCGCACCCGGGTGAAAGGCGGTGATCTGGTTGTCGTCGAGATCGGTGGTGATATAGGCCTGCGCCGTCCATGCCGAATTGATCTGGCGAACATGGTCTCGGTTGATGCCCTGCTGGTCCAGCCACAGCGCATAGCTGTCGAAGTCACGCCCGACCGTGCCCATCGGCAGCGCCTCACCGCCCAGCAGCTTGAGGTTGTAGGCAATGTTGCCAGCGCAACCGCCGAACTCGCGGCGCATCTCCGGCACCAGGAAGGACACATTGAGAATGTGGACCTTGTCCGGGAGGATGGCGTTCTTGAATTGGCCGGAGTACACCATGATGGTGTCATACGCCAGGGAACCACAGATCAGAACCGACATGGTGACTTCGAACTCTCGATGAATAACGGTGGTACAGGCCGTCCATGGCAACAACTCATCACATCTCCAAGCCCCCGGCCGCACTTCCATGTGCGCCCGTCTCGCGGGGCCGATGTCCACTGGACATCGTCCTGATCCGCTCAACCCATGAGGGTGTCATACGCCAGTGAAGCACGTATCAGAACCGGCATGTGCACTCAGGCTGCAGCAGGAGGCACGAAACGGAGATCCAGTTGCCGCGCGGCGCGGACATCATCCAGCCGCCGAACCGGCTGGCTATAAGGCGCCCCCTTGACCTTGTCGATGTCAGCCTTGGCTTCCTCCCAGATCGCCGCCATCGCATCGACGAAGGCATCCAGCGTCTGACGGTCCTCGGTTTCGGTCGGCTCGATCAGCAGACACTCCGGCACCAGCAGCGGGAAATAGATGGTCGGCGCATGGAAGCCGTAGTCCAGCAGCCGCTTCGCCACATCGGTCGCGGTCAGCGTCAACGTTGCCTTCTGCCGCTTCAACGTGATGATGAACTCGTGACTGGCGCGGCGACTGGGAAACGCCAGGTCGAAGCCGCGCTGCTGCAGGGCCGCCATCAGATAGTTGGCATTGAGGGTGGCGAATTCAGCAACGCGATGCATGCCGTCGCGCCCGAGCAGCCTGGCGTACACATAGGCGCGCAGCAACACGCCGGCATTGCCCATCCATGCCGACAGACGCCCGATGCTCTGCGGCAGGTCCCGCTCATCCAGCCAGCGGTAGGTCGCGCCGGCATCCGGCTCGCCGCGGCGCTCACAGCCCTCGCCGTCCACCGCCACCACCGGGATCGGCATGAACGGCAGCAGGCGCTTCGACACCCCCACCGCGCCCGCGCCCGGACCACCGCCGCCATGCGGGGTGGAGAAGGTCTTGTGCAGGTTCATGTGAATCACGTCGAAGCCCATGTCACCCGGACGCACCTTGCCCAGGATGGCGTTCAGGTTGGCGCCGTCGTAGTACAGCAGGCCGCCGGCCTGATGCACGATATCGGCGATCTCCTTGATCCGCCGCTCGAACACGCCGAAGGTCGACGGATTGGTCAGCATGATGCCCGCGGTCTGCGGCCCGACCGCGGCTTTCAGCGCCTCGACATCGACATCGCCTTCGTCGTTGGTGGGGATCTCCCGCGTCACGTACCCCAGCATGGTGGCCGTGGCCGGGTTGGTGCCGTGCGCGGCGTCCGGCACCAGAATCTCGGTCCGCCCGTGATCATTGCGCGCCGCATGGTAGGCACGGATCATCGCCACGCCCGCAAACTCTCCCTGCGCGCCGGCCATCGGGGTCAGACTGACGCCCGCCATGCCGGTCACTTCACGCAGGATGTTCTGCAGGTCGTACAGGCAGGCCATGAACCCTTGCGAGTGCGACACCGGCGCCAGCGGATGACGGGCCAGAAAGCCCGGCAGCATTGCCAGCGTGTTGCAGGCCCGGGGGTTGTACTTCATCGTGCACGAACCCAGCGGATAGAAGTGCGTGTCGATGGAGAAGTTCAGGCGCGACAGACGGGTGTAGTGACGCACCGCCTGCAGTTCGGAAACCTCCGGCAGCAGCGGCGCCTGAGTCCGGCGTAACGCGGCCGGAATGTCATGCACCTCCGGCAGGCTTGAGGGCATCTGGGCCCAGGCCGCACGGCCCGGGGACGAGCGTTCGAAAATCAAGGGTTCCATGCGGGTCTCAGGCCAGCGCGGACAGCGCGGCGTCGTAGTCCGGTTCGTGAGCGATCTCGGCCACCAGCTGGGTGTGCAGCACCCGGTTGTCGGCATCCAGCACCACCACGGCACGCGCGGTCAGTCCGGCCAGCGGCCCGTTCTCGATGAGCACGCCGTAGTCCTTGGCGAAGTTGCGGCCGCGCATCAGCGATGCGGTCACCACATTCTTCAGCCCTTCCGCTCCACAGAAGCGGCTCTGCGCGAACGGCAGATCGGCGGAGACACAGATCACCACGGTGTTGTCGAGCTGCCCGGCACGCTCGTTGAACTTGCGAACGCTGGTCGCGCACGTGCCGGTGTCGATGCTCGGAAAGATATTGAGGACTTTGCGCTTGCCGGCAAAGTCGTGCAGCGAAAGGTCTTTCAGATCGGCGCCCACGAGGCGGAATCCCGGGGCATCGCCCCCCTTGGCCGGCAGCTCGCCATACACCTGTACTGCGTTGCCCTGAAGTGTCACGGTCGACATATGCGTTCTCCTGATTCAGCGGGCCAGCACGGTACGCAGCGCCTGCGCGTACTGGTCCAGGTGGGCCTCGGTTTTGGTTTCGGTCACACAGACCAGCAGACTGTGGCCGAGTTCGGGGTAATCGGCGGACAAGTCCAGCCCGCCCAGAATGCCGTGTGCCGCCAATGCGTCGAGCACGGGCGCGACCGGCCGGTCGAGACGCAGTACCGCCTCGTGAAAACGCGCGCCCTCGAACACGCTCGAAACACCGGGCAGCGCCGTCAGCCGGGCAACCAGCGCCTGCAAGCCGCAATGGGACTGCGCCGCCACGCGTCCAAGGCCCTGGGGGCCCAGCAGACTCATGTAGAGCGTGGCGGCGGTCACCAGCAGCCCCTGGTTGGTGCAGATGTTGGATTTCGCCTTGGCGCGACGGATGTGCTGCTCGCGCGCCTGCAGGGTCAGCGTGAAGCCGGGCTTGCCGTCCAGGTCGACAGTACGGCCGACAATGCGGCCCGGCATCTCACGAACCAGGGACTGGCGCGCGGTCAGAAAGCCGAAATAAGGCCCCCCCGACGACAGCGGCGCCCCCAGCGGCTGACCCTCTCCGCAGACGATGTCGGCGCCCTTGGCACCCCACTCGCCCGGCGGCTTGAGCAGCGCCAGCGAAGTGGGATTGACCACCGCCACCACCAACGCACCGCGCGCATGTGCCCAGTCAGTCAGGGCATCAACATCCTCGAGCTGGCCGAAGAAGTTGGGCTGCTGAATCACCACGGCCGTCGGCTTGCGGTCGGCATGCACCGCCAGGGCAGACGCCAGCGTCGTGCCGGTGGCTGGGTCAAATTCGACAGCAATCGGCTGGATTCCCTGGGCCGCAGTGGTTGCGGCCACCACATCGCGATACCGAGGATGCACGGCGCGCGGCATCAAGACCTCGCCGGAGCCATTGACCCGATTGGCACGCATGGCCATCAGCAGCGCCTCGCCGAGTCCGCTGGCACCGTCATACAGCGAGGCATTGCTCACCTCCATGCCGGTGAGCCCGCAGATCATGGTCTGGTACTCGTACAGCAGCTGCAGGGTGCCCTGACTCGCCTCCGCCTGATACGGCGTGTAGGCCGAGTAGAACTCGCCCCGCGTGGTGATCTCCCACACGGCAGCCGGGATGTGATGCTCGTAGGCCCCGGCACCCAGGAAATTGAGACCGACGACATCCCGGGAGGCACGCGCCTGCATCAACTGGCTGATCGCCATTTCCGGCAACGCCTCGGGCACCGCGGCGAGGCTGCCCGCCCTGAGTGACGCCGGAATCTCGTCGAACAGCGCCTCAATGGAAGGCGCCTTGATCACCGCGAGCATGTCGCGGACATCGGTTTCAGTATGCGGAATGAAAGGCATCGGTGATCAGGCGTCCGCCAGCACCTTCTGGTAACCCGCCGCATCCAGCAGCCCGTCGATGTCCGCCGGGTTGGCCGGCTTCATCTTCCACATCCAGCCCTCGCCATAGGGGTCGGTGTTGAGGATCTCCGGAGCGTCGGCCAGGGCCGGGTTGGCGGCGATCACTTCGCCGGCAAAGGGCGCATAGACGTCGCTTGCCGCCTTTACCGACTCCACCACCGCACAGCTTTCGTTGGCCCCCAGCTGGCGTCCGGCTTCCGGCACCTCGACGAACACCAGATCACCGAGCGCAGCCTGCGCATGATCGGTGATCCCGATGGTGACGGTGCCGTCAGCTTCGCTGCGGACCCACTCGTGAGACGCCACGTACTTGAGATTGGCGGGAATGTTGCTCATGCATCTACTCCAACGAACTGAAGAACAGGAAAGGAATTCAGACCCGGACCTGGCCGTGTCGGACAAAGGGGGGTTTCACCAATCTGACGGGCGCCCACTGCCCGCGGATTTCGACTTCGCAGGCACCATCATGATGCGCGTCGACGCGCGCCAGCGCGATGGAGGCCTTCATGCTGGGCGCAAAGCCACCACTGGTGATCTCACCTAGGGCGCCATTGGCGAAACGCAGCTTCATGTGGGCACGGAGCACGCCACGGCCTTCCAGCACCAGGCCAACAAAGCGCGGGTGGTCGGTGCCCCGCACCGCCGTCAGGGCCTCGCGGCCGACGAACTGCCGCGACTCAGGCGCCCAGGCAATGGTCCAGCCCAGGCCTGCCGCCAGCGGATGGACCGATTCGTCCATGTCCTGCCCGTACAGATTCATGCCGGCCTCCAGGCGCAGCGTGTCGCGCGCGCCAAGGCCGCAAGGCCGCACACCGGCCGCTTCGAGACCTCGCCACAGCGGCACCAGGTCGGCGTGAGGCAGGATCACCTCGTACCCGTCCTCACCGGTATACCCGGTACGCCCGACAAAGACCTCACCGGCCCAGGTGGCGCTGAAGGCCTTCAGCGCCAGGGCCGACGACTGCAGTGCCGCCGGCAGCAGCGGCGCCACCCGCGCGCAGGCCTCCGGCCCCTGGACGGCCAGAATGCCCAGGTCGTCACGGTGCCGGATGCGCAGCTCACGCCCGGCCGCGCGCTGCCGCAGCCAGGCCAGATCCTTGTCGGTGGTCCCGGCATTGACCACCATCCGGTAACCCGATTCAGCCGTGCGGTAAACGATGAGATCGTCGATGACGCCCCCGTCCTCGCGCAGCATGGTGGTGTACAGAGCCTTGCCGATATCGCCCAGCTTGATCACATCGTTGGCGAGCAACTGCCGCAGGAAGGCGGTGGCCTCCGCACCCTCGATATCCACGGCGGACATGTGGGCGACATCAAACATGCCGGCGGCAGACCGCACGGCATGATGCTCCTCCAGCTGCGAGGCGTACTGGATCGGCATTTCCCAGCCGGCAAAATCCACCAGGCGGGCGCCGAGGCGGCAGTGTTCGGAATACAGGGCGGTACGTTTCAGCATGCGGGTGCGCAGGTCCTTCGGAAATTGGCTCCCCGCCCCTCTGTCCTTGGTACCTGAGAGTTCGGGCGCCGGGCGCCTGCCCCATCGGTGGACCGTCCTGGACGGTCGCTCTCCAGAGTTTTTGCTGCGGTGTCGCGCTCCGTTTACCTGAGCGATTCCGGGCGGTTTGCGCCTTCGGTGCCGTCACCGGGGTGACGAACTCTCGCGCGACACGTTGGATACCACGATACGTCGGCTTCACCCACGTCGGGCTGGCCTCGGGACGAGTGTAACCCACCGCCCCGAGGCAACGGAACCATGTCCCGTGTTTATCCGCCCTTGCCGCTGCCGGGCTCCTCAAGAAACTCGCCGGGACGCGGCAGGGGCGTCGGCTCGCGATCCAGCAATGCCGGTTCGACCTGGTGGGGAAAGCCCTCCATCGGCCCGATCGGACGGGTGTCGCGCGCCACCACCGGCCCGTTCTGCGCGTAGAGCGTCAACAGTTCCGCCACCGCAGTCAGCGACGAGAGGTGCGTCCGCTCCCAACCGTGGGAGGAATCGGCGCCGAAACCGATCAGCGCGTGACGGATATCAAACCCCGCCCTGAGCGCCGCTGCAGAGTCCGAAAAATAGTAGGGAAAGACGTCCCGTTGATGATCGATACCGTGGTCGCTGCACAGGGACAGCAGCTTGCGCGTGAGATGGAAGTCGAAGGGACCGGAGGAGTCGGCAATCGCAACGGTCACACCCCGCTCGCGGGAGTTCTGCCCCGACGCCGGAATGGCGATATCGATGCCGATCATCTCACTGATGCGCTCGTCGAGGATCGCAGATGCTCCGAACCCCACCTCTTCCGTCACCGTGAACATGGGATGGAAGTACACCGGCAGCGACACCCCGCTCTCCACCAGTGCCTTGCAGGCGGCCAGCAGGGCGGCGACCCCTGCCTTGTCATCGAGATGACGCGACGACACGTAACCCGAATCGGTGATCTCCGGCTGCGGGTCGACGGCAATGAAGTCGCCCACATTGACCCCAAGCCGCAGCAAGTCCTCGCGCGTCTCCGAGAACGCGTCGATCCGCAGCTCGACATGGTCCCAGCTGATGGGCTGCTCGTCGACGCCTTCGTTGAACGCATGTCCGGAGGCCTTCAACGGCAGGATGGTGCCGCGCAGCACCCGCTCGTCGGTAAACAGCGACACCCGAGCCCCCTCGGCAAAGCGGCTCGACCAGGTGCCGATCGGCAGCAGGCTGAGACGCCCGTTGTCCTTCAGTGCCCGCACGTTGGCTCCGAGCGTATCGAGATGCGCGACCACGGCGCAGGCCGGGCGGTCAGTTTCGCCCTTGATGGTGGCGCGGATGGCACCGCGACGGGTCAGCTCGAACGGAATACCCAGTTCGCGCAACTTGTGCCCGGTGTAGTGAACCACTTCATCGGTGAACCCTACCGGGCTGGGAATGGCCAACAGCTCCAGCAGAATCTGTCGGATGTAGTCGTTGTCGATTTCAAGCTTGCGCACGGGAATCCTCCGGCGGGCTGGTGAGAGGGAACAGCAGGTCGATGAACCGCTGCGCGGTGGGCTGTGGCTCGTGGTTGGCCAGCCCCGGCCGTTCGTTGGCCTCGATGATGACGTGCGCCGGCTGGTCCGGGGCGGTCACCAGAAAATCGAGCCCGGTGACAGGAATCTCGAGGGCACGTGCCGCAAGCACCGCAGCTTCGCGCAGTTCGGGATGGAGACGATCAGTCACATCATGCAGGGTGCCGCCGGTGTGCAGGTTGGCGGTCTTGCGAACCCGCAGCGAAGTCCCGGCCGGCAGAACCGTTTCCAGCGTGTAACCGCCACGCTTCACGCAGCGCTCGGTCTCACGGTCCAGCGGCACCCGCGACTCGCCCTGGGTGGCGGCCGCGCGACGTCGGGACAGTTTCTCGATCAACTGGCGTACCGTGTGCTGCCCGTCGCCGACCACCTCAGGCGGCCGCCGCAGGGCCGCCGCCACCACCTCGAAACCGATCACCACGATACGCAGGTCATCCCCCGGACAGTATTCCTCGATCAACACGGTCTCGTGGACCCGCGCGGCCTGGCGGATCGCCGCCGTCAACTCGCGCCGGGTGCGAACATCCACACTGATTCCGGCCCCCTGCTCGCCGTCCGCAGGCTTGACCACCACGGCACCGCACTCGCGCAGGAACCCGGCGTCCGCGTCGCTGCCATCCGACACCCGCTGCCGTGGCACACGCAAGCCGGCATCCGACAGCAGCCGCGCCGTCACACGCTTGTCCTGACAGCGGCTCATCGCGATGGCGCTGGTCAGCTCGGAAAGCGATTCCCGGCAGACCAGCGAGCGGGCCCCCAGGGTCAGCCGCAGGTAGCCGTTCTCCGCATCCACCACATCCACATTGATGCCCCGGCGCAGCGCCTCGTCGACAATGATCTGCGCGTAAGGATTGAGCTGATCGCCCGGCGGCGGCGGCACGAACAGAGGCTCGTTGATCGCGTTCTTGCGCTTGATGGCGAACACCGGCACCCGCTGAAACCCCATCTTCTCGTAGAGCCCGATGGCCTGCTCGTTGTCATGCATTACCGACAGGTCCATGAACGCCCGCCCGCGTGCCTGGTAGTGCGCCGCCAGCATCTGGACCAGCGCCAAACCAACCCCAGGCGCATGTGCCGTCGGATCCACCGCCAGGCACCAGAGGCTGGATCCCTGCTCCGGGTCATCGAACGCCTGGACGTGATCAACCCCCATCACCGTACCGACCACCTGCCCGGTGCGGTCATCCTCGGCAACAAAGTAGGTCAGCAGTCGTCCGGCGCGGTTGGCCCAGACGAACGCAGGGTCGGCGGGCACCATGCCACGCGCCTGGTAGATGCGGAAGATCGCCTGCGCATCGCTGCGTGTGCGCAAACGCCGGATGGTAAAACTGGTGCGACGCGGCCGCCTGGCCTGCCAGGTGCTCAGCCACAGCCGGAACGTGTGGCTGGGATCGAGGAACAGCTTCTGCGGCTGCTGCGCCAGTATGACGTGCGGGTCCCGCACATAGATGCCGATGTTGCGTCGTCCGGCAGACTCCCGCCCGACGTCCCGCGCCACCGTCGCGGCGTCGTCGTAGGTATGCGCCAGCACCAGATGACCCCAGCCGCAATCGATACTGACGTCCCGCTTGTCAGGCCGCAGTGCCGGATCGCCCTGCTGCGGCGCCCAGTGATCGAGGCTGACGCCGCTGCGCCGGGCCAGACGGGCATTGGAACGGCCGGCGCGTCGCGTTGGGGTGGTCATGATCGTGCTCCTTACCGCAGATCAACGTGTTGCTGCAGCCAGGCCTCCAACAAGGCCAGCTGCCAGAGCTTGGAACCACGCAGCGGCGTGATGTGCGCCTCGGGGTCCGCCAGCAGTGTTTCCACATAGGCTGGCTGGAACAAGCCGCGAGACCGCGCCGCCGAATTGGTCAGCAGGCCCCGGGTGAAATCGAGAAAGTCGCCGCGCAGATACTTCAGCGCCGGCACCGGAAAATAGCCCTTGGGCCGATCGATCACCTTGGCCGGGATCACTGATCGTGCAGCCTCCTTCAGCACATGCTTGCCGCCCGCCTCACCGAGCTGCGGTGCCAGCTTGTGGACGGCGGGGATCCGCGCTGCCAACTCCACCAGCTCGTGATCGAGAAACGGCACACGGGCTTCCAGGCCGAACGCCATGGTCATGTTGTCCACCCGCTTCACCGGGTCGTCCACCAGCATCACCGTGCTGTCCAGGCGCAGGGCCTTGTCCACCGCGGCCTCGGTGCACAGGTTGGCCACGGGCTGGCTACCCTTGACCAGAGCCACGCCCAGAGTGGCGCGGATGCAGCCGGCATCGTTGGCCGAGTTGCCGGTGTTGCTCACGACGAACCAGAACGTGCGGGTGTCCCCGGCGGTCCCGGAAGGCTCGAGGATCATCCGGTCGCTGTTGCCATTCAGCTGCACGCCGCCCAGGCACGGATCCTTGTCGAAGATCATCAGCTGGGCACCGGTGTACGTGCCCTTCTTCTCGAAGTCGATGAGCACGCTCTTCGCAGACAGTCGGATCCGGCCACGCGTCGGGTTGGTCACGGTGACGGAGAAGCCGTAGGCGTGCTTCAGCTTGCCACCTCCACCAGTCGAGTTGCCGGGGTACTTCACCGGTTTCGTGCTCGCGGTGTTGACGCACGAGGGGGAGGCGGCGGCGAACGGGGCAGCGGCGACGGCGGCGACCGCCGGAACCGACCACGCGATGCCAGCG
>CAKZHZ010000090.1 GCA_936928855.1 uncultured Polycyclovorans sp.
CGAGCTCGGCGTGACGGTCCAAGTTGGACAGCAACCGACCGATGTCGAGCGGGATTTCCGAAGAGCCCGAGGTCTTGCCGTCGAAGGCCTCGCCGAGCCAGCGTCGCAGGCCTGCGGCGGCTTGGGCGACGGCTGCCTGCAGCTCGTCCTGCCGCTCGGCCAGTTCCAGCGCCTCCTCCTGATCGTGGGTGACGAACACCGTGGTCACCCCGGTCGCCTCGTGCACCTGCCGCAGCCAACGGCGCAGGTCGCGGCGCACCTTGGCGTCGAGCGCGCCGAAGGGCTCGTCGAGCAGCAGCATCCGCGGCTCGATGGCCAATGCGCGGGCCAGCGCGACCCGCTGGCGCTGGCCGCCCGACAGCTGGGCCGGATGGCGGTCGCCCAGCGCGCCGATCTGCAGGAAGTAGATGGCAAAGATCACCCTGCCCTCGGCCCCCAAGGTCTTCAGCGTGGCGATGATGGGCGTCTTCGCGTCCAGATAGCTGCGCACCGCCGCCGAGACGCCGCTCCCGCCGACCGCCAGCCCCGCCGGCGACGCCCGTAGCGCGGCAAGCGTCAGCCCGGTATCGGCCAGCACATGGTCGTGGCCGGCGTCGGCGCTGCCTCGGCAGCCGCCTCGCTGCCTTCCAGCAGGCACACCACGCTGCCCTCGCCCACCTTGTCGCCCACCTTCACCTTGAGGCCCTTGACGGTGCCGGCGGCGGGGCTGGGCACTTCCATGGTGGCCTTGTCGGATTCCAGCACCAGCAGCGGCTGATCGACCTCGACCGTGTCGCCGTCGGCCACCAGAATCTCGATCACCGGCACGGCGTCGAAATCGCCGATGTCGGGGACTTTCACTTCGATCGTCTGGGCCATGGCTTACACCTTCCAGGGCGCGGCGCGCTCTGCCTTGAGTCCGTAGATCCGCGCCGCCTGGCGTACCCGCTCCATCGGCAGCGCGCCTTCCTGTGCCAGCGCGTAGAGGCTCTTCACCACGATCCAGCGGCGGTCCACCTCGAAGAAGTCGCGCAGCGCCGGACGGTTGTCGGAGCGCCCGAAGCCGTCGGTGCCCAGCACATGGTAGGCCTTGGGCACCCAGGGACGGATCTGCTCGAAGTGCGCCCGCACCCAGTCGCTGCTGGCAATGGCGGGGCCATGCATGCCCTGCAGGCATTCGGTGATGTACGGCACGCGCGGGGTGTCGGTGGGATGCAGCAGGTTCCAGCGCTCCACCTCGCGCGCCTCGCGCGCCAGCTCCGAAACACTGGGCAGGCTCCAGATGTCACTGGTGACGCCCCACTCGGCTTCCAGCAGATCGGCGGCAGCGATCACCTCGCGCAGCAAGGCACCGGAGCCGAGCAGCTGCACATGCATCGGCGGCTTGGCGGCCTCGGCGCTGCGCAGCAGGTAGCCGCCGCGCAGAATGCCGTCCTCGACACCGGCCGGCAGGTCCGGGTGGGGGTAGTTCTCGTTGTACAGCGCGAGGTAGTAGTACTCGTCGATGCCATCGGCATACATGCGCTTCAGCCCGTGCTGCACGATCACCGCCAGCTCGTAGGCAAAGGCGGGGTCGTAGGCGCGGCAGTTGGGCACCTGCGCCGCCATCACCAGACTGTGGCCATCCTCGTGCTGCAGGCCCTCGCCGTTGAGCGTGGTGCGGCCGGCGGTGGCGCCCAGCAGGAAGCCCCGCGAGCGCATGTCCCCGGCGGCCCAGCACAGGTCCATGATGCGCTGGAAACCGAACATGGAATAGAAGATGTAGAACGGTAGCAGCGGCACGCCGTGGTTGGCATAGCTGGTGGCGGCGGCGATCCAGCTGGATACGGCACCGGCTTCGGTGATGCCTTCCTCCAGGATCTGCCCCTTCAGGTCTTCCTTGTAATAGGCCAGCTGGCCGGCATCCTGCGGCTCGTACTTCTGCCCCACCACGGAGTAGATGCCCAGCGAGCGGAACATGCCCTCCATGCCGAAGGTGCGCGCCTCGTCCGGCACGATGGGCACCACGCGATGACCCACCTGCTTGTCGCGGATCAAGGTCTGCAGCAGCTGCACGAAGGCCATGGTGGTGCTGATCTCGCGCTCGCCGGTGCTGGCCAGCAGGCGGTCGAAACTGTTCAGCGCCGGAATCTGCAGCGGCTCGGTGCGCACCCGGCGCTGCGGCAGCGGACCACCCAGCGCCTCGCGCCGTGACTTGAGGTACCGCAGCTCCTCGGAGTCCTCCGCCGGGCGGTAGAACGGGGTGTCCTTGATCTGCTCGTCGCTGATCGGAATCTGGAAGCGGTCGCGGAACACCTTGAGCGCTTCCTCGCCCATCTTCTTCTGCTGATGGGTGATGTTCTGGCCCTCGCCGGCCTCGCCCATGCCATAGCCCTTCACCGTCTTGGCGAGGATGACCGTGGGCGTCCCGGTGTGCGCCACTGCCGCCGCATAGGCGGCGTACACCTTGTGCGGATCGTGGCCGCCGCGCTGCAGGCCGGCGATCTCGTCGTCGCTCATGTGGGCGACCAGCCGCGCCGTCTCGGGATACTTGCCGAAGAATTTCTCGCGGGTGTAGGCGCCGCCCTTGGCCTTGAAGTTCTGGTATTCGCCGTCCACCGTCTCGTTCATCAACTGCAGCAGCTTGCCGCTGGTGTCCTGCGCCAGCAGCGCATCCCAGCCGCTGCCCCACACCACCTTGATGACGTTCCAGCCGGCGCCGCGGAACACGCCTTCCAGCTCCTGGATGATCTTGCCGTTGCCGCGCACCGGGCCGTCCAGCCGCTGCAGGTTGCAGTTGATGACGAAGATGAGGTTGTCCAGCTTCTCGCGGGCGGCGATGTCGATGGCACCCAGGCTTTCCGGCTCGTCCATCTCACCGTCGCCACAGAAACACCACACCTTGCGCTGATCGTTCTGCGCCATCTCGCGGTTGGCGAGGTACTTCATCAGCCGCGCCTGGTAGATCGCCATGATCGGTCCCAGCCCCATGCTGACGGTGGCGAACTGCCAGAAGTCCGGCATCAGCCAGGGGTGCGGGTAGCTGGACAGGCCGGGCTGCAGCGCCTCCATGCGGAAGCGCTTGAGCTGCGCCTCGCTGAGGCGGCCTTCGAGGAAAGCCCGGGCATAGATCCCCGGCGTGACATGGCCCTGGATGTAGACCAGATCCTGGCCGTCGGGATGGTCCGCCCCCTTCCAGAAATGGTTGAGGCCCACGTCATACAGCGTGGCCGAGGACGCAAAGCTGGCGATGTGGCCGCCAATGCCGGCATGCTCGCGATTGGCGTTCACCACCATCGCCATCGCGTTCCAGCGGGTGAGGCTGCGAATGCGCCACTCCACCGCGTGGTTGCCGGGCGACTTCGCCTCCAGATGCGTGGGGATGCTGTTGACGTAGGGCGTGTGCGGCGAAAACGGGATGAAGGCACCGGCGCTGCGTGCCTTCTGGATCAGCGCCTCCAACAGCGCATGCGCCGCCTCCGGCCCCTGGGTGCGCAGCACATCGCCCAGCGCCTCCAGCCATTCACGGGCTTCATCCGGGTCGAGCCCGGCAGGCAGGGACATCGGGGGCATGGCGGCCGTCATGACCTTCTCCTCGGATTGCGCATCAAGTAATGCGACCACTGTAGGCCCGGAAAATGCTATACGTCCAATAGATGAAACATAGCGTTTCAATATCTATTGGATATACCGATGGAACTGCGCCACCTCCGTTACTTCGTCGCCGTGGCAGAAGCCGAGCACTTCACCCGGGCCGCCGAGGCCCTGGGCATGGCCCAGCCCCCGCTGTCGCAACAGATCCGCGCACTGGAAACGGAGCTGGGCGTCACCCTGTTTGAACGCCTGCCGCGCGGCGTGCGGCTCACCGACGCCGGCCAGAGCCTGCTGGAGGATGCACGCCGCCTGCTGCAGGAAACCGAACGCGCCATGGAACGGGCGCGGCGCGTGGCCCGCGGCGAACGTGGTCGGCTGCGGGTGGGCATGATCAACTCCGCCCCCTTCCACCCGCTGATCCCCGGCATCATCCGCGAGTTCCGCCGCCGCCACCCGCAACTGGCGCTGACCCTGGACGAGGCCGCCACGCCGGATCTGGCCGCCGCTGTGCGCGAAGACCGCATGGACATCGCCTTCGTCCGCCCGCTGCTGGGCGACACCCGCGGCCTCACCGTGGAAACCCTGCTGGACGAACCGATGGTGGTGGCGCTGCCCTCGCAACACCCGCTGGCCAAGCGCGCACGCGTACCGCTGCTGGCGCTGTCGATCGAACCCTTCGTGCTGTTCCCGCGCACCGTCGGCGCCGGCCTGCACGACGCCATCATCCGCAGCTGCCTGGAAGCCGGCTTCAGCCCGCGCGTGGTGCAGGAAACCTCGCAGGTGACCTCCATCGTCAACCTGGTGGCGGCCGGCCTGGGGGTGTCCATCGTGCCCGGCTCCATGGCCCAGGTGCACACCGATGGCGTCACCTACCGCCCCATCCGCAAGCCCGCCCCCAGCGCCCGCCTCAGCCTGGTCTACCGCGCCGGCATGGCGCCGCCGCATCTGGCGCGGTTCATTGCCCTCACCCGCGAGCGGGCGCGCGGAGACGCTGCACCACGACTGCGCTCGGCATCTTGAGCGACGGCGGTGCGATCCCCGGTCAGCTCGTGCGCCGCCCCGGAATCGCAATCTCCTGCGGATCAAACCCCTTGCCGCGCAACCAGTCGCGCAGTGCGTAGCCGGTGCCCGCCGGCCAGTACTGCACCGCCTCGAACGGTACATGCTTCCAGTCCGCCAGCTCCTCGTTGAGCGTCACCGTGCCGGTGGCCGGCACGTGATAGGCGATGATCAACTGGTTCATCCGCGCAAAGTCATAAAGCCCCACGAAGTGCGCCCCCTGCGGCGTCAGCCCCAGCTCCTCCTGCACCTCGCGCTGCACGCCTTCCTCCGGCGACTCCCCCCGCTCCAGAAAGCCCGTGATCAGCGCATAGAAATTCGTCGGCCAGGCCACATTGCGCGCCAGAATCACCTGCCCCTCGTGCTCCACAATCGCCGCCACCACCGGCACCGGGTTATCCCAGAGGATGAACCCGCAGGCCGCATCCGGACAGGCCAACCGGTCGCGGTCACCGTGGAAGGCGTGGGTGAGGGGTTGGGTGCATTGGGGGCAGAAGCGGAAGGCGCGGGACATGGGGTTGCGGGCTGCAAGCGAGTTCCGACTCTACCCTGCCCTACTTCCCGATGCAGAAGCCCGCAAAAATCCGTCCCAGCAAGTCCTCAGTACTGAACTGCCCGGTGATCTCGCTGAGGGCGGCGTGGGCGAGGCGCAGTTCTTCGGCGGCGAGTTCGGGGAGGGCGCCGTCGGCGAGGCGGGCCTGGGCGGCGTCGGTGTGGTCGCGGGTGCGGCGCAAGGCGTCGAGGTGGCGGGTGCGGGCGGTGAAGGGGGGCTCGTCGTCGGCGGACAGGCCGGCGTGCTGGTGCAGCGCCGCGACCAGGGCGTCGATGCCGGCGCCTGTGGCGGCGGACAGGGCGAGGCGGCGTGGCGTGGCGGTGTCATCCCAGCCGGGAGCGGTGCTGCTGAGATCGCATTTGTTGGCCAGCACCCAGCAGGCGAGGCCGTCGGGCAGGCGGGCGAGCAGGGCCTGATCGTCGGCGGTGAGGCCGTGGCGGCCGTCCACCAGGAACAGGGCGAGGTCGGCCTCATTGACGGCGGCCCAGGCGCGGCGAATGCCTTCGCGCTCCACCACATCGTCGCTGTCGCGCAGGCCGGCGGTGTCGATCAGGGTCAGCGGCAGGCCGTCCAGCACGAGGTGCTCGCGCAGCACGTCGCGGGTGGTGCCGGCAATGTCGGTGACGATGGCGGCGTCGTGGCCAGCGAGGCGGTTGAGCAAGGTGGATTTGCCGACGTTGGGGGCGCCGGTGAGCACTACGCGCAGGCCGCTCTGCAGGCGGCGGCCGCGCTCGACGTCGCGCAGCAGGGCGTCCAGTCCGGCTTCCAGGGTGGCGAGTCGGGCGGCGAGGCCAGCATCGGCCAACCAGTCGACATCCTCATCGGAGAAGTCCAGCGCGCCTTCAATGAAGACGCGGGCCTCGATCAGTTGTTCCGACAGCACCGCCACCCGCTGCGACAGGGCGCCCTCCAGCGCGCGCACGGCGGCACGGGCGGCGCGGGCGGAGCCGGCATCGACGAGGTCGGCGATGGCCTCCGCCTGGGCCAGGTCCAGCCGGCCGTTGAGGAAGGCGCGTTCGGAAAATTCCCCAGGGCGGGCCACCCGCGCGCCGTGCTGGCAGGCGGCCTGCAGCAGGGCATCCAGCACCGCCACGCCACCGTGGCCCTGCAGCTCGACCACGTCTTCCCCGGTGAACGAGGCGGGGCCGGGGAACACCAGCACCAGGCCCTGATCCAGCGGCGCACCCTGGGCATCGCGGAAGCGACGCAGGGCGGCGTTACGGGGCGGCGGAAGCGGGCCGCTGAGGGCTTCGGCGATACGCACAGCCTCGGGGCCCGACAGCCGCAGGATGCCCACCGCCCCCCGCCCCGGCGCGGTGGCGACGGCGGCGATGGTGTCGGTGGGCGTCATCGGCGTGCTGTCAGCGGCGGACCGCAGCCTTGGTGGCGTCCTCACGCTCCAGCTTGCGGGTGATGTACCACTGCTGGCTGATGCCCACCAGGTTAGAGGTGAGCCAGTACAGCACCAGACCGCTCTGGAAGAAGGTGAAGAAGGCGGTCAGCACGATCGGCATGATGGTCATGATGCGCTGCTGCATCGGGTCCATCATCTGCTGGCCGGACAGCTTCTGCTGTGCCCACATGCTCAGGCCGAACAGCACTGGCAGCACGTAGTAGGGATCGGGGATGGAGAGGTCCTGAATCCAGAAGATGAAGGGCGCCTGGCGCAGCTCCACCGATTCCAGCAGCACCCAGTACAGGGCAATGAACACCGGGAACTGCACCAGCAGCGGCCAACAGCCGGCCAGCGGATTGAAGCCCTCTTTCTTGTAGAGGTCCATCATCGCCTTCTGCAGCTTCTCGCGGTCATCGCTGTAGCGCTCGCGGATGTCCTGGATGCGCGGGGCGAACTTCTTCATCTTCGCCATCGAGCGGTACTGCGCTTCCGACAGCTTGTACATGGCCCCCTTCACCAGCAGGGTCAGCAGGATGATGGCGGCCCCCCAGTTGGCGGTGAGCTTGTGCAGCCAGTTGAGCACCCAGAACAGCGGCTCGGAGATCGGCGTGAGAATGCCGTAGTCCACCGTCAGCTCCAGGCCCTTGGCGATGTCGCCCAGCCGGTTCTGCAGCTTGGGGCCGACGAAGAACGGGGTGACGAACTGCGCGGTCTCGCCCGGCGCCACGGTCTGCGCGGTGCCCACCATCTGCGCCAGATAGCCCTGGCCGCTGGCCGGGCGCGAGGAGAAGGTGGCCGTGGCCTCGCCCTCGTTGATCAGGGCGGTGACGAAGTAGTGCTGCAGGAAGCCGATCCAGCCGCCGGCCTGCTGTTTCTCGAAAGCATCGTCGTCGAGGTCGTCCAGGCTCACTTTCTGGAAGCGGTAGCCGTCGCCGCCTTCGCGCTCCTCATAGAAGCCGGTGCCGGTGAAGGTGGCGACGAAGGGCGGCTCGGCACCGGTCTTGAACACGGTGCGCAGGAACCGCGAGTACGGACTCAGGGTCAGCGGCGCGTCACCGTGGTTCACCACTTCGTGACGCAGTTCGGCGCGGTAGCGGCCGCGCTCGAAACGGTAGATCTTGCGCACTTCGACGCCGTCGACGGTGGCGCTCAGCACCAGCTCCACCGCGTCCTCGCCGTCGGCGAGCTGCACGGTATCGCCGGCCTCGCTGCTGAAACGGGTGAGGTGGCTCACCAGCGCACTCTGGGTGCCGGCCAGGCCGCTCTGCATCACGAACAGCCGGCCCTGACGGTCGTCCAGCAGCGCCAGGTTCTGGTCGGGGTGGTCGTGCGACAGCGCATAGCCCTTGAACTCGACGCGGCGCAGGTCGCCGCCATCGAGCGCAATCTCGGCCACCACCACATCGGTTTCCACCCGTACCCGGCGGGCGCTGGCGGCGGCCGGGGCGGTGGGCGCGGTTTCGTCAGCCACCGAGGGGGTGGCCTCGTCGGCCACGGTCACGGCGGCCGGGATGTCCTCCGGCGGCGTCTGCGCCACCGGCGTCTCGGCCGGAGCGGTCGTCGGGGCAAAGTCCTTCTGCCAGGCCTGGTACATGAAGAACAGCACCACGCCCAGCAGGGCAATCAGGATGAAACGACGATTTTCCATTCGCTCAAGGGTCCGTATGACAGTCCGCGCACCGGTGACCGGTACCGGGAGGATCGAGTTCGACGTCAGGGTCGGTTCCGGGGACGGGATCGTAACCGCCCGGCGCCAACGGATGACAGCGCAGGATGCGACGAACCGCCAGCACACTGCCGCGAAACGCCCCATGCACCTGCAGGGCCTGCACCGCGTAGTGGGAACAGGAGGGATAGTACCGGCAACGGGGGGGCAGCAGGGGGCTGATCAGCCGCTGATAGCACCGGATGCAGAAAATGAAGGTGGCGCGGATCATGGCTGGCGCGCCAGTCGCTGCCACAGGGTATCGAGATAGCCGCGCACGGTGTCGGCGTCGGCCTGGGTGATCTCGGGACGCGCCATGAACACCAGATCCACCGCCACCAGTTGATCCTGATGGAGGCGGAACTGTTCACGGATGATGCGCTTGACGCGGTTGCGGCCGGTGGCCAGCCGCACCGACTTGCGGGCGATGGCAAGGCCGAGACGGGGATGACCGACCTCGTTGTCGGCCACCACGGCCGTCAGGCCGCGCAGCGGGATGCGACGGCCCTTCTTGAACACGGCCTGGAAGGCCTCGGGGTTCAACAAACGGGCGCGCCGGGGGAAGCGCGCCATGACAGTCTCGTGCGCGTGCGGACCGGCGATTACAGTGCCAGGCGCTTGCGGCCCTTGGCGCGCCGACGGTTGATGACGGCACGACCACCGGGGGTGCGCATGCGGGCGCGGAACCCGTGGGTGCGGGCGCGGCGGAGTTTCTTCGGCTGGTACGTACGTTTCATGACTGCACCTGTACGGCAAGGGACGCAAAAAGGGCGCGGAGGTTATCACCGAGCCCCACATGGCGGCAAGCCTTCAACTGCCCCGCAGCACGGCCGCCGGCGGCGTCGCCAGCACCCGCCGCAGGCTGGCCCAGCCCAGGGCCGTCACCAGCACCGCTCCGGCCAGCGCGCCGCCCAGCCAGATCACCGGCCGCGGGCCATAGGGGATTTCGAACACCTGCACCGCCAGCCCCCAGGCCACCGCCTGGGCGGTGAAGGCGGCGGTAAAGCCGGCCAGCAGCCCCATCACCGCGTATTCCGTGAGCAGGCCGGCGCGCACCACCGGGCGTGCCGCGCCCAAGGTCCGCAGCAGGGCGGCCTCGCGGGCCCGCTCGGGGCGGGTGCCCTCGATGGCGGCGAGCAGCACCAGCAGGCCGGCCGCCAGGGTGAACAGGAAGATGAACTCCACCGCCCGCACCACCCGGTCCATGATGCTGCGCACCTGGTTCATCAGGGCCTCGATGTCCAGCGCCGTCACATTGGGGAACTGCGCCACCAGATCGCGCAGCAGCCCACGCTCGGACGGCGGCAGGTAGATCGCCGTGAGGTACTGGGTGGGCACCGTGCCATCCAGCACGCCGGGGGGCGCCAGCAGGAAGAAGTTGGGCTGGAAGCTGTCCCACTGCACAGTGCGGAAGTTGGTCACCGTCAAGGTCAGCTCGGTGCCGGCAAAGTCCAGGGTGAGGGTGTCGCCCAGCTGCAGCCCCAGCCGCTCCACCGCGTACTCGTCGGCCGACAGCCAGGGCTGACCCGCGCCGTCCGGGCCCCACCATTCACCGTCGGTGATGCGGTTGTCGGGGTTGAGCTGATCACCCCAGGAAAGATTGAAGTCGCGGTTGATCCAGCGCTGTGTTTCCGGGTCGTCAAAGCTGTCGGCGGTCACCGCCTCGCCATTGAGCGCCACCAGGCGCCCGCGCGCCATCGGCCACATCAGCGGCGGCGTGACGTCGCGGTCGGCAAAGAAGGCGGTGAGCGACGCCACCTGCTCCGGCTGGATGTTGATGAAGAAGTAGTTGGGGGTGTCGTCCGGCAGCCGGTCCTGCCACTGCACCAGCAGGTCCTGTCGCACCACGGTGACCAGCAGCAGCGCCACCAGCGACACCCCCAGCGCCACCAGCTGCGCCACGGTGGCGCCACGGCGCCGCACCAGGTTGCCCAGGCCGAAGCGCCAGGCCGTCCCGCCCGCCTGCCGCAGCGGCGCCAGCAGACGCAGCAGCACGGCGCCCAGGGCGGCCAGCAACAGGGCCAGCCCCAGCGCGCCGAACAGCACCGCCAGTGCCGTACGCAGATCGCCGGTCTGCCACACCAGCAACGCCACCACGGCCAGCACCGCCAGCCCGTGCGCGGCCCAGCCACTGCGGGGCGCATCGAGGGCGCGCTGGAACACCCGGGCCGGGGGCACCGCCCGCGCCTGCAGCAGCGGCGGCAGGGCAAAGCCCAGCACCAGCAGCAGGGCGAGGCCCAGCGCGCCGAACAGCCCACCCAGGCGCGCCGGAGGCAGCTGTACCTGCATCAACTCGCCCAGCAGGCCGACGATGACCGCCTGCCCGGCCCAGCCGACGGCCATGCCGACGGCCCCGCCGGCCAGCCCCAGCATGAGCAACATCAGCACCAGCACCCGCAGCACGAAGCCACCCGGCGCCCCCAGACATTTCATCAAGGCCACCTCGTCGCGCAGGCGCAGCCCGAATTGCCAGGCGCACAGCGCGATGGCGGCGGCGGCCAGCAGGCTGGCCGCACTGCTGGCCACGGCGAGGAAGGCATCGGCGCGCCGCAGGGCGGTGCGCAGCTCGGGGCGGGCATCCTCGGGCGCAGTGCGCCGTATGCCGTCGGGCACGGTGAGGGCGTCCAGCCGCGTCTGCGCCGCGTCATCCCCGGCGGCAAGCCAGGCATACCGCACGCGCGCGCCCTCGCCCATCAGGCCGCTGCCGTCGAGGTCGGCGCTGCGCACCAGCAGGCGCGGCGCCAGGTCGTTGAAGCCTGCACCGCGACCGGGTTCCTCCACCACCACACGGGTCAGCCGCAGCACGCGGTCGCCCAGTTGGACTTCCGTGCCCGGCGCCTGCACACCCAGCTCCTGCCACAGTCGGGCATCGGCCCAGGCCTCGCCTTCGGCCGGCAGACCGCCTTCACGATCCACCTCGGCGAACGGCAACGGCGCGGAAGTGAGTCGGCCGCGCAGCGGAAAGCCCGCCTCCACGGCCTTGACCGACACCAGGGCCGTGCTGTCGCCGGCAAACACCACGGTGGGGAACTGCACCACCGGCGTCAGCGCGGCACCGGTGTCGCGCAGCTGGTCCACCCAGGCGGCCGGCAGCGGCTCGCGGTCGGTGAAGATGACATCGGCCCCCAGCGTGTCACCGGTCTGTTGGGCGATGGCGCGGGCCACGCGGTCGCTGAACAGCGACACCGCCGCGTGGCTGGCGACGGCAATCGCCACGGCCACCGCCAGAATGGCCAGCTCGCCGGAGCGGCGCCCGCGCCGCAGGCGGCGCCAGGCCAATGGCAGTGCCCTAGCCTTCATGCAGCTGCCCGCCCTGCAGGGTGAGCACGCGGTCGCAGCGGCGCGCCAGGGTTTCGTCGTGGGTCACCAGCACCAGGGTGGCGCCGTGCTCACGATTGAGCGTGAACAGCTGGTCGACGATGTGCTCGCCGGTTTCGGTATCGAGGTTGCCGGTGGGCTCATCGGCGAACAGGATGCGCGGGCGCACCGCGAAGGCGCGTGCCAGCGCCACCCGCTGCTGCTCCCCGCCGGACAGCTGACTGGGGTAGTGATCGAAGCGGTGGCCCAGCCCCACTTCGCCCAGGGCGGCTTCTGCGCGGGCACCGGCATCGGCCTGTCCCGCCAGCTCCAGCGGCAGCATCACGTTCTCGCGCGCGGTGAACCCCGCCAGCAGCTGGAACGACTGGAACACGAAGCCGATGCGGCCGGCGCGCACAGCGGCGCGGCCATCCTCATCGAGGGCATCGATGCGGGTGCCGTCGATGTGGATCTCGCCGCGGCTGGGCAGGTCCAGTCCGGCCAGCAGCGACAGCAGGGTGGTCTTGCCGCTGCCGGAGCGGCCGATGATGGCGACGCGGCTGCCGGCGGAAACTTCCAGGCTGAGGTCGGTCAGAATGGGGAGCGGCTGTCCGCCGCTGATCACATCCTTACCCAGGTGGCGCGCAATGATGGCGGTAGTCATTCGATGGTGTCTGTTGGCAATTCTGGTGGGCGCGTCGCCGATGCTGCGCGCCGAAGGTCCGGTGGTGCTGGTGGTGGGCGACAGCCTTTCGGCCGCCTACGGCATCCCCGCCTCGAAGGGCTGGGTCGCCCTGTTGCAGGATCGCCTGGCCGAGCGAGGCTATCCGCATCAGGTGGTCAATGCCAGCGTCAGCGGCGAAACCTCCGCCGGCGGGCTGGCACGACTGCCGAGCCTGCTCAGACAACACGATCCGCGATTGGTGCTGATCGAACTGGGCGGCAATGACGGCCTGCGCGGCCAACCCCCGGCGCGACTGCAGCAGAACCTGCAGAAAATGGTGGACATCTCGCGCGACGCCGGCGCCCGGCCGATGCTGTTCGCCATGCGCATCCCCCCCAACTATGGCCGGGCCTACACCGAGGCCTTCGAAGGCAGCTTTGCGACGGTGGCGGCCGACCGTGGCGTGCCGCTGGTGCCCTTCTTTCTGGCCGCCATTGCCGAACAGCCGGACCAGTTCCAGGCCGACGGGATCCACCCGGACGTGGCGGCCCAGCCGGCACTGCTCGACGCGGTGTGGCCACACCTGGAGGCCGAACTGGCCCCGGCGGCATCCGAAGCACGGGGAACGCCGTAATGCTCCCCGACCCTCCAACCCTGACCCTGTCTCATGAAAATTGCCGTCATCGGCTCCGGCATTGCCGGACTCTCCAGCGCCTGGTGTCTGGCCCGTCAGCACGAGGTGGTGCTGTTCGAGCGGGATGACCGCGTCGGAGGGCACACCAACACCATCGAGGTGCCCCTGCCCGGCGGCGGCGTGCAGCCCGTCGATACCGGCTGGATCGTCTACAACGGCAAGAACTACCCCAACCTGACCGCACTGTTCGCACAGCTCGGGGTGACCACCCGTCCCACCGGCATGAGTTTCGCCGTGTCGATTGGCGATGGCCGCTATGAATGGAAGGGTTCGGATCGCATCGTCACCGTGTTCGCGCAGCTGTCCAACCTGTTCCGCCTCAGCCACCTGCGCATGCTGATCGACCTGCTGCGCCTGAACCGCCGTGCCAAGAAGATCCTCGCCAGTGGCACCTTGCCCACCGGCAGCCTGGGCGACTGGCTGGCGGCGGAGGGGTACTCCGAAGCGCTGAAAAGCCGGTACCTGCTGCCCATGGCCGGGCTGATCTGGAGCTGCTCGCCGGCCAGGGCCGCCGAGTACCCGGTGGACGATTTCATGCGCTTCTTCGACAGCCACAGCCTGTTCAACACCATCGACCAGCCGCAATGGCGGGTGGTGGTGGGCGGCAGTCACACCTATGTCAAAGCGCTGCTGCGCGACTTTGGCGGCGAGATCCGCCTGCAGACCCCCGTGCTCGGCCTGCGTCGGGTCGAGGGCGGCGTGGCGGTGCGCACCGCCGCCGGGACCGAGCGCTACGATCAGGTGATCTGCGCCGCCCACGCCGACCAGGCGCTGCAGCTGCTCGAAGACGCGGGCGCCGACGAACAGGCGATTCTCGGCGGCATTCCCTACAACGCCAGCCGTTGCGTCCTGCACACCGATGACAGCTTCCTGCCGCGGCGCCCGCTGGCGCGCGGCGCCTGGAACTATCACCATCCGGTGGACGCGATCCATGACGAGCCCATTTCCGGCAGCTACTGGATGAATGCCCTGCAGCACATTCCCGGCCCGGTGCACTATGTGGTCACCCTCAACCCGCAACGCGAGATCGCGGCGGACAAGGTGCTCTATGACATCGTCTACCACCACCCGCACTACGGCGCGGACAGCGTGATGACCCATCGCCGCCTGCCGGAGATCCAGGGACGCGGCGGGCTATGGTGGGCCGGGGCCTGGACCGCCTACGGCTTCCACGAGGACGGCCTGAAGTCCGGCCTGCGCGTGGTGCGCGGGGTCGACCCGGCCAGCCTGCCGGACTGGGCCACCGGGCTGGACGGATGAACCCCGACGACGGCGCGCTGTACCCGGCACGGGTGATGCACCGCCGCCGGGTCGCCCCGTTCTATCGTTTCGTCTACCGCATCTTCTACCTGCTGGTGGACATCGACCGCCTCGACGCGCTGGACCGGCGCCTGTGGGGGTTCTCGGTGGACCGCTTCAACTGGGTGTCGCTGCGGCGTCGCGATTTCGGCGACCGCAGCGGCAACCTGCGCGGCTGGGCCGAGGGGGTGCTGGCAGGCGCCGGCATCGACCTCGCCGGTGGCCGCATCCGCCTGCTGGCGCTGCCGCGGCTGCTGGGCTATGGCTTCAACCCCATCACCCTGTGGTATTGCGACCATGCCGATGGCACCCCCAAGGCGGTGATCGCGGAAGTGCACAACACCTTTGGCGAGCGACACAGCTACCTGCTTGCATCCGACGGCGGCCCGTTCCCGTATGACCAGGTGCAGAACAAGGACAAGGGCTTTCACGTGTCGCCGTTCTTCGACCTGGTGGGCCGCTACCACTTCCGGCTGTCGGAACCCGGTGCGCGCCTCCGGGTGGCGATCAACGAAACCCGCGAGGGGGTACCGATCATCGACACCACCCTGGCAGCGGAACGGGTCGCGCTGACATCGCACAAGCTCTTGTTGCACGTTTTGCGGATGCCCTGGATGACGGTGAAAGTCATCGCAGGCATTCATTGGGAGGCCCTCAAGCTCTGGCTGAGAGGGGCCCGATTCCACCGCAAGCCGGCGCCGCCGCCGCACGAGGTCAGCTGATGCGCAACAAGGATTCCGACCGCGAGGTCACCCGCAACCCGCTGCTGCAGCGGGACGGCTTTTCCCCCGATCTGCCGCAGGCCCTGCAACCGAAGCCCGGGCTCAGCCTGGGCCTGCGCCTGCTGCGCTACATGCTGCGCGGGGTGCGCGTGGGCACGCTGGACGTGCAATGGCCCAACGGCCGCGAAGACCGCTTCGGTGGCCACGAGCGCCCGGACCTGCATGGTGTGCTGCGCATCCGCAACGACGGCCTGATCCGCCATGTACTGAAGAACGGCGAGGTCGGCTTCGGCGAAGCCTATCTGGCCGGTGACTGGGATTCGCCCGACCTCGCCCGCCTGCTGCAGGTCATGTATCTCAACGAGCCGCACTACAAGGGCCCGTTCGAGCGCAACCCCATCGGCCGCTTCATTGCCTGGCTGGGTCACAAGCGCCGCGCCAACACCAAACAGGGCGCCCGCGCCAACATCGAGTACCACTACGACCTCGGCAACGAGTTCTACAAGATGTGGCTCGATGACACGATGGCTTACTCATCTGGCATGTTCTTAGGCCAGGATGAGTCGAATAGAGCTTCATCTGGCATGTTCTTAGGCCAGGATGAGTCGAACAGAGCCACGTCGGGCATGTTCATCACACCCAACGAGACCCTCAAGGACGCCCAGCTCAACAAGTTCCGTCTGATGTTCGAGCGCCTCGACCTGCGCCCCGAACACACCCTGCTGGAAATCGGCTCCGGCTGGGGCGGCTTCGCCATCTATGCCGCCCAGCACAGCGGCTGCAAGGTGCATTCCATCACCCTGTCCAAGGAGCAACTGGCGGAAGCCCAGCAGCGCGCGGCGGCGGCCGGGCTGTCGGACCGCATCCAGTTCGAACTGCGTGACTACCGTGACGTGCAGGGGCAGTACGACCGTGTGGTGTCCATCGAGATGTATGAGGCCGTTGGCGAGGAATACTGGCCGGGCTACTTCAAGGCCATTCACCAGGCACTGAAGCCCGGCGGGCGCGCGGCCATCCAGGGCATCACCATCAATCCCACCATTTTTGACGAGTACCGGCGCAAGCGGGATTTCATCCAGAAGTACATCTTCCCGGGCGGCATGCTGTGCCCGCCGGGGCACTTCCAGGACCTCGCCGGGCACGCTGGCCTGACCCCGGTGGACGCGCGCTTCTATGGCATCGATTACGCCGACACCCTGGCGCACTGGGACCGCAACGTGCTGGCGGTACGGGACAAGATCCTGCAGCAGTTCGACGAGCGCTTCCTGCGCATGTGGCGCTACTACCTGGCCTATTGCGAATGCGGGTTCCGGGTGGGCAGTATCGACCTCATGCAGATCACCCTGAAGCGCGCCGCCTGAGCCATGAAGATTCGCCTGTTCGCGTTGTCGCTGGCCGCCCTGTTCGGGCTGATCGGCGTCTCCACCTGGGCCACGATGCACGTGTCCATCGTGCCAGCCATCGCCACGCTGTTGAACGAACCCGGCGCCGGCTTCAACCCCTGGACCATCGCCACCCTGTTCGACGCCTACTTCGGCTTTCTCTGGTTCTATGCCTGGATCGCCTACAAGGAGACCGGCTGGACCGCCCGCCTCGGCTGGCTGGTGGCGGTGCTGCTCACCGGCAACATGGCGATGGCGGTGTACATGCTGGTGCAGCTGCGGCGACTGCCGGCAAACGCGCGCGCCGAGGATCTGCTGCTGCGCCGGTCATGAGTGGCCGCCCTCGCTGGCGGCGCTGGCTGGTCGACCCGCTGCTGGCGCAGCTGCGCCAGGGCGTCAGCCCACAGGCGCTGGCGCTGACCCTGGCCATCGGCGGCACCCTGGGCATCATGCCCATCCTCGGCATCAGCACCGTGCTGTGCGGCGTGCTGGCGGTGTGGCTGCGGCTGAACCAGCCGGCCATCCAGCTGGTGAACTATCTCGCCTATCCACTGCAGCTGGCCGTGATGTTTCCCTACTACCGGGCCGGGGAGTGGCTCTACGGCACCGACCCGGTTCCGCTGGTCTCGCTCACCGAGCTGGTGGCCCGCTTCCAGGCGGACGTCGGCCAGTTCTTCCTCGACTATGGCGCGGTGGGACTGTATGGCCTGACGGTCTGGGCCCTGACCGCGCCCGTGGTGGGACTGGCGCTGTACGCCATCGCCCTGCCCCTGCTGCGCGGGCTGGCGGCTCGTTACACTGCCACGTCATCTGACGTTCGGAGCACCGCCCCATGAGCACCACGGTTCACGCCCACGCCGCCTTCGAAGCCCGCGGCGCCCTGCAGCCCTTCGAGTACGAACTACCCGAACTCAGCGGCGACCAGGTGGACATCGCGGTGGAGCACTGCGGCATCTGCCACTCCGACCTGTCGATGCTGAACAACGACTGGGGCGGCAGCCGTTACCCCCTGGTTCCGGGCCACGAGGTGACCGGCCGCCTCATCGCGGTGGGACCGGCGGTCACCCACCTGAAACCGGGCGATGCCGTGGGGCTCGGCTGGCACGCCGGCAGCTGCCTGCACTGCGGCCAGTGCATGAGCGGCGATCACAATCTCTGCCGTCAGGCCGAGGCCACCATCGTGCGCCGCCACGGCGGCTTCGCCGATCGCGTGCGCGCCCGTGCCGCGTTTGTCTGCGCACTGCCGGCGGGCCTGGACGCCGCCAGCGCCGGGCCGTTGTTCTGTGGCGGCATCACCGTGTTCAACCCCATCGTCGAGTTCGGCGTGAAGCCCACCGACCGCGTGGGCGTGGTCGGCATCGGCGGGCTCGGGCACCTGGCGCTGCAGTTCCTGCGGCACTGGGGCTGCGAAGTGACCGCCTTCACCTCAAGCGAGTCGAAACACGCCGAGGCGCAGGCCCTGGGCGCGCATCACGCGGTGAACTCCCGCGACCCGGATGCGCTGAAGGCGCTCGCCGGGCAGTTCGATTTTCTGCTGGTCACCGTCAACGTCAGCCTCGACTGGCCGCGCTACCTCAGCCTGCTGGGGCCGCGTGGCCGGCTGCACGTGGTGGGCGCCGTGCTGGAGCCGATGTCGGTCCCGGTGTTCTCGCTGATGGGCGGCCAGAAATCGGTGTCCAGCTCGCCGGTGGGGAGCCCGCAGCGCATCCGCACCATGCTGGACTTCTGCGCCCGCCACGGTATTCGCCCGCAGGTGGAGACCTATCCGATGGCGGAGGTCAACACGGCGCTGCAACGCCTGCGCGACGGTCAGGCGCGTTATCGCATCGTGCTGTCGAACCCGGCGTAAGTCAGTCTTCGAGGTCGGCCGAGCCGGGCATCCGGTTGCCCTGGAAGCGCAGCAGGCGCTTGAACAGGCGGTCCGGGTCCACTTTCAGGTCGTCGAAGGAACTGGCGATGGGCGTCAGCATGTCGACCATGCCGGTGCGGGTGAGGTCGTAGCAGTCGTGGAAGCAGTCGGCATCGAAGCCCAGGCCGACCGCATGATCGCGCGACTTCTTGACGTGCGTGGCCTCGTCGCGGCGGATCTGCTTGATCAGCCGCGCGAAACCCTGGATGTTGTTGACCTTGCGGGAGCCCAGCAGCGCGCTGAGCGAAATGCAGACCCCCGAATCCAGCCCGGTGATGCGGGCAAAGTGGGTGGCGATGTCGCGGCTGGCAACGCGCATGAACAGGCGCCGCGTGCGGCGGCGGATGGAGCTGATGTCCTCCGGCTCCGGCAGATAGGTCCGCGCCGTGTGAATCAGCCAGGCGTGAACGCGCTCCTCGGTCTCGATCTCGCGCAGCGCCTGCTGATCGGCCACCACCTGCTCGGCGCTGACCCGGTTGCATTCATGATGGAACAGGTTGACCGCCGATTCCTCGGCGCAGACCAGCACCGCGAGGATGCGCGCCACCGCCAGTTGCGCGGCATCGTCGACGCCGGACAGGAAACTGGCGCGGGTGGCCTCGGTATCCGCGTAATCGACCAGGATGGCCCGCGCCCGTTCCCGCGAGGCCGGATCCCAGATCGCCTCGGCCAGCAAGGTGGCCGGCGCCTGTCCCCGGGACGGCGTATCGGGCGCCGGATACCCGAAGCAGAACGGGCTGAAATCCGGGGTGGCGTCGAGCAGCGGCGGCAGCACATTGACGGCCATGGCAGGCGCGGCCTCGGCCTGGATCGCCTGGAGCTGTTCGTCGAAGCTGGCTTCAAAATCATCGCGCATGGGGCGAAGTGTAAGCAATTCGACGCCTCCGGGACCGCCAGGCTGGACATTCCGCGTCGGTAAATCCGGCCCCGGCCGACCCGGTGTCAGGCCTCGACGGCGCGGTCGACCGCCTCCACCAGCGCCATCAGCGCAGTCTGGACCTCAATGCGATAGGCCTCCAGCGCGGCTTCATCGGCATCGCGCGGCACCCGGATCGGCTCGCCATAAGCGTAGACCAGCCGATTGAACGGCCAGGGCACGATCATCCGGTCCCAGGACTTCAGCAACACCTTGCGCCGCGCCTGATAGGCCATGGGGATGATGGGCAGCCCGGTCATCCGCGCCGAGGCCACCACGCCCGGCTGCACCTGATAGATCGGCCCGCGCGGTCCGTCCGGGGTGATGCCGAGGTCGTTGCCGGCCTTGGCGGCCTTCAGCATCTGTCGCAGCGCCTTGCTGCCGCCACGGCTGGACGAGCCGCGGATGCAGGTGACGCCCAGCGACTGCATCGCCGCCGCCGCCAGACTGCCATCGCGGCTGGCACTGGCCAGCGGCATGAAGCGACGCCGGCCGCGGCGATGGGCGAGGTAGCCGAACGGCGCCAGGATGTTGCGGTTGTGCCACGACACCAGGATGAAGGGCTCGCCGCTGGCGAACTGACGTTCGATCGCCTCGCGGTTGAGAAAGCGACGCAGGCTGGTCACGTAGATCAGCCGCATCAGCGCGGCCAGCAGAAACCCGCCGAAGCGCGCCTTCAGCGGCAGGGAGGCGGGCGTGTCAGTGGCGTCGGCCATGCGCGCGGCATCGGTTCAGGGGGGCTATAGGATACCGCCGGCCTCACTCGCTGCCCGCCTGCCCCCGGCGAAACGCGCCAGGACCGTAGCCCAGCACCCGGGAAAAGCTGCGGCGAAAGGCCGCCTCGGTGGAATAGCCCAGCATGCCCCCGACCTGCGCCACCGACAGACGCGGATCGCGCAACAGCTTCATTGCCTGGGTCATGCGCCAATGCGTCAGGTACTGAATGGGGGACTCGCCCATCACTTCGGCGAAACGCTCGGCAAAGACGGTTCGCGAGCAGCAGGCGATCTCGGCCAGACCTGCCACGGTCCAGTCGTGACCGGGCTGCGCGTGCAGGGCATCCAGCGCGCGGCGCAGGCGTGGGTCGGCCAACGCCGCGAACAGGCCGCGCTCGGCGGGCTGCGCCGCAAGGTGGTGCCGCAGGCTCATCACGAACAGCGCGTCAGCCAGCTTGTCCATCACCGCCTGGCTGCCGAAGACGGGGGTCAGCGCCTCGGCCACCAGCAGCTCGGTCACGCGCCGAAAGGCGTCGCCGGCATCCGCCGCGCGCACCAGAATCAGCTCCGGCAAGCCGTCGAGCATGCGCTGCCCGGCAGCGTTCTCGAAGCGAAACTCGCCACACAGCATGGTTGTCACATCCTCGGGCCGCGACCAGTCCGGAGCGTGATCGAGACGATGCGCGGCGCCGCGGGTGAACACGGCAAAGTCGCCATCCTCCATGCGGATCGGCGTTTCGCTACCGGGATACCGGAGGTCACAGGCACCGCGATCCAACAGATGAAACCAGGCGGTGCCCGGTGGCGCCTGCAGGTCGTGATCATGCCAGCGACCGCAGTAACGCATGCTGTCGGTCATCCGGGCGCGCAGCTGATAGGCCGAGAGCACGCCATCAATCAGCACGTCTTCCGAACGGTCGGGCATGGGATGCGGATGAACTGACACAAAGGCCGGATAGGGTCAAGGCTAGCATGGCAATCCTGAACCACCGGATGCCCCGCATGAACCCGATCCTCCGCTTCACCGGCCTTGCGCAGCAGGCGCTGCACCACAGTCAGCGCCTGGACTTCCTCGCCCCGCTGCTGCTGCGCCTGTATCTGGCGCCCGTGTTCTGGATGGCCGGGATGAACAAGCTCAACAGCTTCGACAGTACCGTGGCCTGGTTCGGCAACGCCGAATGGGGCCTGGGCCTGCCCTTCCCGGTGCTGATGGCGGCCCTCGCCACCGGCGCGGAACTGATCGGCGCGATCTGCCTGCTGCTCGGGTTGGGCGTGCGTCTGATGGCGGTCCCGCTGATGGTGACCATGCTGGTGGCCGCCTTTGCGGTGCACTGGGAGCACGGCTGGCTGGCCATCGCGGAAGGCCAGGGCCTGTTCGCCACCGACCGCACCGTCGCCGCCGCCGAGCGCCTGGCCGTGGCCAAGGACCTGTTGCGAGCGCACGGCAACTACGGCTGGCTGACCGAGCACGGCAGCCTGGTGATGCTCAACAACGGCATCGAATTCGCCGCAACCTATTTCATCATGCTGCTGTCCCTGTTCTTCACAGGGGCCGGCCGCTGGGTGAGCCTGGACGCCTGGATCGCGCCGCGGCTTGCGTCCGCTGCGTCCGATTCCGGCACCCCGACGTAGTACCGTTTGACCCCATCCGGCCCTCCCGGGCCTCTATCTGGAGATGCAACCATGAGCAAGACCCCGTCCCGCAAGCCGATCGCCCTCGCCCTCGGTGCCGCCTTCGCCCTGGGCGCTGTTGGCGCACAGGCCTCCGTGTTCCAGACCACCGACCTAAGCAGCGGCTACATGGTCGCTGCACTGGGCGACAAGTCCGGCGAGCACAAGTGTGGCGAAGGCAAATGCGGCGAAGCCAAGTGTGGTGAGGACAAAGCCGCCGAAGCCAAGTGCGGCGAAGGCAAGTGTGGTGAGGCCAAGTGCGGCGAAGACAAGGCCGCGGAAGCCAAGTGTGGTGAAGGCAAGTGCGGCGGCAAGCAGTAACGCAGCCGCAGGCGCTCCGGACAGGGGGCACGGCATGAGCCACGTCACCCCCCACGTCCGGGGCGCCGGCCTTGGTCTGCGACGGGCCCTGATGGGCCCGCTCGCCGACCAGGCGCCGGGCCAGCGTGAAGGCGACATCGGCTTCCTGGAAGTGGCCCCGGAAAACTGGATGGACATCGGGGGCCGACTCGGCCGTCAGTTCCGCGCCTTCACCGAGCGCTTTCCCTTCGTCACCCACGGGCTGTCGCTGTCGATCGGCAGTCCGGCGGCACTGGACGAAGCCTTCGTCCACCGCCTGAAGCGATTCCTCGACACCCACGGCATTGCCGACTACACCGAGCACCTCACCTGGTGCTCCGACGATGCGCACCTTTACGACCTGATGCCGGTGCCGTTCACCGAGGCGGCGGTGCAGTACGTGGCCGATCGCGTGCAGCGCGTGCAGGACATCCTGCAAAGACGCATCGCCCTGGAAAACGCCAGTTACTACGCTCCGCTCGCCACCGAGCTGAGCGAACTCGAATTCATCACGGCTGTGATCGACCGCGCCGATTGCGACCTGCTGCTCGACGTCAACAACGTGATCGTCAACAGCATCAATCACCGCTACGACGCGACGGCCTTCATCGACGCACTGCCCGGCGACCGCGTGCGCTACCTGCATGTGGCAGGGCACTACCACGAGGCCGAGGACCTGCGCGTCGATACCCATGGCAGCGATGTCAGCGATCCGGTCTGGGCCCTGCTCAGCCATACCTACGCCCGCCTGGGGCCGGTTCCCACCCTGCTGGAACGTGACTTCAACATCCCGCCGCTGGACGCCCTGCGCGGCGAACTGGGCGAGATCCATCGTCGCCAGCAGGCGGCAGACGGTGCGGCGGCGCTTCGCGCATGACGCGTCCGGCCTTCCAGACCCTGCAGTACGCCTTTGCCGCGCACCTCCGCGACCCGGAGCGCGCGCCCCCACCGGCGGGGATCGAGGCGCGGCGCCTGCAGATCTATCGTGACCTGTTCTACAACAACATCGAAAGCTTTCTCGCCAACGCCTTTCCGGTGATGCGCACGCTGCTCGATGACGCCCACTGGCACCCACTGGTCCGACGGTTCTACGCCAACCACCCCTGCCACGATCCCCAGCTGCATGGGGTGGCGCGCGCCTTCGTCGATTACCTGGGCGCCTCCGGGGAAACGCTGGCGCCCTGGCTGCCCGAGCTGGCGCACTACGAGTGGGTGGAGCTGGCCCTGGCGGTCGACCCCGCCGAGCTCACGCCGCAGCTGGCCGACCCCAACGGCGACCTGCTCGACGATGTGCCGCGGGTGTCACCACTGGCCTGGCCGCTGGCCTACGCCTGGCCCGTACACCGCATCGGACCCTCGTATCAGCCAACGCAGGTGCCCGCGCCGCCAACCTGCCTGGTGGTGTATCGCACCCGGGGCGATGAGGTCCGCTTCATGGAGGTCAATCCGGTCACACTGCAGCTGCTGACCCTGCTCGACAGCGACACCCCGCCCACCGGACGCGAGGCTCTGCTGCAGATCGCCGCCGCCCTGCAACACCCCCAGCCCGAGACGCTGGTGGAGGAAGGCACGGCCATGCTGGCCGGCCTGCGCGCGCGCGACATCCTGCTCGGCACCTGCCATCCCGATCCGATGCGGTAGGCTCGGGGCCCGCCCGCCCGGTCCCGACCGTGAACCATCACAACCTGCTTGCCCTGTTCGGCACCATGCTGGTGCTGGCCGTGGTGCCCGGCCCCAGCGATGTGATGATCATCGCCCGCTCGGCCACCTCCGGCTTTCTCCACGGCGCGTTGATGACGCTGGGCATCATCGTCGCGGACCTGGTGTTCATCCTCATCGCCGTCCTCAGTCTGGCTGCTGCGGCCGACGTGGTGGGCCCGGTGTTCACGTGGGTGCGGTACCTCAGCGCGGCCTACCTGCTGTGGCTCGGTGTCGGGCTGATGCGCGCGCCGGCGACCACGGCCACGGACGTACCGCTGGCGCCGGCGTCGCCGGGCGGCAGCCTGTTCGCGGGCTTCTCGGTCACCTTCGGCGACCCCAAGGCCATCCTGTTCTATCTGGGCCTGTTCCCGGCCTTCGTCGACCTGCCCACCATCACCGTGACCGATACGGTGCTGATCATGCTGATCGCCACCGGCGTGGTGGGCGGCGTCAAACTGGGCTATGCCTGGGCGGCGGACCGCGCGCGCACGCTGCTGGCGGATGCCACGGCACGGCAGCGCCTCAATCAGGGGTCCGGCCTGCTGCTGATCGGCATTGCGGCCTGGGTGGTGCTGGCGGGCTGAATCCGTGCCGCCGCCACAACCCGGTACAATTCGCGCCCTGTTTCCAGGCCCGATCCATGTCCGAAGTAGCCCGCCAGGCGGCGTTGCGGCGCACGTTTGCCATCATCTCGCACCCCGACGCCGGCAAGACCACCCTCACCGAAAAGCTGCTGCTGTTCGGCGGCGCCATTCGCCTCGCCGGCTCGGTCAAGGGGCGCAAGGCCGACCGCCACGCCACCTCCGACTGGATGGCGCTGGAGCAGCAGCGCGGGATCTCCATCACCACCTCTGTGATGCAGTTCCCCTACAACGGCAAGATCGTGAACCTGCTGGACACGCCGGGGCACGAGGACTTCTCAGAGGACACCTACCGCACCCTGACCGCGGTGGACTCGGCGCTGATGGTGATCGACGCCGCCAAGGGCGTGGAAGCGCGCACCATCAAGCTGATGGAAGTGTGCCGCCTGCGCACCACGCCGATCATCACCTTCGTCAACAAGCTCGACCGTGAGGGGCGGCCGCCACTGGAGCTGCTCGACGAGATCGAGAAGGTCCTCGCCATCCGCTGCACGCCGGTGACCTGGCCGGTGGGCATGGGCCGCGACTTCAAGGGGGTCTATCACCTGCTCGAAGACCGCTTCTATCTCTACTCCGGCGACAAGCAGCGGGTGTCGCAGATCGAAACCATCGACGGCCTGCATGCGCCCGGTGTGCGTGAACGCTTCGGCGCGCTCTACGACACGCTGCTGGAGGAGATCGAGCTGGTGCAGATGGCCGGCGACGGCTTTGAACTGGAACCCTACCGGCGCGGCGAACTGACGCCGGTGTTCTTCGGCTCCGGTATCAACAACTTCGGTGTCCGCGAGCTGCTCAACGGCTTCACCGACTGGGCACCGCCGCCGCAGCCGCGCGAGACCGACAAGCGTGTGGTCAGCGCCGATGACCCCACCTTCTCCGGCTTCGTCTTCAAGATCCAGGCGAACATGGACCCGCGTCACCGCGACCGGGTGGCCTTCCTGCGGGTCTGTTCTGGCCGCTATCACGAGGGCATGAACCTGCACTCGGTCCGTCTGAAGGGCCCGGTACGCATCTCGCAGGCGCTGACCTTCATGGCGTCCGACCGCGAGTCGGTGCAGGAGGCCTGGCCGGGCGACATCATCGGTCTGCACAACCACGGCACCATCGCCATCGGCGATGCCTTCTCCGAAGGCGAAGCACTGCGCTTCACCGGCATCCCCAACTTCGCGCCCGATCTGTTCCGCCGCGTGATTCTCAAGGACCCACTGAAGGCCAAGGCGCTCAACAAGGGCCTGGACCAGCTCTGCGAGGAGGGCGCCACGCAGGTTTACCGGCCGCTGACCAACAACGACATCATTCTGGGTGCGGTCGGTGTGCTGCAGTTCGATGTGGTGCAGTACCGGCTGCGGGACGAGTACAACGTCGAATGTGTCTTCGAGCCCGTGCAGGTGCACTGTGCGCGCTGGGTGGAATGCAGCGATGCCCGCAAGTGGGGTGAGTTCAAGGACAAGAACGAAACCCGTCTGGCGCTGGATCACCAGGGCGCGCATGTCTATCTGGCGTCCTCGTCGGTGAACCTGAACATGACGCAGGACCGCTTCCCCGACGTCCACTTCTCCGATACCCGCGAGCAGTCCTTCGCGGCGTGAGCAGCACGCCGGCCCACGACAGCTTTGCCGCACTCCGCTATCCGGAGTTCCGCGCCCTGTGCGGGCTGTCGTTCCTGCTGACGGCGGCGATCCAGGTGCTCAACGTGGCGGTGGGCTGGGCGCTCTACCAGGTCACGCGGGATCCGCTGGTGCTGGGGCTGGTGGGCCTGGCGGAAGCGATTCCCTTCATCGTGCTGGCACTCGCCGGCGGCTATCTGGCCGACCAGCGGGACAAGCGCGACATGATGCGCCGCATGCTGGCGATGATGCTGCTGATCGCGCTCGGCCTGGTGGCCTGGATGCGGCCGGAAACCCGCGCCGCAGTGGGCGAGACCCGCTGGCTGGCCGGCATCTACGGCGCCCTGATGCTGCTCGGCTTTGCCCGCGGCCTGTTCACCCCGTCGGCGACGGCACTGCGGGCCTTCGTGGTGCCGCGGGCGCTGTACCCCAATGCCTCGGCGTGGTCCGGCACGGCCTGGCAGAGCGGCGCCGTCATCGGCCCCGCCGTGGGTGGCCTGATCTACGCCGCCTTCGGCCTCACCGCCACCCTGTTGGGGATCAGCGTGCTCATCGCCGGGGCCTGGGCGATGACGCTGCCGCTGCAGGCGCGCCCGCCCACGCAGGTCCGCGCGGCCGGCGAGTCGGTGCTGCAGAACGTGTCGGAGGGTCTGCGCTTCGTCTATCGCACCCCGGTCATTCTCTATGCCCTGGGACTGGACCTGCTGTGCGTGCTGTTCGGCGGCGTGGTAGCGATCCTGCCGATGTTCGCCGACGACATCCTCGATACCGGCCCCCAGGGCCTGGGCCTGCTGCGCGCGGCACCGGCAGTCGGCGCCATCCTCACCATCCTGGTGTGCACGCGCTACACACCGACCCGGCACGCCTGGCGCAATCTGCTGATTGCCTGTTTCGGTTTTGGCGCGGCCACGCTGCTGTTCGCCATCTCCACCCATTTCTGGCTGTCGATGGTGGCGCTGTTCGCCACCGGTGCCTTCGACTCGGTCAGCGTGGTGGTGCGCAATACCCTGCTGCAGGTCTACACGCCGGATGCCCTGCGCGGCCGCGTGCAGGCGGTGAACAGTGTCTTCATCAGCGCCTCCAACGAGATCGGCGCCTTCGAGTCGGGGCTGGCCGCCAAACTGATGGGCGCGGTGCCTTCGGTGATCTTCGGCGGTGTGGCCACACTGACCATCACCGCCGAGATCGCCCGCCGCAGCCGCGCACTGCTGCGGCTGCGGGTGGATGAAGACAGCCGGTAGGCGCTATCGCAGCTGGAGGTTCTCACCCACCACGCGCACCGGGGTGCCCACGCTGATGCCATCCACCGCCGCCAGATTCACCGTGCGGCTCCCGCCGGCCTCCATGCTGACCGTCACCCGGTAATACTGGCTGCCCTTGAACCGCTTCTCGGCTTCATGGCCGGCAAACGCGCCACCGATGGCGCCAGCGGCGGTCGCCGCATCCTTGCCGCTGCCACCGCCGAACTGATGGCCGATGACGCCGCCCATGACAGCGCCCGCGAGCGCGCCCATGCCACTGCCCTCGCCCTTGGCCTTGACCAGCTCGATATTGGACACCGTGCCACAGTCGCCGCAGACCGGCGGCGCGGTGGGCCGGGGCGCCGCCGCTGCCGGCCGCGGCGTCGGCGCGGCGGTTGGCTCGGGCGTCGTTTCCACTTCCGCCTCGTCGGTGCCATCAAGCGCGGCCTCGTCGGGCCCGCCAGTCGGACCGCAGGCCACCAGGGCCAGACTCAGCGGCACAATGCACAGCCAGTGTTGGGGCTTGAGGTTCATCACGACACTCCTCTGGGGTCAAAAAATATCAACGCGGCGCGTACCAGACGCGCCACAAGGGCAGAAATACCGGCCGGTCGAGCACATCGTGCGGCTGGAAAATGTCCAACGCGGAGCAGCCGTGATAGGCCATCGGGCTGTTGAAGCCATTGCACTCCTCGCGCGCGGTGTACAGACGCTGACTGTCCGGCACCTGCGGCAGCACGTTGTCGACCTCCGCCGGCTGCCCGGGAATCTGCAGGAAGGCCCAGGACAATGCGATGCCGTTGTAGCCGTCCTCCAGCAGGTGGCCGAAGGCATGGTAGGCCTCGGCCGGTGTTGTGCCATTGGCAACGGTCCATTCGGCAGGCTCGGTCCCGGACAGCATCACCACCCGGTACACCGGCGTCTGCTGCGCAATATAGGCGGCATGTCCGGCACCCTGTGAGTGGCCGGTGACGGTCATTTTTGCCCAGTCCGGCCGGTTGTCGACGGTCAACAGATCGTCCCACCGCACGGTCGGCGCAATGGACGGCAGGTGGGCCAGCAACGCAGTGAGACGGCCTTCAACCGACTCGGCAGGACTCACGTCAACGACGGCGGAGCGATCCTCGCCAAACACCAGCTCGTGCCGCAGATCCCCGTGACAGCTGGTGCGAAAATCGATACACAGCTCATTGACCGCGCGGTCGTTCACGTAAGCGAGCGATATCGCCACCTGTCCCTGCTCGGCGGCGGCTTCCACGATTTCCTGATAGTCGCCTGGGGAGGCCCCTGAACCAGGAAGAAACACCACGGCGCCACCGGGACGGGTCAGCAGACGAGGCCAGTACACCCGGTGAACACCGTAGTCATCGTGAAGGCCCTGCGCCGTCTGGGACGGCGCCACCATCTCGGAGCGTATCAACAGACTGGGGTCGCCCGGCGTCGGCGACGGTGTCGGCGATGGCGATGGCGATGGGCTGGGATCCGGTGTGGGGCTGGGCGTGGGAGAGGTCGAAGGGCTCGGGCTGACACCGGGCGTCGGGCTCGGCGCAGGCCCTGTCACACCGCCGCCGCCCCCACCGCAGGCAGACACCAGCAACGTCAACGCACAGAAAGCTCCCTTATTCATACGCTCAGGATACGCCTCCCGAGGGTGACTGGCCGCTGAACCGCTGGAAGCGGCATCGAACGCTCGTGTGGTGTTCCGTCAATAGTCGGATGAAATCGCCGGCTATTTGCGGAACAGCACGCTCGTGTCCTGTCCCGGAAAGTCCTTGATGAAATCGCGCCAGGATTTTTCGCGTCTGGCAAGGCGCGACGACGCGTCATCGTCGAACTATGGCGAGGAGGAGCAACGCGGCCAGGCGCGAAAAAGGCCCGCGAGCTCGCATGCGAACTTCCGGGACAGGACACTAGAGCCGGATCGACACCCAGCGACGGCGCTGCCAGGCCCAGACGAACACCCCCGCCTGCCCCAGCCGATACACCCCCATGGCGACCCAGATCGCGGTCAGTCCCAGGCCGGACACCGGCCCGAGCCACCACACCACCGGCAGAAACAGGCCCCACTGGAATACGGTGGACACCACCATCACCAACTGGCTGGCGCCGACACCAAGCAGCGCCTGCATGAGGATGATGCCCAGCCCATCGAGCGCCATCATGAGCCCGATGAGCTGCAGGGGCAGATGGCCCAGCGCAATGGCAGCGGGATCATCGATGAACACGCCCAGCAGCCACTCGGGCACCAGCACCATCGGCGCGCCGGTCAGCAGGAACAACCACAGGGCGACGCGGAACGTGTCCCAGGCCGCACGATGGGCGTCCTCGGGGTCGCCCCGCCCCAGGGCCTGCCCGGCCAGCGTTGCCGCGGCAATGCCGAAGGCCACGCTGGGCAGCACGATCGTCAGGGTGATGGTGATCAGCACATGGGCCACCGCCAGTTCGCGGGTGCCGACCAGACCGATCATCCAGAACAATGCGGTGAATCCGCCGCTGAACAACAGCTGCTGCAAGGCGCTGGGCACGCCCAGCCGCAGCAGGCTGACAAAGCCCTCGCGCGGCGGTCGGGTGGCGAGAAAGCCCTGGGCACGCGCGTGGCGCATGGCATGAAAGCCGTAATAGGCCGTGCCGCAATACAGTGAGATGGTGGTGCCCAGACCGGCACCGGCGGCGCCCATCTCCGGCAGCCCCAGAAGACCGTGTATCAGGCAGTAGCTGATGATCACGTTGAGCGTGTGCATGCCCACCAGGGTCATCATGTAGACGCGGGTCTGCTTGATGGCGCTCCAGTACCCCCGGAACGCGAAGTTCATGCCCACCGCCATCACCCCCAACAGACGCCACTGCAGATAGGGGGTGCCCTCGGCCGCCACCGCCGGATCGGGGTTGAGGGCGGCAAACAGTGCGGGTGCCGCCGCGATTCCGAGCACCGCCAGCGGCACCCCCAGCATCAGCGACAGCAGCAGCGCGCCGTTGAGCGGCTCGGCCAGCGTTGTCACCTCCCCGGCACCGGCACGGCGCGCCACCAGCGCCTGCACTGCAGAGGAGAAGCCGGCAAGCGCCGCCACCGCCATGAAGTTGAGGAAACCGGCGAGGCCGACCGCCGCCAGGGCCGTCGCGCCGAGACTGCCCACCATCCAGGCATCCACCAGGTTCAGCAGGTTCTGCGAAGTCATGCCCCCCAGGATGGGCAGGCTGATGCGCAGGATGTCGCGCCGGCGCTCCGGGCTCATGCCGGACGCATCAGCGACGTTCCAGGGTCTGGATCAGCGCGGCACTGATGGCAAACGGGGCATCGGCCAGGCGTTGGCGCAGGCGACGCGCCAGCTGGTCGCGATCAAAACGCAGCAGGGTGACCTGCAACAGCCCGTCGGGACGCTCGGCCATCCAGCTCTGCACCGGCGGCGCCGACGGCGACAGATCGGGCTGGATACCGACCGCAGCAAGACGCTCCGGCGCCGGCATCAAGGCACGACTGCCCTGTGCCAGCGAGGCGGTGGAAGCCTGCACGTCAAGCAGGGTGTTGAGGTCGTACCGCAGCAGTGGCGCGGCCAGGCGCTGCACCAGGGGCGCCGCGAGCGCCCGACGCGCCAGCGCACGCACAGGGCGCGCGACTTCAGGCCCCGGCAGGGCTTCCAAGGTGGGCGCGCGTCGCGCCGCCAGCGCGGGCTGCAACTGGCTGAACCGTGTCTGCAGCCGCAGCCGTAGATGCACCCGCTCGCCGTCCCCCTCGGGGCGGAAATCCTGTTCGAGCTCCAGCCGCAGCAGTGGCTCGTCACCCGGTCCCGGCAGCTCGGCGGTCCAGCTGCGCTGCCCCTCCGCCACTGCGGAAGCTGGGGTCTTGCGGCGGCGACGCAACAAGGCCATCAGCGGCGGCTCAGAAACGCGGCGGTGGAACGCCGCACCATGGCAAAAAACATTTCCGGCGCCAGCCGCTTGAGGTGATACTGCCGCCGCGCATCCGGATGCGTGATGACCAGGAACCGATTGCCGAGGACAGCCCGGGCAATATCCTCGGCGACGTCTTCCGCGGTCACGGAGGCCTTGTCCATCAGCTTGCCGACGATCTTGCCCATCTGCGGCGCCGGCGCATCGGCGGCGTCCTCTGCAGCGGTTTCCTGCGCCTGCGCTTGCGAGGTTTCCATCAGGCGGGTCTTGAAGAACGCCGGACAGGCCACGCTGACACCGACATCGAACGGCGCCATCTCGGCGCGCAGCGTCTCCGACAGCGAGATCACGCCTGCCTTGGCGACGTTGTAGCTGGCCATCGCCGGTGGATTGGCAATGCCGGCAAACGAGGCGACGTTGACGATATGGCCGTCGCGCTGCGCCGCCAGCAACGGTGCCAGCACCCGGCTGCCGCGCACGCAGCCCAGCAGGTTGATGTCGAGCACCCACTGCCACTGGGCCAACGGGCTGTCGATGACCGTGCCGGCGGTCGCGACACCGGCATTGTTGATCAGCACATCCACCCCGCCCCATTCGGCCTGAAGTCGCTCCGCCAGCACAGCGAAATCGGCCTCGCGGGTGACGTCGAGTGCCTGAACGAACCCCTGTCCGCCGGCAGCCTGGACCTGAGTCAGGGTGTCCTGGGCGCCTTGCAGATCGCGATCACTGACCGCGATACGCCAGCCCCGCCGGGCAAAGGCAAGCGCGATCGCACGACCCAGTCCACTGCCGGCACCGGTGATGGCAATCCGCTGTCCCGCCAGCCGCGTCAAAGGGTCAGCTCCCGCCCGTCCAGCACCTCAAAGCGGAAATGACGTGGCTTTTCCTTGCGCTCGGCATATTCGGCGAGCCGCTGCAGACGCGCCGGCACCGCCATCAGCTTGTCCTGGGCCTGACGCCCCTCGGCCGACAGCCCCACCAGCCCGCCGATATTCCAGAACGCCCACAGCTCCTCGACGATGCCGACGTACTGCCGGGTGCCGAAGATGTCGGCGCGGCGCACCAGGTCGCTCATGTCATCGAAGCCGGGCATCGCATGCCCTGGCATGGCAAAGCCCAGGGTCACCTTCAGCAGCGACTCCAGGGCCCGGTTGGGATCGCGCGCCAGAATCTCACCGAAGCAGGCGCGGTAGAACAGGTAATGGCGCCCTTCGTCGCCCGCCAGATGGGCCAGCACCCGCTGCGCCATGGGCTCGATACCGGCGCACAGGCGCCCGGTGTTGGCATGGCTGATCTGCGTCGCCTTCTCCTGTAGGGAGGTGTAGGCCAGCAAACGATACGGGTCACGCTGCCAGTCGGGGTCGAAGCCGGCCGCGATGTAGGCGAACTGCTGCTGCTCCAGCACCCCCATGTTGAACAGGCGGGAATCGCGCACGTAGTCGCGCAGCAGGCAGCCGTGTCGGTCTTCCTCGGCGGTCCAGACGTTGTTCCACTCGCGCCACACCGACTCGTTGCCGAGGTGGGTGGCGATCAGACGGTGAAAGTGCGGCAAGCCTTCTTCGGTGAGCAGGTTCAGCGCCAGCGCGATGCGCGCGGCATCGGGCACGCCCCGCGCCGCCTCGCGAAGTGCCACCCGCTCATCCTCCGCACCCGCCGGCATCAGCGCATCCGCCGGCAGCAGGTCGTTGGGGAACCACAGCTTGCGGCGGGCGACATGCTGTTGCATCTGCTCGCGGACGAACGGTTCCATCGCAACCAGCACATCGATCTGGTCGGGCGTACCGAAACGGGCGGGGGGTGCAAGGCCGGTCATCGTGCTCCTTCAATCACTCAGAACTGTACCCCCAGTACGTCGTCCTGCGGGGGTCTGGATGCCGTCCCTAGCTCATCGATCCACGGGGTGCGTGAATCAGTTGCAGAAACTCCTGACGGGTGCGCGGATCCTCGCGGAACGCGCCCAGCATCATCGAGGTGATCATGCTGGCGTGCTGCTTCTCCACACCCCGCATCATCGCGCACATGTGGCGCGCCTCGATCACCACGGCCACACCCCGGGCATCCGTCGCCCCCAGGATACAGTCGGCAATCTGCGTGGTGAGATTCTCCTGTATCTGCAGCCGCCGCGCGAAGGCATCCACGATACGGGGGATTTTCGACAGTCCGATGACCTTGCCGGCGGGCAGGTAGGCCACATGGGCCCGGCCGAAGAACGGCAGCAGATGATGTTCGCACATCGAGTACAGCTCGATATCACGGACGATCACCATCTCCTCGTTGGCCGACTCGAAGATCGCACCGTTGACCAGCGCCGGGATGTCCTGTTGGTACCCGCGCGTCAGGAACGCCATGGCCTGTGCCGCGCGATGAGGGGTCTTCTGCAGCCCTTCCCGGTCGGGATCCTCGCCAACCGCCTCCAGGATGGCTCTAAACTGTTCTTCCATCATGCGCTCATGTACCCGTCTTGGGCCATATTGTTCCATAGTTGCGTCCATGCCCCACCCTGCCCTGCCTGCCGCCGCCCAGCGAACGGTCCCCATCGACCTGATCCGCCCGGGTCAGCAACAGGCACGCCGCCACTTTGACGCACAGGCGCTGCACGAGTTGACCGAGAGCGTGCGCGCCAGTGGCGTGGTGCAACCGGTCGTGCTGAGACAGCTGGGCCGGGAATACGAGCTGCTGGCCGGCGAGCGCCGCTGGCGTGCTGCGCAGGCCGCGGGCCTGCACGAGATCCCCGCCGTGATCCGCAACGATCTCAGCGACGATGAAGCCTTCGTGCTGGGCCTGGTGGAGAACCTGCAGCGGGAATCGCTCTCACCGATGGAAACCGCGCATGGCCTGCGGCGACTGGCAGCCCTGCACGGCTTGACCCACGAGGAAGTCGGTCAGCGCATCGGCAAGTCACGCGAATACGTCAGCAACTTTCTCCGTCTGCTGGCGCTGGCGCCCGCCGTGCAGCAGGCCGTCGATCGCGGCGAACTGTCCACCGGCCACGCCAAGGCCCTGGCCGGTGTGCCCACGCAGGACCAGCCGGCATGGCTGGGCGAATGTCGTGTGCAGGGCTGGTCGGTACGTCAGCTGGAACGCCAGATCGCCCTGCACCGCCGGGGCACCGCAGTCGCCGCGCCCGCCGCCAAGTCGGCCGACTGGCTGCGTATGGAGCGCAGCCTTGCGGATCACCTCGGCACGCACACCGAAGTGGAGATGCACACCGATGGCCGCGGCGAGATTCGCATCCGCTTCCATTCCCTCGATGCCCTCGATGGCGTGCTCGAGAAGATCGGCGTCCGTTTCGAATGAGTGTGCAAGTTATCCCCGGACAGCGGGCACAAGCTGTGGATAAGCCGGTGATGACGGGACCAGGAACCCCGTCCGCTCGTGCCTTTCTACACCCGTGACGATTTCATGACCAAGCCCGACCCGGCCCAGCAGTTCGACCTCTTCTCCGAAGGCCTTGCCGTTGAGGAAGTGGTGAGCAACCGCGCCCGTCGTCTGCGCATCGAAGTGCACAGTCCGGACCGCGTCCGCCTGGTCATCCCGCACCGCGTCTCGCGCCGGGAAGCGCTGGCCTTCCTGCAAAGCCGCGCTGACTGGGTCGCCGAGAAACGGGCCGAACTCAAGCGTGCAGAAGCACGCGCGCCCATCGACAACACGCCGATGCGATGGGACGGCCGCGACCGTCTGCCCCTGCGCGGCATCGAGCGCCAGGTGCGGCTGGAACCCGCATGGGTACGGCCCGCCCAGGTGCGCGTCGATGACAATGCCATCACCGTATTTGCACCCTCGGCCTTGCTCGCGCAGCCCGCCTCCATGCGCAATCTGCTCGTCCGCACGTTCAAGCGCGAGGCCGAGCGCGATGCCACTGCCATGCTCGACACCGAGGCGGCGCGGCTGGGCGTGCGATACACCGGACTGCGGCTGGCCGACCAGCGTTCGCTGTGGGGAAGCTGCACGCCGCAGGGCGGCATCAACCTGTCGTGGCGACTGGTGATGGCCCCACCGGACGTCCTCCGCTACGTGGTCGTCCACGAGCTGTGCCATCGGGTCCATGCCGATCATTCGGACGCGTTCTGGCAGCTCGTATCGCAACAGATGCCGGACTACACCCAGCCCTACATCTGGCTGCGTGATCACGGCGCGCGCCTGCATCAGCTGCTGACGGGATGAGATGACGTTTTCATGAAGGCGTCACCCGTTGCGGTGCATACTGCATCCCATCGCGCCCATCATTCCGGACCCCCATGAACCCCCTCATTCGTCACGCCGAAGCCCTCGGCCTTTCGCGACGGGACTTCCTGCGTCACCTCCTTTTCAGCGCCGGCAGCATCAGTACCGCCACCTGGCTCACCGCATGCGGCAACAGTCATCCGCTGGACGGCATCGCAAGCCCGGGACGCAGCCGTTTCGCCGACATCGGCCCGCTGCTGCCCCCGGATGAAAATGGGGTTCAACTGCCTGCCGGGTTCACCTCGCGGGTGGTGGCGGTGTTCAACGAACCCCCTATCGCCGGCAGCGATTTTCGCTGGCACTCCGACCCAGACGGCGGCGGCGTATTCCGTACCGACGACGGCGGCTGGATCTACCTGTCCAACTCCGAAGCGCGTGACGCCACCACCCTGTTCGGACAGATCCCGCCACTGCTGCCGCCGGCGTTGATCGACACCCTCGCCAGTCGCGACTCGCTGGAAACGCTCAATGCCGTCCTCGGCCCGATCACCGGCCTGGTACCCGTGAACCTGCCCCTGGTGCTGCCCTTCAAGGGCGGCGTCAGCGCATTACGCTTTGACCGCGACGGCACCCTCGTGGATGCCTACCCGGTGCAGCGCAACACCACCACCAACTGCTCCGGCGGCGCCACCCCCTGGGGCACCTGGATCAATGGTGAAGAGATTGCCGACGGCTACATGTTCGAATGCAGTCCGCTGCGCGATGGCGGCACGCCGGTACGGCTTGATCGCTTCGGCCGCAAGGCGCACGAGATGGCCGCCGTGGATGTGGACGGCCGCGCCATCTATCACACCGAGGATATCTCCAGCGACGATCGCTTCTACCGCACCGTGTTTCCCGCAGCGGCATGGCCGCAAGACGGCAAGCCCGACTATGCCCAGGGTGTGTTGCAGGTACTGGCGGTGGATGATGGCCTGGATGCCGCCCGCGCCGGCCCGGTGCCAATCCGCTGGCTCAATGCTGTTGATGACGGCCGCCCCCAGAACCGCGTGTACCTCCCCGAATCCACGGTGCTCGCCGGCAACGAGGGCGTGTGGCATTTCCACGGCATCGTCTTCTTCAGCACCAAGAGCGACGACACCATCTGGGCGCTCGACACGGTCGGCCAGACGCTGGAAAGCGTCTACAACCCCGAGGACGGTCCGGTCGGATCGCCCGTCGATCCCAACGAACCTCCCATGGCGGGCGTCGACAACATCTGCATGACGCTCGACGGCGAAATGGTGGTGGTCGAGGACGGCGGCGACATGCGCGCCATGGTGCTGCTGCCCGACCGCAGCACCATCCCCCTGCTGCGCCTGCCCGGCAACGCCAGCGGCCCGTTTGCCACCGAAGTGACCGGCCCGGCCTTCTCGCCGGATGGCCGCCGTCTCTACGTGGCCAATCAGCGCGCACTGCGCAACGGTGCCCCCGCCGTCTTCGGCACCGGGGGTGTGATCTACGAGATCACCCTGCCGTTTGCCGTGCGGGTCGATCCACCGCTGGCGCGCGCGCTGTAACCGGCGCGACCCGAGCGGGCACCCGCTGCCCTCAGCGGAAAATGTCCACCAGGATGTCGGCAATCACCTGCGAGGCGATCGACACCCGCACCAGATCGTTGCCTGCCATGCGCCACTCGTAGCCATCGTAGCGGGACAGGTCGCGGATGAACGCAGGCGAGCCGACCTGTCTGGCGATGCCCGGTGGCAGCGGCTTGCCGCGTGCCAGTTTCTTGCGAATGCCCGGCGGCAATTCGCGGTACCCGGTCAGACCGTGCTGCAACGGCCGCGACGGCCGTCACCGTCGTGTCAGCCGACCCTCATCATTCACCGGAGTCCTGCAGCTCCACCAGCCAGCGTTCAACGTGATCGAGCACGGCGAGCGCATCCTCCAGCGCCAGCAGGGCCTGCTTGCGTTCCGGCGTCACCGGCATCAATTCCGCCAGGCGAAACCCCACCCAGGCCGCGTCGTCCAGCCGCACCGGCATGGGGAAGAACTGCGCCCCCACCTCCTCCATCAGCCTGGCCAGCAGCTTGGGCAAGGCTGAATGCCGCTCGGGAATCGCCTGCGGCAGAGACACCGGCAGCGCCTCCACCTCAGCGCGGATCAGCCCATCGGCCTGCATCCAGCGGCGCAGAATCCGAAACCGGGCTGCCCCCACCGTATGCAGATTGAACAACCCCGGCGACGGCACCTCCCATTCCTGAATGCGGGCCAGACAGCCCAGATCATGTGGAATGGCGGGCTGGCCCACCTCGAAGCCGGCACGGATCAGCGCCACCCCGAACGGCTGCTCGTCACGAATACAGGCCTTGGTCATGTCGACATAGCGCTGCTCGAAAATGCGCAACGCCAGCTTGCCTTCGGGAAACAACGGGCTGCCCAGCGGGAAGAGGGGGATTTCCATCGACGCTTTCATGACGAACCTCGCGGCCGGCCGCTGCGGCCCTCATCATGCCAGCACGCGGCACCTTGCCGCTGACCCCAAAAGAACGGGGCGCCCTCGAACGGACGCCCCGGTGGTGCATCGCGAAACGCTAGAACGTCTTAGAGATCGAGAAACCGACCAGTCGCGGGTCCAGCGTGAACACGTTGGTGGTCAGGCCGGTGTCATCCGAGTTGAGGAAGGCCCCGGTAATCGGCGTGTCATTCAGCACGTTCTTCACGTACAGCTCCATCGCCAGTGCCGAACGCGGGTGCTCCATCCGGATCGCCAGGTTGACGTTGTGCCAGGACTTCAGCCGGTCATAGGGCTCGAAGTTGTAGACACGATGGTAGGAATCATCCTGCCAGTACACGTCCCCGCGCAGCGTCGCCCGCCACTCGTGCTTGAGCATGTCGATACCATACTGGGCCCCAAGGTTGGCTGTCAGGCGGGGTGAGTTCGGCAGCTCGTTGCCGCCGAGGTCGGCCGAGAGACCGGAGCCGCCATTGAGTTCAGGATAGTTGGCGCTGTCGTACGGCAGCGGTGCGTTTGTGTCCGGGTCGCGGAAGTTGGGGTCCACCAAGGGATACGTACCTGACAGGTAGTAGCCCCCACACATCTGAAAGTAGTTGCTGGTGCCCACGGTCTCCAGACGGTAGGCGGCAACATGGGCTGGGATCACACAGTTGGAGGGCAGCTGCGCCCAGGGCTTGGCAACCACATAGTCGGGATTGCCCTGATTGCGATTCATGATGTCGATGGAGGTTTCGCCATCGTCGACGCGCGTGTTCAGATAACCGACGTTGGCCACCAGCTGCAGGTCCGGCGTCGGCGCGAAAACGGTCTCCAGTTCCAGGCCCCAGACCTGGGCGTCGAAGTTCTCGTTGACGGCCGTGCGGTCGCGGATCTGCGACACCTGATAGTCGGTGTAGTCGTAGAAGAACGCGGTGGCGTTGACGATCATGGCGCCGCCGAACAGCGTGTTCTTGGCGCCCACCTCCAGGGCATTGACGAACTCCGGCTCGAAGGTCTGTTCATAATCAACCGAATTCAGCTCGAGCAAGCCCTCACCTGGAAAAGCAAAACTGACTCGATAGATGTCCGCCTCTTGCTGCGTGATGTGTCCGAACTCGACCAGGTCGTCCCAGGTGGTAAAGCCGGGGCTGGGCGGATTGGCACCGCCGCCCTTGTACCCGCGGGACAGGAAGGCGTAGACCATGGTCTCGTCGGTAAACCCGGTCTCGAGTTTCCAGTCGAGCCCGAGACGGCCGGTCCACTCGCCCCACTTCTGCACGATCTCGCCCCGCGCAGGATACCCCGCAGCCACGTAGCCACCAGCGAATGCGCCCGGCGCGAGCAGTACCTGACTGGGCACCTCGGTGAACCGCTTTTCGTCGCGGGTGTAACGCAGCCCCGCCGTCAGCTTCACCGCATCGTTGAACTGCCAGTACATCTCGCCGAAGGCCGCATAGGAGTTCAGCTCGTACGGATTCTTGGACCGGAAGTAGTTGTGCCCCTCACCGGTCATGGTTTCGACCGGGTTGGGGTCGATGTGCGGGCAGTGCGAATTGGGATCATTGGTCGGCACAGCAGGACCACCCCCGAGGAAGCCGGACTGGAAGCACCGCGAGGGATCGAACTCACCGAGACCCGTCATGTAGTTGAAGGGGCCGATCATGGCATGCGCCGTCAGCACGTTGGACATGACGTAGTAGTCCACCAGCGTCTCGAAACGTGTGTAGTTGGCGCCAACGCTGAAGTTCAGCGGGCCGTCCCAGGCACTCTGCAAGCGCAACTCCTGACTGAACTGCTCGGCCTCCGCCTGCGCAATGTCAAAGCCCGCCATGCGGTCGCTGCAGCCAATCTGCGGGTCGCAGAAGATCCCGCCGGGGGACATCGGCCGATAGACTGACGGTTGGGTCCCGGAGCGATTGCCGAAGACCTGCGAAGAGTCCGTGAAGATCGGCACCGTGTTGAACCGGTTGTAGTCCTGGAAGGAGTAGGTCTCGTCCTCGATATAGGCGGTCTGCGAATGCAGGCTCAGCCCGGTGCCGAGATCCATCTCCAGGTTCAGATTGAGCAGATCCGCCTCGGCACGGTAGATCGGATCGCGGATCGAGGCGATCTCGCGCAGGTCGCGGGACTGCATCAACCCGGCATACGGATCCTGGAATCGGATTGGCACCTGCCAATCGCCGTTGGCGTCATAACCGATGTTGTAACCGGACCCCAGCATCAGCATGCCCAGCACGTTGTTGAGTGCCAGCCCGTTCGGCGTGCCAAAGGCAGCGTCATCGTAGAGGCTGCCGGCCTTACAGCCGGTGGAGAACATGGCCGCGCGCAGCAGCTGACTGTTTGCCGATGCCGTGGGGTCCTGCACCGTCACGCCCGCAATGGTTTCCGGGCCGTCATCGCGATGGCACAGCTGCTTGCCGGTGCGCGAACGGTTGTCGTCTTCGTTGAAACGCTCCCAGATCAGGTTGGCGCGGATCATGTCATTGGGCTGGAAGCCCAATGTCACGCGGCCGGTCCAGAGATCACGCCCGTTGATGGGGTTGCGGGTGATGGTGTTGTAGTCGTAGCCATCGCGACTGGTGTAGGCCCCGGCCACGCGCAGCCCCAGCATCCCTTCCACGACGGGGATGTTGATCACCGCCGAACCGCGCCGCGTGTTGTAGTTGCCCACCTCGGACTTCAGCTGGGTGCTGAACGCATGCAGGTCCGGCTTGGCGGAGATGACGTTGACCACGCCGCCGGTGGAATTGCGCCCGTACAGGGTGCCCTGGGGGCCGCGCAGCACTTCGACCCGCTCGATGTCCAGGTACTCCTGTTCGAACAGGCGGTCCTGGATGATCGCCGTGCCGTT
>CAKZHZ010000091.1 GCA_936928855.1 uncultured Polycyclovorans sp.
TCGACGTGTCCCCGATGAACCCCGGCCCTGAGCCGGGGTCCAGCATTCAATGTCTGACGGCCTTCGCGGTGCGCTTGATCCCAAGGAGCGTTGACGCGTGACGGACACCCCGCCACTGCTGGAGGTTCGCGATCTCGAGGTGTGTTTCGACACCGACGATGGTCCGGTGATGGCCGTCGATGGCCTGGATTTCAGCCTGGGTGCGGGTGAGACCCTGGGCATCGTGGGGGAGTCGGGCTCCGGAAAATCGCAGACGGCACTGGCCGTACTGGGGCTGTTGGCAGCCAACGCCCGGGTGCGCGGGTCGGTTCTTTTCGAAGGTCGCGATCTGTTGCGTGCGACGGAAGCCGACCGGCGGCGGGTGCGTGGTGCGCGCATCGGCATGGTGTTCCAGGATCCGATGACCTCGCTCAACCCTTATCTCCGGATCGGGGTGCAGATGGCCGAGGTGCTCGAGCTGCACCGGGGCATGGGGCGCTCGGCGGCGCTCGCCGAAGCGGCGCGCATGCTGGATGCCGTGCAGCTGCCTGACAGCGTGCGCCGGTTGCAGGCCTATCCGCATGAGCTGTCGGGCGGTCAGCGTCAGCGCGTGATGATGGCAATGACCCTGCTGCCGCGACCGGCATTGCTGCTGGCCGACGAACCCACCACCGCACTCGATGTGACAGTTCAGGCGGGCCTGTTGCGGCTGTTGACCGACCTGCAGGCGGAGCTGGGGCTGGCCATCGTGTTCATCACCCATGACATGGGCGTGGTGGCCGAAGTCTGCCGCCGTACCCTGGTGATGTATGGCGGGCGCTGCATGGAGCAGGGGGCGACCGCCGACCTGCTGGCTGCCCCCCGGCATCCCTATACCGCCGGACTGCTGGCGGCGCGTCCCCGTCTGGACGGTGATCGGGGGCAACCCCTGGTGACCCTGCCGGGGCAGCCGCCGTTACCGGCAGCGTCCTGGCCCGGCTGCCCGTTTGCACCCCGCTGTCCGGAAGTGGAGGCGATCTGCCATGGGCAACGTCCTCAGCTGACGGCCGATCGCCGGCCGGTGGCCTGTCACCAACGCGGCAGCCTCAGCGTTTCTTCAGCAGGGGTTTGAGGAAGCGGCCGGTGTGCGATCGCGCCACCGTGGCCACCTGCTCGGGCGTGCCGCTGGCCACCAGCTCGCCGCCTCCACTACCGCCTTCCGGACCCAGGTCGAGCAGCCAGTCGGCCCGTTTGATGACATCCAGATTGTGCTCGATGATCACCACGGTGTTGCCATGGTCGCGCAGCCGTTCCAGTACCTTGATGAGCTGGGCCACGTCATGGAAATGCAGCCCGGTCGTGGGTTCGTCCAGGATGTAGAGCGTGGCGCCGGTATCCCGGCGTGAAAGCTCCTTCGCCAGTTTGATGCGCTGCGCCTCGCCCCCCGACAGCGTGGTCGCGTTCTGCCCGAGAGTGATGTAGGACAGCCCGACATCCATCAGCGTGGTCAGCTTGCGGTGCAGCGCCGGCACCGGTTTGAAGAATTCGCAGGCGGTCTCCACCGTCATGTCGAGCACTTCGTCGATGGTCTTGCCCTTGTAGCGGATCTCCAGCGTCTCGCGGTTGTAGCGGCGCCCTTGGCAGGTGTCGCAGGTGACGTAGACGTCCGGCAGGAAGTGCATCTCCACCTTGATCACGCCATCCCCCTGGCAGGTTTCGCAACGGCCGCCCTTGACGTTGAAGCTGAAACGGCCCGGGGTGTAGCCGCGCGCCCGTGATTCCGGAACGCCGGCAAACAGGTCGCGGATCGGCGAGAACAGGCCGGTGTAGGTGGCCGGATTGGAGCGTGGGGTGCGGCCGATCGGGGACTGGTCGATATCGATGACCTTGTCCAGGTCCTCCAGGCCGTCGATGCCATCGCAGGGTGCGTGGTGGGTCGCGGCGCCGTTGAGGTGGCGGGCCGCCCAGGCCTGCAGGGTGTCGTTGATCAGGGTGGACTTGCCCGAGCCGGAGACCCCGGTGACGCAGGTGATCAGGCCGACGGGGATGTCGGCGTCGACATGCTTCAGATTGTTGCCCCGTGCCTTGCGGATTCGGATCTGGCGCTCGGGATCCCACTTGCCACGGTGTTTCGGGACCGGAATCGCCTCTCGCCCGGACAGATAGGCGCCAGTGACCGAGCCCTCGGTCGCCGCGATCTGATCCGGCCTGCCTTCTGCCACGATTTCGCCGCCGTGCACGCCGGCACCGGGCCCGATGTCGATCACATGGTCGGCGTGGCGGATGGCGTCTTCATCGTGCTCCACCACGATCACCGTATTGCCGAGGTCCCGCAGCCGGAACAGCGTTTGCAGCAGGCGTTCGTTGTCACGCTGGTGCAGGCCGATGCTGGGTTCGTCGAGCACATACATCACGCCCACCAGCCCGGCGCCGATCTGGCTGGCCAGGCGGATGCGTTGGGCCTCGCCGCCGGACAGGGTTTCGGCGCTGCGCGACAGGGTGAGGTAATCCAGTCCCACGTTGTTCAGAAAGCCGAGGCGGGCGCTGATTTCCTTGAGGATCTTGCCGGCGATTTCGCCCCGGTGCCCGGGCAGCGTGAGCGCGCTGAAAAAGGCTTCCGCATCGCGCACCGACAACCGTGTCAGCTCGGGCAGTGAGCGCTCCGCGACGAAGACGTTGCGGGCGGCGCGGTTGAGGCGGTCACCATGGCAATCGGGGCAGGGCTTCTGCGACAGGAAGCGCGCCAACTCCTCGCGCACGGCATCCGAGTCGGTTTCCCGGTAGCGGCGCTGCAGGTTGGGGATGATGCCCTCGAACTTGTGGGTGGAGACCCGTTTGCGGCCGCGCTCGTCGGGGTATTCGAAGGCGATCTTGTCGTCGCCACTGCCGTACAGAATGACCTGGCGGTGCTTCTCGGCGAGGCGATCGAAGCGCTTTTCAGGGTCGAACCCGTAGTGATTGGCCAGCGACTGGATGAAGTGCCAATAGTAGGGGTTGCGTTTGTCCCAGCTGCGGATGGCGCCCTGCGCCAGCGAGAGCTCTGGGTGGGCCACCACCCGTTCGGGATCGAACACCTGCATCTGTCCGAGACCATCGCAGGTGGCACAGGCGCCGTGCGGTGCGTTGAACGAGAACAGGCGTGGCTCCAGTTCCTCCAGCGCGTAGCCGCAATGCGGGCAGCTCATGCGGGCCGAGAAGCCAAGCGTCTCCCCTTCGCCGTCGCGATGTGGAATCACGGTGGCGAGTCCGTCCGACAGCCGCAGGGCGGTTTCGAAACTCTCGCTCAGGCGCTGCTTGAGGTCGTCGCGCACCTTGAAGCGATCCACCACCACTTCGATTTCATGCTTCTTCTTGCGGTCGAGGACCGGCACCTCGTCGAGCTCGTAGACCGTCCCGTCGACGCGGACCCGCACGAACCCCTGGCCGCGGGCCTGCTCGAACCACTCCGCATGCTCGCCCTTGCGGCCGCGCACCACAGGGGCCAGCAGCATCCAGGCGGAGCCCTCCGGCAGGGCCATGACGGTGTCCACCATCTGGGCGACCGACTGCGCCTCCAGGGTGACGCCATGGTCAGGGCAGCGCGCGGTGCCGACACGGGCGAACAGCAGACGCAGATAGTCGTAGATCTCGGTGACCGTTCCCACGGTGGACCGCGGGTTGTGACTTGTCGACTTCTGCTCGATCGAGATGGCGGGGGAAAGCCCCTCGATGGTGTCGACGTCCGGCTTCTGCATCATGCTGAGGAACTGCCGGGCGTAGGCGGAGAGCGACTCCACGTAGCGTCGTTGCCCCTCGGCGTAGAGGGTGTCGAAGGCGAGACTGGACTTGCCGGACCCGGACAGGCCGGTGATCACGATGAGTTTGTCGCGCGGCAGGTCCAGCGACACGTTCTTGAGATTGTGCGTGCGCGCGCCGCGTATGCGAATGGAATCCATGGAAAGGCTTCGGGCCGGGGGATCAAACCGGCTAATATACGCATGCACTCAGTCATCCGCCGTGTTTCAGTTTCTGGCGGGCTCGATCCGGATCCTATGCTCCAGGTTTTCCTCCCATGAACGCCCTTGAATGGCGTGCCGTCGGCGGCCTTTCGCTGGTGTACGCACTGCGCATGATCGGCATGTTCATGGTACTGCCGGTGTTGGCGCTCTATGCCCGTGACCTGCCGGTTCCCGCCACAGAGCTGCAGATCGGCCTGGCCATCGGCCTTTATGGCCTGACGCAGGCGCTGCTGCAGATTCCGTTGGGCTGGTTATCGGACCGGGTCGGACGCCGCGCCGTGGTGGTCGCCGGGATGCTGGTGTTCGCACTGGGGAGCTTCGTCGCGGCCCGCGCCGACACCGTCGAGGGGGTCATGCTGGGGCGCGCAGTGCAGGGCATGGGGGCTGTGTCCGCTGCAGTCTCCGCCTGGTTGGCAGACGTGACGCGCAACGAGGTACGTACGACCGCCATGGCCATTCTGGGGGTGGGGATGGGAGCGGCCTTCATCCTCGCCCTGGTCCTTGGCCCGGTGCTGGCCGGCGTGATCGGGGTTCCGGGACTGTTCATGTTGACGGGCGTTGCTGCGGTGCTGAGCCTGCCGGTCATACTCTGGTTGGTCCCGGTGGCGCCACGGCTGCCTCCGGTGCGTGGCGGCTTGCGCAAGACCTTGGGGTCTCCCACCCTGATGCGCCTCAACGGCGGCATCCTGCTGCTCCACGCCACGATGGCGGCGCTGTTCGTCGCCGCGCCGCTGGCCATCGCCGACACCTTGGCGCTGCCCATGGCCGGACACTGGAAGGTGTACCTGCCCGTGTTGCTGCTGTCGATCCTGCCGGTGTTCCCCATCATCCGTGCCACCGAGCGCCGCGGCCGCATGCCGGTGATGTTCGTGTCGGCGATCGTCGTTCTGGCGACGGCTCTGGGTCTGATGGCCCTCGGGGCGTCGACGGCGCTGTTGCTGCTGGCGGCGTTGCTGCTGTTCTTCATTGCCTTCAACTTTCTCGAAGGCGCGTTGCCATCGCTTATTTCGCGGGCCGCGCCGCCGGCCTACAAGGGCGCGGCACTCGGGGTCTACGCCAGCGGGCAGTTCCTGGGGGGCTTTTCCGGAGGCCTGCTGGGTGGCTTGGTGCTGGGCTGGGGTGGCCCGGCCGCAGTGTTTGCCGTGGCAGCGGCGCTACCGCTACTCTGGCTGATCTTTGCCGGTCAGTCCCGGTCTGTGGCGGTCGCCACGGAAACCACAACCCACGATCAATAACGACAGGAGCTGCAAGCCATGGCACGTGGAGTCAACAAGGTCATCCTGCTGGGCAACCTCGGCCAGGATCCGGAGATGAAGTACATGCCCTCCGGCGGCGCGGTGGTGAACCTGCGTATCGCCACCAACGAGTCCTACAAGGACCGCGAGGGCAACCAGGTAGAACGCACCGAGTGGCATAGCGTGGTGATGTTCAACAAGCTGGCCGAGATCGCCGGCCAGTACCTCAAGAAGGGCCGCTCGGTCTACATCGAGGGATCCCTGCGCACCCGCAAGTGGCAGGACAAGAGCGGGCAGGACCGGTACAGCACCGAGATCGTCGCCAACGAGATGCAGATGATTGGCGGTGGTGGCGGTAGCGCACCGATGGGCGATGACGGTGGCTACAGCGCCCCGGCCGCCCGTCCAGCCGCCCGCAGCGCACCATCGCGGGACAACGCTCCGCCGGCAGCCATGGATGCGCCGTTCGAAGACGACGACATTCCGTTCTAGGAGCCTGAGCGGCGGAACCTCGCAGGCGAGGCTAAGCCGTTTCGAGGGAAGCCCGGCGGCATCAGGCGCCGGGCGTCACCTCCGCCGCCACGAGTACGCCTGTCCAGTGCGTCCCGGGTGCGGCAGCGGCGTGTGGGCGTCCGTCGTGCGAACAGGTCCTAACGGAGTTGTGCCCGAACCGTTTCGTTGAACCGGTGGAGCGCGCCTTCGAAGCGGCCGAAACGCAGGACCTCATTGGCCCCACTCAACAGCCCCGACTGGATACGTTCGCCGATATCAAAATCCTCATTCAGGGTGGTGACGCTGAAGTGGTGGTTCTTGTCCCAGTAGTTCGACGAGCGGCTTGAGTGCCGCGGCTTCAAGGTGGCCAGACGTACCTCGCTGCGATCCACGGCCACGGGGTTCATGGTGATCCAGACCACGTGATCGGACTGCACCAGCAGTGATGTGTTCGGGAACACGTTGAGGAGGACGTTCGCATGATCCCGAATCCGCCACTCGGATCGCTCCCGGTTGGGCAGTTCGTCAATGGATGACCGGGGCAGCACCGATTGCATGTGCGGGCCGAAACACTGATAGCTCGACAGATTGTCGTTGAACAGTGAGGCAATCGTTTTCCGATGTGCCACACGGAAGTGGTAGGCCTCGATGCCGCCCTCGACGAGAATTTTCCAGTTGCAGTGGCGCTCCTGCGTTTCTGCTTGATGCAGGATCAGGTCCTGGAGGCCTGTCCATGCCAACGCTTCGTCCATCTCTCCCAGGTACGTCACCAGGTCTGTGGGGCCCTCTGTCGGCATCAGCCAGATGAACCCGTGGCGCTGTGTGCTGGGGACGGCCCTGAGATTCAGGTCCGCTTTGTCGATACCTGGAAACCCTGTTTCGAAATGCGGCGCATTGATGAACCGGCCTCGGCTGTCCCAGGTCCAGGCGTGGTAGGGGCAGGAATGACGCGTCCGGCATCCGGATGCGTCTTGAACCAGGCGTGTGCCACGGTGCCTGCAGACGTTGAGGAACACACGCACTTCGTCGTCATCGCCCCGCAGGACCAGCAACGGTCGGCCGTTGACCGTGCGACGCAGGAAGCTGTGGGCGCCCTCAAGTTCACTGCGGTGCGCAATGATCATGGGTTGCCGCTCGAAGATGCGAGCCTGTTCCAGGGCAAAGCGGTCGGGCTGGGTGTAGTCGCCGACGGGGTTGGTGGTGGGCTGATCATCCAGATAGAGACGCCCTGTCTGCTTCAGGCCGACCAGTTCTTCGAGCAGCATGATTACTTGAGCGCGGTTCATGTCGCCGTCCTTACCGATTGGTAGGCTCATCGTGGCTTACCATTTGGTAAGTGTCAAGCTAGACTGGGCTCATGGAAACGCGCGACCGCTTTATCACTGCCGCCCTCCGGTTGTTCGCCGAGAAGGGCTTCTACGGGGCGAGCATGGATCAGATCGCCCGCGATCTCGGGCTCACCAAGCAGGCCTTGATCCATCACTTCGGCACCAAGGAGAAGCTCTATGGCGCGGTGCTCACCAGGATCTCGGAGCGCCTGCTGGAGGCCATCGAAGGCGAGCACCGAGCGTTTCCCGACGTGCTCGCCGAGATCTACGCCCATACGCTGGCGCACAGTGAGGAAACGCAATTATTGATGCGGGAGTTGCTGGACAACCGGCGGCGGGCTGATCAGGCCGGGGCCTGGTACCTCAGGCCATTCCTCGACGGTTTGCGGGCAGCGTTGAAGCGCTCTCCGGCATGGGCGGACGCCACCACTGCGCAGGCATCTGCCCACGTGTATCAGTTGTTGGGCGCCATCACCTACTTTGCGGTGTCCGTGCCGACGCTGTCGAACATGTATTCCCGCGACCACGTCGAGACGATGAAGGCTGCGTTTCCGGCACGGCTGCGGCGGCTGGCGGAGGCCGGGCCGAACGGCCACAACGACGAGGGTTGAAAACAGTACTGCGGGCGTGACGGCGGAATGCTGTCGCGAGGGCGTGTGCGACGCGACGGGCGGAGCGCATCCAAGTCGGTTCGGGGGACGTACTCGGAGCTGGAGTTCGCGGCATCTATTCCCAACCGATGAGGAGCACATCATGCAGGAACCTTCATTTGCGGGCGCGTCCGCCCGTCCGTCATTGCGGCCAGGGGTCCTGGTGGCGGCCGCTGTCAGTTTCGTGATCGGCCTTTCCGCCTGTCAGGGCGATACCGGCCCCCGCGGCGCACCCGGTGCCAATGGCGCGTCGGGTGCTCAGGGACCTCAGGGCCCGCAGGGGGGTACAGGGGCAGACGGTACGGACGGAGCGCAGGGGGCAGGCGGACAACCGGCGTTCGCGCCCGCCACCCTGTTCGTGGCCAGCAACGGTGCTGGCGATAGCGGGGTGCGGGTGCGCAATGAAGCCCTCGGACTGCTCAACGTCTACGACACCGGCGCCAATGAAGGGGTGGTAGTCGATCGCGCCGGACAATTGGTGCAGGCTGGCGACCTGATGGGGACTGGTCGGGTGGTGACGGTCTGCAATGCCGTCGACCGCGCAACCGGTGATCCAACGCGGGAAGTGACCGGTGCGGCCACCGGCCTCGCCAACGCCAAGGGCGTGGTACGCCTTGACGGTACCGGCCTTCTGGTGGTGGCCAACAACGGCGCCAGCAACCTGCTCGTGCTCGGCGCAGCGGCGGCCGGCAATGTGATGCCGGTGGCGACGGTGGGCCTGTCGAGCAATGCCTGGGATGCGACGTACGATGATCGCGCGGACCGCCTGTTCGTGGCCCTCGTCAATGGCAGTGTTGCGGTGTTCGACCATTTCGCCAGCACCTTGGGGGTCGGGGGTGCCAGTCGCAGCTTCAGCATCGAGGATGGCGCCGGAGCGGCATCGGTCAATCTCCATGGTATTGATTACGACCGTACCGGGGATCGGCTGGTGGTGTCGGATGTGGGGCTTGCCGGCTCTCCCGACGACGGCAAGCTGTATGTGGTTGCCAATGCCAGCACCGCCAACGGCGTGGTGACCGCCACCACCACCTTCGCGGGCGCCAATACGCGGCTCGGCAATCCGGTGGATCTCGATCTCGACGGGACGGACGTCCGCATTGCCGAAAAGGCCAACGGTGGCGGTGCCCTGCTGGTCTACCGGAACATCTTCGAGCGCGGCGCGGGTGGCAATGTGGCTGCTGATGTCGTGTTCGATACACCCGCCCCCGAATCGCTTGCCGTGGTGCCATCTGCGCCTGCCATCACCGGTGTGACGGACATGGTCGACCCTACGACCGCCTACCGTCTGCTGTCGACTCGCAATCCCGCGGTCGGCTCGGCGACATCCGGACAGTTGTTCCAGACGCCGCGCACCCTGGGCAGTGCACCGGCGCTGCTGTTCGATGTCGATCAGGGCAGCATCGAGAACGTGACGCTGGACCGCAACGGTGATGCCTACGTGTCTTTCGACGACGGCACCATGGCCAACAGCGGCATCGCCGTGGTGGGGGCGCTGTCTGCGCGTGCGGGCGACTTCACGCCAACGCGGGACCGGATCATCGCAGGCGCCAACACCCGCTTGCTGTCGCCGAAGGGGGTTGAGCTTGCAGATGATCTCGGACTGATTATCGTCGCCGAGAACGGAGGGGGCGAGGTGCTGGTGTTCAGCAGTTGCGCCAGTGGCGATGCAAGTCCGACCGTGGTGTCGACCGGGGGCGTGGCGCCTTGGGACAGCGATTACGATCCCCTGGGCGACACGCTTTACGTAGCGCTGGTCGACGGAACGGTCGCCGCCTATGACAGGTTCTCGCTGGATCTCGGCGCCGGTGGCCCGGATCGCGTGCTGACGCCGGTCCAGGGCGGCCTGCCGATTGCGGCGCCAACCAACCTCCACGGCATTCGCTACGACCAGCGCTCAGACACGCTCATCGTTTCCGATGTCGGTGCAGCCGGGTCGGCCACTGATGGTGCGCTCATGACGCTGCCGTTTGCCGCATCGGCATCCGGCAATGTGGAAGTCGGAAAGCGTATCGCCGGCCCGGCGACGCTACTCGGCAACCCGGTCGACATCGCCTTCGACGGTGCCGACCTATACGTTGCGGAGAAGGCCAACGGCGGTGGCTTCATCCAGGTCTGGCGTGATTTTCTCACCAACCCAGGTCTGATCGGCAATGTCGCGCCCAGTTCGGTGGTTGTGGCACCGGCGGTCGAGTCAGTGGTACTGATGCCCACGCGTTGACGTCATGGGCAGGTCGGGAAAGGCCGGGGCAACCTGGCCTTTCCCGGTTTCGCCGGGTCACAGCCGGAACTGTTCGCCGAGGTAGACCTTGCGGACGGTTTCGTTGGCCAGCAGTGAGGGTGGGTCGCCCTCAGCGATGACGGCACCTTCCGCCAGAATGTAGGCGCGCTCACACAGCGAGAGGGTTTCCCGTACGTTGTGATCGGTAATGAGCACACCGATGCCGCGGTCGCGCAGATGGTGGACGATCTGCTGAATGTCGCCGACCGCAATGGGGTCCACTCCCGCGAAGGGTTCGTCGAGCAGGATGAATCGAGGGTTGGCCGCCAGTGCGCGGGCAATCTCGACGCGACGGCGCTCGCCGCCCGATAGTGCCTGCCCCTCGGCATCGCGGATATGGTCGATGTGCAGCTCGCCCAGCAGCCGGGTGAGTTCCGCCTTGCGGCCACTGCGGTCGAGGTCGCGCCGGGTTTCCAGGATGGCGAGGATGTTGTCCGCCACCGACAGTGTGCGGAACACGCTGGCCTCCTGTGGCAGATAGCCGATGCCGCGCCGGGCACGGGCATGCATCGGCAGGCGGGTCACGTCTTCCCCGTCGAGTTCGATCCGGCCGCCGTCGGCCGGAACCAGGCCCACGACCATGTAGAACGAAGTGGTCTTGCCGGCGCCGTTGGGGCCGAGCAGGCCGACGATTTCGCCCGCGCTGACCGACAGCGAGACATCGCGGACGACGGTGCGCTGCTTGTAGCGCTTGACCAGGCCGTCGGCGCGCAGCACGGCGGCACTCACGGCGTTTCGCCCTCGGGGGCGGGACTTGGTGCAGGGGGCGGCGGCTGGATCACGATGCGGACCTGACCGGTTCCGCCGCTGCTGGCCTGCACGCGGCGTTGAATCAGGTTGTATCGGATGGTGGAGCCGTCAATGCTGTCCTCTCCACGGGTCAGCCGGGCCTTGCCTTGCAGCAGCACCCAGCCGGTGGCGCCGTCGTAGTCGATCTGCTCAGCGCGCGCTGACACCGGCGGTGCCGGCTCGTCCCGCTCGTCGTGGGTCTCCCCGTCGTGGAAGAGCGTGGCCGGGGCGCCTTCAAGATGGACCTGCATTTCCCGGGTGCCTTCACCTTGCAGGGTCAGGCGTTCGCCCTTCAGCTCGAAACCGTCGGAGGCGAGGCGGACATTGCCGACATACGCCTGCTGCAGATCGTCGGTCCACTCGGCTTCGTCAGAGGTGAGCACGATGCTGCTGCTGCCCAGGGTCTGGGCCATCACAGAGCCGCTGAACAACAGGGCGCTCAGGGTCCAGCGCGCGTCAGGGATGCGCATGGGTCACCTCCACGTGGTCACGCAGCATCAGTTTCCGGGCACCCCAATCGGCCGACCAGCCAAGCGCCTGTGCTCGACGGTTGGGTGCGGTAAGGGTGACGGGTGCATCGGAGTTCAGCTCCTTCCGGGCTCGGTCGATCCATACCGGGCCGGACACCATTCCCAGCGTCTCCGATCCGAGGCGGGCATCCGCGGTCACGGGGGCATCGAGTCGCAATTGGCGCCCACCGGCAGGCAGCAACCCCCCCGGGGCGCGCAGGCGCCAGTGATCCTCACCGCCCAGCTGTCGCACCGTGACCGCACCGAGCTCCAGCCGCTCGTCACGGTACAGGCGCATGACATGCGCCTCCGCCCGCATCAGGGGGTGGCCCTGTTCGTCGTATTGCACCCAGCGGGCGCCATCGATGGCATAGCGCGGTTGCATGGCACTTTCAGCATTGTCCAGCAGGGCATCGCCACCGGGGCGCCACCACAGGATCAGTGCCAGCAGCGCGGCCAGCAGGCTGACGCCAAGCCAGGCCGGCATCAGCTGGACTCCCGTGCATCGAGCAGCAGGTCGATCACGTCGCGCACCGTGCCATGGCCGCCCGGGTAGCGGCTCACCCAATGCGCTGCGGCCAGCGCACGGTCATGGGCATCGGCGGGCGCGCAGGCCAGGCCGACGCGATGGAACAGGGGGAGGTCGGGGACATCATCGCCGACATGGGCGCATTCGGCGTCGTCGAGCCCCATCGTGGCGCACAACTGTTCGTAGGCGGGCAACTTGTCTTCGCGGTCGAGCACGATGTGCTGCACGCCAAGAAACTGCAGGCGCTGCCGCATGGCGTCCGAGGGGCGTCCGGAGATCACCGCCACCTGCAGGCCGCGCTTGATCCATTGCCGAATGCCCCACCCGTCCCGCACGAAGTTGGTCTTGGTTTCCTCGAACCGGGGGCCGATGTAGAGCTTGCCGTCCGTCATTACGCCGTCGATATCCAGGAACAGGCAGCGGATGCGGGCGGCGCGGCGGCGTACCTCATCGTCGGGCAGGCGCATCACACCACCCCTGCGCGCAGCAGCTCGTGCATGTGCACGATGCCCAGCAGGCGCTCGTCGGCGTCCACCACCAGCAGCGCAGTGATCTTGTGGTCTTCCATGTGGGCGACGGCTTCTGCGGCCAGCGCATCAGCGGCCACGCGCTTGCCACCGGCAGTCATCACCGTGCCCAGCGTAACGGTTCGCACATCGTGGCCCTGATCGAGTACGCGCCGCAGGTCGCCATCGGTGAAGATCCCGCGCACCTGCTTGTCAGGCGTCACCACGACCACCATGCCCAGGCCCTTGCGGGTCATCTCCAGCAACGCCTCGCGCAGGGGCATTTCGGCCGGTGCCAGCGGCAGGCGGTCACCGGTGTGCATGACATCGGCCACCTTCAGCAGCAGGCGTCGTCCCAGAGCGCCACCCGGATGGGACATTGCAAAATCTTCGGGTTTGAAGCCGCGTGCATCCAGCAGTGCCACCGCCAGTGCGTCGCCCATTGCCAGGGTGGCCGTGGTGGAGGCGGTTGGCGCGAGGTTGAGCGGGCAGGCTTCGAGCGCCACCGAGACGTCCAGATGGACGTCAGCACTGCGTGCCAGTGTCGAGGCGGGTTTGCCGGTCATCGCCACCAGCGGCACCCGCATGCGCTTGAGCAGGGGTAGCAGGGTGAGAATCTCGGCTGTTTCGCCGGAATTGCTCATCGCCAACACCACGTCCTCGCGGGTGATCATGCCGAGATCGCCGTGGCTGGCTTCCCCGGGATGCACGAAGAAGGCCGGTGTGCCGGTGGAGGCGAGCGTGGCGGCGATCTTGCTGCCGATATGACCGCTCTTGCCCATGCCGGTGACGACGACGCGTCCCTTGCAGCCCAGCAGTACGCGGCAGGCGGCAGCGAAGTTGGCGTCGATACGCCCCACCAGTGCACTCAAGGCATCGCGTTCGATTTCGAGGGCACGGCGTCCCAGTGCCTGCAAGGAGTCGTCGGTCATCGGGTGATCATGCCGTGGGGGTGGTCTGGATCAGATAGAACGTGTACACGATATAGCAGGTCAGCAGGATGCCACCTTCAACCCGGTTGATGCGCGGCGGTCGACCCCGGCGCCAGCTCAGGGCGAACAGGAACAGCAGGCCGGTAAACGTCAGCATGACCGGCAGATCCCGCTCGAGGAGCCCTTCCGGGACCGGGCCGGGGGCGATCCAGGCGGGGGCCTGCAGGATGGCCAGCAGGTTGAACAGATTGGACCCGAGGATGTTGCCGAGCGCGATGTCGTCCTCACCCTTGATCAGACCGGTCAGACTGGCGGCCAGTTCCGGCAGGCTGGTGCCGATGGCGACCACGGTGAGGCCGACCACCAGATCGGAAATGCCGAAGGCCCGCGCAATGTTGACGGCCCCCCAGATCAGCAGCTGTGAGCTGGCGATCAGCAGGACCAGCCCGATGAGGATCCAGGCCACCGCCTTGAATGTGGGGACCGGCGGCGGAAGCTCGCCCTCGGGCTCGATGGGAGCCTCGCCACGACGGGCACTGACCAGCATCCAGCCGAGAAAGCCGATGAGGCCCAGTCCCAGCAGCGCGCCGTCGCGGTAGGTCAGGGCGCCATCCAGACACATCAGCAGCACTGCCACGCTGACCCCCAGTACCACCGGCATTTCCACCCGAAGGACGGCGTGACGCACCAGGATCGGTTTCAGCAGGGCGCAGAACCCCAGGATCAGGGCCACGTTGGCGAGGTTGGAGCCCACCGCGTTGCCGATGGAGATGCCGGGGTTGCCTTGTGCCGATGCCAGCGCGGACACCGCCATCTCCGGCGCCGAGGTGCCGAAGCCGACGATGACCATGCCGATCACCAGGGGGGAGACCCCCAGCGTGCGTGCGAGACCGGCGCTGCCGAAGATGAACCGGTCAGCAGAATAGACGAGCAGGGCGAGGCCGGCGGCCACGGCAAGCCAGGACAGCAGCATGGAGAGTCCAGGGAAAAGGCGCGGGCTGGGGATTGTACCGGAGCGTGTCAGGGTGTCCGGCGGAAACCGGCCGCGAAGAATCCATCGGTGCCATGGCGGTGCGGCCACAGACGCAGCCGGGGTGCTCCGCCGCCTTCGGGTCGCTGCAACGGGGTGGGGTGAAAGTCCGGGTGCTCGTCCTCGAAAGCCTGCACCACCGTCTCGTTTTCCCGTGGGGACAGGCTGCAAGTCGCATAGACCAGCCAGCCGCCCGGGGTGACGTGACGGGCGGCGTCCCGCAGGACCTGCAGTTGCAGCGCGGACAGTGCGCCAAGGTCGGGGGTGTCCAGTCGCCGCTCCGGGGCCCGGCGCAGGGTGCCGCTACCAGAGCAGGGGGCGTCCACCAGGACACCGTCGAAGCGATGGTCGGTGTCGGGCGGAAATGACGCCAGGGTGATCGCCACCCCTGCCCGGCGTGCGCGGGAAGGCAGGCGTCGCAGACGGTGTGGATCGGCATCCGTTGCGACCACCTGCGCGCCCCGGGCTGTCATCGCAAGGCTCTTGCCGCCCGCGCCGGCGCAGTAGTCCAGCACGGTGTCGCCAGCGCGCAGGGGTAGACAGGCCACCAGCCACTGGCTGCCCTCGTCCTGGGGCTCCAGACTGCCGTCAGCCAGCAGTGGATCCGTGTGGGGCAGACGGCGGGACAGTCGCAGGCCGTCCGGTGCCCAGGGGGTGGGGTGCACCTCGATTCCGCGGCGGCGCAAGGCAGCCATGAGGTGGTCCCGGGAGCCCCGAAGCGGGTTGATCCGGAAATCGGCAGGGCCGGGTTCGTTCAGCGCCTGTGCCGCGGACCGCCATTCGGTCTCCGGCAGCAAAGCCTGGAGGTCCGATGCCAGGGTGTCGGGCAGGTTGTCGAGCACCGGCCAGGGCAGTCCCTGTGGCGGTGGAGGCGGAGGAGACAAGTCGTACCGGGCCAGATCATCGCCCGTCATTGCGGGATGTTGCGACAGCACGGCGGCGATCAGGGCTTCAGGTGTCGTCCCCACCCAATGCTGGAGACGGCGCCAGTCACGTAACACGCCGTATACGAGATCACTGACATGGCGGCGGTCTCGCCCCCCCATTTCCCGGTGGTGACGGAAGCAGTCCGCCAGCAGGGCGTCGGCCGGTCGCTCACGGTGGAGGATGTCGCGCAGCACCTCGATGGCACGGCGAACCTGGGTGGGGTGGGGTGGTTTCAACGGATCTCTTCGTAAGCTGCCAATGCGCGGGCGCGGGTGGCGGCGAGGTCAACGATGGGCGCAGGATAGCCCGTCGGCGCCACTGCTGCGGTCCAGGGCGCGTGCCGCCGTTTCAGGTCGACGGCCCCCAGCGCGGGAACCCAGGTCGCCAGGTAGCGTCCCTCCGCGTCGAACTTCTCGCTCTGCAGCACCGGGTTGAAGATGCGGAAGTAGGGTGCGGCATCGGCACCACAGCCGGCGGCCCACTGCCAGCCGAGGGTGTTGTTGGCGAGGCTGGCATCCACCAGGGTGTCCCAGAACCAGCGGGCCCCCTCCTGCCAGGGGGTGAGCAGGTTCTTGGCGAGAAAGCTGGCCACGATCATCCGCACCCGGTTGTGCATCCAGCCGGTGGTCCACAACTGGCGCATGCCGGCATCGACGATGGGGATGCCGGTCCGGCCCTGCTGCCAGGCGCGCAGATTGTCCGCGTAGTCGTCGGCCTTGCGCCACGGAAAGGCCCCGAACTTGTCGTGGTAGAGCGGCATCTCCGGGGTTTGCGGGTAGTGGTGCAGCAGGTGATGGGCGAACTCGCGCCAGCCCAGTTCCCGCACATAGTGCTGGGCCTGGTGTCCGAGTGGGCCGCGGGCGCGCAGCGCGGCAAGAATCTGTACCGGGCCGATCTCGCCAAAGTGCAGGTGCGGCGACAGGCCCGAGGTGCCATCGGTGGCCGCTGGCAGGTCGCGGCGCTGGCGGTAATCGTCCACCGGCCCGTCCAGAAACTGCGTCAGGCGGGCGTGTGCGCCTTCCTCGCCGGGCGTCCACACCGGCCCGAAGCCGGCATCCCAGGCAATGCGCGGCAGCAGGTCGAGCGCCGACAGGGGCTCGCCCACGGGCAGTGTCTCCGCCGTCGGCAGTGTTGGTGGTGCGGGAGTCGGGGTACGGACATCGCGCAGTCGGGGCTCGCCGTTGCGCCAGAACGGCGAGAACACCCGGTAGGGCTGCCCGCCCTGGGTCTGCAGCGTCCAGGGCTCGAACAGCAGGGCGCTGTTGAAGCTCTCGGCCTGCAGGCCGTCGGCGCGCAAAGCCGCTTTCACCGTGGCGTCGCGCTCGCGCAGCGCGGGCTCGTACAGGCGGTTCCAGTACACCCCCCCGGCGCCGGTGGCGGCCACCAGGGACCGCAAGGCGGCCAGCGTCGGCCCGCGCACGATCACCAGGCGGCTGCCACAGCGCTGCAGACTGCCATCGAGCGCCGCCAGGCTGTGGTGCAGCCACCAGCGGCTGGCGGCGCCGGGCGCCCAGGGGGCCTCCTCGTCCGGGGCGTGGACGTACACCGGAACGACGTGGGCGCCGCGGTCTAGCGCCGCCTGCAGCGCCGGGTTGTCGGTCAGGCGCAGGTCGCGGCGGAACCAGACGAGGACGGTGCGGGACATGATCGGCCTGTGGCAAAGGGAGCCAACGAATATAATGAGCGCTTATGCACGCGGCCATTCGTATCGAAGATGTCCATAAACGCTATGGCGCGCTCCAGGCGCTCAAGGGCGTTGCCTTCGACATCCGGCCCGGCGAGTTCTTCGGCCTGCTGGGCCCGAACGGCGCCGGCAAGTCCACCCTGATCAGCATCATCGCCGGCCTGTCGCAGGCCAGCAGCGGGCAGATCAGCGTGATGGGGCACGATACCGTGCGCAACTGGCGCATGGCACGACGCTCGCTGGGCGTGGTGCCGCAGGAGCTGGTGTTCGACCCCTTCTTCAACGTCGTTGACATGCTGCGCCTGCAGGCCGGGTACTTCGGCTGTGGCAGCGAGAGCTGGCCGTGGATCGACGAGATGCTGGAGCGTCTGGATCTGGCCGACAAGCGCCGCTCGCCGATGCGCGGGCTGTCGGGGGGCATGAAGCGCCGCGTGCTGATCGCGCAGGCGCTGGTGCACCGGCCGCCGGTGGTGATTCTCGACGAACCCACCGCCGGGGTGGACGTGGAACTGCGCCGCACGCTCTGGGCCTTCATGCGGGATCTGCACCGCAACGGCACCACGGTGGTGCTCACCACCCATTACCTGGAAGAGGCGCAGGAGATGTGCGAGCGCATCGCCATCCTCGACCACGGCGAGATCAAGGCACTGGAAACCACCGAGGCACTGCTGGGGCAGCATCCCTTCCGCTTCCTCAAGCTCAAGTTGTCGGGTGCGCCGTTGCCGGACAGCCTGCAGCCGCTGATCAGCGGTGAACCGAATGGCCATGTCGAACTGCGCCTGCCCAGCCAGACGCATCCCGTCGGCGCGGTGCTGGAGGCGCTGCGGACTGCGGGCTGCGTCATTGAGGACGTCCACACCCGTGAACCGGACCTGGAAGACATCTTCGTGGAGCTGACCGGCGCATGAGCGAGATGACCCGCAACCCGATCGGGTTCCGCACCCTGTTCCTCAAGGAGGTCAAGCGCTTCACCAGCGTGCTGGGCCAGACCGTGGGGGCGCCGATCATCACCTCCCTGCTGTACCTGCTGGTGTTTGCCCAGGCCATGCAGGGCCGCGCGCCGGTCTACGAGGGCGTGAGCTACACCGAGTTCCTGATTCCCGGTCTGATCATGATGACCGTGATCCAGAACGCCTTCGCCAATTCCAGTTCCAGCCTCATCCAGTCCAAGGTGATGGGCAACCTGGTGTTCGTGATGCTGGCGCCGATCGGGGCCTGGGAATGGTTCTGTGCCTATGTCGGCGCGGCCATCATCCGCGCGCTGCTGGTCAGTCTGGCGATGCTGGCGGTGACCCTGCCTTTCGTGCCGCTGCCGTTCGCGCATCCGCTGGTGCTGCTGGCGGTGTTTCTGCTGGCTGCCGCCGGGCTGGCGGCGTTTGGGGTGATCGTCGGGCTGATCAGCCAGAAGTTCGACCACATCGCCGCCTTCACCAACTTCTTCATCACGCCACTGTCGTTCCTGTCCGGCGTGTTCTATTCGGTGCATGCCCTGCCCGAACTGTGGGACCGGGTGTCGCACTTCAACCCGTTCTTCTACATGATCGATGGTTTCCGCTACGGCTTCTTCGGCATTGCCGACGTGCCGGTGTGGCAGAGCCTGTTGTGGAGTGCGGCCTTCACCGCCGTGATGTCCGGCATCGCCCTGTGGATGCTGATGAGCGGCTACAAGCTGCGCAAATAAGGAGCGCGTCATGATGGACCGCAAGCAGATCGAACAACTCATCGAGGCCGGCCTGCCCGGCTGCGTTGCCCAGGTCCGGGGTGACGATGGTCAGCATTTCGAGGCCGAGGTGCTGTATCCCGGCTTCGCCGGCAAGACCATGGTCGAGCAGCACCGCATGGTCTACGCCGCGCTGGGCGAGCGCATGGGGCGCGAGATCCACGCGCTGGCCCTGCGCACCCGTGCGCCCAAGGCGCCCTGCGCCTGATGGACAAGTTCGTCATTGAGGGCAACGGCCCGCTCGACGGCGAGATTGCCGCCAGTGGTGCCAAGAACGCCGCACTGCCCATCCTCTGCGCCGCGCTGTTGTCGGACGCGCCGCTGACCGTCACCAACGTTCCGGATCTCTGGGATGTCGGCACCACCGGCAAGCTGCTGAGCCAGATGGGGGTGAAGGTCGAACGCCCGGACAGCCACACGCGCGTGCTCGATGCCAGTGGCATCACCACCTGCGTCGCACCCTACGAACTGGTGCGTACCATGCGCGCCAGCATCCTGGTGCTGGGGCCGCTGGTAGCGGCCCGCGGCGAGGGCCATGTGTCGCTGCCGGGTGGCTGCGCCATCGGCGCGCGGCCGGTCAACCTGCACCTGATGGGGCTGGAGGCCATGGGGGCCGAGATCAAGCTGGAAGGCGGCTTCGTCCATGCCCGCGCGTCCAAGCTCAAGGGCGCCCGCATCGTCTTCGACACCGTCACCGTCACCGGCACCGAGAACCTGATGATGGCGGCGGTGCTGGCACGCGGCGAAACCGTGCTGGAAAACGCCGCGCGGGAGCCGGAAGTGGTCGATCTCGCCAACTGCCTGCGGGCCATGGGCGCCAGGATCACCGGCGACGGCACCACCACCATCCACATCCAGGGCGTGGACCGTCTGCACGCGGCCGAACACCGGGTGCTGCCGGACCGGATCGAGACCGGCACCTACCTGGCGGCCGCCGCCACCACCCGGGGCCGTTGCCGCATCACCGACACCGATCCCTCGCTGCTGGATGCGGTGCTGGTGAAGCTGCAACAGGCGGGCGCCCACATCCGCACCGGCGTGGACTTCATCGAACTGGACATGCAGGGTCAGCGCCCCAAGGCGGTCAACCTGCACACCATGCCGCATCCCGGATTCCCCACCGACATGCAGGCACAGATCATGGCGATGAACTGCCTGGCCGAGGGCACCGGCACCATCCGCGAAACCATCTTCGAGAACCGTTTCATGCACGCCAACGAGCTGCTGCGGCTGGGGGCGGACATCCGGGTGGAAGGCAACACCGCCATCATCACCGGCAAGGAACGGCTCACCGCAGCGCCGATCATGGCCACCGACCTGCGGGCCTCGGCCTCGCTGGTGATTGCCGCGCTGGCGGCCGATGGCGAGACCATCATCGATCGCATTTACCACATGGATCGTGGCTACGAGCGCATCGAGCAGAAGCTGCAGGCGCTCGGCGCGCAGATCCGTCGGGTGGACAAGCTGCTGTGATCGGGGCGGGGCCGCCCTCATCGCTATACTAACGCCCCGCTTTTTCGCGTCTGCCTTCATGATCACCCTCGCGCTTTCCAAGGGCCGCATCCTCGACGACAGCCTGCCGCTGCTGCAGCGGATGGGCGTTGAACCGGCCGGGGATATCGGCCGTCTGCTGCGGGTCCCCACCACGGTGCCGGACCTGCAGCTGCTCATCATCCGGCCGGCCGATGTACCCACCTACGTCGCCTACGGCGCGGCGGACATGGGCATCACCGGCAAGGATGTGCTGATGGAGCATGGCGGGCAGGACCTGTACGAGCCGCTGGACCTCGGCATTGCCGGCTGCCGGCTGTCGGTCGCGCAGCAGAAGGATGCACCGCCCCCGCCGCCGCAGCGGCGCCTGCGCGTGGCCACCAAGTATCCGGCGCTCACCCGTGCCCACTTCGCGCGACAGGACGCCCAGGTCGAGATCATCAAGCTGTACGGCTCCATGGAGCTGGCGCCGCTGGTGGGGCTTGCCGATGTCATCGTCGACCTGGTCGACACCGGCAACACCCTCAAGGCCAATGGACTGGTGGAAACCGAGGTGATCGCGCCGATCACCGCGCGGCTGGTGGTCAACAAGGCGGCGATGAAGATGAAGCACGTCGCCATCCGTGGCTGGCTGGACCGCTTCGCCGAGGCCACCGGGAGTGCCGGATGAGCGCGCTCGGCATCCAGCGGCTGGACAGCCGTGACCCCGGATTCGCCGACACCCTCGACGCCCTGCTGGACCGCGCGCCGGAGATCAGCGCCGACATCACCGCCGTGGTGGACGACATCATCGCCGCCGTGCGTGCCGAGGGCGATGCCGCGCTGCTGCGCTATACCAATCGTTTCGACCGGCGCGCGGTGCGCGACGCCGCCGAGCTGGTGCTGCCCCATGCCCGGCTCGAAGCCGCCTGGAACCGCCTGCCGCAGGATCTGCGCGAGGCCCTGCAGACTGCCGCAGAGCGCATCCGCGCCTATGCCGAGCACCAGCGGATCGCGCCGTTCAGTTTTACCGATGCGCTCGGCAACCAGCTGGGGCAGCGGGTCACGCCGATGGACCGGGTTGGCCTCTACGTACCGGGCGGCAAGGCGGCCTACCCCTCGTCGGTACTGATGAATGCCATCCCCGCCAAGGTTGCTGGCGTGCCCGAGGTGGTGATGGTGGTGCCGGCGCCGGATGACCAGCTCAACCCGGTGGTGCTGGGTGCCGCCTATCTGGCCGGCATCGACCGCGTCATCACCGTCGGCGGCGCCCAGGCGGTTGCGGCCCTGGCCTGGGGGACCGAGACGGTGCCCGCCGTCGACAAGATCGTCGGCCCCGGCAATGCCTACGTGGCCGCCGCCAAGCGCCGCGTGTTCGGCCGGGTCGGCATCGATTCCATCGCCGGGCCGTCTGAGATCGTGGTGATCAGCGAAGCCGGCTCCGACCCACGCTGGATGGCCATGGACCTGTTCAGTCAGGCCGAGCACGACGAACTGGCGCAGTCCATTCTCATCAGTGCCGATGATGCCCACCTTGATGCGGTGGAAGCCGCGCTCAATGCGCGTCTCGCCGAGTTGCCGCGTCAGGACATCGTGCGGGCCTCGATGGGCCACCGCGGCGCCCTGATCCGGGCGCGCGACCTGGACGACGCGGCAGCCATTGCCAACCACATCGCCCCGGAACACCTGGAGCTGGCGGTGGACCAGCCCGAGGCCCTGCTGCCGAAGATCCGCCATGCCGGCGCCATCTTCCTGGGGCGCCACACGCCGGAGGCCCTGGGCGACTACTGCGCCGGGCCCAATCACGTGCTGCCCACCTCTCGCGCGGCCCGTTTCTCCAACCCGCTGGGCGTCTACGAGTTCCAGAAGCGGACCAGCCTCATCGCCTGCAGCGTCGACGGCGCGCGGGCCCTTTCCTCGGTGGCCGGTCGTATCGCCGATGCCGAGGGTTTGGCGGCCCATGCCGCGAGCGCCCGCGACCGCGGTTGATGCATTACCAGCATCAGTTCCACGCCGGCAATTTCGCGGATGTCTTCAAGCACGTCCTGCTGATCGGGCTGCTGGAGTCGCTGTGCCAGAAAGAGACGCCCTGGGCCTACCTCGATACCCACGCGGGTGCCGGCTGGTACACGCTGACTGCGGATGCCGCAATGCGCACCGGGGAAGCCGTCGATGGAGTGCAGCGTATTCATGCCCTTTCCGGGGGACTCCCTCCCTGGTTGCAGCGCTACCGTGAAGACGTGATGGCATCGCCGGAGCGCTACCCAGGCTCGCCCGCCATTGCTGCTGCGCGGCGCCGTGTGCAGGATCGCCTGATGCTCTGTGAAAAGCAGTCCGCGATCTTCGAGCAGCTCAAGCGCGAAATGGGGGGCGACGGGCATGCGCTTCATCAGCGCGATGGTTATCAGGCCTGGTCCCTGCTGCCGCCCCCGGAAAAGCGCGCGCTGGTGTTGGTGGACCCGCCGTTCGAAGCGCGCGACGAATTCGAACAGCTGGCCGCGTTCGCGACTACCACCCTGGCGCGCATGTCCCATGCCGTGATCGCGCTGTGGTATCCCGTGAAGCAGCGCCACGCTGCAGACGGTTTTCGCCGCCGGCTGGCGCGTTCGATCTCCCGGGAAGCATTGGATGCCCGGCTGTTCGTCAGCCAGCCTCAGGATGCTCGGATGCGAGGCTGCGGACTGCTGGTGATCAACCCGCCGTATCCGTTTCAACAGGCGCTGCCTGAACACCTCGCCGTGCTGGCAGATGCGCTGGCGCAGGGGCCAGGCGCCGGGTACGACCTGCAGAGGATGACAACCGCATGACGCAGGCTCCCCGCACACCGGTTCGTACGCTTCACCAAGGGGAGTTTCTGCGGCTGCAGCGACATGGACACTGGGAATACGTGCAGCGCCTCGCGACTGGTGGTGCCGCCGCGATCCTCGCTGTCACCGATCAGGACGAGCTGGTGCTGGTGGAACAGTTCCGGATCCCCGTGCAGGCACGTTGCATCGAGCTGCCCGCCGGCGTGATTGGCGACAGCGCCGAATTCGCCGGCGAGAGCGCGAAAGTGGCGGCGCGGCGCGAACTGCTTGAGGAGACCGGATTCGACTGTCGGGACATCGAACCGCTCTTCGAGGGACCGAGTGCGCCTGGATTGAGCTCTGAGGTAAGTCATGTTGTACGCGCTCGTGGCTTGCGTCGCGTACACGCCGGTGGCGGCGTCGATGGTGAGCAAATCGACGTGCACGTCGTGCCGCTCTCAAGCGTCCACGACTGGCTGCTGCGGAAACAGCGCACCGGGTGCCCGGTCGAGCCCAAGGTATGGGCCGCGCTGTATTGGCTGTTGCGTGAGGGGGGTTCAGGTTTTTAGCGCCTCATCCGTCTTCCTTGCTGGGAGCACGATGTCTGCGTAGGCTCCCGCATGACGACAGTCGCGAGAGTCCGCAGGGCCCATCGCGATGCGAGGAGGAGCACGGATGGGCCCATCGCCGCCAGAACCAAGGTTCCCCACCACGCTGGCGGATTTCGGAACGGACGAAGCAGCCCAGTGGGAAAATGTGCTGCGCCGGTACGGACCGGCACTGCGCGGATACTTCGCGCAAAGGGCTCGTAACCCCTCCGATGTCGACGACCTGGTACAGGAGGTGTTCGTCCAGTTGCTGCGTCGCAGTGGCGGCAAGCCGATTGAGCGGGTACAGCAGTACCTGTTCCAGGTGGCCTCCAGCGTGCTCTGCGACCAGGGCCGCAGCATGAGGGCGCGCCAGCATGATGCGCACGAATCCTATGATGAGGACAGCCATGCCATCGCCACCGAGATCAGCCTGGAGCGCATTGTCATCGGCGAGGAGATGCTGGCGCGTATGAACGTCGCGCTGCAGAAGCTGCCGCAACGTACGCGCGACATCTTCTTCCTGCGCGCCGTGCAGCAGCGCAAGCACGAGGAGGTGGCGCGCCTGCTGGGCATTTCCACCCGTGTCGTTCACAAGCACATGGCGCGAGCCCTTACCCACCTGCACGAACACCTGAAGGACTGATGCCCGCGCTTTCCGCCACCGAGATCGACCGCCTCGCGCGGCGCCAGGGCAGCCTCAGCGCCCAGGCGGCGGTATGGGCCGATGCGCTGCGGGACGGCGGCGTGTCATCCGAGCTCCAGGCGGTGTTCGAACGCTGGCGGTGCGAGCGCGCGGAGCACGGCGCCGCCTTCGATGCCCTCGACCAGACCTACCGCATGGCGCGGCTGGCCGGTGGCGCTCACGCCGCCCAGGCCATGGAGGACGAGATCATCTGTCGCGCCCGTGCCCAGCGCCGTCGCCGTCGCCATGGCTGGTTCGCCGCCGCCGCCAGCGTGGTAGCCCTGCTGACGGGCGCGGTGGTGGTCACTGGCGGCTCCGTCGACGAGGCCCGCTATTGGCAGGCCAAGCTGCGCTATGCCCTGGCCGGGGATGCCCTGTACCGCACCGCCGTCGGCGAGCGGCTCGCTATCACCCTCGACGACGGCAGCGTACTCACCCTCAACACCAACAGCCGGGCCGTTGTGCGCTACGACGACACCCGGCGCAATGTCGCTTTGCTCCAGGGGCAGGCCTTGTTCGAAGTGGCCCGTGATCCCGCGCATCCCTTCGTGGTCACCGCCGGCCAGCACCGGGTGACTGCGCTGGGGACCGCCTTCGATGTCCGTCTGGACCCCGAGCGTTTCGAGGTCACCCTGCTCGAAGGCAAGATCGAGGTCAGCGACAACGCGGCGGCGGTGACCGAGGATGTGATTGCGCCCGCCCCCGATACCCCGCGCGACGAACCGGCCGCGACGGTCCTCGCGCCCGGTCAGCAGCTGGTGGCGACGGCCAGCGCCATGGCGCCGGTGGTCCGCCACACCGATGCCCAGCGCGCCGTCAGCTGGCGCAACGGCCAGCTCATCTTCGAAGACGACCCGCTGGCCGGCGCGCTGGCCGAACTCAACCGCTACGGTCGCCGCCAGGTGGTGCTGCGCGACGCCGGGCTGGGCGAGATGCGCGTCAGCGGCGTGTTCAGCACCAGCAACCCCAGCGTGTTCGTCAACATGCTGACCCTGCACTTCCCCATCGGCATCGTCGAAGTCACCGACGAGCGCATTGTCCTCGGCTATCGCGGCGCGGCGTCCGCGGCGCTGTGACGCATTGGCCCCTTTGGGCCGTGAAGGGTGTGGGCGACAGCCAAGCCGTTGCTGCGCAACGGTTCCCGGTCACGCATCACCCGCCACCGCCTGAGGCGGCCGGGGGCTCACCTTTTGCCGCGGCCATCCGTCCTTAGCTCTGAGCAAAGCCGCAAACCATAAAGCGGTCCGCCAATTCAAGGAGACAGACAATGTCCGTATTGCGTTTCGGGCCGGCCCGCTGGGCCGGGGCCATGCTGTTGGCATGGGGAGGGATGACCGCCGGCGCGGCGGCGTGGGCTCAGGCGGCCGACGTCGCTACCAGTGCCGCCGCGTTACAGGGGGATGCGGTCCGCTTCGACATTCCCGCCCAGGATCTGGGGGCGGCGCTGGCCGAGTACGGCCGGCAGAGCGGGCAGGAGCTTTTCTTCGCGCCGGAAGTGGTGGTGGGCAAGACGGCGACGCCGGTTAACGGCAGTCTCAGCCGGCAGCAAGCCATTGACCAGCTGTTGCAGGGCACGGCGCTGGAATACCTTTTCACCCCGGACGGCGGCCTGATGGTCGGCGAGCCGGCGTCCATCGAGCAATACAAGCAACGCTTGCTGGAGCGTGGTGCCGCGTCCGGTGGCGCGGGCGTTGACGACACTTCGGCGCTCTACGACGACAGCGTCGACATCACGCCGGCGCAGGGAGGCACCGCCAGCGTCGAGGTTGCCCGCCGCGGCAATGTGGAAGAGATCATCGTCACCGGTCAGAAGAAGGCCGAGCGGCTGCAGGACGTTCCGATTGCCATCAGCGCCTTCTCCATGGAGGATCTGGATGCGCAGAAGATCGAGGGCGGCTTCGATCTGTTGAAGGGCGTGCCCAACGTCACCTTCTCCAAGACCAACTTCACGGGCTACAACTTCCAGATTCGCGGCATTGGCACTCAGGCGGTGTCGGCGGCCACCGATCCCGGGGTGGCGGTGTCGTTCAACAACACCACGCTGATTGTGAATCGCCTGTTCGAGCAGGAGTATCTCGATATCGAGCGGGTGGAAGTGCTGCGCGGCCCGCAGGGCACCCTGTTCGGTCGCAATGCCACCTCGGGCGTGATCAACGTGATCTCGGCCAAGCCGGTGATGGGGCTCTATGAGGGTGAGATCAAGGTGGAGGGTGGCAACTACAGCGCGCGCCGGGTGCGCGGACACTACAACTTCCCGTTGAACGGAAACGAGACGCTGGCAGCGCGCATTGCCTATGCCTCCACCGAGCGCGACGGCTTTGGCTACAACGAATTCGACGGCTCCGATGTCGACAACCGGGACCTCTGGACCAGTCGCATCAGCCTGGGATGGCAACCGAATGAGGCGCTGCGCTTCAACCTGCTGTGGGAGCGGTTCGAAGAGGACGACAACCGGGTGCGTACCTCCAAGCAGCTGTGTCACCGCGATCCGGGACCGGAGTTCATCGGTGCGTTCGAGGTGGCGGCGCATCCGAGCCCGCTGATCTCGCCCGGCGGCATCTTCAGCCAGGGTTGCAAGCCGGGGTCGCTGTACAGTCCCGAGGCCTACAGCGCTCCCAACGGCAACTCGCTGCCCTTCGTCTTCGGCTCGTACTTCGCGTCGGTCCTGGCACAGCCGGCGTTCGGCTTCCTGGCGCCTTCGGAGCAGACCTGCCCGGCGGCGCAGGCGTTCCCGATTGCCACGGTGCTGACCTTCTGCGAAGGGCTGGACCCCTATGGGGATCGGCCGCAGTCCACCGACCTGCGCAGCATCTATTCGCAACTGGAGCCCCGCTATCAGGCCACGGCCGATATCGTCGAGCTGAGCTTCGATCTGGACCTCACCGACGACCTGCTGTTCTCCTCGCAGTCGGTCTACGTCACCGACGAGTACTACGCGACTCAGGACTTCAACCGTTTCGAGACCAACCGCAACGTCTTCTTCAACTCCTCGGCCGACGGGATCAACGCGTTCTACGCCGACTTCTCGCCGGGCGGGATACTCCATGATCCGCAGCTGGGGCCCTCGGACCAGATCATCCTGCAGGACCTCGCGGAATCCGAGAGCCGGCAGTTCAATCAGGAGTTTCGCCTGGTGTCGGCGTTCGCCGGCAACTGGAACTTCAGCACCGGCATCAATTTCACGCGCTTCGAGACGACGACGGACTATTTCATCTTTTCCAACCTGATCACGGCGGTGGCACTTGCTCCGCTCTACCGGGCACCAGGTAGTAACTGTGTCGAGGTTGGAAAAGGGTGTATCTACATCGACCCGAATCCCCTTTCGGATATCAACAAGGAAGGCCACAACTATTTCCGCAGCAACAATCCGTACGAGCTGACTTCCACGGCCATCTTTGGCGAGCTGTACTGGCAGATGACCGAGACCCTCAAGCTGACCGCCGGCCTGCGCTGGAGCTGGGACAAGAAGCGGTTTTCGCCGGTGCCCAGCCAGACCCTGCTCTACGACTATCTGGAGCTGGGGGAGATTCGCGAGGGGATCGGCTTCGACCCCCACTATCCGCCGAGCGCGGGGCCGGAGGTCTGCCTCGGGGACGGCGCCTTCAACGAGTGCCAGGAAACCGGCAACGCGCCGGGCGGCCGCGGCTATCCCGCCAACCCGGACATCATCCAGGAATGGCGCGAGCCGACCGGGCGCCTGGTGCTCAACTGGCAGCCGCTGCTCGACTTCACCGACGAGACGCTGGTCTACCTGTCGCTGTCGCGGGGTTACAAGGGCGGCGGCGCCAATCCGCCGACGGTGGCCCCGCCTTCCGGCTTGTTCATCGCCGCGGCGCGGGACTCCGAGGCCTCGGCGACCTTCAAGCCCGAGTACATCAATGCCATCGAGATCGGCACCAAGAACACCCTGCTCAACGGCGCGGTGATTCTCAATGGTGCCGCCTTCTACTACGACTACACCGACTACCAGGTGTCGAAGATCGTCGACCGATCCGCCGCCAACGAGAACTTCGATGCCACGGTCTGGGGGCTGGAGCTGGAAACGGTGTTCGCACCGACGCTGGATCTCCAGTTCAACGCTGCCATCGGCTTCCTGCAGACACGGATCGCGAATGGCGAGCGCTCGATCGACGTGATGGACCGCACCCAGGGGGGCAACGTGCCCTTCGTGACCGCGAACGGTCATGTCTACGACAACTGGATGGTGATCAAACCCTGGATCCACAAGACCTCCAACTGTGTGGTGCCGGTGGAGATCATCGAGGCTATTTACTCGGGTGATGGCCAGGTTCCGGGTGCGGCGTGTCTGGGGGGAACGCACGCGGGGGTGGATTTCCTTTCCGCCGAGGACGGGGGCGATGACCGCACGGTTATGGGCACCTCCGGCTGGACCGACCATCCGAGCTACGACCCGGACCCCGATCACATCACCTCGTCGCCGGGGATCCACTACAACCCGCTGACCGATGCCCCCAATGGCGGCGCCGGCTTCTTTGCCGACCTGTCCGGCAACGAGCTGCCCAACGCGCCGCACTGGACGGTGTCGCTGGGAGCCCAGTACGGCATGAACCTCGGTCCGCAGTGGCGGCTCACCTCGCGGGTGGACTGGTACTGGCAGGGCGAGTCCTTTGCCCGCGTCTACAACACCGAGTACGACCGGCTCAGCGCCTGGAACAACACCAACCTCTCGCTCTGGGCCACCCACGAGTCCTGGGGCCTGACGGTGGAGGCCTACGTCAAGAACGTGTTTGACGAAAGCCCCATCACCGGCACCTTCCTCAACGCGGACGACTCCGCCCTGAGCACCAACGTCTTCACGCTGGATCCGCGCCTGTTCGGCCTCAGCCTGCGCAAGGAGTTCTGATCATGTCCGTCATGTCCCTTCATCGACCGACCCTGCGGGCGCTGCTGGCCGTGGGCCTGTTCGCGGCCGTCGGCGGCGCGCGGGCCGACAACGAGTGCGTGCCGGTCGGGGTGTCGCCAGCCGACAATGGCGCCGCCGCCGATGCCTATGTCTGCGAAACCGGATTCCACCCTGATGGCATCGCCTATGTCGCAGATGGCGACCTCGAACTGACTTTCACGGGGTCGGGAGCGGCTGTGGATCTCCGCAGCTCCGGCAACATCAGCATCAGCGCCGGTGCCGCCGACGAGGTTTCCCTGATCTTCGAGGATCATCTGATCGGTGGCAGCGCCTCGAGCTGGACCATCGATCTCGACATCGACGGTCTGGCGCGGATCGAGAATCACGGGTCGATCAGCCGCTCGATCCAGATTTCCTCCGGCGATACCCCCTCGACCGATGCCGTGATCCGGGCCGCCGGTGCGGGCCGGCTGGTGATCGACAACCACGACACCCTCAAGGGGCGGGTCGATTTCAGCAATCTCGACGGCGGTGTCAGCTTCAACATCACCGGCACCTCCACCGGCGGGACCACCAGCATCTACGCGCCCAATGTGGGCTGGAACACCACAGGTGACAGCGTCTTCAGTGCCACCGACGACCTGTTGGATATCGGCGCCGAAGGCTGGTTGCAGACCAGCTCTGGCGGTTACCTCCACCCCTATGTCACCAACGTGCCGCCGCCGCCGGTAACCACCCTCGACTTCGGCGCGGGCGAGGATCGTCTGCGCAATGCGGGCACGTTTGCGGCGGGCACCAGCAACGAGAACTGTGACAGCACCAGCCGCTGCCCGCCGCGTGCCTCGCTGACGGTGTTCGAGAATCTGGAAGTGTTCGAGAACACGGGTCTGATCCTGATGGGCCGTGGTGGGGGACACGGCAACCAGGAGTCCCCGAACGATACCGACTTCATTCCGGACGACCGCATTGTTGCCCACGGTGTGCACTTCGAAGGCGGGGCTGGCAGTCGCATCATGCTGGATGCCAACCTCGGGAGTGGGGGGCAGGCCGGTTGTGGCGAAAGCCTGGTCGCCGATTGCCTCGACTTCAGTGGCGGCAGCACGGCGGGCAGCACTGGGGTCCAGGTCCGCGAACTCTTCCCGCAGGATCGCGGCGACCCCGCCGACATCGTGCTGGTCGATGTCTCCGGTGGGGCCAGCGGCGCGGGGCACTTCGTACTCGATCCTGCCTCGACCCGCTACAGCGATGCCCACGGGGGTGTCATCGACAAGGGCCTGCTGCTCTATCCCCTGGTCTACGACCCGGACGCCCAGCAGCATGTGCTGAAGGCCACGCCCAGTGACGATGCGCAGCAGATTCCGCTGATGGTGGAGATGGCCGAAGCCGCCTGGCGGGCGCTCACCCCCGGCGCGGCCGGCCGGCAGTCGGCGGCGCGGGACGGCGCCAGCGGTGCCGGGGGGCAGCTGTGGCTGCACGGCAAGGTGGAGCGCGGCACCCGCAGCACGGCGTCGTCGGTGATGGCGGCGGACCGGGTCATTGCCTACGACAACACCCACGACCTCAACCTGTCGACGCTCACCATCGGGCTGGATCGGGTGTTCGCCCATGCGGGGGGCGCCGAGACCTCGGCCGGCGGCATGATCGGCTATGTCCGCGGCAGCGCCGACTTCGCCCATTCCCGCAGCGATGCTGCATTGGACGGGGTCAGTCTTGGTGCCTACGGTCGCCACCAGCGCGGCGCCTTCCATGTCGATGCCACGCTCAACATGGTGTGGAGCGAGATGGACTTCACCGTGCCCGACCTCGGCCTCACCCTCGGCGAGACCAGCAACACCATGTCGGCCGACATCGAGTCCCTGGGTGGCGAGGTCGAGGCCGGCTGGACCTTCAACACCGGCGCCCTGCAACTGACGCCGGTGGTGATTGCCCGCCACGTCCGGACCGGTTTCGATGACATGCTGGCGCCGTCCTCGTCCAGCCGTCGCGAGTCGACCGTGATCGACTTCGGCGACAACGACAGCACCCAGGCCGGTGCCGGGCTGCGACTGTCCGTCGACAGCCGTCTCGGCGGGCTGCACGCCAGCTGGCGCCTGCGCGGCGAGCTGTTGCAGGAACTCGACGAGGAGAGCACTGCCCGCCTGTCCCGCGGCGGCCATTCGCTGGCCCTGAGCGAGACCCAGGATGGCAGCATCATCGGCCTGAGCGGCGGCCTGGGGGTCCGCAATGCCAGCGGGCGGGTGTCGGGTTTCCTCGACCTCGACTGGCTGGACCGTGGTGACTACGACAGCACCGCCGTGTCGCTGGGATTCCGCTACCGCTGGTAGCGCAACACCTGCATCCGGCCGCCGGCAGCAAGATGCCGGCGGCTTTTTAGCGTCTGCGGCCCGCTCATCGCATAAATAGGACCGTTCAACCGGTGTGACCAATCAGTCACATTCGAGTTCGCCCGAACGGAGTAGGACAGCACGCGCCCTCCGCTGAGATGGTTCAGCCTTCCCCGGGACCCGGGGAGTCCAAAAAACCATTCGCACCATAGCGGAGGAGATCGCATGAACGCGTTATCGCGCAGGGCAGGGGCTGCGGCAGTGTCGTCGCGCCCGATGAAGCGGGTCGGCTGGCTGGGGGTGTTGGGGCTCACGATGGTGGCGCCGCTGCAGGCGGGCACGCTCAGTCTTGGGCCGGATACGTCGCTGGACTATCTCGCCAACCTTACGTATAGCGCGGCATGGCGACTCGACAAGCCGGACGACACGCTCAACAGCAACATCAACGGTGACGACGGCAACCGCAACTTCGCCGAAGGCGCCATGATCAACAACCGGCTCGCGGTGTTGGGCGAATTGCACTTGCGTCATCAGCTGTATGGCGTGTTCTTGCGCGGAAGCGCCTTCTACGACGATGTGTATCGTCGCGAGAACGACAATGACAGTCCGTCCACGGTCAACAAGAGCGGCGACCATCGGTCATTCACGGATGATGCCGAAAGATATCTTGGTGGGCGGGCGCGGCTGCTGGATGCCTATGCCTATGGCACCTGGTATCTCGGGCAGACCGCTCTCGATGTGCGCGTCGGCGACCAGGTGGTGTCCTGGGGCGAGAGTCTGTTCTTCCCGAACATGAGCGGTGCTCAGGCACCTGCGGATGCGACCAAGTCCAACGTGCCCGGCACCGAGGTCAAGGAAATTCTGATGCCCACAGGGCAGGTCTACCTGCAGTGGGGGCTGACCTCACGTATCAGCGTGGCGTCCTATTGGCAGTGGGAGTGGGAATCGACGGAGCTCAATCCAGTCGGGGCCTTCTTCAGCGGTACGGATGTGATCGGGCCGGGTGCCACTTTCCTGCGCGTGCCTTCGCTGGCGCCGTTGGGCATGGATGAAGTGCCGCGCGGGCCGGACATCACACCGGACGATGACGGGCAGTGGGGTGTTTCGACGCGCCTGCGCCTGGGGGATGCCACGGAGGTGGGCATTCACCACATCCGCTATCACGACAAGAATCCGGTGGGCGTGTTCACGCAGGTGACGTCCATCGAGGTCGCGCCCGGTACCTTTGTCTCGGTGCCGGTGGAGTACAACGCGGCCTACATCGATGACATCAAGATGACCGGCTTGAGTTTTGCCTCTGAGCTGATGGGTACCGCAGTGGCGGGCGAGGTGACCTACCGCGAAGGTGCGGGCATCAACATCAATGTCGGCCCTTCCAACTCGCCGACGCCAGGGCGTGCGGACGCTGTCCAGGCCAACCTGGGGTTCACCCGGTTGCTGCTGCCAACCTCGCTTTGGGACACGCTGACGCTGCTGGGAGAGACCTCGTGGCTGCAGTTGCAGGATGTCGAGGCAATCAGTGCTGGCGGGGTTGACTACGACACGCCGTCAAACGAGCGAACGGCGGCGGCTTATCAGGTGCTGGCGCAGTTCGGCTATCTGCAGGTGGTGCCCGGTTGGGACCTCACGCTGTCGCTGGTGCATGGCCACCTGTTTCACGGCAAGCCTGCCATTGGTGGGGCCTTGGGCAGCTTCACCGGCGAAGGCGATGAGCGTTACAGCGTTGGCGTGACCGGCAAGTATCTCGCCAACCTGGAACTGCAGGTGGCCTGGAACGGCTATCGCGGCACGCCGGACCTGGTCAACAAGACCCTGGCGGATCGCAGCAACATTGCCTTCAGCGCCAAATACAGCTTCTGAATCCAGACGGAGAAACGACATGAAAACCACGTTCATCCGCCTGCCGGCGGTTGCCTTGATCACCCTTGTTGCCAGTCAGCCGCTGCATGCGGCGGTATCCGCCGAGGAGGCGGCGGCGCTGGGCGATACGCTGACCCCGACCGGTGCCGAGCGCGCCGGCAATGAAGACGGTCGTATTCCGGAGTGGAGCGGAAAATGGCTCGGCGTTCCCGATCACGTGCAGTATGACGGCAAGCGCAATGCGGACCCGTATCCGGACGACAAGCCGCTCTACACCATTACCTCGGCCAATCTCGCCGAGCATGCGGACCAGCTCAGTGACGGCCAGAAGGCCTTGTTCGCGCGCTACCCCGAGACTTACCGCATGGTCGTCTACCCGACGCGGCGCGATTTTCGTCACAGCGACGAGGTCAATGAGAACGTGCGTCTCAACGCCACGCAGGCGGCGCTGACCAATGATGGCCTCACGCTCACTGGCGCCTACGGCGGGCCGGCCTTCCCCATCCCCAAGGACGGTATCGAGGTCGTGTACAACATCATGACCACGGTCGGCGGTTGGATGCTGGAAGCCCCCAACGTCGGTGCCTATGTACAGCCGAACGGGGCGGTCGCATGGGCCCGCAACGAGTTGACGGTGTTCAACCGGTATCTGCGTGGCAATGATCGCGCCGGGTGGAAGGATGGCGACATCTATTCGCAGAGCATCAGCGCGCAGAAGGCGCCGCCGCGTGAAGCCGGCAAGGTATCGTTCACCGTCAACACCTTCGACTTCGTCAACGCCCCCCGGCAGGCCTGGCAGTACGACCCGGGTTCGCGGCGCCTGCGCAAGTCGCCGGATGTCGGCTTCGACTATCCGATGCCGGTGGGACCGCGCGTGGTTGATGAGCAGAACGGGTTCAATGGTTCACCCGAGCGTTTCGACTGGAAGCTGCTTGGCCGTCGTGAACTGTATGTGCCGTTCCATACCAACCGTCTGGAAGATCCGGCCACGGCCTACGCCGAGATCACGTCCACCCGTGGGCACCCCAACCCGGACACCCTGCGCTGGGAACTGCGCCGCGTCTGGGTGGTGGAAGGCACGCTCAAGCCGGAGCACCGCCATGTCTATGGCAAGCGCGTGTTTTATGTCGAAGAGGATTCCTGGCAGCTCTCGCTGGCCGATCTCTACGATCGTCGCGGCGAACTGTGGCGGGTTACCAACAACGCCGCAGCCTATGCCTATGACGGGCAGTTCTACTACCTCAACGGCAGCTTCTATCAGGACTTGCTGGCCGGTGCCTACAGCGCCGAGAACATCACCAGCGAGGAACCTTCGTCAGCCCGATTCAACCGTCGCGAACCGCGGCCGGGCGAATTCAGCATCGATGGGGTCCGCCGCGCAGGCAACTGATGGACCGGAGCGCCCCTTCGGGGGCGCTTTTGGTTACAGCAGCCGCTGAGGCGAAAACTGTGTCGCTGCCGGCAGCGCCTCGGCTGCCGCAGCAGCGCGGGCAAGGGCGCGATCGGCGGCCACCGGTCCCGTGGCGTGCACCAGACCAACGTAGAGCCGATGCAGAATGCGGGACAGCGTGTCGGCATCCGCGCCGCTCACCGCGCCAAAGTCGCCTCGGCTGAGGCCGCCTGCCAGCGGCGCCATTTCGGGAGCCTCCGCCGCCTCCACGAACTCCCGCAAGGCGTCGGCGCCGGCCTGCTCGGCCGCGGCCAACAGTCGGCCTGCCATCTCGCGGAACACGATGTAGGCAGGGCTGCCGACCTCCGGAAACGGTGAAGTCGGCACGGAAGGTGCCGGAGCCCGCTGCACGTCATATTTCAGCAGCGCCTGGAACAACGCCGCGCGCAGCGCCACGGCCTGGCTTGCTGTCAGTCCGAGTTGTGCTGAAAGGGTCTGCGCAAAGTCGGTCATCGCGTTGGCGCGATCCTGGGCATAACGGTCATCCCAGAGGGCCATGGCGTCCCGCAATTGGCTACCGCTGAGGACGCCGCTCAGGCCGATCTCCAGCGCGCGGCGGCGCCGTGCGGGGTTCATCGGGCTCACGTTGCTCATGACGGCGCTCACCGCTGACCGCCGCCGTGGGTGAGGTCCTTCTGGAACTCCGGATAGCCGATCTCGGCGTGCTCGGTGAAGTCGAGCCCGCGCTGCTCGTGCAGCGTGTCGGCGCGCAGGCCGACGATCTTCTTCAGCACCCAGAACACCAGTAGCGCCGAGGGAAAGGCCCACAGGAACGCGCTGAAGGCCCCCACCGCCTGAATGAAAACCCGTTCGGCGTTGAACAGGTCGCCACTGTAGAACAGGCCGGTGGCCAGGGTGCCCCAGACCCCGGCGAAACCGTGAACCGGCACCGCGCCCACCACATCGTCCACCTGCCAGGCTTCCAGCAGGCGGCTGCCGAGCACCATGACCACGCCGCCGACGAGTCCGGTGAGGACCGCGAAACCGGTGGTCATGCTGGCGCAGCCGGCGGTGATGGCGACCAGGCCGGCGATGGCGCCGTTGACCGAGTGGGTCATCAGCACCGGGGCCCCCAACATCCGCTGCATCAAGGTGGCCCCCACCCAGCCGGCGGCACCGGCCAGGTGCGTGTTGAGCAGTACATGGCCGACGTCCTCGCTGGCTGCCAGCGTGGAGCCACCGTTGAAGCCGAACCATCCCAGCCAGAGGATGAAGCCCCCCAGGGCCACCATCGGCAGGTTGTGCCCGGGGATGGGACGCACGTCACCGGCGCGGCCGTAGCGCCCCAGGCGTGGACCCAGCACCAGCACCCCCGCGAGGGCGCACCAGGCGCCCACAGAGTGGACCACCGTGGAGCCGGCGAAGTCGGTAAACCCCATGCGGGCCAGCCAGCCCTGGCCGTCGGTCCACGAGCCCCACACCCAACTGCCGAACACGGCATAGATGACGGCGGTCACGATGACCGAGGCCAGGGTGTAGGGGAAGAAACGCATGCGCTCGGCCACGGCGCCGGACACGATGGTGGCGGCGGTGGCGGCAAACATGGCCTGAAACACGAAGAACATGGCGTCCGCACCGCTGGCCGGTTCGTAGAGAAACCCGGTGGTGCCCACCCAGCCGCTGGGATTGGCGCCGAACATCAGAGCGAAGCCCACCGCCCAGAACGCCAGCGCACCGACGCAGAGGTCGGCATAGTTCTTCATGATGACGTTGACGCTGTTCTTGGCCCTTGAGCCGCCGCCTTCCAGCAGCGCAAAGCCGGCCTGCATAAAGAACACGAGGGCGGCGCTGATCGCCACCCAGGCAATGTCGCCGGGCGTGGACAACGGTCCTTCGGCGTGAGCGTTACCGGGCAGTATCAGGCAGGGGAGAACCAGCGCAAACAGTGCGTGACGCGGAACCATCGTTAGCTCCAGGATCAGATAGCACCGGCGATGCAAGAAGAAGGCCAGTCCTATTTCCAGGGGCATGCCCGACTGGCTCGGGCATCCAGAACCCACCGTCGCGGCTGGATCCCGCATCAAGTGCGGGATGACTTTTCTATCCATCTCCCGTCATGCCCGACTTGATCGGGCATCCAGGCATCGACCATCGTCGGTCGCGGTGCGGCGGATCTGCACACGCCTTGTCCCCGCTCCCCCCTTGCCCTATCGTGAGCGCCCAAGCCGGGGGTGCCCGCGATGGCGCGGGCTGAGATCACACCCTTGGAACCTGGCCGTCACCATTCATGCCGGCGAGGGAAGGCTGGACGGGCGTGCCTGCCCGGGCCTCCTCTCTCGCGGCAAGCGAGGATTCCCATGAGCGCCGCACCCGATGCCATCTTCCACCGCGCCGCCGAGCTGTCCGCCGATGTGCGCCGGCCGTTTCCGGCCAGCCGCAAGGTCCATGTCGACGGTCCCGAGGGTGTACGGGTGCCGATGCGCGAGATCAGCCTCAGTGCCACCCGTGGCGAAACCGGGCTGACGCCCAATCCGCCGGTCACCGTCTACGACACCTCCGGTCCCTACACCGATCCGGATGCGGTCATCGACCTGCTGGCCGGCCTGGCCGCCTTGCGCGCGCCCTGGATCGACGCCCGCGCCGATACCGAACAGCTGGGCGGGCCCAGCTCCATCTATGGTCGCATCCGCGCCGCCGACGACAAGGCCAACCACCTGCGGTTCGACCATGTGCGGGCGCCGCGCCGTGCCCGGGCAGGCGCCAACGTCACCCAGATGCACTATGCCCGCCAGGGCATCATCACCCCGGAAATGCACTTCATCGCCATCCGCGAGAACGCGCGCCTGCAGGAACTGCGCGACAGCTACGAGGCGGCCGGGTACCTGCGCCGGCGTCATCGCGGCCAGGCCTTTGGTGCCCAGCTGCCGGAGGTGGTGACGCCCGAGTTCGTCCGTGACGAAGTGGCCCGCGGCCGCGCCATCATTCCCGCCAACATCAACCATCCCGAGCTGGAGCCGATGATCATCGGCCGCAACTTCCGGGTGAAAATCAACGCCAACATCGGCAACTCCGCCGTCACCAGCAGCATCGCCGAGGAAGTGGAGAAGATGGTGTGGTCCACCCGCTGGGGGGGCGACACGGTGATGGACCTGTCCACCGGCAAACACATCCACGAGACCCGCGAGTGGATCCTGCGCAACGCGCCGGTGCCCATCGGCACCGTGCCCATCTACCAGGCGCTGGAAAAGGTGGACGGCAAGGCCGAGGAACTCACCTGGGAACTGTTCCGCGACACCCTCGTCGAGCAGGCCGAGCAGGGGGTGGACTACTTCACCATCCATGCCGGCGTGCTGCTGCGCTACATCCCGTGGACCGCCGACCGCGTCACCGGCATCGTCTCGCGCGGCGGTTCCATCATGGCCAAGTGGTGCCTCGCGCATCACAAGGAGAACTTCCTGTACACGCATTTCGAAGAGATCTGCGACATCATGAAGGCCTACGACGTCAGCTTCTCGCTCGGCGACGGCCTGCGCCCAGGCTGCATTGCCGATGCCAACGACGACGCCCAGTTCGGCGAGCTGCATACCCTTGGCGAGCTCACGCAGATCGCCTGGAAACACGACGTGCAGGTGATGATCGAAGGCCCCGGCCATGTGCCGATGCAACTCATCCAGCAGAACATGGATGAGCAGCTCAAGCACTGCGCCGAGGCGCCGTTCTACACCCTGGGGCCGCTGACCACCGACATCGCGCCGGGCTACGACCACATCACCAGCGGCATCGGCGCCGCCAACATCGGCTGGTACGGCACCGCCATGCTCTGCTACGTCACCCCCAAGGAGCACTTGGGTCTGCCGGACAAGGACGATGTGCGCGAAGGCATCATCACCTACAAGCTGGCCGCCCATGCCGCCGACCTCGCCAAGGGCCTGCCGGGCGCGCAGGTGCGTGACAACGCGCTATCCAAGGCCCGCTTCGAGTTCCGCTGGGAGGACCAGTTCAACCTCGGGCTGGACCCGGAGAAGGCGCGGGAATTCCACGACCAGACGCTGCCGCAGGAGGGCGCCAAGCTGGCGCATTTCTGCTCGATGTGCGGTCCGCACTTCTGCTCGATGAAGATCACCCAGGACGTGCGCGACTATGCCGCTAGAATTGGCGCCGACGAGCAGGCGGCGCTGGCGGAGATGTCTGTTCAGGGCATGGCCGAGAAGGCCGCCGAGTTCAAACAGGCCGGCGCCGACCTGTACCGCAAGGCCTGACATTCACGATCACCGAGACCCCCCATGGCAGAACCCACCGGCTTGCCCGACATCCGCCTCGACAGCACCCAGCTGTACCGCGAGGAAACCCTCACCGACCGCCGTGTCGGCACGCTGCGCCGACTGGTGCCGGTGACCGCCGACGGCGCCGATGACCCCGGCCGTCCGGTCGAATTCGAAGGCCATGCCACGCTGATGACGCAGGCAGGCGCCTTGCCCCTCAACTTTGCGATCGAGGCCAGCGGCGTTGCCGAGGCACTGGAAAAATTCCCCGAAGCCGCCAAGGCAGCGATTCAGGACATGATGGAAGAGATGGAGCGTCTGCGTCGTGAGCAGGCCAGCTCCATTCTGGTGCCCGGTCGCGGCGGACCGGCGCCGGGGGGCATGCCGCCGGGTTTCTTCTGAAGGCCGGGGGCTTTGGCCCAGGCGGCCTGGCGGCCCAGGACGTTCATGAGGGGCACCTTCTGCCCATCGGCGGCCCTGACCACGATGCTCTGCGCCGCGAGGGGCTGCGAGGTACTGAGCGGCTGGGCCAGCGGGTAGATTTCATTCACGTACTGCGTCGTGCCGGGAATGGGCGTCATGACCTGCACCTGCGTCAGCGGCGCGGCCTGCGGGGACGTGCCCGTAATGCGGATGCCGCCCGTCTGGTTCAGGGTCGCGGCAGGTTGCGCGGTGGGCGTCAGAAACGACACGCGCACGCCTTGCGACAGGAAGTTGATGAGGTTCGCTGCCGTCTGCACGATGGGCGGGAACTTCACGCTGGCATCAATGGTCGTGACCGTCTGCGCCGAAGCAGGCGCGAGGGTCAACGCGGCAAGAAGCAGGAATTTACGCATACCATCACCCTGCCGCGCGAAGCTGACCGTGGACTGAACAGAAGATCATTGAACGTTGAGAGAAGCGGGTGTCCTTGCCGACCCGGAGCAACAACCCGGCAGCAACCGCCAGGAGAGGTCTTTAAGCGCCGTACTTGTTCAGTTTCAGGGCGTTGGCCATCAGCAGCGACATCACGTCCGTACCCTTGCGCAGGCCCAGGGTGCCCTTCAGCCCCTCGGATTCCGTGAAACGCTGCGCCGGGTCGAAGCGCCCGTGACCGCCATGAATCAGGAACGGCACCGGGTGCCAGCTGTGGCTCATGAGTTTGCTGGGGGTGCTGTGATCCCCCACGATGCCCAGCACGTCGGGCTTCAGGGCCAGAATCTGGGGAAGCAGTTCATCGAAAATCTCGACCTTGTGCACCTTCT
>CAKZHZ010000092.1 GCA_936928855.1 uncultured Polycyclovorans sp.
GAGCGGGTACGCAGTGCCAAGCAGCTGTGCACGCATGATCCGGGGCTGGAAAGCGTGGCCGGGTTTGACCTGGTGAACTACGAGAACAGCGAAGCGGTGCGCGGCGCGATGTCCCAGGGCTGCCTTCCGGGCTCGCTGTATGACGCCGCCGCCTACGGGGTGCCCAACCAGCGTGCCATCGGCTTTGTCATGGGGGCGAAGGAAGTGGCGCAGATCGCTTCCTTCTTCTATGGCAGCATGGGGCAGTCCATCGAGCCCAACATCGGTGACTGCCCTGGGGTCCCTACGCCCATCTTCGGTGCGCGGCAGGGGCCAATCGAGGTGCTGCAACGCTGCGGCAACGTGTTCGGTGTGAGCGAGCAGAGCCGCGACCTGCGCTCCATCTACTCGGTGGTGCAGCCGGTGTACCAGGCCAGCTCCGACATCTTCGAACTGTCGCTGGACTATGACTGGGGGGAGGGCGTGACCTTCTCGTCGCAGACGGTTTATGCCGAGGACACGGTGTACTCGGTGCAGGACTACGGCCGCTTCGAGACCGCCGAGGGGGCGTTCACCGACACGCACCAGTTGATCTCCGGGGGATTTGGCGGCGGTGCGGTTCCGATGGCCGAGCCCTTTCGCAGCCTGAGTCCCGGGGGCGAGTTCTGCGATCCGCAGCTGGGCTGCTCCGACCGCATGCTGATTGTCGACCTGTCGCAGGCCGCGAGCCGCCAGTTCAATCAGGAGTTTCGCTGGGTCTCCAGTTTCGGTGGCGATTTCGACTTCAGCTTCGGGGCCAACTACACCCGCTTCGAGACGATGAACGACTACTACGTGTTCTCGAACCTGTTGTCGGCGATGACGCAGGCGCCCCCCTTCTTTTCGCCGTTGGGGGTCAGCAATACGGCCTGCACGATCAACGAGACCCGTGGTTGCGTCTATGTCGACCCCAACCGGCTGGACCAGATCAACGGCGAGGGCCACAACTATTTTCGTAGTGCCAACCCGTATCAGCTGCAGTCGGCGGGCCTGTTCGGCGAGGCCTACTGGCGGTTCACCGACACCCTCAAGCTGACCGCCGGTCTGCGCTACACCTGGGATCGCAAGGTGTTCACCCCCATGCCCAGCCAGACATTACTGAACGATTATCGATACAGCTATGGCGCCTTCGGGGGTGACGTGGGCCACGATGGGCCGGCCGGGTGTGCATCGCCGGCGAATGGGTGCACGGTGGCGGGCAACGCCCCCTTCGGTCGCGGTTACCCGGCGCTGCCGGACATCATCCAGACCTGGACCGAGCCCACCGGGCGTCTGGTGCTGGACTGGCAGCCTTACCTGTCCTTCACCGACGAGACCCTGGTCTATGCCTCCTATTCGCGGGGCTACAAGGCCGGTGGTGCCAATCCGCCGGGGATTGCCGAGCCGGCCGGGCTGTACATCGAAAAGGCGCTGGGGGCCGAAGCCAGCCGCACCTTTGATGCCGAGTACGTCAACGCCTATGAGCTGGGCACCAAGAACACCCTGCTGGATGGCGCGGTCATGCTCAATGGCACGGTGTTCTACTACGACTACGAGGACTACCAGGTCTCCAAGATCGTCAACCGGTCGGCCAACAACGAAAACTTCGATGCCAAGGTCTGGGGGGCGGAGCTGGAAGCGGTGTTCGCACCGAGCCATCACTGGCAGTTCAATGCTGCGGTGGGGTGGCTGAAGACGCGCATCGCGGAGGGGGAGCAGTCGCTGGATCTGATGGATCGGACGCAGGGCGGCGGCAAGCCCTTCGAGACCACCATCCGCAACCCCAACTTCGGCTATGACGGCTCCGGCAGCAACCCCCCCGCGCCAGTGGCGGCCGGCCTCGGGGCCGACCAGCCGGACAACGAGTTCCTGGTGTTCGATGAGTGGGTGGTGGTCAAGGCCAACCCCACCCAGCCGTCCAACTGTGTGGCGCCAGCGGAGTTGGTGCGCCATCTGTTCGTGGCGGAGAGCACCTCCTTCTTTGCCGGCGCGCCCTCGGCCGGGCTTGCCCAACATGGGGCGTCGGTCTATTTCAACGGTTTCTGCCCGGCCGGCACCATCGCGGGTACCAGCTATCGAACGGGGTCGGGCTCCGGCAAGGTGCCCAACAACCTGTATCTGCCGGGCGCCACGACCGGCGACGACCTGCTGTTCAACCCGCTGGTGGATGCCCCCAATTTTGGCGCGGGGTTCCTCGCCGATCTCGGCGGCAACGAGTTGCCCAACGCCCCCGAGTTCACGGTGTCGCTGGGCGCCCAGTTCAGCACCGACCTGCCGGCCGGCT
>CAKZHZ010000093.1 GCA_936928855.1 uncultured Polycyclovorans sp.
CGATGTCGCGCGACAGCACCACGGTGGCGTCCAAGTGGGCGAAGGTGGTGGCCGGGCTGGGGTCGGTCAAGTCATCCGCCGGCACATAGACGGCCTGGATGGAGGTGATCGAACCGGTCTTGGTGGAGGTGATGCGCTCCTGCAGCACGCCCATTTCCTCGGCCAGGGTCGGCTGGTAGCCCACCGCCGACGGCATACGGCCAAGCAGCGCGGACACTTCGGTACCGGCCAGGGTGTAGCGATAGATGTTGTCGACGAACAGCAGCACGTCACGGCCTTCGTCACGGAAGTACTCGGCCATGGTCAGGCCCGACAGCGCCACGCGCAGACGGTTGCCCGGCGGCTCGTTCATCTGGCCGTACACCATCGCCACCTTGGACTCCGGCAGGTTCTCGAGGTTGATGACGCCGGCATCCGACATTTCGTGGTAGAAGTCGTTGCCTTCACGGGTACGTTCACCCACCCCGGCGAACACCGACAGACCCGAGTGTTCCTTGGCGATATTGTTGATCAACTCGAGCATGTTCACGGTCTTGCCCACACCGGCGCCGCCGAACAGGCCGACCTTGCCGCCCTTGGCGAACGGGCACAGCAGATCGATCACCTTGATGCCGGTTTCCAGCAGGTCGGTGGAGCCCGACTGATCTTCATAGGACGGCGCATCGCGGTGGATCGACCAGCGCTCTTCCGTCTGCACCGGGCCCCGCTCGTCCTCGGGATCGCCGAGCACGTTCATGATGCGCCCCAGGGTACCCTTGCCCACCGGCACCGAGATCGGCTTGCCGGTGTTGGTCACCGAAAGACCGCGCTTGAGGCCGTCGCTGACACCCATGGCGATGGCACGGACAACACCGTCACCCATCTGCTGCTGCACTTCCAGCGTCAGGCTGAATTCCTCGACTTTGAGGGCGTCATACACGTTGGGCACGGCGTCACGGGGAAACTCGACGTCGACGACGGCACCGATGATTTGAACGATCTTTCCAGTACTCATTTCAATTCACTCTTTAAATTCATACCGCCGCGGCACCGCCGACGATTTCCGCCAGTTCCTTGGTGATGTTGGCCTGGCGGGCCTTGTTGTAGGCCAGCTGCAGGTCATCGATGATCTGCCCGGCGTTTTCAGTGGCCGCCTTCATCGCGACCATACGCGCGGCCATTTCGCAGGCCGTGTTCTCGATCACGGCCTGATAGACCTGCGATTCGAGATAGCGCGTCAGCACGGTATCGATCAGCGATTCGGCACTGGGCTCGTAGAGATAATCCCAACTGTCCAGCAGCCCTTCGGTTTCCACCTTGGCCACCGGCAGCAACTGCTGCACCTGAGGCTGCTGCGTCATCGTGTTGACGAAGGACGACGACACCAGTTCGACACGATCCACTTCGCCGGCCAGATACGCGTCCGTCAGCACTTTGATGGTGCCGAGCAGCGCCTCCAGGTGAGGCCGATCGCCCAGCTGCGTGACTTGCGCCAGCACCTTGCCACCAACGCGCTTGAAGAAGGACACGCCCTTGGCACCCACCACCGCGAACTGCGCTTCGACACCCTTGTCCTGCCAGCCCTTGAGATCGCGGACCGTGGCACGGAAGGTGTTGATGTTCAGGCCACCGCACAGACCGCGATCAGTCGACACCACCAGATAGGCGATGCGCTTGACCGGACGTTCCGTCAGAAACGGGTGCCGATACTCGGTGTTGGCTGCCGCCAGGTGACCGAGGGTACGGCGCACCTTTTCAGCATAGGGCCGCGCCTGCGCCATGCGATCCTGCGCCTTGCGCATTTTCGACATGGCGACTTTTTCCATCGCGCGCGTGATCTTCTGCGTGTTCTTCACGCTTTTGATCTTGCCGCGGATTTCCTTTGCGCCTGCCATTACGTTCTCTGAGGTTTAGATCGCGGACTGCTTCGCGTAGGCGTCCAGAGCGGCCTTGAGACCGGACTCCAGCTCGTCGTTCCAATCACCCTTGACGTTGATCTTGTCGACCAGCGCCTGATGACTGGACTGAAGGAACTGATGCATCCCCGATTCCCAAGCCGGAATCTTTTCCACCGGCACCTTGTCGAGGTAGCCCTTTTCGATGGCGTACAGCGACGCGCCCATCAGCGCGACCGACAGCGGCGCATACTGCTTCTGCTTCATCAGCTCGGTGGCGCGCTGACCACGCTCCAGCTGCTTGCGGGTGGCTTCGTCGAGGTCGGAGGCGAACTGGGCGAAGGCCGCCAGCTCACGATACTGCGCCAGCGCCAGACGGACACCACCGCCAAGCTTCTTGACGATCTTGGTCTGCGCCGAGCCGCCCACGCGAGACACCGAGATCCCGGCGTTCATGGCCGGACGGATGCCGGCATTGAAGAGGTCGGTTTCCAGGAAGATCTGGCCGTCGGTGATCGAGATCACGTTGGTCGGCACGAACGCCGAAACGTCACCAGCCTGGGTTTCGATGATCGGCAGCGCCGTCAGCGAACCGGTCTTGCCGGTGACCTTGCCGCCGGTGTGCTTCTCGACGTAGTCGGGGTTCACACGCGCGGCACGCTCCAGCAGACGGGAGTGGAGATAGAACACGTCGCCCGGGTAGGCTTCACGACCCGGCGGGCGCTTCAGCAGCAGCGACACCTGCCGGTAGGCCACGGCCTGCTTGGACAGATCGTCGTAGATGATCAGCGCGTCTTCGCCGTTGTCACGGAAGTACTCGCCCATCGAGCAGCCCGAGTAAGGCGCGATGAACTGCAGCGCCGGCGACTCGGAGGCACTCGCCGCCACCACCGTGGTGTAGGCCATGGCACCGTGCTCTTCGAGCTTGCGCACGACGCCGGCAATCGAACTGTTCTTCTGTCCGATGGCGACGTAGATGCACTTAATGCCGGAGTGCTTCTGGTTGATGATGGTGTCGATCGCCAACGCGGTCTTGCCGGTCTGACGGTCGCCGATGATCAGCTCACGCTGGCCACGTCCCACCGGCACCATGGCATCGACCGCCTTGTAGCCGGTCTGCACCGGCTGGTCCACCGACTGACGCCAGATCACGCCCGGCGCCACCTTTTCGATGGGGCTGGACTCGGCAGCGTCCACCGGACCCTTGCCGTCAATCGGCTGGCCCAGCGCGTTGACCACGCGGCCGAGCAGCCCGGGACCGACCGGCACTTCCAGGATGCGGCCGGTGGTCTTCACCGTGTCGCCTTCCTTGAGGTGCTTGTAGTCACCCAGTACCACCGCGCCCACCGAGTCACGCTCGAGGTTCAGCGCGAGGCCGAAGGTGTTGCCGGGAAACTCCAGCATTTCACCCTGAAGGGCATCGGAAAGACCGTGAATGCGGACGATGCCGTCCTGCAAGGACACCACGGTACCGGTGTTGCGCGCCTCGGAGGCGGACTCGAAATTCTCGATCCGGCTCTTGATGAGGTCGCTGATTTCGGAAGGATTCAGCTGCATGTTCGTCTCTACTCGTTCAGCGCGCGGCAGGCGCGCCACATTGACTTATTGGGCCAGCACCGTCTGCAAGCGGGCGAGTTCGCCCTTCGCAGATCCATCGATCACGAGGTCACCCGCGCGAATCACCGCTCCGGCAATCAACTCCGGGTCGGTATGCCACTGCACCTTGACCGCACGCGCCAGTCGCTCGCCGATGGCCTTCACCAGTGCGTTCTGCTGGGCTTCCGGAACATCGACGGCGGCCGTGATCTCGACCTCCACCGTGCGTTCGGCTTCCGCCCGCATCGCCTCGAACTGCTCGGCAATCTGCGGTGCAGCGGTCAGGCGTCCGTTCTCGACCAGCAGGCGCACCAGGTTCTGCCCGGCATCACCCTGCGCGCCCTTGAGCCCCTGGGAGATCGCATCCGACAAGGTCGCACGCGTCACTTTCGGGTGATTCAACAGGGGCGCCACCGCCGCGTCCTGCACCAATGCGGCCAGTGCGGAAAGGCAGTTGGACCAGCCCGCAAAATCGTTCGCGGACCGGGCCAGTTCGAACACGGCCTTGGCGTAAGGGCGGGCAAGCTGACTGAGTTCGGCCATGACGTGCCTTACACCCGTGCCGCAAGCTGTTCGAGCACGTCGGCGTGCGCCTTGGCGTCGATCTCGCGCTTGAGGATCTGCTGCGCGCCCAACACGGCCAGTGCCGCCACCTGCTGACGCAGCGCATCCCGCGCCTGCGCCGCCTGGCGTTCCACCTCGGCCTGACCGTTGGCGATGATGCGGTCCTGCTCAGCCTGGGCATCGGCCTTCGCTTTCTCCACCAGCTGAGCCGCCTGGCGGTTGGCATTGGTCACGATGTCCTGCGCCTGCGCACGCGCCGCCTTGAGTTCTTCCTCGGACTTGGAGGAAGCGTCCGCCAGCGCAGCCTTGGCCTTGTCCGCCGCGGCAAGGCCGTCGGCGATCTTGGCTTCGCGCTCCTGCATCGCCTTCATGATCGGCGGCCACACGAACTTCATCGTGAACAGCACGAACAGGATGAAAACGATCATCTGGCCGAGGACGGAGGGAATGCTGATACCCATCTAAAACTCCGCTTGGAGATATGGCGCGCCGGAAGACTCCGGCGCTGCGATCAACCCTGCAGGGCGGCGAGGAACGGGTTCGCGAACATCATCAGCAGGCCCATGGCCACACCGATAATGGCGACGGCGTCCAGCAGACCGGCAACGATGAACATTTTGGTCTGCAGGTTGTTGGCGAGTTCCGGCTGACGGGCAACGCCTTCCAGCAGCTTGCCGCCGAGCAGGCCGAAGCCGATGGCGGTACCGAGCGCGGCGAGGCCGAAGATGAGACCGACCGTGAGAACCGTGCTGGCCTGGATCTGGGCAATGAGTTCCATCGAAATGCTCCGTGTTAACTAGATGAAGAGGTGGGTGGGTGGAACGAAAAAGGACTGAAGATCAGTGATGCTCGTGCGCCATGCCGAGATACACGATCGTCAGGGTCATGAAAATGAAGGCCTGCAGGGTGATGACCAGAATGTGGAACACCGCCCAGGCAAAACCGGCGATGAGCTGACCTGCGAACAGGCCCAGGCTCATGACGTTGAAACCCGACCACGCCATGCCAAGCAGGGCGATCAGGATGAAGATAAGCTCGCCGGCATAGAGGTTGCCGAACAGTCGCAGCGCCAGCGACAGCGGCTTGGCCAGCAGTTCCACCGTGTTGATCACGAGGTTGGCCGGGATCAGCAGCGGATTGCTGCCGAACGGATGCGTCAGATATTCCTTGGCGAAGCCGACCGCGCCCTTACCCTTGAAGCTGTAGAACAGAATCAGGATGAACACCGAGATCGACAGCGCAAAGGTGGCGCTCATGTCGGCGGACGGCACGACACGAAGATATTCCAGCCCGAAAACCTTGTTGCCGATGATCGGCAGCAGGTCCACCGGGATGAGGTCCATGAAGTTCCACAGGAACACCCAGACGAAGATGGTCAAGGCCATCGGCGCGACAAAGGCGCGGTTGCCGTGGAAACTGCCCTTCACCGATTCGTCGACGAAGGTGACCAGCACCTCGATGAAGCCTTGCAGTCGCCCAGGCACCCCGCTGGTGGCACGCACTGCGGCAATGCGGAACAGGGTAAGCATGAGCAGGCCCAGCACCGTCGAAAAGAACAACGTGTCGAGGTGCCAGGTGTCGAAACGGATAAAGCCCGTCTCATGAGCGCCTGCAGTGAGGTGCTCAAGATGGTGTGTGACGTAACCCGAGGCTGAGTTTTCCGCCGCCATTAATCCGTTCCTTCAATCCCAGAGCAAAGCAAACCAGTACACCACCAGTGCTGCGATGAAGCCCGCGATCAACGGCAGGGCGTGCGATGCGAAGCCCTGCAATGCGATCGTGAACAGCACGATGGCCAGAATCCACTTGCGGGCCTGCGCCCGCATGAACGCCCGCACCATGTCGTGGGGGTCGCGCGCCGCAGCGCCGAACACCCGAACGCCCGCGTAAAAAGTCAGCGCCGCTGCGATCATTCCGCCGGTTAAGGCAGCCAGACCAGGCATGGGCCCTGACGCAAATCCCCAGAGTACGGACATCATCACGGCTATTGCTACCTGCAACCGTGCTATGCGCGTGGCGACGTTCATGACGCTCCCGCGTTGTTTGATGCGCCGCACCAATCAACGGAAGTATAAACAAAGGCCCTCAATCGAGGCAACTCCCGCCAAAACCCCCGTGCAATCAACTTTTGTCGAATGGCGTCGCCTGAAACGCCCGCACCATCAGGGTTTCCGCAAACAGGCATCAAACTGAAATGGCAAGTTAGGGCCCTGCTAGTGCAGCGCTTCCAACAAATCATTCGTTTTGGCGGCGCGCTTGAGCACAGCGCTTCGTTGCGCAGCGTCGCGATAGCGCCCGCTGTCGTTCCTCTTCGCGCCTCGCGCTGCACTCAATCGCACGCGCCATCTCCAAACGCTTTGTTGGAAGCGCTGCACTAGCCTTCCAGCGCCCCCAGCAGGCGCTGCAGTTCAGCGGCATCCCGGTAGCTGATGACCAGCTTCCCGCGCCCCTGTGAGCCGCCCTGCAACTTCACTGGCAGCCCCAACGCACTCGACAGGCGACGCTCGAGATCAGGGTTGCGCTCGGGAACCGGCCGTTCTGCCGGCGCGCCATTCGGCGCCTTCATCAGCAACTCGGTCTGACGCACCGAAAGGTGTCGCTGCACCACGGTGCGCGCCAGTTGTACCTGGCGCGCGCCCTCGGCACCGAGCAACACCTTGGCGTGACCCAGACTCAACTGCCCACTGCGCACCAGCGCCTGGCATTCGGCTTCCAGCTCCAGCAGCCGCAGCAGATTGCTCACATGTGCCCGCGAGCGCCCGACGGCCTGCGCGCATTGATCATGAGTCAAGCCGCAATCGTCGATCAGTTTCCGCAGCGCCTCGGCCTCTTCCAGCGCGTTGAGGTCGGCACGCTGGATGTTCTCCACCAGCGCGACCGTCATCGCATCCTGCTCACTGAGCGCACGCACGATGACCGGCACCGTCTTCAGACCGGCGCGCTCGGCAGCGCGCCAGCGTCGCTCGCCGGCAACGATCTCGAACTGTCGTCCCTTGGCGCGCACCACCAACGGCTGCACCACGCCCTGGGTTTTCAGCGAATCGGCCAACTGGCTCAGCGCGTCCTCGTCAAAATGGCGCCGCGGCTGATGCGCTCCGGCCACCAACAGGCCGATCTCGACCTCGCGCAGCTCATCGCCTGCAGCCTCGTCTACGCCCGCGGCCTGCGTGCTCGACAACAGGGCGTCCAGGCCCCGACCCAGTCCGCGTTTCTTGGTGCTCATTCACTCAACCTCAGTTGTCCCCCGTCGTGCCGGCGCAGTACCTCGCCGGCCAGTGCCAGATACGCCTTGGCCCCCGAAGAAGCGGCGTCGTAGAGCATCACCGGGACCCCGTGACTGGGCGCCTCGGCCAAGCGGACATTGCGCGGAATCACGGTGCGATAAACCTTGTCGCCAAAATGCTGGGTCAGCTGGGCGGACACATCGTTCGACAAGTTGTTGCGCGGGTCGAACATGGTCCGCAGCAGGCCTTCGATCTCCAGACGGGGGTTGATCACCCGCTTGATCTTGGAGATGGTGTCCACCAAAGCGCTCAACCCCTCCAGTGCGTAATACTCGCACTGCATCGGGATCAGCACACCATCGGCCGCCACCAGTGCATTCACTGTCAGCTTCGACAACGCCGGCGGGCAGTCCAGCAGCACGTAATCGTACTGATCAGCCACCTCGGCCAGCGCGCTCTTCAGCGCAAAATCGCCTGCGGCAACTTCGCGCAGCTTGATCTCCGCCTCGGTCATGTCGCTGTTGCCGGGCAGCAACGACAGATTCTGGGTTTCGACCGGCACGATGACGTCACGGATAGGCGCGGCTTCCAAAAGCACATCGCGCGCCGAGTGCGTCACGCCGTTCTTGTCGACCCCCACACCCATGGTGGCATTCCCCTGGGCATCGAGATCGACCAGCAGCACGCGCCGCTTGGTCGCGGCCAGAGAGGCCGCCAGGTTGATCGAAGTGGTGGTCTTCCCCACCCCTCCTTTCTGATTGGCAACGGCAATGACGTAGCTCATGTCGGATGCGCCAACACCAGATGTCGGGCCTCGTCGAGGCCAGGCACGTGAAGACGCAGCAGCTCCCTGATGGTGATATCGGCTGGCACGGCGGCCAGTTCCTCTTTTTCTAGTTTGCCCTTCATCGCCGCCCATTGACCACCTGCCGCCAACAGCGGGCGGGTCAGGTCGACGAAATCAGACAGGGCAGAAAAGGCCCGGCTGGTAATCACGGTATAGGGCTGAGCGGGCTGCCAGGCCTCCACACGGCTCTCGGCGACCGAGACCGACGACAGGCCCAGCGTGCGCACCGCATGCCGCAGAAACCGCGCTTTCTTGCCATTGCTGTCGAGCACGGTGATCGACACCGTCGGGTGCACGATGGCCAGGATCAGTCCGGGCAGGCCGGGCCCGCTGCCGACGTCCAACACGCGCGCACCGGGCGCCGCCAGCGCCGATGCCAGCGGCGTCAGCAGGGCCAGCGAATCCAGCAGGTGCCGGTCCACCATTCCCGGCAGGTCGCGGACTGCGGTGAGATTGTAGGCGCTGTTCCAACGGGCCAGCTCGGCCAGATAGGCCATCAGCTGGTCCACCGTATCTGCAGGCAGGGTATGCCCCAGGGCGGCAAGGCCGTGCACCAGACGCGGGCGCAGGTCGGCGTGCGCAAGGCTCATGGCGTCACCGTTTCAGCAGGGAGCCCAGCAGCCCCCGCAGCAATTGCCGGCCCACTTCCCGCCCCATGGCACTGCCGGCGCTGCGCACTGCCGACTGCAGTGCCTTCTCGGCCATGCCCTGCGGCGCCGCGCGTCGGCGCGGAGGGGTCCGCCGCGTGGACGTGACCGGGCCATAGGCCTCGGACACCTGCGACTGCCATTCGGCCGCGCGTTCGGCTGCGGCTGCGTCCTCGGCAGCGCGCGTCTCGGCCGCCTCCGCCTTGCGGCTCAGCACCTCGTAGGCAGACTCGCGGTCCACCGCCGCCTCGTAGCGGCCCGCCACCGGGCTACGCGCCATCACCGCGGAGCGCTCGTCCGCGGTCAGAGTCCCCATCCGCGAGCGCGGCGGCGCCACCATCGCCCGCTCCACCGGGCTTGGAACACCCTTGTCCTGCAGCGTCGACACCAGGGCCTCACCCACCCCCATGGCCGTGATGGCACTCACCACGTCCACCCCGGGGTTGGCGCGAAAGGTCTCGGCGGCCGCCCGCACGGCCTTCTGATCCCGGGGCGTGAACGCGCGCAGGCCATGCTGCACCCGATTGCCAAGCTGCCCCAGCACCGCATCGGGCAGATCCAGCGGGTTCTGCGTGACGAAATACACCCCCACACCCTTGGAGCGGATCAGACGCACCACCTGTTCCACCTTGTCCACCAGCGCTGCCGGGGCATCCTTGAACAGCAAGTGGGCTTCATCGAAGAAGAACACCAGCTTGGGCCGGTCCAGATCCCCCGCCTCCGGCAGACTCTCGAACAGCTCCGACAGCAGAAACAGCAGAAAGGTGGCGTACAGCCGCGGACGCGCGAACAACTGGTCCGCCGCCAGCACATTGATGATGCCGCGCCCGGACAGGTCCGTGCGCATCAAATCGGTCAATTCCAACGCCGGCTCGCCGAACAGGTGCGCCCCGCCCTCCTGTTCCAGCTGCAACAGCGCACGTTGGATGGCCGCCACCGAGGCGGTGCTGACCAGCCCATACTGTTGGCCGATGGCCTTGGCGTTCTCCCCCACATGCCGCAGCAGGGCCTGCAGATCCTTCAGGTCCAGCAGCGCCAGGCCCTGGTCATCGGCAAACTTGAAGGCTACCGCCAGCACGCCGGCCTGAGCATCGGTGAGGCCCATCAGCCGCGCCAGCAGCAAGGGGCCCATCTCGGAAATGGTAGTGCGGACCGGATGTCCCGCGGTGCCGAACACATCCCAGAACACCACTGGCTGCGCCGCCGGCACATAGCCCGTCACACCCACCTCGGCCGCGCGCGCCGCCAGTTTGGGGTTGTCGCCTCCGGCGGCTGCCAGCCCCGACAGGTCACCCTTCACATCAGCACAGAACACCGGCACGCCGATCGCCGAAAAGCCCTCCGCCAGCACCTGCAGTGTGACGGTCTTGCCGGTACCGGTGGCGCCGGCCACCAGCCCGTGACGGTTGGCATAGCGGGCCCGCAACGCCTGGGGGGTGTCGCCCTTGCCAATGAGAATGCGGTCAGTCATGTCCGGGGTCCGGAACGCAGGGCCGGAAATGATCCGCTGTGTGCCGACGTCGGGCAAGCCGCCCGACGTCAGGGCGTCCGCTTGGCCAGGCCGATCTCGCGACCATCCTCGCTGTAGCGCACCTCGATCGACATTTCCGCGCCCAGGGCGGCGGCGAGGTTCTCGGCGTCACCGGTCACAAAAGTGCCACTGACCGGCAGCAGGTTCAGCGATGGGTCGAGAATGTGGATACGTTGGCGGGCATAGCGGTTGACCTCACGCACCGCCTCGGCGAGCGGCGTGGCCCTGAACAGCAAGCGCCCCCGAGTCCAGCTGACCACCGCATCCTCATCCACCTGCTGCCGCTCAACCGCAGGCTGCGCCGGTCGGATCCGCAACTGTTCACCGGGCGCCACCTCCAGCGACGGATGTCCTTCGTCGCGATCCACCACGACACGCCCTTCCAGCAACGTCACCCTCAGCTCGTCGTCCTCCCGCCGCACCGTAAACCGCGTACCCAGCGCCGTCACGCTACCGCGACCGGCCGCCACCCTGAAAGGACGTGCCGCATCGTGCGCCACATCAAACAGCGCCTCCCCCTGCTGCAAGTCGATCTCCCGCGCCGAATCGCGATACGCAACCCGCAGACGACTGTTGGTGTTGAGAATCACCGTAGAGCCATCCGCGAGCGTCACCGTCTTTTGCTCCCCCAACGCCGTGCGATACAGGCCTGGCGGGTTCTGCCACAACCACAGCGCGCCCAACGCAAGGGCAGCTACCAGCAGACTGGCCGCCAGCGCGGCAGACTGCCGCCAGCGCACCCGGGGCCTGGCCGTCTCGCGCAACGTCTGCCGCATCAACTGCCGCACCTCGGCGCGCCCTGCAGCGGCGCCCACTTGGGCCCACAACCGCTCAACCTGATCAAAGGCCAGCGCGTGTGCCGGCGTGGCCCGCCAATGCTGATAGGCCATGCGTTCCATCGGGCTGATGTCAGGGTCCAGCAACCGTGCAAACCAGCGCTCGGCCTCGGCCAACTGCTGAGGTGTGGGTGTGTGTTTCATAGCGATTTCGTCACCTCGCACTCCAGCACACCCACCCGCTCTCGGATGAGCGCCAACGCGCGTGTGATGTGCTGGTCGACCATTGAGGTGGAAATTCGGCAGCGGGCGGCAATCTCGCGATGTCGCAGGCCATGGAAGCGGCTCAGGACAAACACCTGTCGACACCGCTCCGGCAGCGTCAAAACCGCCGCCACGATCAGCCGCATCTGCTCCTCCTGCGCCACCTGCTCATCCACTGGCGCCTCATCGGCGGCCAACTCCAGCTCATCGACCGTCACCGTACCCTGCACATTGTGGGCCCGATCCTGGCGCCCGCGTGAGAACGCCAGGTTGATGGCAATGCGGAACAGCACCGCCTTGAAACTTTCGGGATCCCGATCACGATAGCGCCACGCCCTGACATATGCTTCCTGCGCCAGGTCATCGGCTTCCGTCTCATTGCCGAGTCGGCGCTGCAGGATCCGCAGCACCGCCGCATGATGCTCACGATAGGCCGCCTCGAACGCAGCCCGCCCCTCCGCCGAGCCGGCGTCATCCCGCTCCATGTCATCCATTGCATCCGCCAGAAAGGGTTGCGGCGCGCTCATCCAGACCTCCTCCAGCCGAACTGGTGACGCCGTCGTCGGGCGCAGTACCCTTCAGCCGCATCACGTCCATCGCCCGCTTTCACGGCGCCCCGGCGGGCTGTGCACGGCCTCGGAAGCACCCGCAGTGGGTTCGTATGGGGATAAACGCTTGGAACGCCAAACACCACAGGTGCGCCACGTGCCTCGCCCATGCCGGACGGCACGAAAGGCACACCCGATCACTGGACCGGAGGCTCCAATGGCTCCAGAGGCTGCAACGAACGGGGGGAATCGACCGCCAGCTTCAGTCCGACGATGGCGTTGCGCATCTGATCGGTACTGGGGAGATTGAAGGTATTCCAGCGAAACAGCCGGAACCCTGCATCCATTAACGCCTTCTCACGGCGAAGCTCAGCCTCGGTCCGCTCGATCTCGTCTTCAAAGCCATCCTCAAGCTCAATCACGGCCACCGTGCGGAAACTGCGATCACACACAACGAAATCGGCCACCAAATCCTGCACATGACGTTGCCACAACCGCGCCTCCTGGCCACGAACGAAGACCAGCTTGGCCAATGACACCTGGCACAGCACGATGTGATCCGGCAGAGCATCCATCAAGGAGAAGAAAATGGATTGCTCCAGGTCTCCCAACGGGCGACGGCGGCGATAGGGCCAGCGCCCCGACAAACGGGCACGGTCACGACGGCGGCGTCGCCAAACCACCACAGCCAGTGCGCCTGCAAAACACAGCAACACCACAGCAGAGAGCACGATCCACATCATCACAACCTCCAACACACCGCCTGTGTCGGCCTCGACCGTTGTGCGGCGGTGTTATCCACTAAGACGCATGAACACGCAAAAACCGCACCGTTCATCACGGTTTTTCGACCTTTGGCGGATGAAATGCGTCACTTTCCTGACATCGGGCTGCGGATGATGCCCGACGGAAGCAGCCTTTGCAGGCTGAAAATGGCCAGCGTGACGAGGGTGAGGCCATGGAGGGCATGCTCACGCGTCATGCCCGATCGGATCGGACATCCAGACCCGACCGTTGCAGCCGGGCCCCGGATCCAGTCCGGGTGACGCTGCCTGCACCCGTCATGCCCGACTTGATCGGGCATCCAGACCCCACCGTTGCAGCTGGACCCCCGATCAAGTCGGGGGTGACGGGGGAGGGTTGCCTTTGCCTTTGCCGTTACAAATCACAAGTCACGAGTCACAGCGCCGCAGGCGCTCAGAAGGCGAGCTTCACCCCCACACTCTTCGCTTCGAACTCGCTGCCGGAGGTGTC
>CAKZHZ010000094.1 GCA_936928855.1 uncultured Polycyclovorans sp.
GCGAGTTCGTCATGAAGGACTCCTACTCCTTCGACATCGACGACGCCGGCCTGGCCGCCGCCTACCAGGCCCACCGCGACACCTACGAGCGGATCTTCGCCCGCCTGGGTCTGGACTACGTCATCGTCAACGCCATGGCCGGTGTCATGGGCGGCTCCCACTCCGAGGAGTTCCTCTACCCCTGCGAGATCGGTGAGGACACCTTCGTGCGCTCCTCAAGCGGCTACGCGGCCAACGCCGAGGCCGTCACCACCGTGGTCCCCGAGCCCGTCGACGCCTCCGGGATCGGCCCGGCGCGCGATTGCCTGGACGGGGTGACGCGGGACGGGGTGAGCGACCCGACCGAGCGACCGGCCGACCGCGGCCGGCAGACCGTGGCCGGCGACGGCCGGCCGACCGCACCGGGCGGATCATCCTCGCGATGTACGCGGGCGCGACCCGCGGCGGACGCGGCCGACGCCGCACCCTCCGTAGCGTCGACGGCATGGAGATCACGACGACAGAACTCGGCCTCGCGGCGCGGGTGCAGGGCCTCAGCAAGACGTACGGCGCGGGCGAGACCGGGGTGCGGGCGCTCGACGACGTCACCGTCGGCATCCGCCGCGGGGAGTTCACCGCGATCATGGGGCCGTCGGGGTCGGGCAAATCCACCCTCATGCACATCATGGCGGGCCTGGATGCGCCGACCAGCGGCCGCGCCTGGATCGGCGACACCGAGATCACCGGCCTGTCCGACCTCGAGTTGACGATCCTGCGGCGACGCCGCGTCGGCTTCGTCTTCCAGGCGTTCAACCTCGTGCCGACCCTCGACGCGCTCGGCAACATCCTGCTGCCGTTCGACCTCGACGGTCGCACCCCGAGCGCGCTGGAGCGTGCGCGCATCGACGTCCTCAACGAGCGGCAGGCCGGTGGCGAAACCCTGGCGGACCTGCGAGTGCGGGGGAGTGTGTTGCACGGCATCGATGTCGATCCGGCACTGGTGCCAGCGACCATTGATGAATTTCCGGCCGTTTTCGTTGCGGCAGCGTGTGCGCGGGGTGAAACCCGGATCACCGGTGCCGAAGAGCTGCGGGTCAAGGAATCGGACCGCATTGCCACCATGTGTGACGGGCTGCGGCGCCTGGGCGTGTCGGCGATTGCGATGGCCGACGGGGCCCGCATCCTCGGTGGGCGACTACAAGGTGGGGTGGTCGATGCGCATGGCGATCATCGGGTGGCCATGAGCTTTGCCATGGCAGGACTGCGGGCTGAACAGCCGATCACCATTCTCGACTGCGCCAACGTCAATACCTCGTTCCCGGGGTTTTCGGCGTTGGCACGCCAGACCGGCCTGATGTTGCGGGAACAACGCGATGCCTGAGCGCATGACGCCCCCGGTGATTGCCGTTGATGGGCCTTCGGGCGTCGGCAAGGGCACGATCACCCGGGCGCTGGTGCGGCAGCTTGGATGGCATCGACTCGACAGTGGCGCGCTGTACCGCCTGCTCGCGCTCGCTGCCGAAGATCGCAATGTTCCCTTGAGCGAGGTGGACCGGGTGGCGGGTCTCGCCGCCGGCCTGTCGATCCATTTCGATGAATCGGAAGGGGGGGGTGAGCGCATCTGGCTTGACGGCAGCGATGTCACCCTTCAGGTGCGTGAAGAGTCCACCGGCGGCAAGGCCTCGCAGATCGCCAGTTCGCCCGTCGTCCGCGAGGCATTGCTGGCGCGCCAACGGGCCTTCCGGGCGCCGCCCGGATTGGTGGCAGATGGTCGCGACATGGGCACGGTGGTCTTCCCGGATGCCATCCTGAAGATTTTCCTCGATGCCAGCCCCAAGGCCCGGGCCGAACGACGTTTGGCGCAGTTGAGGGCGCAGGGGACGAACGCTATACTTGCCGATCTCTGTGCCGAAATTGAGGCCCGAGATCGCCGTGACCGGGGGCGCGCAACAGCGCCGCTGGTGGCAGCGGAAGACGCGGTGACGATCGATACGACGCATCTGACGCCGGACCAGGTGATGGACGGCATCAACGTTTTGTTGACAGCTCGCGCAGTGCGGTAGCGGCCAGGCAGGATGCCCGGCTTTTTTCCATAGACAGGCCCGCCCTCAAGATGGTGGCGGTTGTTCCATTAGATAACCGAGAGTTGCATGAGCGAAAGTTTTGCTGAGCTGTTTGAAGCCAGCCTGAAGTCCGGTCAATCGATGCAGGCCGGCACCATCGTCAACGCGCTGGTGCTGGATGTGAAGAACGATGTGGTCATTGTGGACGCCGGATTGAAGTCCGAAGGCGTCATCCCCCTCGACGAGTTCAAGGTGGACGGTGAAATCACGGTCCAGACCGGTGATACCGTCGAGGTTGCCCTGGAAACCCTCGAAGACGGTTTCGGCGAGACCCGCTTCTCCAAGGAGAAGGCGGAACGCATCAAGACCTGGGAACGCCTGGCCAAGGCGCACGAGCAGAAAGACACCGTTATCGGGATCATCACCGGCAAGGTCAAGGGTGGTTTCACCGTCGACATCGGCACGGTCCGCGCGTTCCTTCCGGGTTCGCTGGTGGACGTGCGCCCGGTGCGCGATACCGCCTACCTCGAAGGCAAGCCCCTCGAGTTCAAGGTCATCAAGCTCGACAAGCTGCGTAATAACGTGGTGGTCTCCCGCCGCGAAGTGCTCGAGGCTGAGTACAGCGCCGAGCGCGAGCAGCTTTTGGAAACCCTGCAGGAAGGCGTGGTGCTCAAGGGCATCGTCAAGAATCTGGTCGAGTACGGCGCCTTCGTCGATCTCGGCGGCATCGACGGCCTGCTGCACGTCACCGACATGGCGTGGCGCCGCGTGAACCACCCGTCCGAGATCCTGTCGATCGGCGAGACCGTCAAGGTCCAGGTCGTCAAGATCAACAAGGAAACCCACCGCATCAGCCTGGGCATGAAGCAGCTCCAGTCCGATCCGTGGGACACGGTGGCCGAGAAGTTCCCGATCGGCTCGGTCCACAAGGGCCGCGTGACCAACATCACCGACTACGGCGCCTTCGTCGAGCTGGAGGCCGGGATCGAGGGTCTCGTCCACGTCTCGGAAATGAGCTGGACCAAGAAGAA
>CAKZHZ010000095.1 GCA_936928855.1 uncultured Polycyclovorans sp.
GCGTCACCCCCCTGACTGTTCCATGAAGTTTCCATGAAACTTGTGTTTCCGGTCAGGGCTTTGTATGCTCACCCTCATTAGTAAAGTTTCTTAACTTGGCGCTTATTAACTTTCACCGGGGGGATCTTGATGGCACAACCGCAGGCCCTGCGACGGCAGAACCGTCGGCAGATCATGGAACTCCTGCTGGCGCACGGCACGCTGACCCGCCCGCAACTGGCCGAACGCAGCGGCCTATCCAAGGTGACGGTCAACGCCATCGTGCAGCAACTGCTGGAACACCGGATGGTCACGTTGCTGGGCGGTTCCTCGCAGGGCAGCGGGCGGGTGCCGCAGTGCGTGAGCCTGCACCCACAGCTGGGCGGCGTCATGGGCCTGGACGTGCAGCGGGGGCGTGTCCTGTACCAGCGGCAGGCGCTGGGCGGCCAGCACGCTCTTGCGGAGGTCCTCCGGGTAGGCCCGGGCGATGGTCTGGGCCTCCATGGTGAGCACCCGCAGGTAGTTGGCCAACCGTCGGCCGGCGGCCACCGGGTCCAGGCGGGCGGCGAGCTCGGGGTCGGTGACGGTGAGGGGACGGGGGTTGTAGCGGTTGAACTGGCGCAGCACTTCGTCGAGGCGCTGGTTCTCGAAGATGACGCGGCGGGTGGTCCAGGCGGTGGCCTGGTCGACGCGGGCGGCTTGCGGGGCCACGGCCAGTTGCGGGGCGACGGGGGTGGCGGCGGCGATGTCGAGCTGCTGGCCGGCTGTGAGGCGGGCCTTGGGGGCAGATCCGGAGTGCGGCGCCATCTCCTCGCCGTGGTCTGCTCCCGCCGGGGGTGAGGCAACACGATGCGGGGTGACGTCGACAATGCCTTCGATGACGGTGACGGTGGTGGCCTCCGGTTGGCGATAGAGGTTGAAGCGGGTGCCGACCACGCGTACGTCCACGGCGCCGGCCTGCACGGTGAAGGGGCGGGCCTTGTCCTTGGCGACGTCGAACATCACTTCGCCGGCCAGCAGTTCGGCGTGGCGGCCGTGCTGATCCAGCCGTACCCGCAGGTGGGATTCGGTGTTGAGGGTGACGACGGTGCCGTCGGCCAGGGGGATGGAGCGCTGCTCGCCAAAGCCGGTGCGGTAGCTGCGCTCGGCGCGGTCCATCCACAGCAGGCCTCCAACCAGGCTGCCGGTGACCAGCACCAGTACGCTGGCGGCGATGGCCCAGGACCGGCGGCGGCGGGGCGGGGGGGGCAGCGCGACGCTGGGCAGGGGCTTGCCATCCAGGGGGATGCGGGCGGCTTCCACTTCGGCCAGCAGGTCGTCGAGGTCGGTCTGCAGGGCGGGGCTGCTGCCCAGCTGTTCGTGCAGCAGGCTCAGTTCCAGGAAGGCTTCGATGTGGGTGGGCGCGCGCTTCAGCCAGGCCACGAAAGCACGGCGCTGGGGTTCGCTGAGGGGGCCGTCCTCGAAGGCATCCAGCCATTCGGCGGCCTGTTCGGTCACGCTCAGGGGGGCGTCGCGGGGGGTGAAGTCCAAGCTCATGGGCGCGGGCCTCCCGCGGCGTCGCCCAGCAGGTCGCGCAGGCGCGCGTAGGCCTTGATGAGGTAGCGCTTCACCATGCGTGGGCTCAGGCCCAGTTGGGCGGCGACTTCGTTGTGGGTCATGCCCTGGGTGACCCGCAGTTTGAGCACGGCGCGGTACAGCGCGGGCAGGCGTGCCACGGCGGCATTGACGCGAGCGGCCTGTTCATCGGCTTCGAGGTCGGCCGCCGGCTCGTGGTGGTCGGGAATCTGCTCCAGGTCCTGGCCGTCCTGCAGGGGAAAGCGCTGGTTACGCATGCGCCATTCCTGGATGACGTTGATGGCCACGCGGTAAAGATAGGCGCGCGGGTGCTGGATGAGGTCCGGTTCGTCGATGCGCAGCAGCCGCAGGAACACTTCCTGGGCCAGGTCCTGGGCTTCGGCGGGGTCGTCCAGGCCGCGGCGCAGGAAGCGCAGCAACTGGTCGTGGTATTCGTGAAACCACGCGGTGACATGCGGCGGTGTCGGACGGGCGGGCATGATCGGAAGGCGGCAACCTCATGGCGCCGGGCGTGGGGGCAGTATGGCGCTGCCCGCAGGCCCGGTCCACGCTGCGGGCCACAGGCTCACAGGCCCTCCAGACGATCCCGCAACAGGTGCTGGGCCGTTTGCAGGTGGCGTTCCACCATACGGGTGGACAGCCCGGCGCGGGCCGCCACTTCACGGGTACGCAGGCCCTGCAGGCGCGACCACACCACCATTTGCCGGCCGCGTGGCGGCAGTGAGGCCACCGCCGCCAACAGGTGCTGGCAGCGCTGCTGGCGGGCCAGCCATTCGTCGGGCTGCGGCCGGTCGCAGGGGAGCAGGGTGTCGTCCAGGTCCTCGGTGCGGCGCAGGGCCTGACGGCGGTGTTCGCTGGCGGCGAGGTTGAGCGCCACGCGGAACAGCAGAAACCGCAGGGCCTCTTCTCCGCAATGGCGATAGCGCATCAGACGAAGGAACGCCTCCTGGGCCAGCTCGGCGGCATCATCCGGGTTGCCCAGGCGCCGCTCCAGCAGGCTGAGCACGGCGGGGTAGTGCTGGCGGTAGGCTTGCGCCATCAACGCCCGCTGGGCAGGGCTCAGCGCGCGGTCGTCGTCCTCTTCGGGTGGTGTGACCGAGGGCGGGTCGTCAGCCCGCGCGAGCGCGGCGCGCATATCCATCGGGGGTCTCTCATCGGGGTCTCTTAGGGATGAGAGGGGTTTGCGCGGGAAGTGGACCCCTGGTCGCCTGCGGCGCTGTGATTTGTAACAGCAACCGCACAGCGCCGCAGGCGCCCCGCTAGTTCAGCACCCCCGGCACCGCCAGCCGGAAGGGGGCGATGCGGGCGTCGAAGGTGGTCTGGCTATCCAGCACCTGCATCTGGTAGCTGCCATGCATGGTGCCCACCGGGGTGGTCAGCGGACAGCCGCTGTTGTACTGGTAGCGGCCGCCCGGCGCGATCACGGGTTGCTGGCCCACCACGCCGGCGCCGCGCACTTCCTGGGTTTGGCCGTCGCCGTCCGTGATGACCCAGTGGCGGTGCAGCAGCTGTACGGTTTCGCTGCCGGTGTTGGTGATCTCGATGTCGTAGCCGAACATCCACTGTCCGGCTTCCGGGCGGGAGGCCTCGGGGAGATACCGCGGCCGCACCTGAATTCGAATCCCACGGGTGGTGCAGTCGCTCATGAACGGGCTCGCGTGTGTTTAGAACATGCCCGTCTGCAGACGGGCCTCCTCGGACATCATGTCCTGGGTCCAGGGCGGATCGAACACCAGCTCGACATCGGTTTCGTTCACGGTGGGGATCAGCGACACCTTGGTCTTGACGTCGTTGACGAGAATGTCGCCCATGCCGCAACCGGGGGCGGTCAGGGTCATCTTGACCACGGCACGGCGACCGCCGTCTTCGAGCGGCTCGATGCGACACTCGTAGATCAGGCCAAGATCGACGATGTTGACGGGTATTTCGGGGTCGTAGCAGGTTTTCATCTGCGCCCAGGCAGCCGTCTCGATTTCCTTGTCGGTGGCGTTCTCGGGTACGTCCGGCCCTTTCGGAACACTCAGGCCCAGACTGTCGGCGTCCTTGCCGTCGATACGGAACAGATGACCTTCGACCTGAATGGTGAAACTGCCGCCCAGTGCCTGGGTGACGCGCGCCTCCGCGCCCTCGGGGAGTTCCACCCGCGTGCCCTGCGGGATGAGAATGCCGATGACGTCGCGGGTCAGCTTCAGGGGTCCGGTGGTGTCCGTATTCATGGCCAATTCACGTAAGGGCGCATAGGGTAAAGGAACCGTTACAAACCTGCTGCACCCTCACCGGGTTGGCACCCCATTTCTGCACGCGCAATTGGAGATCTTGCATGAAACGCACCCTGGCTTCGCTGTTGGCGATCCCCCTGATCGCTTTGTCCGCAGCGGCTGCCGCGGCCGACGCACCGCCGCCGCGCGTAATCACCGTGACCGGCGAGGGTGAAGTGCGGGCCACACCGGATCAGGCACAGTTGTCGCTGGCCATCGATGCCATGAACGCGGAACTGAAGACGGCGGAAACCGCGGTAAACGACGGGGTGCGTCAGTACCTGGCCGCGCTGGAGGGCCTGAAGATTCCCAGCGCCGACATCGCCACCACGGGCGTGCAGGTGCAGCCGGAAATGGTGTGGAACGAGAGCACGCGGCGCAGTGAGCTGGTCGGCTATCGGGTGCGGCGCGACATCAGCATCCGTGTGACGGACCTGGCCGTGCTCGGCGATGTGCTGGTTGCCGCCACCACCGCTGGCATCAATCACATTTCGCCACCGGTGATGGGGTCTTCCAAGGCGGACCGCCTCCACCAGCAGGCACTTGCCAAGGCCACCCAAGCGGCCCGTGAACAGGCCGAGACGGTCAGTGGCGCACTGGGCGACACTCTCGGCCCCGCGTTGCGGGTCGACGCGCAGCCTCAGCGGCAACCGGGCCCACAGCCCATGTATCGCATGGAGGCCATGGCCGCCATGGACAGCGCCGGCGGTGGCAATGCGACCATGGGCCTCAATGCCGGCGAGATCCCCTTTATCGCCCGGGTTCAGGTGGAGTTCGAGCTGCTGCCCAGAAAGTAAGCGACCACGGTCGAGAATTTCACCGTGCGCTGCCATAATTCACGGTTTGCGATCTGGAGTAGGCACGCGTGGCGAACCCGCAGCAGGCCGTGGTTGGCGTCATCATGGGATCCCGTTCCGACTGGGACACGATGCAGCACGCCTGTGCGGTGCTGAAAGCGCTTGAGATTCCCTACGAAGCGGAGGTGGTGTCGGCGCATCGCACGCCGGACCGTCTGTTCGAATACGCCGCGCAGGCGGTGGATCGCGGCCTCAAGCTGATCATCGCGGGTGCGGGTGGCGCTGCCCACCTTCCGGGCATGTGTGCGGCCAAGACACGTCTGCCGGTGTTGGGCGTGCCGGTCCAGAGCCGGGTGCTCAATGGGGTGGACTCATTGCTCTCCATCGTGCAGATGCCGGCCGGCATCCCCGTGGCGACGATGGCCGTCGGCGGCGCCCGCAACGCGGGCCTGATGGCCGTGCGCATCCTCGCGGCCGGCGAGGGCGAGGAGGCGCGGCGGTTGCGGGAGGCCTTGGCGAACTTCGCCGCCTCGTCGAAGCCGGCACCCGGATCGTGCAGATGGGCTACGACGCCGAGGGCGACACCGACGCGAGCGACCGCAACGGCCACGGCTCGCACGTCACCAGCCTGATCGGCTCCGAAGACGCCACCTACGGCGGCATCGCGCAGGGCGCGGGCCAGCTGGCCGGCGGCGTGGTTTCGGGTGCGGGGTCGTTGCCGCCACCTGCGGTGTCTCCGTCTCCGTCACCGGTGCCCGGGTTGGCGTCGGGGTCGGGGGGCGGGCCTTGCCCGGCGCTCTGGATGATCTGACTGGCGGTGGGCGGTATGCCCGCCTTGAAGCGCCACTGCAGCTCGCCCCAGTCCTTGGTTTCGAGGGGGATTTCGACCATCAGCGGCAGCTCGTTGCCTTCGCCCGCCTGCTGGTGCGCAACCCCTCGCTGGTGATCCTCGACGAGATCGGGCGCGGCACGGCGACCTTCGACGGGCTCGTCCCCGCACAGAAGCTGCTGTCCACGATCGTGCGGCTCAAGCGGGAGCGGAATCAGGCCTTCGGCGCGGGCCACCTCATCGACATCCTGCGCGGCAAGCCGAATCCCCGCTCCACCGAGTCCAACCACGAGGCTCTGAGCGTGTGGGGCATCGGCCAGGACCTCAGTCCGCAGCAGTGGAAAGGCCTGGTCCGGCAGCTGCTGGCCCGCGACGTCCTGGCCGCGGTGGGGGACTACGCCACCCTGGCCCTGGGGCCCGAGGCCGACGGCGTCCTGCGCGGTCGCACCACGCTCGAGCTGCGCAAGGAGTCGGGGCGCAGCAGGGCCTCGGCCCCCACCACGCGGCCCGTGGCCAGTTCCACCTGGGGCTGGTAGGTCAGGAACAACTGAGACTCATCTAACGCCATGCGCAGGTCGCGCAGCAAGTGCGAGCGTTCGCGCACCTGCAGGCCAATGTCTTGCGAGAACTCCACCGCGCTGCCCAACCCCTGGCTCTTGGCGCGCTTGAGCG
>CAKZHZ010000096.1 GCA_936928855.1 uncultured Polycyclovorans sp.
TACAAATGAAAGCCTGCAGCCACCTGCGGGCTTTTTTGTTGCCCACCGGCTCAGGACTCGAACCAACGCATCGTCCATCGCGCACGCCAAGGCGTGCTTGAGGGTGGTCTGCCTGCGGCAGACGCCCCGCCAGCCGCGCGGGGTCAAGTCCAACTCGCGGAGCCACTTACAAATGAAAGCCTGCAGCCACCTGCGGGCTTTTTTGTTGCCCACCGGCTCAGGGCTCGAACCAACGCATCGTCCATCGCGCACGCCAAGGCGCGCTTGAGGGGGCTGCCCGATGGCAGCCACTCACCGGCCCGCTCGGCGTAGCCTCGGATCAAGGACAGGCTCAGTCGCGGACGAACCAGGGACCGGTAATCTCATACGTCGCGCCCGACATGCCACTCACGTACAGCCGCGTGCCGTCCGGGTTGAACGAGGGGCCGGCGGGACCACCGCCGGCAACGAACTGCAGGAGGGGCACCTGTCGACCATCCGGCAGCAAGCCGACCACCTGAGAGTCATCACCATCCTCGCAGCAGATGATGTCGCCATCAGCGTTCATGATCACGTTGTCCAGCGCGGACAGGATATTGTCATCCCCAATATCGTCGTCGTAGATCGCCTGCACGGTCGCGCCACCGATGTCGTATCGCCATAGCCGGTTATCGCCCTTGGTCGAAAACACGATGCTGTGGTCGGCAGGGTGATACCAGATGCCCTCTCCGCCATCGAAATGCTCAGCCTCACGCAACTGGTTCCGGATCGGGCGCAGCACCGCCTCGTGTGGCAGCAGGGTCAACGGCTCGGGGTTGGGCACGTCCACCCAGGTCACCGCACGGGGCTCGAAAATATCGCCTGACGCCACCACAGCCGCCTGAAGCCGCCCGCTACCGAGGTCGGGGCGGGTGCCGTCCGCAGTGTTGCCATGGGGAACAAACCGATAGAACAGGCCGCCGTTTCCCGCGGGCTCGTTGCGCTGATCCTCGGTCATGTAGACGTGCATGGGATTCGACCTCGGGTCGACGGCTGCTGCTTCGTGCTGAAACTTGCCCAACGCTGGCAACATGACGGCGTCGGCGGCGGTGCCGAAGGGGTAGCACTCGTAGACGTATCCGCTGTCGGTCTCCTCGCAACTCAGCCATGTGCCCCACGGCGTCGGGCCACCCGCACAGTTCTTGGTCGTTCCGGAGAGGATGGGATAGGCATCCACCAATTGTCCCCCCGCATCGAAGCGCAATGCCCCAACCCCGGCCTGGTAGAAGACGTTGTTCTCGTCCTCATCTTCGTTCTTCTCGCTGTTGGATACGTAGACCCAACCCCCGTCGTCGGCCCCAAAGCAGGCACCGCCGTCCGGCAACTCGTGCCAGATGTACGGCTTGTCGGCCAGAGGGCGCACTCCCGTGCGGGCCACCATGCGCACCGAAAACCCCTCCGGCACTCGCAGCCCGAAGTCACCGAACATTTGCGGTGCCCCCAACGGACCAATGTTGGCGAGGTTGGATTTCAGGCGTGGCGTGGCGCCGCCAGGCGCTCCAAGGCCCGTGCCGTCATGGCATCCGAGCATCCACCCGGACTGCAGGTAGACGCCGGCCTGCGCCATCGCACGTAGAAACTGCCTTCTCGAATACCGTGCCATGGTGCTGGATCAACCCTCGGATTTATCCTTGACCTCAGTCGTGGGCGCATTGGTCTTCACCGACTCGATACCCTTGTCGCGACTGCGGGCATCGGGGTACATCTCGCTCTTTCCAATGATCTGGCCATTGCCCGCCTTGAGCACGAACCAGTAGTTCGGCACCGAGGATTCGCGTCGGTCAAAACGAGCGGCTTCGGTTCCGTTCTCCCGGACCGATTCGATACCGTTTTCGGCACCGGCTCGGCTTGTGTAGCCCTCGGACTGGAGGATGGTCTCGTGATTCCCTGCTTTCAGATTGAAATACCACTCGCCGCTTTTTTCGCTCTTGAACAGGGTGTAGTAGCCGGCCATGTCAGGCATCCTTGTGAGGTGTGAATGGCGGTCATCGTGCCCAGCCGAGTGTGTCGAGGCCGTGACAACCCGGCGAGCCCCCCGAGCGACTTCATGTCGTCAACATTGATCGGTATACCGCCCCTCTACCCGTTCTGTTTTCTGACCATGCCGCTGCCACGTGCCGTGCCGGCACTGCTTTTCTCCTGTCTCCTGGCGAGCTGCTCCGGCGGCGGCAACTCCGCTGAGCGCGGAGGCGCGGTGCCGCCGCACCTGCGGGTGATGACGTTCAACACCGGCACGCCGGACTGTGCCCCCGGCACAAGCGGAGACTGGACCTGCGACGATGCCGAGGTCGCCTCCGAATGGTACGGAACCGGACTGGCCCACCAGGCCCTCATCCCGGACGTACGCCAATTCGTGGACACGATTGCTCCGGACATCGTGGCGCTGCAGGAGGTCTTCGATGTCGGACGCTGCCCGGAGATTCCCGCGGAGGCGCGGCCCGGCTTCATCTGCGAGCACTGGCAGCCGGGAGACCCCGGTGTGGCGGCCGTCATACTCGGTGATGGCTATCAGATCGCCTGTCATCGAGACCGTCCCGACAAATGCCTGGCGGTCAGGACCGCGATGGGGCGATTCCGGGGCTGTGACGATGTGATCTGCCCCAGCCACCTGGCAGGCGGAATGACCGACAGCTGTGGCGGGGGTACCCGCATCGGTCGCGGCGTCATTGACTTTGCGGCGGGGGGCTCGCTGACCGTTGTCAGCGTTCACGGCACCTCCGGCGTCGGTCGCGAGGATCAGGCCTGCCGCGTGCAACAGTTCGAGCAGGTCTTTTCCGACATCCTCGATGGCACGGGCCAAGCAGCCGCCAGTGGTGCCGCGAATCTGGTACTGGGCGACCTCAACACCGATCCCGGCCGCCTGGCCTTGATCGACCAAAGCGCCGCTCGCTGGAACGACTTTGTCGGCGACGGTTTGGCGTTCTCGATGATCACTCAGATCGGTCTGCTTGCGCCCCCTACCTATGCGCGCCTGCTGAACATCGATCACGTCGCAAGCGACGTCTTCGACGGCACCTGCTTTCCCGGCACCGCGACCGAAACCGTTGCTTTCGATCATCGCCCCATCGTCTGTGACATCACTCACATCGGGGCGTCCGACTGGGAGCCCTGACGCCCCCTGTCGGCGCTGGTGCCAGCGCGCAGCCGTGGCGGCGCTATGGCAACGACGACACCGTTGCCGTCAGTGCCCTACGGCGCGATCATCACGGTCATGACGGCATTTCAACCAGGCCCCCTGTTCGTCACCGCCGACCTTCAGTATCAGGAATGGCACCCCGTTGCCGACGCTGCTGACGTGATTGACCGTCTGTACCTGCTCGAGCTGCCGCGACCGGTACAGGCCGGCTTTCCAGCCGTCGCCGACGCCACCAGCGACCTGGTGATCGACCTTCACGCCCCGGCGCGGCGTGCCGTGACCAGTACCCTCGTCACTCCGCACCTCGTCCCCTTGCAGGGACCGCTTCACATCCTGGGCATCCGCTTTCAGCCTGGGGCACTCCGCGCCCTGCAGGCTTTCACTCCTGTGGAGCGCGATGGTGTCATGCGCCCGCTCACCGACGGCGATGTGCTTTCACGCCGGTTCCGCTGGTTCTCCGGAATGCCGCTGCATCGTCAACTGGAGGCCTTGCAAGCGCAGTTGATCGCCGCCTGGCGCCGGACCCCTCGGCACCCGGCAGTCGACCACGCTCTTTCCAGCCTCACGCGCGCCCCCTCCACGCCGAGCGCCATCCCCGAACTGGCACGCGACAGCGGGCTTTCCGAACGTCAGCTTCGCCGCCGCTTCCTGCAGTACGTTGGCATCGCTCCGGTCACTTACCGCCGGGTGCGTCGCACCCAGCTGGCCCTGCAGGCGCTCGCGCACAGCCCAGCAGAGGACCTGGCAGCACTGGCAGCGTTGCACGGCTACAGCGATCAGGCGCAGATGAGCCGTGAGTTCAGGGCCCTTACCGGTCTGAATCCAAGCGGCTGGCGTGACCGAATTGTTCAAGCCATCCCGCGCTCCACAGGGATAGGCTGACCACTCGTCCCAACCAGCACAACGTATGCACCGTATCCAGACCCTGCTGTGGATCAAGATCATCGGCACCGCCATGTTCGCCGCCCTGCCGATGCTGCTCGCGCCCGGGTGGCTCTACCTGTCGTTGGGCTTCCCGGAAATGCCGACCCTGCTGTTCCTGCGACTTTATGGTTTCTCGACTCTGGCCCTGCTGGTGGGATACTACGGCGGTATCCGGGACTGTCGTGAAGGGCGCTATCCGATCAATGTCCTGCGCATGGGCCTGGTCAGCAATGGCAGTCAGGGCGGCGCCCTGCTGTTTGCGGGCATCGCCGGCCTCTATGCCGGCTGGGGCGTACCGGCCCAACTCCTGATGTGGGGGCTCGCGCTCTTCATCACCGGTATCGCGTTGGCGATCCTCCTGACACTGCGGCTCCGCCCCCACGGCGGCTGAACACCGCACCGAGGGCTGCGCCGTCCAGGGGTCAACGGCTTCCGATGTGCCGCGCAGCACCGCCGAACGCAACGCGGGCGCGGTCGGGGGCCGCATCGACGGGCGACAGGGCAGCGGGCATGCTCATGATGCGCGCTCCGAGCGGTGTAGGTGCACCCCGTTGTCGGACAACACCTGCTCGACCAAGGCCGCATCCGTCAGCGCTTCGGCGAACTGCACGCCGGACCTGGCGGCGGCGTGACCGCCAAGACCGAGTACACGCTCCGCCTGGATCACCGCCCCCACGGCAGTCAGGTGGGTCTGCCCGGCGGGATCATCGAGATCAATCGTCTGCTGCAACGACCGGCCGGTGGCATCGCAGCCCTGAAGGGTGACGCGCACGCGGTGATGACCGCCAGTGCCGGGGTTGTAGAGCAGTTTGCGCCGCAGGCCGGTGAAGGCCGGCCCGCTGATTGCACCCCACAGGCCACTGCGAACCAGACCACGCAGCAGATGGTTGCTGATTTGGTCATCGAAGCCGATGTGCGCCGTGACGGTGGCCGCGCCGGCGAGCGCCGGCAGCGTCATCTGATCGGGACTGTCGAACAGCGCGGTGGTGTAGTCGTGCTGGGCGGTAAACGCCACGCGACGGGCCTCGGAGAACGGCTGACGCACTACACGCCGCCCCTCCACCCTGGACTCGAACGACGTCGCCAGACGGTCCAGGTATTCGACCGAATTGGGCCCTGCCCGGTCGTGCATGGCATAGAGAATGTCGAGATCGATCCGCGACAGCGTTGCGAACGCCGGTGACGCGGCGACGGCCAGGGTCGCCGGCACCGCCGCCATCCAGGACGACGCCAGCACCAGCGGCGCACGCGGCGGCACCGCCGCAGCCCAGGCCAACGCGTCCTGTACACGTGCGGTCCAGCGCGTGATGTCAACCAGCGCCACCCCTCGTTGCAGCGCACTGCGCAGCAGCCGATCGTGGGTGTCATTGGCTACCGTCAGCACCAGATCCGGCATGGTGCCGAATGCGGCGAGCGGGTCCTCGGCATCCAGATCAATGCGCGCCGGCGCCGCGCGCGGCAGTGCATCCGCGACAGCGGCGGCCTTGCACGGGTCGCGCCCGCCGATCAGCAGCTCGACCTGCGGCTGGCGCGTGGCCAGCAAGTGGGCGGCCTGATGTCCGACGACACCGTAACCGCCGACGATCAGAATGCTGCTCATGAATGTGCGCCGGCGGCAGGGAGAAAGCGATGGCGGCTGGCAGCAGGTATTCGGGACATGGGGACAGGACCTTTTCAATAATTTGGTCATGTAACCAAAATAATTAAAATAGGTCAATAGACCTATCCTGTTATGATCGGTGCATGATCACCCCCGCCGAACCCGTCAGCGCAAAGGGCCGCCGACGCCGCGCCGAAATCCTCGAGGCGGCCGAGACCTTGTTGATCGAAGAGGGCTACGCAGGCTTTTCGATGCGCAAGCTGGCCGACCAGATCGGCATACGGCTGTCCAACGTCCAGTACTACTACGCAACGCCCAACGCAGTGATCGAGGCCCTGTTCGAACAGGCGCTGGAAGGGGCGCGTGTCGAGCTCGAAGCGGACGACACTGCCGATCTTGCAAGCTTGGTGCACTACGCATTTGGCAGCCAGGACAATGCGCGCAGCTGTCGCCTGTTCTGGGAGCTCTGGGCCTTGTCCGCACGCGACGACGGCGCCGCACGCATCGTTGATCGCTTCTACATGGCGTATCGCGACGCGATCGAGCAGCGCATCCACGCCCTGCTGCCGCGTATGCCGGCCGCCGCACGCCGCCGGCGGGCAATCCTGATCATGTCGCTGCTTGAAGGCCTGTCGTTGTTTCGCGGGCACGGTCGCGGACTGGCGGGGACCGGCGCCGCGCTGGACCGCGATGCACTGAACGCGGTGCTCGCACTGGCCCGACTGCCCCAGGGAAAGACTGAATAGCCACGCCTTCAGGCAGCGTGCTGGGCGCGCAACCATGCCCGCGGCGACATCCCCAGATTGTGCAGGAAAGCCCGGCTGAAGGCCGCTGTCGCCCCATAGCCCACCATCGAGGCCACCACGCCGACCGGCCGCCCGCGCCGCAGCAGGCCCAGCGCAATGCTCATCCGCCAGGCCGTCAGATACTCCCCGGGGGTGACCCCCACTATCTGGTGAAAGTGCGCGGCAAACCGGGCACGGGACATGCCGGCCTGTGCCGCCAGCGTATCAAGCGACCACCCCTTGCCAGGCGTTTCGTGAAGCGCAATCAAGGCCTTGGACAGCCGAGGGTCGGCAAGACCGGCTAACGCCCCGGCGGCCACCACCCCGGTCTTCATGCCATGCCGCAGCACGTGAATCAGCAATACCTCGATGAGCCGGTTGACCGCTGCCTGCTGTCCGCAATGCGCCCCGAACGCTTCGTCGAACAGCAGGTCCAGCAGCCGCCCTTGCTGCGGCAGCATCGACAGCGGCACCACAAAAGGGGACGGCAGCCCGCCCAGCAGGGGGTTGCCATGCGCGATGCCGAACTCGATGGCGGCGCACACCAGGTCCGCCCCTTCGGCAAAGGGGGCTTCCAACCGATGCGCAACGGGCTGCCCATACAGCAGCAGGCTGGGCTGATCGATGATCCGCGCCGCGCCGTCGGCGTCGCGCACCTGCAGGGCACCACTGCGCAGCAGGTGCAGATGTCCGACACCGGGTTCGGCCGTGAATGCGGCCACTCCGCAGTGGAATCCGGAGAAGAACACGCGGCTGCGGAGCTCGAAGTGAGTCAGCAACGCGGACAGTCGATCGGCCATGATGAGACGATTTGGATAATATTTGATACTTGATTAAACCATTCGTTTCCTTCTGCGCCTAGGATGACGGCTGTTCCCACCCCTCAACACCGGACCCCACCATGATCGACCTGTACACCGCTGCGACGCCCAACGGCTGGAAGGCCTCCATCCTGCTGGAGGAACTGGGCGTGCCCTACACGGTGCACCCCATCAGCCTGTCCAAGGGCGAGCAGAAAACCCCGGACTACCTGCGCATCAACCCCAACGGACGCATTCCCGCCATCATCGATCGCGAGGTCGATGCCGACGCCGGCGATGGCTTAAAGGGCTTCGCGGTGTTCGAATCCGGCGCCATCCTGCAGTACCTGGCGGAGAAGTACGGTCGCTTCCTGCCGGCCGATCCGCTGGGGCGCTCGCGGGCGATCCAGTGGTTGATGTTCCAGATGGGCGGGGTGGGCCCCATGCAGGGCCAGGCCAATGTGTTCTTCCGCTACGCGCAGGAAAAGATTCCGTACGCGATCGAGCGCTATCAAACCGAAACCAAGCGGCTCTACTCCGTGCTGGATACCCGACTCAAGGACCACGAGTACCTGGCAGGGGACTACTCGATTGCCGACATCGCCAACTGGACCTGGGTCTCGCTGCATTTCTGGGCCGGCGTGGCCATCGATGACCTCCCGCACCTGAAGCGCTGGCTGGAAACCGTACGCGCCCGCCCGGCGGTGCAGCGGGGCGTCGCCATCCCGGAACCCATCAACCTCGGCGGTAGCGGTGAAGACGTGACCAAGATGGCGCAGTCGATGCTCGTCACCCGCACGCCCAACTGAGCCCGTCCGATGAAGTCCGATACGCCGCCACTACGCGTCGAGGTTGCCATCATCGGCGCGGGCTCGGCGGGCATGAGCGCCTACCGTGCGGCACGTGCTCATAGCGAATCCGTGGTGGTCATCGAGTCCGGCCCCTACGGCACCACCTGCGCCCGTGTCGGCTGCATGCCCAGCAAGCTGCTGATTGCCGCGGCCGAAGCCGCGCGGGCCGTGCGCGAGGCGGATCAGTTCGGTGTCCGCAGTTCCCCACCGGTGATTGATGGCACGGCGGTGATGGCGCGGGTGCGGTCTGAGCGCGACCGGTTCGTCGGCTTTGTGGAAGCCACGGTCGACGCCTGGCCGCTGCACCACCGGTTGCGCGGGCACGCACGGTTTCTGCGCCCCGGCGTGCTGCAGGTGGGCACGCAGGAGGTGCATGCCGACCGCATCGTCATTGCCACCGGCTCTCGACCGGTCGTACCCGACGCCTGGCGGCAGGCCCTGGGTGACCGCCTGGTGGTGAACGACGATGTCTTCGAGTGGCATACGCTGCCGGGATCGGTAGCGGTCGTCGGCACCGGGGTCATCGGTCTCGAGCTGGCCCAGGCCCTGTCGGCCCTGGGCGTTCGGGTCCGCCTGTTCGGGCGCCGTGGTCGCATCGGCCCGCTTACCGATCCGGCCTTGCAGGCTGTTGCTCGGGAGCACGTCGCGGCCACGCTGTCGCTGTCACCCCAGGCGCAGATCGAGGCGGTCTCGCGCAGCGAGGCGGGCGTGGTGGTGCGTTTCCAGGAGAACGGTCAACATCACGAGGAAACCTTCGACCTGTTGCTCGCCGCCACCGGGCGCGAACCGCGGCTTGCGGGGCTGGATCTGGCAAGGGCCGGCATTGCGCTGGATGCCCAGGGCCTGCCCGCCTTTGATCGGTCGACACAGCAGATCCACGGGCACCCGGTATTCATCGCGGGCGATGTCCACGAGCAGACCCCCCTGCTGCACGAAGCCTCAGACGATGGCCGCATTGCCGGCGACAACGCCGGTCGCTGGCCTGAGGTCCGCCCACGACCCCGACGGGCGCCGCTGATGGTGGTGTTCTCCCACCCGCAGATGATGATGACTGGCGCCACCCACGCCGATCTGCTGGCCTCGTCTCAGGCCTTCGTGACCGGCGCGGTCGACTTCGGCGATCAGGGCCGTGCACGGGTGATGGGCGTCAATGCCGGCGCCCTGCATGTCTATGCCGCCGCCGAGGACGGCCGCTTCCTGGGGGCCGAAATGGTCGGTCCCGCAGCCGAGCATATCGGCCACCTGCTGGCCTGGTCGCTGCAACGCGGCGCCACGGTCCAGCAGATGCTCGACAGTCCGTTCTACCATCCCGTCATTGAAGAAGGCCTGCGCACGGCACTGCGCGACGCCCGACAGCAATTGCGCCTGCCCGCGCCGCCGCCGGAAGCGTGCCTGGACTGCGACACCGCCTCAGCCTGAGGGCACCAGCGTCGGCATCACCTCTCCATAGCGCGCACCACCGGCGGCAACCACCAGCCACGGTGGCAGCCGTCACTGTGGGGCGACATGCCGCCGGTCAGGCGAAGGTCCAACTCAGCCGCTTGTCGTCCAGGCGGCCGACCCGGCCGCTCAGGCCCACTGGACTCTCGGTCAGGCTCAGCAGCCGCTGCATCGCGTTGGCATCCTGCGCCGGGACACGCGCCATCAGACGACGACCGTCGGGTGTTCTGGCGATCACCGTCCCGAACTCGGGCTGCTGATCACGCCCGAAAATGACCGTGAAGGTCTCCAGCGTCGCCGCACCCTCATAGTCGTCCACCTGCACCGGAACCGCACCCCGGTGCAGGTCCGCTTCCGCCTGCACGCTGGCATTAGCCCCGGCAAAGCGATCCTCGGCATCCGCCACGCGCGCCAACACCACGCCGTGGTGCTTGGTGACGTACTCGCCCTGCCCATAGAGCAGGCCGGGCGCTTCGGTGCCTTCCCGGAGACGGCGCACCATGGCCACGGCGGCATGGGTCATGTAGTTGTTGAGCGGTGCCCCGAAGGTGTTCATCCCACCGGTCACGGTCAACGCCGTGTCCGCCGGCAGCTTCAGCGTCTTGCGCGCCATCTTCGGCACGCAGGGGAAGCAGCTGTACAACTCGAGGGCCTGCAGCACGGCAGGGTCGCCCCCCAGTCGCTGCAACAACGACTCGAGTACCGCGTCCATCGCGGTCGAGCGCGTGTAGAGGTCGCGCTCCAGATAATCCCGTGGCTCGCGGGCGTAGGCGCCCCCCCAGATGTGGATGCACTGGGCCTCGGGCACACCCAGCTCCCGCGCCCGTGCCAGATTGGTGACGATGAGCGCCGCCCCCTGATTCACCATGGGATTGGCCACCATGCGCTTGGTGTAGGGCCACGCCACCCAGCGGTTGCGGTCACTGGCGGTGCCGACCGCCTCCGGCGACAAGGCGTCGGTTGACCAGGCCCCCGGCTGCTGGGCCGCCACCGTACTGAAGGCACTCCACAGCGCGGCGCTGTCGGCGATACCCTCGGCGGGCGTCTGCTCGGCCGCCGCAACAAACGCATTTTCGAAGAACGGATAGACCTGCGCCGGCTGAATCACGCCATGATTGATCGCAGTGGCCGACACCAGTTCACGCCCGGTGGGAATGGTGGCCTTGGGATCACGATGCGGCCAGGGCAACTGCACACCGGCCTTCCAAGCCGCCGCCGTGGTGTGCGCCGCTTCGGCACCGGCAATGGCAACCACGCCCGCCTCGCCGCGCTGAATGCGCAGGGCAGCCTCGTGCAGATACCGGACCGGGGTCTCGCCACCATCCTCGCTGTACCGCCGCGCACCCTGCGGCAGGCTGAGATGCCAGGCCAGCAGCCCCGGCGCATCCAGATAGGGCCAGGAGATCTCGCGCACCACATCCAGGGCATCACACTGGGCCAGAAGCGGTGCTCCGGCATCCTGCTCCGCACGACGAAGCGCTTCGGCCATCATCGCGATGGGCTCCATCCCCTGCAGGGGGGAATCGGGTCGATCAACCACCTCCCCTACTCCGACGATGACGGGCAGGCGATCAGCAGGCAACGGCATGGGGAACTCGCATCAGTTGAGGATCAGGGAGCGGAACCGTACACCGTGCACGGCGCCCAAGGCCATCGGGAATCGCGATTCCCGCCCCCGGCGAGCCCGCGAGCGGCGCGCGCCACAGGCACAATACCGCGCATGAAACGCTCACTCACCCGACGACAGCTCCTGACAGTCGGCGCGCTGGCAGCCGCAGGATGGAGCGTTCGCCTGCCGGCCATGCAGGTCCCCGACGGACTGGCGCCCGGGGATACCGCGCCGGATATCGCCGGCCCCAGCCTCAGCGGCCCCGCGGTGCGTCTCTCCGACCTGGCCGGACGGGTGGTGCTGGTCGATTTCTGGGCATCGTTCTGTGGCCCCTGCATCCAGGCCATGCCGGAACTCAACGCCATCCGCACAGAACTGCACCGTCTCGGCTGGCAGGATCAATTCGAGATTCTCGGCGTCGGCGTCGATGACGACATGGAGAAGGCCGAGGCCTTTCTACGGCGGGTTCCGGTCGACTACCCCGTGATCAGCGACATGCTCGGCATCGCCTCACGCCGCTATGGCGTGTGGCGGCTGCCCGCAAGCTACCTGATCGACGTCGATGGCCGCGCCTTCCGCATCTACCACGGATTCGGCGACACCTTCGGCGCCGATATCCGCCGCAACGCGGCGCTGCTGCTGCAGCGCGCGTTTCCGCCGCCGGACGTCAGAGTCCGGTGACGGGGACGCCGTCAATCGAGTAGCTGACGGTTACATTCTCATCCCCACCGGAGATCGACTTCAAAAAGATCCCGGAGCCGACTGCCATCCAGCGCGTGGTGGTTGAGGTGTCGGTGCTTGGACCGGTGCCCGATGCATCCGTGGTCGTGCTGACCACGTCGGTGAACTTGCAGGCATCAAATGTACCCGCCGGCACGGTCACCTGTTCCCGTCCGTGGTAGGTGGTGGTTCGGTCCACCGTGGAGTCGACCGTGGTGGAGCCACCCGGAACACCCGGGAAGGGTGACGGGATGTCCGTCACCAGCGCCGAATCGTATTGCTGATCGAAGCTGGCGCCCGCATCCAGGTCATAGCGCTCCAGCCAGCCCGGATTGTTGGTCACCGTAATCGTCGTTGTGAGCGGCGAGACCGTCTCCGTCACGATGCCGTGAAAACGGAACCGGCGATTGGGCACATCAACCGTGTAGTACTCGCGGGTGGTCGAGTCCGAATTGATTTCCGGGTGCGTGGTGGAACGGGCCTGCACATCGGCTTCTGCCTCGAAGGCCATCACGCCGTTGAACATCGTCTCGCGCAGGACAACGATCTCCGACGTGGTGGTCAGCACTGCACCGGTCTCGCCATCCGTGGACCGGGCCACGAAGTTGATGCGGGCACCGATGGTCCCGGCCGAGTCGTCAAAGCAGGCTGCGGCACTGGCGCCCGGCGTCGGTGTGGGGGTCGGCGTGGGGGTCGGGGTCGGCGTCGGAGTTGGGGTCGGCGTAGGCGTCGGGGTCGGGGTCGGGGTCGGGGTCGGGGTCGGGGTCGGGGTTGGAGTCGGCGTCGGGGTTGGAGTTGGAGTTGGAGTTGGAGTTGGGGTTGGAGTTGGAGTTGGAGTTGGAGTTGGAGTTGGAGTCGGGGTCGGCGTCGGCGTCGGCGTCGGCGTCGGCGTCGGGGTTGGAGTCGGGGTCGGCGTCGGCGTCGGGGTCGGCGTTGGGGTCGGCGTTGGGGTCGGCGTCGGCGTCGGGGCCGGCGTCGGAGTCGGAGTCGGGGTCGGAGTTGGGGTCGGCGCCGGAGTGGGCGTCGGGGTTACCACCGGCGTCGGCGTCGGGCTGGGCGTCGGCGTTGCGGTCGGGGCCGGCGTCGGCGTGGGGGTCGGCGTCGAGCTGGGCGTGGGGGACGGGTTGGGGCCACCACTGCTGCTCCCGGTGTCACAACCGCTCAGTCCCAACACCATTGCCGCCGCAACGGCTGCCGCCCAAGGCGTTCTCACCAACATAGCCACTCCCTCAAACCGATCTGAACAGAGTGACGAACGGTCTCATGCTGGCCCTGTCCCGGGCAGCCCCCAACTAGGGGGGTACCCGTCAGCCAGGTGATGCGAGCGGGAAACGCAGGAACCGCAGCGACAGTCCGGCAGCGGCCACGGCAAGACCGGCGATGAATCCCCACCAGATGCCGGCGGGCCCGACCGCCGAGAAAAATGCCAGCCCCACGGCCACCGGCATCCCCACCGCCCAGTAGGCGAGTACGGTGATCGCCATGGGAACCCGGGTGTCATGCAGTCCACGCAGGGCCCCGTTGCTGGTGGCCTGAATACAGTCGAACAGCTGGAACAGCGCGGCGTAACCCAGCAGGCCGACTGCCATCGCCGACACCTCTGGTGCCTGCGTATAGGCCCGCACGATCATGTCGGGATACAGCGCCATCAGTGACGCCGCAGCGACCGCCCACGCAACGCCGAGACCGATGCCCACACGCCCTGCCAGCCGTGCGGCGGCGTCGGCGCCCGCACCGTGGGCCTGGCCGACCCGAACGGTGGTGGCCATGCCGATGGACAGCGGCACCATGAAGCTCATTGCGGCGAAATTGATGGCGATCTGATGTGCCGCCACCGCGACATCACCGAACCGCGCCATCATCAAAGCCCCCACCTGGAACAACCAGGCCTCCGCGGTGAGAATGGCCGCCACCGGGAGTCCCAGCCGCAGCAGGTCGGGGTTGCCCGCACGCAGGGCGGTGGCCAACTGTGCGCCCACAGCCAGTCGATGCAGTGCCGGTAGCGCCCGGTAGACCACCGCGTAGGTCAGCAACATGCCGAAGGACGCCGTTACGCTGGCCCACGCCGCGCCGACCGTGCCCATCTGCGGCAAACCGAAACGGCCGTACATCAGCAGGTAGTCGCCCCCGGCATTGATCACCAGCCCGACCACCCCGGCAATCAGCGCGACACGGGTATGGCCCAGACCCTCGGCACCGTTGCGCAGGGCGAAGCAGGCGCACAGCGGCAATGTCGCCAGCGATACCACCTGCAGATAGCGCTCGGCCTCGGCCGCAACCGGAGAAGACAGGCCCAACCATCCCAGTACAGTGCCGGTGGTCAGCCAGATCGACAGGGCCCAGATCAGGCCGCAGACCATTGCGACACCCAGGGCACCGCCAATGTGCCGCCCCAGCGTGGCGGCATCGGCGCCGGCACCGCGCCGCTGCGCCACCAGCGCGGCCAGGGCCAGAAACAACCCCATGAAGGTCACGAAGCCGAGGAAGAAAACGTTGGAGCCAACCGCCACCGCGGCCAGCGTCTGCGCCGACAACTGCCCGGCAAAGATGGTGTCCACGGTCCCCATGCTCATGAACAGCAGCTGGGCCAGAACGATCGGCCAGGCCAGATGGAGATTGGCCCGGACTTCTCCCAGCAGACGCTGGCGGTAATGCATGTCGGAGCGCCCTCCCGGGCGCGGCATTCAGCCTGCGTTACGGGCGATCCAGGACAGCGCCGCGCGCAGCCGGGAGAGTGTGCGTTCCCTACCCAGCAGCAACAGTGTCTGGTCGATGGGCGGGGACACCGCCATGCCGCAGCAGGCCACGCGGATCGGTTGGGCCACCTGCCCCAATTTGACGCCCAGCTGTTCGCCGACCTGGTGCACCACGCCATGTGCCGCCTCGGCCGACCATGCTGGCAACGCCTCCAGCCCGTTCACCAGGGCTTCCAGCACCGGAACTGCGGCGTTGCCGAGATGCTTGGCAGCGTCCTTCTCGTTGTAGCCGTCAAGGTCCCGGAAGAAGAAGGCGGATTTCTCGGCCATCTCCGCCAGGGTACGGCAGCGCTCCCGTTGAGACTCGATCACCGCGGCCAACGACGGGCCGTTGGCGGGGTCGATCTCGAGCCTGCGCAGATGCCAGTCGAACTCCGGCGCCACGACATCCATCGGCGCCGTCTTGAGGTACTGGTGATTGACCCAGTACGCCTTCTCCATGTCGAAACGCGCCGGCGAGGACGACACGTGATCGAAATCGAACAGCTGCTCCATCTCCGCACGGGTGAACAACTCCTGGTCGCCGTGACTCCAGCCCAGCCGCACCAGATAGTTGAGCAGGCCATCGGGCAGGAACCCCATGGCCCGGTACTCCATCACGCCGAGGGCGCCGTGGCGCTTCGATAGCTTGGCGCCGTCGCCACCGAGAATCATCGAAACGTGGGCATAGGCCGGCGGTTCGGCCCCCAGCGCCTTGAAGATGTTGATCTGCTTGGGCGTGTTGTTGACGTGATCATCGCCTCGGATGACATGGGTGATGCCCATGTCCATGTCGTCCACCACCACACAGAAGTTATAGGTCGGCGTGCCATCGCCCCGCGCAATGACCAGGTCGTCCAGTTCCGCGTTGGCGAACCGCATGTCGCCCTTGATCAGATCGGCCACCACCACCTCGCCCTCCAGGGGATTGCAGAAGCGGATCACCGGGTTCACGCCCGTCGGCGGGGGCGGCAGGGTTTTACCGGGCGCTGGGCGCCAACGGCCGTCATACCGCGGCTTCTCCTTGCGCGCCTGTTGCTCGGCACGCATCTGATCCAGCTCTTCCTTACTGGCATAACAACGATAGGCCGTGCCGGCCTCCAGCATCTGCGCGATCAGGGCCTTGTAACGATCGAACCGCTGGGTCTGGTAGATCACCTCGGCATCGCTGTCGAGGCCCAGCCAGGCCATGCCCTCGAAGATGGCATCCACCGCCGCCTGAGTGCTGCGCTCACGGTCGGTATCCTCGATGCGCAGGACAAATCTGCCCCCATGCCGCCGGGCATACAGATACGAGAACAGTGCCGTACGGGCGCCACCGATATGCAGATATCCGGTGGGGGAAGGGGCGAATCGCGTGACGGTCATGGTGGCGGGGCGGATGAAAACGGCCGCAGATTCTAAACTAACGCTCCACCGCGCCGGCTCACCGCACCATGTCCTGTCTTTTCGTCGACCACCTGACCGTCATCGACTGCGCCTATCTCGACGCAGCGCGGGGACTGGTCGGCGAAAGCTGGATCGTTGACCTGGAACTGGAAGGCGAACTGGATGCGCAGTCGATGGTGCTGGATTTCGGCGAGGTCAAACGCCGCATCAAACGCGCCATCGACGATGGCCCCGACCACACCCTGATCGTGCCCACCGAGGCCCCCGGGCTGCACCTTGACCTGTCCACCGCGGAGTGCCGGCTCACGTTCACCTGCGAGCGGGGCGTCATCCGCCACGAAAGTCCCGGCCTCGCCCTCACGTTGCTGCCCGTGGCGGCGGTCAGTGCCGAGGCGGTGGCGACACACCTCCAGTCGGTGCTGCGTCCGGTGGTACCGACGTCGGTGCAACGCGTCGGGCTGACGCTGCGGCCGGAGGTGATCGAGGGCGCCTACTACCACTATGTTCACGGCCTGAAGAAGCACGACGGCCAATGCCAGCGCATCGCCCACGGACACCGCTCGCGCATCGAGGTGAAGGTGGACGGCGAGCGTGACGGCGCGCTGGAGGCCGCGCTCGCGGAGGCCTGGCGGGACATTTACATCGGCAGTCGCGAAGACCTGCAGCAACAGCGCGACGGCCAGATCGATTTTGCCTACCGCGCCGCCGAGGGTCGCTTCACACTCTCATTGCCGGCGGCACACTGTGACGTCATCGACCACGACAGCACGGTGGAATGCCTGGCCGAGGTACTGCAGACCCGGGCACGGGCGCTTCGGCCCGGCCGGATCATCGAAGTCCGCGCCTTCGAGGGCGTCCGCAAGGGTGCGGTTGCGCGCTGAGTGCGGATCCGGCCTCAGGGCTGACAGCGGGCGCAGGTGCCCTGCAACTCAACCACCTGCCGCTCGGTGGTAAACCCGCTGGCCCTGGCGCGGGCCCGCAGCAGGCCATTGACGCGCTCGTCTTCCAGCTCCTCGGCGGTGCCACAGTCCGTGCACACGAGGTACAGCCCCTGGTGAGCCTCGCCCGGATGGGCGCAAGGCACATAGGCATGGGTGCTTTCGAGCCGGTGAATGAGGCCGTGGGCCAGCAGAAACTCCAGGGCACGGTAGACCGTGGGGGGCGCAAGGGGCCGGTTCAGGCGCTTCTGCATGGCATCGAGCAATTCATACGCAGAGCGCGGCGCCAACCGCTCCAGCATCACGGCATAGAGGTCGCGGCGCATCGGCGTGAAACGGGCGCCCCGTTGTTGGCAGAAGGCCTCGGCCTCCTCGACCGACAGGGCATGGTGTGGATCCTGCGTCGCCATCATGGCGCTATGGTATTACAATCGCGCCCCCGCGCCCCCGGGGCGCTCCTGTAGCCGCATGGGTTGTCGTCATGGCCGAAGATGTCCGTTTCTTTTCCCGTCTCACCATCGAGCAGGTGGAGGAAGGCCATGAACTCGCGCCCAAATTCGACGAACACGGGCTGATCCCCTGTATCACCACGGCCTACGGCACCGGCGAGGTGCTGATGCTGGGCTACATGAACGTCGAGGCGCTGAAGCGGACCATCCTTACCGGCGAGGCGCACTACTGGTCACGCAGCCGCCAGGTGCTCTGGCACAAGGGCGCAACCAGCGGCCTGGTGCAGAAGGTCGAGGAACTGCGCATCGACGATGATCAGGACGCGATCTGGCTGCGGGTTTCGGTCAACGGCGACGCCTCCTGTCACGTCGGCTATCGCTCCTGCTTCTACCGCTCCGTGCCCACAGGCGCCGGCCCGGAAGTGCGCGAACTGAAGTACGAGGAAGACGAGAAGGCCTTCGATCCCAAGGCGGTTTACGGCGACGCGCCCAATCCCACCATTCTCTGAGACCCTCAGGGAATTGCGGGCGCCGTCCAGCGGCGACGATCGTGAAGGCGCCAGCGGGTGACGACCGGCTGCCCCGCCGCCCAACGAAGCAGCAGTGCCCCATCGTCACCACTGACAAAGGTGCGCGCCCCGGAGGCCCGCCACCGGGCCTCCACTTCGGGGTGCGGATGGCCGAAGTGGTGACGCCATCCCGCAGAAAACAGGACAACCTCGGGTTGCACCGCAGCCACCCAGGCCGCCGTCGACGAGGTCCGGCTGCCATGGTGCGGCGCCACCAGCACCGAGGCCTGCAGCACCTCAGGGGCACTTCGGGCCAGCAGCCGACGCTCGGCCGCCGCCTCAATGTCGCCTGCCAGCAACAGGACGCCGTCCTCGCCTTCGACCCGCAGCACGCAGGACGCGTTGTTGTGGGATCGCAGCGGCGCATCCCGCTCGGGATGCAGCACGGTGAATCGCACCCCGTCCCAGGTCCACTGCTGCCCGGACCGACAGGGCTGGTCTGCGATGACGCCGGAGTGCCGATGGACCGGCAGCGCCTGTCGCAGGGCCGCCACCCCACCCGCGTGATCAAGGTCGCCGTGAGACAGCATCAGGTGGTCGACGGCGCGCACCCCCTGCTGGCGCAGGTACGGCACCACCACCATGGCGCCGGCATCAAAACCATCCGGCCAGGCTGGTCCGGCGTCGTACACCAGGGTATGCCCGCGGGTTCGCACCACCGCGGCAAGGCCCTGCCCGACATCCAGCAAGGCCAGACTGAATCCCCGTGAGGGCGCGGTGTCGGTCGGCCACAGCATCGGCAGCAGGCAGATGAGCCCCAACGGACGCAACGGCAGCCCCCGCGGCGCCACCAGCAGCCCGACTCCCAGCATTGCCAGGGCGGCCGCAAGCGGAGACGGCACCCATGGCCACCAGGCGCCCGGAACCCCTTCAGCCAACAGGCTCAGGCCATTCCAGAGTCCCGCCAGCCCCGCGGCCACCCCCTGCAACAGCGGCAGGCCGGCAGCGGGCCACACACTCATCATCAGCACTGCCAGCAGCACGAAGGGTGTCAGCAGCGTGAATGCCGGAACCGCGAGCAGATTGGCCATCGGCGCGAGCACGGTCGCGCCCCCGAAAAATCCAACCGTCATCGGTATCAGCAGCAACCCCAGGCCCAGCTGCAAGCCGACAAAGACCTGCCAGGCCGGCGGGCGCCGCAGCCGCCCCACCGTCAACCACAGAATTCCGGCCACCGCGCCAAAGGACAGCCACAATCCGGGCCTCAGCATCACCACCGGATCGAGCAACAGGACACCGCTCCAGACGCAGGCCAAGGCCCTGAAAGGGTGGCGCCAACGGCCACGCCACGCCAGCAGCAGCGCCAGCCAGACCATCAGCAACGCACGCAGCACCGGTGTTTCCAGCCCGGCGAGCAGAGCGTAGCCGCTGGCGAGCACCGCCGCGCCGAACCCGGCGACATACGGCGTTGGCCAGCGCAGCGCGACAGCTGGCCAGAGGGGCCAGATCAACCGGATCAGGCCGTAGCCCAGCGCCGCCACCAGCGACAGGTGCAAGCCGGAGATCACCAGCAGATGGGTGGTTCCGGTAGCGCGGGCAACCGCCCAGTCATCGTCCCGCAGGCCGCGCCCGTCGCCCAGGCCCAGCGCGGCCACCAGTGGCAGGGCGGGATGACCCTGCAGCGCCTGCGCCACCGGTGCCAGCAGGCGTGCGCGCCACTGGTGCACGCGGACCATCGGCGACGGTGCCAGCGGCTGCGCGCAGGACTGCGCCGAGCGCACACTCGCCACCGCGCCAATGCCCTCCCTGAACAACCAACCTTCGTAGTCGAAGCCACCAGGGTTCCGCGAACCGCGTGGACTGCGCAGCCGCAGCACCCAACGTCGACATTCGCCCACTGCCACGGTCTCGGATGTGCGGTACCAGCTCGCCCGGATACGTTCCGGCACACCGGCAGCGCGTGCCTCGGCGTCCGGCGTCAGCATAAAACGCCAGGTTGCCGTGCCTTCCCCGGTCCGTTGATGCTGCGGCAGGTCCGCCACCACCGCTCGCACCTCGACATCCTCGCCGTGGCGCGCGACCGGCCAGCGATCCGCCAGCCGTTGCTGCACCGCCCATTCGGTCCACCCGGCGCCGGCCAGCAGCAACAACAGCGGCCAGCGCACCCGACGCCAGAGCGCCATCGACAGCAAGGCCGCCGCCAGCCAGAGCGGCAAAGGGTCCGGCCACACCAGAACGGCGCCGCAGCCCAGCGAAAAGGCAGCGACGCGCAGGAAGAACACAGGCGATGGCTAGTCCACTGAACCGGTGACTTCGCGCCCGGATGGCCGCGCCAATCGGGATGCGATGCGAGAAGCAAAGCGCAGCAATAGTGGTTCTATTGCGAGCATTTGCGACGAAGCAGCGCGCCCGAGTGGCATGGTCAGGCGGGGGTGGAATGTCATGGGTTCAGTGGACTAGAGCTGGGTCGGCGCCAACTGTCCGGCATCCAGCCGGAGGACGCGTTCCATGCGTGCGGCCAGCCGCAGGTCGTGGGTGACCACGACCAGGGCGGTTCCCAGCTCGGCATTGAGCGCGAGCATCTGATCAAACACCGCTTCGGCCGTGCGGCTGTCGAGGTTGCCGGTGGGCTCGTCGGCGAGCACGCAGTCGGGGCGCGTGACCAGCGCGCGCGCCACCGCGGCCCGCTGTCGCTCGCCACCCGACAGCTCCCCCGGCTTGTGCCGCAGGCGCTCGCCCAGGCCAACCCGCGACAGCAACTCCGCAGCGGCGGCCTCGGCCTCGGCCACCGGACGACGCCGGATCAGCAGGGGCAGCGCCACATTTTCCAGCGCGGTGAATTCCGGCAGCAGGTGGTGAAACTGATAGACAAACCCCAACCGCCGGTTCCGCAATGCGCCGCGCTGCGCATCGCTGAGCCTGTGCATGGCCTCGCCCGCAACCTGCACCTCGCCCTGACTGAGCGTGTCCAGGCCCCCGAGGCAGTGCAGCAGGGTGGACTTGCCGGCACCGCTGGCACCGACGATGGCGATGCGCTCCCCCCGGCGGATGGTGAGATCCACCCCGTCCAGCACCTTCAGATTGAGGCGGCCGTCATCGAAGACCTTGGTCAGCCCGCGGGCATCGAGAATGATGTCGTCCATGGGCATCACTCGTAGCGCAGCGCTTCGGCCGGCTGCACACGCGACGCCCGCCACGCGGGATACAGCGTGGACAGCAGCCCCAGGCTCAGCGACAGCAGGGCAATCCGCACCACATCCGACTGCTTGAGCTCCGATGGCAGATCGGAGATGTAATAGACATCCGGTGACAGCACGGGCTGCCCCATCAACATCTCCAGGAACGGCACGATGCGTTCGACGTTGAGCGCCAGGGTGACGCCGCCGGCAACGCCCAGCAGGGTGCCGAAGATCCCGATCAACGCGCCCTGCACCATGAATATGCCCATCACCGAGCGCGGACTGGCCCCCAATGTTCGCAAGATGGCGATATCCGCCTGCTTGTCCTGCACCACCATCACCAGGGTGCTGACGATATTGAATGCCGCCACCCCGACGATCAGCGACAGGATGATGAACATCACCATCTTTTCGGTGGCCACAGCGCGGAAGAAGTTTGCATGCTGGCGGGTCCAGTCACTCACGTAGTAGACACCGGGCAGTTCACCGGCCAGCTCCCGGGAAACACGCGGCGCCTGGAACAGATCGTCCAGCTTGAGCCGCACCCCGGTGACGCGCTGGTCCATGCGCAGCAGGGCCTGCGCATCCGCGAGGTGAATGAACACCATGCCGCGATCGAACTCGTACATGCCCACACGGAAGATGCCGCCCACCGTGAACCGGCGAAAACGTGGCAACAGGCCGGCCGGCGTCACAGACGCCTGCGGAATCATCAGGTCCAGGGTGTCGCCCACACCAATCCCCAGCGCCTGCGCCAGCTCGCGCCCGATCAGCATCTGGTAACTGCCGGGCTGCAACGCGGTAAAGGCGCCCTCCTCCAGCTTGTCGGCAATGTCGGAAACCTGCGGCTCGCGTTCCGGCAACACGCCGCGCAGCAAGGTACCGGACAGCTCGTTGCCGACACGCAGCATGCCCTCGCCTTCAATGTAGGGTGCGACCCCGGCGACTTCCGGGTGGGTCTCGGCGCGTTCCGCGGCGTCCGGCCAGTCGTTGAGCTGGCCGTCCACCGCCGAAATGGTGGCGTGCGAGGCCATGCCCAGGATGCGAACCCGCAACTCGCGTTCGAACCCGTTCATCACCGACAGCACCGTGATCAGCGCCGTCACGCCGATGGCAATCCCCAGCATTGAGGCCGCGGAGATGAACGAAATGAAGTGATTGCGCCGCTTGGCCCGGGTGTAGCGAAGCCCGGCAAACAGCTCGTAGGGATTACGCATGGCGGGCATTAGACCACACCGCCGGGCCGCACAGTTCCGGGGAACCCGCAAGCGAACGCACGGTCTGCACCGGTATGATGAATGCCATGTTGACCCGCGCACCCTTGCCCTTCCTGCTGCTGTGCCTGACGGGCGCATTGCATGCGTCGGAAACACCCGATCAGCGGGTTGCCACCCCGGTAAGCGGCTTGGTGCTGCCCGAAGTCCCGCCCTCCGTCACGACGACGCCGGCGCCCCACCCCTCCACGGAGCCGTCCGGGCTTCCGGTCGCCCCGCCCGAGTTGCCCGGACCGACGCCGACACCCTCGGCAAGTCCCACGCCGTTGCCCGAACCGATCCCCGTCGCCGCTCACGACGCTTCGCCATCGCCCAGCCCCTCTCCTTCCGTCTCGCCGCTGCCGACACCGCAGCCGACCGAAGCCGCGGCAACGGAAACGGGCGAGGCGAGTGCAACGGGACCGACCGACCACGACGCCAGCGCGGCGTTGGACACCTCGCCAACCGACCCTGTACTGGACGCGGCGGTGCCGGCTGGGGACGACACACCCGAGCCCACGCCACCCCCGGTTGGTCCGTTCGCGCTACTGGACAGTGAGGTGCCACCGGGCAGTCGTCGACGCCTCTCGTGGTACGCCAGCGACTCCTTCACCGGACTGGCGGAACCCACACCGGTCCTGGTCGCGCACGGTCAACGCGCAGGACCGGTGCTGTGCCTGACGGCCGCAATACACGGCGACGAGGTCAACGGCATCGAGATGGTCCGCAGGGTGCTCTATGGCATTGAGCCCGAGGAGCTGGCCGGGACGGTGATCGGCGTGCCCATCGTCAATCTTCAGGGCTACCGCCAGGGATCGCGTTATCTGCCGGACCGCCGCGATCTCAATCGTCATTTTCCGGGGCACCCGCGTGGCAGCGCCGCGGCCCGCATTGCCTACTCCCTGTTCAATGACATCGTGCGACGGTGCGATGCGCTGGTCGACCTGCACACCGGCTCGTTCCACCGCACCAACCTGCCCCAGGTCCGGGGTGATCTGGGCATCGAGTCCGTGGTCCACCTGACCAAGGGTTTCGGGGCCACCGCGGTTCTCAACAGCGAAGGTCCCGTGGGCTCGCTGCGCCGGGCCGCCACGGACATCGGGATTCCGGCCATCACCCTGGAAGCGGGTGAACCGATGCGGTTCCAGAGCGAGGAGGTCGATCACGGCGTTCGCGCCCTGCGCAGCGTGCTCAATCACATGCAGATGGTGCCCCGCTTCCGCCTGTGGGGCGAGCCCCAGCCGATCTACTATGAATCGGTCTGGCTACGCGTCAACGACGGCGGCATTCTTACCAGCGTGGTACCGCTGGGGGCCCGGGTGAGCAAGGGTCAGCTGCTCGGCGAGGTGACCGACCCCATCACCAACCGCCGCTCGGAAATCCGTGCGGCATTCCCGGGACGCGTGCTCGGCATGGCGCTCAATCAGTCGGTCATCCCGGGGTTCGCCGCCTACCATGTAGGGGTGGAGCGCAGCGAAGAGGAGCTCGCCCAGCCCGAGGCGCCTGAAGCCCCCGCCGACCACGACACCCCTCCGCGCGAAGACCCGGCGGGCGATGGCGACGACCTGAGCCCCGACGCCCCGGAGCGCGACCCTGAGGCCCCCGTCGACATGCCGGATCCCAACCGGGATGCACCGGAGCCCCCACCACCTCCGGAGCCTGCACCACCGATGCTGGAAACCGACCCCGCTGCCGGCAATCTCGGTGTTGAGGAAGAACGCCCCGAGTGAGGGCGCCGGTATACTGTGCGTTTTCCGCGGTCGGCAGCGCCCGCTTCACGCAAAACGGCTCATGAGCATCCAGATCACCTTCCCGGACGGCAATGTCAAATCCTTTGACGCGCCGGTGACGGGCCTCGATATCGCCCAGGGCATCTCGCCCGGGCTCGCCAAGAAGGCGGTTGTCGTCAACGTCAACGGCGAACTGTGGGACCTGACCCGGCCGATCGACGGGGATGCAAAGATCAGCATCATCACCCGCAACCAGCCGGAGGCCGCCGAGGTCATCCGCCATGATGCGGCACATGTCATGGCACAGGCGGTGCAGGAGCTCTATCCGGGCACCCAGATCACCTTCGGCCCGGCCACCGAGTACGGCTTCTATTACGACTTCGCACGCGCCGAGCCTTTCACCGAGGAGGATCTCGCGAAGATCGAGCAGCGCATGCGCGATATCGTCAAGCGCGACCTGCCCATCGTGCGCGAGGTCTGGCCGCGCGAGAAGGTGGTGTCCTTCTTCCGCGACAGTGGCGAATCCTTCAAGGCTGAGTGGGTCACAGAAGGCATTGCCGCCGACGAGGAAATCAGCATCTACAAGCAGGGCGATACCTGGCTGGACATGTGCCTGGGGCCGCACCTGCCCTCCACCGGCCGCCTGGGCACCGCCTTCAAGCTGACCAAGGTGTCGGGCGCCTATTGGCGAGGGGATCGCAACAATGCGCAGCTGCAGCGCATCTACGGCCTGGCCTTCGCCAGCGACGATGAGTTGAAGGCCCACCTGCGCATGCTGGAAGAGGCCGAGAAGCGCGACCATCGCAAGCTGGGCCGCCAGCTGGACCTGTTCCACCTGCAGGAAGAGGCGCCCGGCTCGGTATTCTGGCACCCCAAGGGCTGGACGCTGTTCCAGAGCCTGATCGGCTTCATGCGCGAGCGTCAGCAGGCGGCGGGGTATCAGGAGATCAACACCCCGGACATGATGGACAAGGCGTTCTGGGAGACTTCCGGCCACTGGCAGAACTACGGCGAGAACATGTTCGCCACTGAGCGCGACGAGGACCGCACGCTCTGCCTCAAGCCGATGAACTGCCCCGGCCACGTGCAGGTATTCAACCAGGGTATCCGCTCCTACCGTGATCTTCCGCTGCGACTGGCGGAGTTCGGCAAGGTGCATCGCTTCGAACCCTCCGGCGCCCTCCACGGGCTGCTGCGCGTGCGCAGCTTCACCCAGGACGACGCCCATGTGTTCTGTGCGCCCGACCAGCTGCAGGCCGAATCGATCGAGGTCTGCCGGCTGATTCTCGACATCTACACGCAGTTCGGGTTTACCGACGTTCGCATCAAACTGTCGACGCGCCCGGAAAAGCGCATCGGCTCGGACGATCTCTGGGATCGTGCCGAGAAGGCGCTGGCCGACGCCCTGACCTCCATGGGTATCGACTACACCCTGTTCCCGGGAGAAGGGGCGTTCTATGGCCCGAAGCTGGAGTTCGTGCTGCGCGATGCCATCGGCCGCGACTGGCAGTGCGGCACCCTGCAGGTGGACTTCAACCTGCCGGGCCGGCTCGATGCCAGCTATATCGGTGAAGATGGCAACCGCCACACACCGGTGATGCTGCACCGCGCCATCTTCGGCTCGCTGGAACGCTTCACCGGCATCCTCATCGAACATCATGCCGGCGCCCTGCCGTTCTGGCTGAGCCCGGTGCAAGCCGTGGTCGCACCGATCGTGTCCGATGCCGATGCCTATGCCTGCGAAGTCAGCGCCACCCTGACGGCGGCCGGCGTTCGCGCCGGCCACGACCTAAGCAACGAGAAAATCAACAAGAAGATCCGTGAACTGGCAATGCAGCGGATTCCGGTGATCGTGGTGGTGGGTCGCAAGGAGGCGGAGGAACGCACGGTCACCTTGCGCTTCCGCGGCGAAGAGCGACAGGAAACGCTGCCGCTCGCCGATGCCATCGAACGCCTCAGGGCACTCCGCTGATGTCGCGCCTGCCCGCCCTGCTGATGTTGATGCTGGCCGGCGCGGCGCAGGCACTGGAGGTGGACGGCCGTTGGACGCAGGGCGGCTTCGTGACCGGACAGGTCGCACCCGGCAGCTCGGTGCGTATCGACGATCAGTCGGTGGTCGTCGACGCCGACGGCCATTTCGCCTTCGGCATCGCCTATGAGGCGCCGCTGGCTGCGGTACTCAGCGTCACCGGCCCCGACGGCACCACGACGCGTCACGAGTACCCGGTATCACCGCGCCAATACCCCGAAAGCCGCATCAATGGCCTTCCGGGCAACATGGTGACGCCCCCGCAGTCCGTGCTGGACCGTATCGCACGCGACAACCGCGAAGTCGGCAAGGCACGTGCGCCTCGACGTGCCAACCGCGACTTCGACGACGGCTTCACATGGCCGGTGCAGGGCCGCATCTCCGGTGAGTATGGGGCCAAGCGCATCCTCAACGGGGTGCCCCGCCAGCCGCATTTCGGCGTGGACATCGCCGCCCCGGAGGGCACACCGATTCTGGCCAGCGCAGGCGGCGTGGTCACCATGGCCGACAAGGATCTGTACTACACCGGCGGCACCGTGATCATCGACCACGGCCTCGGCATTTCGACCACCTACCTGCATATGTCGCAGCTCGATGTGACGGTGGGTCAACGCGTGGACAAAGGGCAGGTCATCGGTCGCGTCGGCATGACCGGTCGCGCTACGGGCCCCCATCTGTGCTGGCGCGCCAACTGGAACAGTCTCCGCTTCGATCCTTCACTACTGGTCGAAGCCACCCCGGTCAAGACACAGCCGAAGCGCTGAGGGAGGTGCGGTGATGAAAACGCTGATCAAGTGGGTTGGCGGTCTCGTCCTGGCGGTCGTGGCCATGGGGGTGTTCTTCACCTTCCGTACCCCGACACACCTGTATCGGTTCACCGGCGAGTTCGCCGGCTGCCCAGCCCGGCCAAGCTGCGTTTCCTCCGTGGCGGCCGATGCCCACGCCATTGCGCCGCTGGACTACCAGGGCGCGCCCGATGCCGCTCTCGAGCGACTGATCCAGATCGTTGCCGACCAGCCCGGCGCCCGCATCGAACATCGCGACGGACGCTACCTACACGCGGTTTTTCTGACACCGCGCATGCGCTACCACGACGATGTTGAGTTGCTGGTACAGCCGGACGGGAAGATCCAGGTGCGATCGATCTCGCGCTTCGGCTACGGCGATCACGGCGTCAACCGCGCACGGGTTGAGACCTTGCGCGCCGCCTTTGCCGAAACCGCCGGCTGAGTCGGTATCGGCCAACCCTGGTGGCGGACAGCGCTGGTATGATCACCCCGAGACTGCCCCGGAGCCGTGCCATGCGTGTGCTGGTTTGTGTTCTGCTCGCCGCCACCCTCAGCGGACCGGCGGCGGCCGAAGTGCTGAACCTTCCCCCTCCCCCCGAAAACGCGGACGCGCTGCGCCAGCAGCTGCCGGAACGTGGACTGAGCATGACCACCGTGGAAGCGCGCCTCGGCACCCCGACGCGTAAGTACCCGGCCGTCGGTGGCGGCCACCCCAAGCGCCCCCCGATCACCCGCTGGGACTACCCCGGATACTCGGTCTTCTTCGAAAACGATCGTGTCATCGACGCTGTGATAAAAGGCGCGCCAAAGCCGCTGCGTAATGTCGACGCCTTGCGCACCGCCTCTCCTTGACCGCTGACGGCCCTCCGAGGGCCACGAGTACCGAACGATGACCGTCACCCTGCCCGCCGAGTGGGCGCCCCAGTCCTGCATACAGCTCACCTGGCCGCGGTCAGATGGTGATTTTGCACCTTGGTTCCCACGGGTAGAGGCCTGCTTCCGAGCGCTGGCGGTGGCCATCACGCGCTATCAACCGTTGCTGATCGCCACGCCCGGCGACGCCGCCACGTTGACAGCACAGTTGGTCGAGGCTGGCGTTGCCGCCGACCGCTTGCGCGTGGTGCCGGTACAGGCCAACGACGTCTGGGCACGTGACCACGGCCCCATCACGGTGTTTCGGGAAGGGCGGCGCCTGCACCTCGATTTCACCTTCAACGGCTGGGGCGGCAAGTTCGATGCCCGCCTCGACAATACCGTGACGCAACAACTGGCTGCTGCAGGGGCTCTGCCCGCTGCGGTGGAAACGCTCGACTTCGTACTCGAAGGAGGGGGTATCGAGTCCGATGGACAGGGAACCCTGCTCACCACTGAGCGCTGCCTGCTCGCCCCCACCCGCAACCCCAAGCTCAGCCGCAACGTCATCGAGCAGAAGCTGGCGCACTGGTTCGGCCTGAACCGCATTCTCTGGCTGAAGCACGGCGATCTGCTCGGCGACGACACGGATGGCCACATCGATACGCTGGCCCGCTTCTGCGACCCCCAGACCATCGCCTATCAGGCCTGTAATGAGCGCGATGATCCGCACTATGAGGACCTCGCCGCGATGGCCGCGGAGCTGCGTGCTTTCAAACAGGTCAACGGAACGCCGTATCGATTGATCCCCCTGCCGATGGCGCCGGTGATCGTCGATGAGGACGGTCGCCGCCTGCCCGCCGGCTATGCCAACTTTCTGATTCTCAACGGCGCTGTGCTGGTCCCGACCTACGGCGATGCCTCACGCGATGCCGCCGCACTTGCCGCCCTGAAGCCGGCCTTTGCGGATCGCGAAGTCGTCGGCGTCGATTGCCTGCCCCTGATCCACCAGTACGGAAGCCTGCATTGCGTCACCATGCAGATTCCCGCCGAACCGAGCGCCTGACATGACCGCAGCCCGAAAATCACTGCGCGTAGGCTTGGTGCAGCAGCCCTGCACCGCCGATGCCACGTTCAACCGCAAAGCCTCCGAGCACGGCATCCGCGCTGCCGCAGCGGGTGGCGCGCAGTTGGTCTTGCTGCAGGAACTGCACACCTCGCTGTATTTCTGTCAGCATGAGGACACGGCCCTGTTCGACCTGGCGGAGCCGATTCCTGGCCCCTCCACCACCTGGCTCGGTAAGCTGGCGAAGTCCCTGGGGATCGTCATCGTCGGCTCCCTGTTCGAACGCCGTGCCCCGGGCCTTTACCACAACACTGCGGTGGTGCTGGAGCGCGACGGCAGCCTCGCCGGCTGCTATCGCAAGATGCATATCCCCGATGATCCGGGCTACTACGAAAAGTTCTACTTCACGCCCGGAGACTTGGGCTTCACGCCGATCGACACCTCAGTCGGTCGTCTCGGTCTACTGGTGTGTTGGGACCAGTGGTATCCCGAAGGCGCCCGCATGATGGCGCTGGCCGGCGCCGATCTGCTGCTGTACCCCACGGCCATCGGCTGGAACCCGGAAGACGCCGAGGACGAACAGCAACGCCAGCGCGATGCCTGGATCACCATCCAGCGCAGCCATGCCATTGCCAATGGTCTGCCGGTGATGGTGTGCAACCGGGTGGGGTTTGAGCCCGACCCGAGCGGGCAGTGGCCGGGAAGTCAGTTCTGGGGCCATAGTTTCGTCGCCGGACCACAAGGCGAGCTGCTTGCGCAATCCGGCATGGATGCCGATGTGTTGGTTACGGACATCGACCTCGAACGCAGCGAGAACGTCCGTCGCTGGTGGCCGTTCCTGCGCGACCGCCGTATCGACGCTTATGGCGATCTGACCAAGCGTTTCCGCGACTGACCGGCAGACCGGCTTTCCCCTTGCGGGGGGACACCCCCGCCCGTACCTGTTACCCTCGGCCACCCACAAGAAATTGGCGGGTGCGCCGTAGCCCTTTCTGTTGCCCGTCGGTTTCCCATATCTGAGGAGACTTCGATGGCCGACGCACAACCGACCACCATCCCCATTGGCCGTGTGGGACCCTTCCCCCGCGTGAGCCCTCCGGTGTTCATCACCGCTGCAGTGGCAGTCCTGCTGTTCGTTGTTTTCGGCAGCGTTTTCACTGAACGCGCGGAATCGCTGTTCAACGCCATCCAGGGAGGCATCACCCAATATCTGGGGTGGTACTACATCCTGGTCACCAGCCTGTTCGTCGGATTCGTGCTGTGGCTGCTGTTGTCCCGTTATGGCGATGTTCGCCTGGGGGACCCGCATGAGAAGCCGGAATACGGCTACTTCTCGTGGTTTGCCATGCTGTTTTCGGCGGGGATGGGCATCGGCCTGCTGTTCTGGAGTGTCGCGGAGCCGATGTACCACTACGTCACGCCGCCTTTCGGCGCGGAGGGCGAGACCCAGCGCGCAGCGGAAGTGGCGCTGCGAACCACGTTTTTCCACTGGGGACTTCACGCTTGGGCAATCTACGTGATCGTCGGCCTGTCGCTGGCCTACTTCGCGTATCGCCACAAACTGCCGCTGTCGATCCGCTCTGCTTTCTACCCTCTGTTCGGCGAGCGCATCTATGGCTGGCCCGGCCACATCATCGATATCATCGCGGTCTTCGGAACCCTGTTCGGCGTGGCCACTTCGCTGGGACTTGGCGTAAAGCAAGTGAACGCCGGCTTGGCCTACCTGCTCGACATCCCCCAGACCCTCCCCATCCAGTTGGGCCTGATCGCGATCATCACGCTCATCGCCACCGCGTCGGTGGTGGCCGGTCTCAACAAGGGCGTGAAGTTCCTGTCCGAACTGAACATCTGGATAAGTATCGGGCTGGTGCTGCTGCTGCTGGCCATCGGTCCGACCATCTTCATCCTCAACACTTTTGTTGAGACCACAGGGCGCTACCTGCATAACCTGGTGCTCATGAGCTTCTGGACCGACACCATCGGCAACAGCGGCTGGGCCGGTAGCTGGACCATCTTCTACTGGGGCTGGTGGATTGCCTGGGCACCGTTCGTCGGCATGTTCATCGCACGCGTGTCGCGTGGCCGCACCATTCGCGAGTTCACCCTCGGCGTACTGTTCGTCCCCACCTTGGTCACGTTCCTGTGGCTGTCGGTGTTCGGCGGCACGGCGCTGAACCTTGAGCTGATCAACGGTGGCGGCATCGCCGCTGCGGTGCAGGAAGACCTCACCACCGCGCTGTATGTCACCTTGGATCGCCTGCCGCTCGCCGGCTTGACGGCCGCGGTGGCCACGGTGGTGGTCGTCACCTTCTTCGTCACTTCTTCGGACTCCGGCAGCCTGGTAATCGACATGCTGACCTCGGGCGGCGAACTGGATCCCCCGAGAGTGCAGCGTGTGTTCTGGGCGCTGCTGGAAGGGGTGGTGGCAGGCGTCCTGCTGATCACCGGCGGGCTTGCGGCACTGCAGACCGCGTCCATTGCAACCGGCCTGCTGTTCTCGGTGGTGATGGTGTTGATGTGCATCTCGCTGCTGAAGGCTTTCCGTCATGAACCGATCACACCGACCGTTCGCGAACGCGAAGCCGATGCGCCAAAGGAAACCTTTGGCGATATCGACCATCCGCGCATGGATTGATCACAACAAGAGGGGAAACATCATGTTGCAGCATTCACTCCGGAACGCCGGCCGCGCCGCGATCGCGCTGTCACTGTTGGCCAGCCCGACACTCCACGCCGAGGAAGAGGACGGCATCAAGGTGGGCGGCGCCGTCCGCGTCCAGTACAGCGTCGAGGACTACGATCCCGACAATCGCGAGCGCGGCGGCGACTTCGACTTCGACACCTTCCGCATCAACCTTGATGGCACTGTCGGTGAGATCACGCTGTCCGCCGAATGGCGCTACTACCAATACATGCAGGTGATTCACCATGCCTGGGTGGGCTATGACTTCAACGAGCACTGGCAGGGGCAGCTGGGCATCACACGGGTCCCCTTCGGCAACCAGCCCTACAACTCGCATTCCTACTTCTTTGACACGACTTACTACGTCGGGCTTGAGGACGATTACGACATGGGAGCGGTGCTGCACGGTCAACTCGGCGCCCTGAACCTGCAACTGGGATTCTTCAAGAATGACGAGCAGGGTGGCGTCGATGGCTATGTCAGCAATCGCTCGGAGCGCTATTCCTACGATGTCGTGGGTGTTCGGCAGGGCGGCGAAGGCACCTTCGATGCCCCCACTGCCGGCATCGCCGAAGGCAACACCCTGGCCGGACGGCTGGCATGGAAGGCCACCGCCGGTGACCTGAGCGCCGACCTCGGTCTGTCCGCGCTGGGCGGCAGGCTCTATGACGCCACCGACGACGTCGGCAAGACGCTCGCCTATGCCGCACACGCCAATGTCGACCTGCGGCGCTGGAACCTGATGCTGCAAGCCACGCGATACGACTACGAGCTGGATGCCGGTGGTGATGCCCTGGTGGTGGGCGCCTACGCCTTCTTCGATACGATTCCCGCCAGCGCCACGCTGTATACCGCCAATCTGGCGTACGCGCTTCCGGTAAAACTGGGGCCGATCAGTCAGCTCACGTTCTACAACGACTACAGCCTGATGACCGCCAAGGCCGGGGGGCTCGACGACACCTTCATGAACGTACTGGGCGTCTCGATCGCCGCAGGTGGTCTGTTTACCTATGTCGATCTGGTCACGGCCGAGAATCAGCCGTTCATCGGCGGCAGCCTCGGTGCCGACGGCGGCACCCAGACCCGTCTGAACGTCAACGTCGGCTATTACTTCTAGTCAGGCACCCTATGCTCCGCACAGCCGCCCGTGTCTCAGCCCTGCTGCTGGGCGCGGTGCTGCTGTTGGGGGGCAGCGGCCTGCTGGGGACCCTGCTCGCCCTGCGCGGCGATCAGGAGGGTTTTGGCAGCATCACCCTCGGTCTGGTGATGTCGGCATACTTCGCCGGCTTCTTTCTCGGCACCCTGTGGGCCCCGGGCCTCATCGAGCGTGTCGGTCATATCCGCGCGTTCTCGATGTTCGCCTCGGTCGCTTCGATCATCGCCATCGTCCATGGCCTCTGGGTGAATCCCTGGGCCTGGGCGGCTGGCCGCGTGCTCACAGGGATCTGCCTGGTGGGCCTCTACACCGTCATCGAAAGCTGGCTCAACACGCAGGCCAGCGCCGAGCAACGCGGACGCCTGTTCGCTACCTACATGGTGCTCAACCTGCTGGCACTGGCAGGTGGTCAGGGCCTGATCCTGCTCGAAGCCGCCGACCAGCTCGTGCTGTTTGCGCTGGTCTCCATCCTGTTCTCCGCCGCGCTGGTGCCGGTTACCCTGACCCGCACTGCCCAGCCCGAGCCCGTTCCGACGCCCCGCCTTGGGTTACGCGTGCTGTATCGCAGCGCCCCCATCGGGGTCATCGGCGCCTTCGTGTCCGGCCTGGTGCTAGGCGCTTTCTGGGGGATGGGGCCGGTGTTGGCCCAACAGGTGGGCTACGACAGCGGCGGGATTGCCGCCTTGATGAGCCTCACCATCCTGGGCGGTGCCGCCCTGCAATGGCCGCTGGGATACTGGTCTGATCGGGAGGACCGCCGCCGGGTGATCGCGCTGATCAGCTTTGTCACCGCCGGCGTGACAGCGATTGCCACCTTCGCTGCGCATCCGGGTACCAGCCTGATGCTGGCGATGATGGTCTTCGGTGGCGGCGCATTCTCGCTGTACTCGATCAGCGTGGCCCACCTGATCGATTTCGTCCCGCAGCACGCGATACTGGAAGCATCGTCCGGCCTGCTACTGGTGTATGGCGTGGGAGCCGCCATCGGCCCAGCGGCTGCCGGCCTGCTGATGAACGGCGCGGGCGCGTCGGCATTGCTGATGTTCTTTGCGGGGCCTACCGCCCTGTTGGGCGTGTTCGCGCTCTACCGCATCCAACGCTATGACCGCGTCGCCCGACATCCGCAGCCCTTCGTGCCGCGCGTTCGCGCTGGTGCGGGCCCCGTCGAGTCGCCGGTGGATACGGACATTGACCCTGATACCGACAGGCGTGGCCCCGCTCCTCCCTGAGCAGGGCCACCAATCGGTGACACTCAGGAGGCGTCTTCAGCCGCCTCTTCTTCTCCGGCGCCGGAATCCGTGGCCTCCGTGGCCTCCGTGGCCTGCGCC
>CAKZHZ010000097.1 GCA_936928855.1 uncultured Polycyclovorans sp.
CGCCGTCGCGCAGCAGGCCGAGCCGAAGACCGCGCCGGGCAGCGTCACCTTCTTCGACGCGAAGACCCTGGGCAAGCTGCGCTCGGTCACCGTGGGCGCCCTTCCCGACATGCTCACCTTCACCCCGTCCGGCTCCAGCGTGCTGGTCGCCAACGAGGGCGAGCCCGACGGCTACTGCGCCGGTCAGGTCGACCCGGAGGGCTCGGTGTCGATCATCGACCTCGCCGGTGGCGTCGCCAAGGCCACCGTGCGCACCGCCGACTTCAAGGCCTACAACGCCCAGATCGACGAGCTGCGCGCCAAGGGTGTGCGCATCTTCGGCCCCAACGCGACCGTGGCGCGGGACCTCGAGCCGGAGTACATCACCGTCTCGACCAACTCCCAGACCGCGTGGGTGAGCCTGCAGGAGGCCAACGCGATCGCCACCGTCGACCTCAAGGCCGGCAAGATCACCGCGATCAACCCGCTCGGCACCAAGGACCACTCGCTGCCGGCGAACGCGCTCGACGCCAGCGACACGATCGAGACCATCACCGGCGCGGGCGGCCAGATCGGCTACGCCCTGCTGTTCCGCATCGCCTCGGGCGAGATGCTGGGCAAGGACCAGCCGGTCATCCTGCAGCTGCTGGATATCCCGGAAGGGCTGGAAAAGCTCAAGGGCACGGTCATGGAAGTGGACGACTGCGCCTTCCCGCTGGTGCAGGACATCGTCGCCACCGCCGATCCGATGGAAGCCTTTGACGGCACCGACTACGCACTGCTGGTGGGCGCCCGTCCGCGCGGCCCGGGCATGGAACGCAAGGACCTGCTGACCGCCAACGCTGCCATCTTCTCGGTGCAGGGCAAGGCCCTCGACGCCAAGGCCAGCCGCGACGTGCGCGTGCTAGTGGTGGGCAACCCGGCCAACACCAACTCGCTGATCGCCTCCTGCAACGCCAAGAGCCTCGATCCCAAGCAGTTCACCGCCATGATGCGCCTGGATCACAACCGCGCCATGAGCCAGCTGGCCGCCAAGACCGGCACGCATTCCAGCGACGTCGAGAAGCTGATCGTGTGGGGCAACCACTCCGCCACCCAGGTGCCGGACATCACCCACGCCACCGTGGCCGGCAAGGCCGCCACCGGCCTGGTGGACGACGTCTGGCTGACCGGCGACTTCATCCCCACCGTGCAGCAGCGCGGTGCCGCCATCATCAAGGCGCGTGGCGCCTCATCGGCCGCCTCCGCCGCCTCCGCTGCGGTGGATCACATGCGCGACTGGGCCCTGGGCACCAACGGCAAGTGGGTAACCATGGGCATTCCCTCCGACGGCAGCTACGGCATCGCCCCCGGCATCCAGTTCGGCTACCCGGTGACCTGCGCCAACGGCCAGTACGAGATCGTCCAGGGTCTGGACGTGCCGGCCGCCGTGCAGGGCCGCATCGACGGCACCGAGAAGGAACTGCGGGAAGAGCGCGCCGCCATCGAAGACCTGCTGAAGTAAGGTCTGCGCGGTTTTTTGCAGTGTTGCGATAAGCCCGCCATCCGGCGGGCTTATCATTTACGGCCCATGATCGTTTCTTCCCGCTAATGGCGCTCGACCTGCTCTGTGGCGCCGACATCCCAGCCGCGCGTCTGCTCAGCCTGTTCGGCGACGACCACCCGCTGACATCACCCGTGGGGCTGCCCGATCACTGGTGCGGTCCGGCCGGTGACTACGCCGTGGAAGCCTGGCAGGTCGACGATGCCGGAGACATCCGCAGCGTGGCGCGCACCGCTTATGCAGCGGTCGTGGCGCGGCTGCAGCAGCGGGGCTTTCCCGCCCTGCTGCGCACCTGGACCTACTTCGACCGCATCAACGAAGGCGAGGGCGATGCCGAGCGCTACCGGCAGTTCTGTATCGGCCGTGCCGAGGGCCTGGGCAACAGCGAACGCTTCCCCGCCGCCACGGTGATCGGCAGCCGCCGGCCCGGCCTGTGGCTCTGGGTGCTTGCCGGGCGCAGCCCGGGCGTGCCGGTGGAAAACCCGCGGCAGGTGCCGGCCTGGCAGTACCCGCGCATCTATGGCCCGCAGAGCCCCGGCTTTGCCCGCGCGCTGTGGCTGCCATCGGCGCAGCGGCTGCTGGTGTCGGGCACCAGCAGTGTGGTGGGCCATCTCACGGCACACCCGTTCAATGCCCCGGCGCAGCTGGCCGAGACCCACACCAACCTGCAGGCGCTGGTGGGCGAGGCGCAGTCGCGGTTCGGTCTGGCGCTGGCACCGATCAGCCTGCGGCTCTACGTCCGCGACGCGGGCGACGCCGGCCCCCTGCTGGACCAGTGCCGTCAGTGGTATCCCGACACCCCCTGGGGCCTGCACATCGGGGATGTCTGCCGCGCCGACCTGACGGTGGAGATCGAGGGTGTTTTCGGCCCGGCCTGAGGCCGCAGCTCAGCTGGTCTTGACCCGCGCCACGGCATTCTGCCAACCGGCGTAGAGCCGGTCCGCATGGTCGGGCGCCAGCGCCGGCTGAAAGCGACGGTCTTCCGCCCACAGCGCGGCGATGTCGTCAAGCGACTGATAGACCCCGGTGGCCAGACCGGCCAGATAGGCGGCGCCGAGCGCGGTGGTCTCCACCACCTGCGGCCGTACCACCGGCAGCTGCAGCAGGTCGGACAGGCACTGGGTGAGCCAGTCGTTGACCACCATGCCCCCGTCAACCCGCAGTTCCACCGGGGTCAGCGCATCCTCGCGCATGGCGTTCATCAGGTCGCGGGTCTGGTAGCCGACCGACTCCAGCGCCGCCCGCACAATGTGGGCGATGCCGGAGCCACGGGTGAGCCCGAGAATGGCGCCGCGCGCCTCCGGGTCCCAATAGGGCGCGCCGAGGCCGGTGAAGGCCGGCACCAGGTACACGCCCTGGGTACTGTCCACCGAGCTGGCCAGCGACTCGGTCTCGCCCGCGTGCTGGATCAGATGGACGGCATCGCGCAGCCATTGCACGGCGGCGCCGGCGACGAAGATGCTGCCCTCCAGCGCAAAGGTGGGTTCCCCGTTGAGCCGGTAGGCCACCGTGGTCAGCAGGCGGTTCCGGGAGCGCACCCGTTCGCGCCCGGTGTTGAGCACCATGAAACAGCCGGTGCCGTAGGTGGACTTCACCATGCCGGGGGCAAAGCAGGCCTGGCCGATGGTGGCCGCCTGCTGGTCACCCGCAACGCCGCGAATCGGCACCGATACGTCCAGCACGCCATCGGCGGTGTCGCCGAAATCGCCGGCGCTGTCGCGCACTTCCGGCAGCAGGGCACGCGGCACCCCGAAGAAGGCCAGCAGCTCGTCGTCCCAGTCCTGGGCCTCCAGGTTGAACAGGGCGGTACGGCAGGCGTTGGTGGCATCGGTGGCGTGCACGCGGCCGCCGGTGAGGTTCCAGATCAGCCAGCTGTCGATGGTGCCGAACGCCAGCTCGCCGGCTTCGGCGCGTGCCCGCGCGCCGTCGACGTGATCCAGCATCCAGGCGATCTTGGTGGCGGAGAAATAGGGGTCGAGCAGCAAGCCGGTGCGGGCCGACAACCACTCGGCGCGGTCGGCACGCTCGGCACACCAGGCGCTGGTACGGCGGTCCTGCCAGACGATGGCCCGATGAATCGGGACGCCGGTCTGGCGGTCCCAGACCACCGTGGTTTCGCGTTGATTGGTGATGCCGATGGCGGTGACCTCGGCGGCCGTGAGCCCGGCGTCGGCGATGGCGGCGCGCAGGCTGTCACGGGTATGCGTCCAGATCTCGGCGGCATCGTGCTCCACCCAGCCACTCTGGGGGTAGTGCTGCGGCAGTTCGATCTGGTGGCTGCCGAGCGGGCGGCCGTCGCGGGAGAACACCAGCGTGCGGGTGCTGGTCGTGCCCTGGTCGATTGCCACCAATGCCGTCATCGGAATGCCCTGCGCGTCGAATGGGCCCCCGAACTTACGGGGCCGCGCCGCGGCTGCCAAGGGGCGGGCGGTCTCAGAGACTGCGGATGGCGTTGAAGGTGGCCACCACCGGGCCGGTGGGACCCGCCTCGGGCGAGCCGCCGGGCGGCTCCAGACTGACGGCGAGCACCGGCGACTCGCCCGGGGGCAAGGCTGCCACCACGCGTTCGAGCTCGCCGCGCACCGGCAGCACACCCAGGGATTTCGGCGTGCCGTCGGCGCCAATCCACCAGAGTTCGGCGTCCTGGTCCTGGGTCAGGCGCGGCGCACCTTCCACCCGTACCCGCATGCGGCCGCCATGCAGCGGCACCGACACCAGCCAGCGCCCGCCATCGGCGCTCAGGGCCCCGACATAGGTGGCCGTGGCTTCCGCCACCACCGGGGTGGCCGGCGGTACCTGCCGGGTCTCGCGCACCAGCAGCCCACCGAGCACCATCGCCACCAGTGAAGCCGCCAGCGCCAGCGCCCGCCAGCCCCGACTGACACCATGCACCTGGGGACGGCTGCGGGTCGCAGTGAGAACCGGCGGAACACGTCCCCCGGAGGCCGCGGGAACGTTCCGCGCCGGGGTGGCGGTGACGAGGTCACGGGAGATCGCCGCCCACACAGCGGGTGGGGGCGTTTCCGGACGGAACCCGCCGTTGAGTCGATGAAACTGTCGCTCCCACCAGTGCACCGCTGCGGCCAGGGCGGGGTCGCGGCGCAGGCGGCGACTGAAGGCCCGACGCGCCGGGCCGCGCAGGGTGCCCAGCACGTAGGCCGCAGCCAGATAGCGGCGTGCTTCGAGGCTGAGCCGGCTCATTCCAGGCACTCCCGCAGCCGGGTGAGTCCCCGGCGCACCCAGCTTTTGACCGTGCCCAGGGGGCTGGCCAGCCGCCGCGCCAGTTCGGAGTGGGTGTACCCCTCGTAGTAGGCGAACAGCACGGCACGCCGCTGCTCATCGGGCAGCTCGGCGAGACAGTCTTCGAGGCGGTGCAGGCGCTCGCCGGTATCGGCAGCGTCCGCCGGACCGGGCTCGAGATCGACCGGCTCGGCGCCCGCCATGCGCTCATCATCCAGCGACAGGTGCTCGCGCCGGGCACGCAGAAGATCCAAGGCCCGATACCGGGCGATGGTCATCAGCCAGGCCAGCGGCGTGCCCTTTTCAGGGGCATACGACTCCGCCCGGTTCCAGATTTTGAGGTAGCAGTCCTGCAAGGCTTCCTCCGCCCAGTCACGCTGCCGCAACATACGGACCAGCACGCCGAACAGATGCGACGACGTCAGCTCGTACAGCCGACGAAAGGCGATGACATCGCGCTCCGCCGTTGCCGTGAGTAACGGCACGAGGGTTTCGGCATCGGGAGTGGGCGGCGCGGTGCGGGGCATCGACCGACTATAACGGATTGCCCCCGCTGTCCGGATGCACCGCCATGCGAAGGCGTGCGCCGTTGTTTCGCCGTCACCGTCGGTAGAATGGAGTTCCCTTCCAACCCCATCACAAGGAGTGCCCCATGGCTGGCGCCTACCCCCTGACCCGTCCACGGCGGTTGCGACAGGCGCCGTTCGTCCGGGACCTGGTGCGCGAGACGCGGCTCTCTGCCGGCAATCTGGTGCAGCCGCTGTTTGTTGCCGAAGGCGATCTCGCCGGCCCCATCACCAGCATGCCCGGCTGCGACAGGCTCACGCTCGAAGCGCTGTGTGAAACCGCGCAGCGCCTGCAGACGCTGGGCGTTCCCGCCATCGCCCTGTTTCCGGTGATCCCGCAGGGTCGCAAGAGCGACCGCGGCGAGGAGGCCCTCAATCCCGAAGGCCTGGTACCCCGCGCCATCGCGGCGGTGAAACAGGCGGCGCCCCAGCTCGGCGTGATCGTCGATATCGCACTTGATCCCTACACCACGCATGGCCACGACGGCCTGCTGGATGCCGAGGGCTACGTCGACAACGATGCCACCGTCGAAGTGCTGCGCAAGCAGGCCCTGCTGTATGCCCGCTCCGGCGCCGACATGGTGGCACCGTCCGACATGATGGACGGTCGCGTGGGCGAGATCCGCCGCGTGCTCGAACGGGACGGCCTCCATCGCACCCTGATCCTCTCCTACGCCGCCAAATACGCCAGCGCCTTCTACGGCCCGTTCCGGGATGCCGTGGGCTCCTCCGCCAACTTGGGCAAGGCCGGCAAGCAGACCTATCAGATGGACCCCGCCAACACCGACGAGGCCCTGCGCGAAGTGGCGCTGGATCTCGACGAGGGTGCCGACATCGTGATGGTGAAGCCGGGCCTGCCGTATCTGGACATCATTCGCCGGGTAAAGGACCGCTTCGGCGTGCCGGTGGCGGCCTATCAGGTCAGCGGCGAGTACAGCATGATGCAGGCGGCGATCGCCCGCGACATGCTCGATGAGCGTGGCGTGCTGATGGAAGCGCTGACCTGCCTGCACCGCGCCGGCAGCGACATCATCTTCACCTACTATGCCGAGCGGGCCGCACGCTGGCTGCGCGAGTCCCAGGCATGAAGCGCTTTGCCGTCATTGGTCACCCGGTGGCCCACAGCCGCTCGCCGCTGATTCACGCCCGCTTTGCCGAGGACACCGGCATCGCGCTGCAGTACAGCACGCTCGACATTGCGCCCGATGATCTCGCGGCGCGTGTTCCGGCCCTGTTTGCAGAAGGCTGGGACGGCTTCAACGTTACCCTGCCGCACAAGGCCGCGGTGGCGGCCCTGTGTGCCGACGTCACGCCGCGTGCCGCGCTGGCCGGCGCGGTGAACACCTTGGTGCGCGGCGCCGATGGCTGGCAGGGCGACAATACCGACGGCGTCGGCCTGGTGGCGGATCTGCGCGCGCTCGGCATCCCGGTGCAGGGTCGCCGGGTACTCATCCTCGGCGCCGGCGGCGCCACCCGCGGCATTCTCGGACCCTTGCTGGCCGAGGCCCCCGCGCAGCTGGTGGTCTCCAACCGCAACCCCTGGAAGCCCGAAGCCCTGGCCGAAGCCTTCCAGGCCGTCGGCACGGTGATCCCGCGCACCCATCTGGCACTGAAGGGGGATGCCTACGATCTGGTGATCAATGCCACCTCGGCCGGTCACGGCGGAACGGTGCCGCGCCTGCCGGACGGCATGTTCAGCGCCGGTGCCGATGCCTACGATCTCAGCTATGGCACTGCTCACGGGCCCTTCGCCAGCTGGGCGATGGCGGCGGGTGCCAGCCGGGTTCACGACGGCCTGGGCATGCTGATCGAACAGGCCGCGGAAAGCTTCGAGCGCTGGCATGGGGTCCGTCCGCCGACGGCGGCACTGCGCGAAGGGCCGAAACCGGCCTGAACGCAGGTGAAGAAATCGCCTGCCGGCGGCGTCAGCCGTCGTTCTGCTCGCGCTGCTGCGCTTCCACCGCCGCGATACCGGGGGTGAACCAGCGCGAGGCGAGGATGCCCAGTTCGTAGAGCAGGTAAACCGGCACCGCCAGCATCAGCTGGGAGATGACGTCGGGTGGGGTGAAGATGGCGCCGACCACGAAGGCCCCCACCAGCACGTATTCGCGCACGTCCTTGAGCTTGGCCGGGGTGACGAACCCGGTCCGCACCAGCAGCACGATGGCCACCGGCGTTTCGAAGGCAAAGCCGAAGGCGATGAACAAGGTCAGCACGAAGCTGAGATAGGCGCTGATGTCGGTCATCACCGACACGCCCTCCGGCGCCATGCCGATGAGAAAGCCGAATACCGTCGGCAGCACGAGGAAGTAGGCGAACGCCACCCCGGCGTAGAACAGCAGGGTCGACGACAGCATCAGCGGCCCCACCAGCCGTTGCTCCGACCGGTACAGGCCCGGCGCCACAAAGGCCCAGATCTGGTACAGCGTCCACGGCATCGAGAAGAGAAAGGCCACCACACCGGCCAGCTTGATCGGCGCGAAGAACGGCGACGCCACCTCGGTGGCGATCATGCTGGTACCTTCAGGCATCAGCGCGATCAGCGGATCCGCCACCAGGGCATACAGCTCCTTGGCGAAGAACGTCAGGGGAAGAAAGCAGATCAGCACACCCCAGACGATTTTCAGCAACCGATCGCGCAACTCCAGCAGGTGGGCGATGAGCGGCTGTTCGCTGCCGGTAGTGTCCGCGGTCATGGTTTGTCGGTCGGCGACTTCACGTCCGACACCACCTTGTTGACGGTTTCCCGGGTTGCGCGCTCCCCTTCGTTGAGGGCGCGTTTGGCGTCCTCCAGCTGCTTGCGCAGGTCGCTGGCCCGGGTTTCACGATCCAGCTCGGCGGACAGGTTGCGCATGTACACGCGGGCCTGCCCGGTCCAGCGCCCCACCGTCCGGGCCACCCGTGGCAGTTTCTCGGGCCCCAGCACAATGAGAGCAATGACCAGGCAGATGGCCAGTTCGGTGAAGCTGATATCCAGCATGGTCGGCGCCCAGCGGCAGGATCAGACGTTCTGCTTGTGCTTCTGGGATTCGGCGTCGGTGCCGCTGTTGTCGCTGCGCGCCAGCTGCTCGGCGGTCTTGGGACCGTCGGCCTCGCCTTCCTTCATGGAATCCTTGAAGTTCTTCACGGCCGCACCGAGGTCGCCGCCGGCGTTGCGCAGTTTCTTGGTGCCGAACACCACCAGCACGATGGCCAGAACGATCAACCAGTGCCACACACTAAAGGTACCCATCTCACTCCTCCTGGGCCCGCGCGGCTTTCTCCGCGAGGCCCGATAGTCCAAAACGGCGGGCCAGTTCGCCCGTCACCTGATCGGCTCGCAGTCCTTTGTGGGCCAACAGCACCAGGGTATGAAACCACAGGTCCGCCACCTCATGGACCAGCGAATCGGTATCCGGGTTCTTGGCGGCAATCAGGACTTCCGCTGCTTCCTCGCCCACCTTCTTGAGGATGGCGTCGTCGCCCCGCCGATACAGGCTGGCCACGTAGGACTGATCGGCCTCGGCCTGCTTGCGGTGCTCCAGCACCGCCTGCAATTCCGCGAGGACATCGCCGCTATTCATCAGGATAAGGTCTCGAAGTGACGTTATGGCGACAGCTTACACCGCGACCGGTGGTGCCGTGCCCATACCGATTACTGGCGGATGCGCACGCCCTTGTCGGCCAGGTAGGCCTTGGCTTCGCCCACCGTGTGGGTGCCATGATGAAAGATGCTGGCGGCGAGCACCGCATCGGCACCGCCGTAGGTCAGCCCTTCGTAGAGGTGCTCGAGGTTGCCGACCCCGCCACTGGCGATCAGCGGCACGGTCACCGCATCGCTGATGGCACGCAGCAGCTCGTGGTCATAGCCCGCCTTGGTGCCGTCGCGGTCCATGCTGGTGACCAGCAGCTCACCGGCCCCGTAACGCACCATCCGCACCGCCCAGTCGATGGCATCCAGGCCGGTCGGCTTGCGTCCGCCGTGGGTGAAGATCTCCCAGCGCAGCGGTTCCTTCTTCTTGTTGACGCGCTTGGCGTCGATGGCCACCACGATGCACTGCACGCCGTAGCGGTCGCTGGCCTCGGTGACGAACTCGGGACGGGTCACCGCGGCGGTGTTGATGCTGACCTTGTCGGCGCCCGCAGACAGCAAGGCGCGAACATCGGCGCAGGTGCGCACGCCGCCCCCGACCGTCAGCGGAATATAGATTTCGCGGGCCACCGATTCCACCGTCTGGAACAGGGTGGGGCGGTCCTCGGAACTGGCGGTGATGTCGAGAAAGACCAACTCGTCCGCGCCCTGCTGATCGTAGCGGTGGGCCACTTCAACCGGGTCACCCGCATCGCGGATGTCCTCGAACTTCACACCCTTGACGACCCGCCCGCGGTCGATGTCGAGACAGGGGATGATGCGCTTGGCGAGCATGACGGTCCTGCGTGAGCGGCGACGCCCTCAGGCCTCGCCGCGAGTGATCTTGAGCGCCTCGGCGAGGGTGAAACCGCCCTCGTAGAGCGCGCGCCCGATGACGGCACCCGCGACCCCTTCGTCCTCCAGCTCCCGGAGCTTGCGGATGTCCTCCAGCGAGGACACGCCGCCGCTGGCGAACACCGGGGTGTTGAGGCTGCTGGCGAGGCGCCCGGTGGCTTCGTCATTGAAGCCACCCATCATGCCGTCGCGGCCGATGTCGGTGTAGATGATGGCCTCGACGCCATCGCGCTCGCAGTGCTGCGCGGTCTCGATGACATCGTGCCCGGTGATCTTGGTCCAGCCATTGAGGGCAACGCGGCCGTCCTTGGCATCGAGACTGACGATGATGTGGCGCGGATATTCGATGCAGAGATCGTGCAGGAAGTGCGGCGCGTTGACGGCCTTGGTCCCGATGATGACGTACTGCACGCCGGCATCGAGATACCGCTGCACGGTTTCCTCGTCACGGATCCCGCCGCCCACCTGCACCGGAATATCGATGGCCGAGGTGATGGCCTCCACCACCTTGAGGTTGAGCGGCTGACCCTTCAGGGCGCCGTCGAGGTCGACGACGTGGAGCCGCTCGGCCCCTTCGTCGACCCAACGCTGGGCCATGCTGACAGGGTCATCGGAGAAGACGGTAACGTCATCCATTCGGCCCTGGCGCAGACGCACGCATTGGCCATTCTTGAGATCGATCGCGGGGATGAGCAGCATGAGCTGGGTAGACAGCAGCGGGGGATGAGAGGGAAGTCGGCAGGTCGGGTACGGGGCGCGCACGGCGCGCAGTCGTCGTTACGGAATCAGCGGTCGAGTGCCTGTCGGAACCGAAGCGTGCCCCAGCCGCCGTGGTTGCGCAAGCCGGCGCATGTTCAGGGCGTCCAGGTGACGAAGTTGGCCAACAGCGCCATTCCCACCGCCTGGCTCTTTTCGGGGTGAAACTGGAAGGCCACGATATTGTCGCGGGCCAGCGCCGACGGGAACTCGAGGATGTAGTCGGTGGCCCCCAGCGCATGCGCCGGGTTTTGCAGCTGCGCGTGGTAGCTGTGCACGAAATAGAACCAGCTGTTGTCGGGCACGCCGTCCCAGATCGGGTGCGCCTGCACCTGACGCACCCGGTTCCAGCCCATGTGCGGCACTTTCAGGCGCTCGTAGGCCGTGTCCGGGGTCGGATCGGGAAAACGCACCACCTCGCCCGGGAACAGGCCGAGGGCATCCACACCGCCGTTTTCCTGGCTGTGCTGCAGCATGACCTGCATGCCCAGACAGATCCCCATCAGCGGCTTGGTGCGCGCCACTTCCTGCACCAGATCATTGAGCTCCAGGCGCCGCAACTCGTTCATGCAGCTGCGCACACCCCCCACGCCCGGCAGCACGATACGGTCGCACTTGAGCAGATCTTCGGGGTCGTAGGACACCACCACCCGCGCAGCACTGCTCACCCGCTCCAGCGCCTTGCCGAGGGAATGCAGGTTGCCCATGCCGTAGTCGATGATGCCGATGGCGGCCATAACAGCGGGAGATCGTTAGGGGCGGAAGGGGCTTACAGCACGCCCTTGGTGGACGGCATGGCATCGCCGGCGCGCGGGTCCGGGCTCACCGCCATGCGCAGGGCACGGCCGAAGGCCTTGAACACCGTCTCGGCGATGTGATGGCTGTTGCGTCCACGCAGGGCATCCACGTGCAGGGTGACCTTGGCGTGATTGACGAAGCCCTGGAAGAACTCGCGGAACAGGTCAACATCGAAGCTGCCGATACGGGCACGGGTGAAGTCGACGAACCACTCCAGGCCAGGGCGGCCGGAGAGGTCCAGCACCACGCGCGACAGGGCCTCATCCAGCGGCACATAGGCGTGGCCGTAGCGGATCAGGCCTTTCTTGTCCCCCACAGCCTGGGCAAACGCCTGGCCCAGGGTGATGCCGATGTCTTCCACCGTGTGGTGATCGTCGATGTGACGGTCTCCGGCAGCCTTGACGGTGAGATCGACCAGCCCGTGCCGGGCCACCTGATCGAGCATGTGGTCAAGGAAGGGGATGCCGGTATCCAGACAGGCAACGCCGCTGCCGTCGAGATTGATTTCAACCTCGATCTGGGTTTCCAGCGTGTTGCGGCTGAGACTGGCGGAACGAGCGGACATGGGCCCGATGGCTGGCAAAGAGCCGCGTAGGATACTCCCCGCCTAGGCAAACGCAAGCCGGACGGTCGTTCAGGGCGCACCGTCGGTCGTATCGCGGCTCAGGCCGTGAGCCAGAAGGTCACCGGGCCGTCATTGGTCAGCTGAACCTGCATATTGGCCCCGAAACGCCCCGCCGCCACCGTCGGATGGTGCTGCCGCGCCTGATCCAGCAGCTCGGCAAACAGGGTTCGGGCCATGCCGGGCGGAGCTGCGGTGGAAAAGCCCGGGCGGCTGCCGCGCCGGGTGTCCGCTGCCAGCGTGAACTGCGGGACCAGCAGCAGGCCACCCTGAATGTCCGCCACCGAGCGATTCATGCGCCCCTCGGCATCCTCGAACACCCGGTAGCCCAGCAGCCGTGCCAGCAGGCGCTGCGCGCGGGCGGCGTTGTCATCGCGCTCTACGCCCACCAGCACCAGCAGTCCGGTGCCGATTTGCGCCACCCGTTCGCCACCAACCTCGACCGACGCGGATGTGACCCTCTGTAGCAAACCGATCATCGAGAATCTCCTACAAATCCGTTCGAACCCCCGTCATTGGCGCATTCCCAGCGGCCGATAGACTGGGCCGTGCTGAAATTGAACGACCGATCGGTCACATCCGAGGTCGGTTCCGCTTCAGAACTTCCTCCCCTTGGGCCCGGCATTCGCCGGGCCTTCTTTTTGCCCGGCTCGGTGTACCCTTCGCGCACATAGAAAGGGTATTGGCAGACGAGGAGAGGTTGTTCCATGAAGCGTCGTAACCTATTGCTGGGCCTGGCGGCGGGCGGCGCCGCCATGGCGGGTTGCAAGCCCGTCGCCACCGCCACGACGGAGTGTGCCGCCGGGGGGGAGAAGGCAAAGCCCATCGAATGGCGCATGTATACCACCTGGCCCAAGAACTTCCCGGGGCTCGGCACCGGCGCCAACCGTCTGGCCGAACGCATCACCCAGATGTCGGGTGGTCGGCTGAAGGTCTCAGTCTATGGTGCAGGCGAACGTGTCCCGGCGCTGGAGGTGTTTGACGCCGTCTCCCGCGGCAGCGCCCAGATGGGCCATGGCGGCGCCTACTACTGGAAGGGCAAGGCCCCGGCCGCACCATTCTTCTGCAGCGTCCCGTTTGGCTTCACCGCTCAGGAAATGAATGCCTGGCTCTACTACGGCGGTGGTATGGCGCTCTGGCGCGAGCTGTATGCCAAATTCAATCTGGTGCCTTTCGATGCCGGCAACACCGGGGTGCAGATGGGCGGCTGGTTCCGCAAGCGGATCGACTCCCTGGCCGACCTCAAGGGCCTGAAGATGCGCATGCCGGGTCTGGGCGGGGAAGTACTGGACCGGCTCGGGGTGACCACGGTGAATATCCCGGGCGGCGAACTGTTCACGGCGCTGTCCAACGGCACCATTGATGCCACCGAATGGGTGGGCCCCTACAACGACCTCGCCTTCGGGCTCTACAAGGCCGCGCCCTATTACTACTATCCCGGCTGGCACGAACCCGGCGCCTGCCTCGAAGCCATCGTCAACGCCGACGCCTGGGCGGCGCTGCCGGAAGACCTGCAGGCCATCGTCACCACCGCCTGCGAGTCGGTCTCCCACACCATGCTGGCGGAGATGACCGCCCGCAACCAGATTGCGCTGAAGACGCTGGTGGAAGAGCACGGCGTCACGGTGCTGCCGTTTCCGGAGGATGTCCTGAAGGCCCTCCGCGAGGCCTCCGAGACCGTGCTCCTGCAGACTGCGGAATCCGATGCCTTCGCCGGCAAGGTCCACGCCTCGTACAGCGCCTTCCGTGAGCAGATGCTGGCCAATACCGGTATCGCCGAACAGGCCTATCTCAACGCCCGCAGTTCTTGAAACGCGCCGCGGTGATCCCCACGCTGGATCTGCGCCGGGAACTCCGGCGCGCTTCACGCGTCTATCGCCGCGTCATCTCCAAACACCATCGATAACAGGATATGGACAGCGAAATTCTCATCGAGGCTCAGGGCCTGAGCCGTCGCTACGGGCCCCAGATGGCGGTGGAGGACCTCAGCCTCACCCTCCGCAAGGGCGAAGTGCTGGGCCTGCTGGGTCCCAACGGTGCCGGCAAATCCACCACCATGAAGATGCTGACCGGCACCCTGGCGCCCAGCGCCGGCAGCGTGTCGATCAAGGGGGTGTCGATGGCCGACGACCCCAAACGCGCCAAACAGTCGCTGGGCTACCTGCCCGAACAGCCGCCGGTCTACGGCGAGTTGGCCGTTGATGAGTACCTGGATTTTGCCGCCGGCCTGCACGGCCTGCGCGGCAAGGCGCGCGCCGACGCGGTGACCTCGGCCAAGGCCGACTGCGGCCTGCAGGCCGTGGGTGGCCGTCTGATCGCCAATCTGTCCAAGGGATACCAGCAACGTGTGGGCCTGGCACAGGCCATCATCCACCGCCCACCGGTGATCATTCTCGACGAGCCGACCGTCGGCCTCGATCCGATTCAGATCCGCGAAATTCGCAGCCTCATCGCAGCACTGGGCCGCAACCACTCGGTGATCCTGTCGAGCCACATCCTCCCGGAGATTCAGGCGGTGTGCTCGCGGGTGATGATCATCGCGCGCGGCCGGGCGGTGTATGACCAACCCATCAGCGCCACCACCGATGCCGGCTTCGACACGGTGGAGGTGGGGCTGAAACGGCCGCCGGAGGAGGCGTCGCTGACGGCACTCCCGGGCATCACCGGCCTGCGCCGGCTGGCGCCGCAGCGCTTCGAACTGCAGTGCCAGCGTGGCGAAGACCCGCGCGAGGCCCTCGCTGCCGCAGCCGCCGCGCAGGACTGGGGGCTGTTCGAACTGCACGCCCGCAGCCGCACGCTGGAAGACATCTTCGTCTCGCTGACCTCCGGGGAGACCGCATGAACACCCTGACCATCGCCCGCGCCGAACTGCGGCGCATCTTTCTGTCCCCCCTGGCCTGGGCAGTGCTGGCGGTGCTGCAGCTGCTGCTCGGCTTCGTGTTCGTGAACGTGCTGTTCGAGTTCATCACCAATCCCTATCCGGGCGAACAGTTCGGCGCGGCGGATGTGGTGGCGGGGCAGGTCTTCGGCTTTGCCACCATCCTGGTGCTGCTGATCATGCCGCTGATGACCATGCGGCTGTTCGCCGAGGAACGGAAATCCGGCACGCTGACCCTGCTGCTGTCGGCGCCGGTATCGCTGGTGGAAATCGTGCTCGGCAAATTCCTCGGCATGGTGGGGTTCATTGCCGCCCTGCTGTTGCTGTTGGCGCTGATGCCGCTGTCTCTGATGCACGCCACCAACCTGGATCTCGGTCGCATCGCCGCCGGGCTGCTGGGGCTGGCCCTGCTGATGTCCGCGTTCGCCGCAGCCGGATTGTTCGTGTCCTCCCTGACCCGCGAGCCCACCATCGCGGCGGTGGGCAGTTTCGGCCTGCTGCTGCTGGTGTGGCTGATCAACATTCTCAGCTTCAATGACAGCATCCCCTTCGGTGAGGTGTTCAGCTATCTGTCGCTGATCGATCACTACGAGAACCTGCGGCGGGGGGTGTTCGAAACCACCGACGTCGCCTACTACCTGCTCTTCACCGCGCTGTTCCTCGGGCTGACCGTGCAGCGGCTGGACCTCGAGCGCCAGTGAGGACTTTCAACATGCGAGCAACACTGCAAAAAATTTCCGGAATGGCCCTGTTCGTCGGGGTCATCATCCTGCTGGGCCTGCTGTCGGTGCGCTTCAACACCGCACTGGACTGGACGGTGGGGGGCCGCAACAGCCTGACCGCCGCCAGTGAGAAACAGCTGGCGTCCATGCCGGATCCGCTGGTGATCCGGGTGTTCGCCTATTCCGGCGACCCCATCCGCAAGAGCGTGGAGACCGATCTGGCGCGGTACACCCGGGCCAAGGACAACATCGAGCTGCGGTTCATCGATCCCAGCACCAACCCCGAGGCGGTGCGCGAGTTCGAGATCCGCCAGCCCGGGCAGATCGTCATTGAATACCAGGGGCGCCGCGAAACCCTCGCAGGCACCACCGAGCCCATGATCACCACGGCCCTGCAGCGGCTGGCCTATGGCGGCGAGCAATGGGTGGTGTTCGTGCGCGGCCACGGCGAGCGCAGTATCGAAGATGATCAGGATCAGGGCGCACTGTCGATCTACGCGGCGATCCTGCGCGACAAGGGCCTCAAGGTGCAGTCGCTGAGCCTGGTCGATACCCCGGAGATTCCCGACAACACCAGCGTGCTGGTGCTCGCCAGCCCGGAGAAGGACTATCTCCCGGGCGAAATCGCGCTGATCCAGGCCTATGTGGAGAACGGCGGCAATCTGCTCTGGCTGACCGACCCCGACGTGCCCACCGGCCTGGCGCCGCTGGCCGAGCAGGTCGGTCTGGCCTGGCTGGACGGCTATGCGATCTTCCCCGAGTACCAGCTGTTGGGGACGGGGCATCCGGGCTTCTTCGTATCGCTGTCCTACCCGCAGAACCCCGTCACTCAGGGCTTCGACCAGGTCACCCTGTTCCCGCTGGCGCGGGCACTGGCGCTGAGCCCGCCGCAGGACTGGACCCACCAGGCCCTGCTGGTCACCAGCGAGGCCGCCTGGCTCGAAACCGGCGACATCAGCGGCGGCACGGTGGCGCTCGACGACGCCGACATCCCCGGTCCGCTGACCATTGGCGCCACCCTGACCCGTCGGCTCGGCGAAGGGGAGGCCGCCCGCACCCAGCGGCTGGCCTTTATCGGCGACAGCGATTTTCTCAGCAACGCCCACATCAGTGAACTGGGCAACCAGGCCTTTGCGCTCAACCTGGCGCAGTGGCTGGCATCGCGGGATGCCCAACTCAATATCGACGTGCCCAAGGCACCGGACACGGTTATCACCCTGGGGCCGACGGCGTCGTGGGTGATCTCGATCGGCTTTGTCGCGGTGCTGCCGCTGCTGCTGCTCGGCTTCGGTGTCACCCGTTGGCTGCTGCGTCGGCGGCGCTGAGGGGGCTCTCCGATGAAGCGCAGTCATCTCAACCTGGGCCTGCTGGTGATGGTGGCCGGTCTCGGTGCGACCCTGTATTTCACCCGGGAGCAGCCGCCCCCGCCCGAGCCCCTGACCGCGATGACGCCGGATGCCATCGACCGTGTCGAGGTGGCGCACGAGGGCCATCCCTTGATCCGGCTGGAGCGCTCCGGTACGGAGTGGTGGTTGCGGGCACCAGTGGAGGCCCCGGCCGACCGTCTCGAAGTCAATGGCATTCTCACGGTCGCCAGCCTGCCGGTGAAAAAGCGGGTCGACGCCGGGGTTGACCCCGCTGCGGTCGGCCTCACACCGCCGACCTACACCGTCACGCTCAATGATCAGGTGCTGCGCTTCGGCGGCATGGAGCCGCTGGCCTTCCAGCGCTACGTTGGCATCGGGGATCAGGTGGTGCTGGTAGACGATCCCCCAAGCGCTGCGCTGGATGCCGACTTCAGCGACCTCGTCAGCAAACAGCTGGTGTCCACCGACGCCGCATTGCAGCGTATCGAGGTGCCCGGGATGACCCTGGAGAAAGGCGCAGACGGATGGACGTCGCCAGAACATCCCGATGCCGCCAGCGACGCTCTGGTGGCAGTGGTTGAGGGCTGGCGAACCGCACAGGCCATGTGGAATGCCGCCCTCGAGCCCGGCACCGAAGCGCCTGCGGAGTCCGTCACCCTGCACTTGGCCGATGGCGGTACCCGCGTGTTCGGCATCGCCCGACGCGAGCCCCAGCTGGAACTGGTGGACCTCGATTACCAGGTGCGCCGCACCCTGTCACGGGCCCTGATCGACACCCTGCTGACATTACCCACCGCGTCCACCGAATCGGCGCCCATCGCCGCTGTGGACGACACGCCAGGCTGACCATGCCGGAACTGCCCGAGGTCGAGACCATCCGGCGCGGCGTCACGCCGCACATTCTCGGGCGCCGTATCGAACAGGTGGTGGTGCGCGAGCGTCGGCTGCGCTGGCCGGTGCCCGACGGGCTGGAAACGCGGCTGCCGGGCCAGACCGTTACCGCCACCCACCGGCGGGGCAAGTATCTGATCATCACGCTCGACAGCGGCGACCGGCTGATGGTGCACCTCGGCATGTCCGGCCGCCTGTTCGTGCTCACGCCCGACACCCCGCTGCGCAAGCACGATCACGTCGACCTGCGCTTCGATGGCGAGGTGCTGCTGCGCCTGCAGGACCCGCGACGGTTCGGGGCACTGCTGCTGTGGCCGGCCGGCGAGACGGGCCACCCGCTGCTGGATCACCTCGGCCCCGAACCCTTCGACCCAGCCTTTGACGGCACCTACCTGTTTCGCCGTTCGCGACGGCGCACCGGGCCGGTCAAGAGCTTCCTCATGGACGGCGAGACGGTGGTCGGCTGCGGCAACATCTACGCCGCAGAGTCCCTGTTCCGGGCCGGCATCCGCCCGACCCGGCCCGCCGGACGGGTGACCCGCCGCGAGTACGAAGCGCTGGCCACCGCCGTCCGGAACGTACTCGAGGAGGCCGTCATCCAGGGCGGTACCACCTTGCGCGATTTTGCCGGCGCCCATGGCGAGTCCGGCTATTTCCAGCAGGATCTGTATGTCTATGGTCGCGATGGCGAGCCCTGCCGCATCTGCGACCGGCTGATCCGCCCGGGGCGCATCGGACAGCGTGCAAGCTGCTACTGCCCCGGCTGCCAGAAGTAGACGCACGCGGCCCCACCCGAACCGGCAGTTGCCCTGACGCGAGGGCCAACATACCCTAGGGTATGTTCACCTCTGGAGCCGTCTGATGACCGCCCTGCTGTCCAGCCCCCTGACCCTGCCCTGCGGCGCCACCCTGCCCAACCGCCTGTGCAAGGCCGCAATGACCGAGGGGCTGGCCAACCCGCAACTGCAGGCCACCCCGGAACTGGTCACCCTGTATCGTCGATGGTCCGAGGGCGGCGCCGGACTGCTGCTCACCGGCAACGTGCAGATTGACCGCACTGTGCTGGAACGCCCGGGCAATGTCGCCATCGATGGCAATGGCGGTGAAGCGGCCCTGCGCGCCTGGGCACAGGCCGGCACCGCCAATGGCAACCACCTGTGGATGCAGATCTCCCACGCCGGGCGGCAATCGCCCCGCTATGTGACCACGCGCCCCCTCGGCCCCTCGGCCGTGCAGCTCGACATGCTCGGCAACTACGCCAAACCACGGGCGATGACCGAGGCCGAGATCCTCGACTTCATCCAGCGTTTCGCCCGCGTCGCCGTCACGGCGCGTGACACGGGCTTCACCGGCGTGCAGATCCACTCCGCCCACGGCTATCTGCTGTCCTCCTTCCTGTCGCCGGTGACCAACCGCCGCACCGATGCCTGGGGCGGCAGCCTGGAGAACCGTGCCCGGTTTCTGCTGGAAACGATTCGCGCGGTGCGCAAGGCGGTGGGCGCGGACTTCCCGGTGGCGCTGAAACTCAACTCCGACGATTTCCGCAAAGGCGGTTTCTCGCACGAGGACTGCCTGCAGGTGGTGAGCTGGCTCAATGACGAGTCAGTCGACCTGCTGGAGGTTTCCGGCGGCACCTACGAGCAACCGCGGCTGCTCGGCTTTGATGGCAAGGCCGAAAGTGCCGTCGAGCCTCAGCGCGCCAGCACCAAGGCCCGTGAGGCCTACTTCCTGGACTACGCCGAAGCCATCCGCAAGGTGGCGAAGATGCCGCTGATGGTGACCGGTGGCTTCCGCACCACCGCGGGCATGGAGGCCACCCTGCAGGAAGGCCACTGTGACGTCATCGGCCTGGGCCGTCCCCTGTGCACCGACACCGACGCCCCCGCCCGCGCCCTGCGTGGCGAACTGCCGGTGATGCCGGCCTACGAGAAAACGCTGAAGCTCGGCAAGGCCCGCTGGCTGTCCGGCGCCAGCCCCGTCTTCCTGTTCAAGATCGTTAACGTCCTCGGCCAGCAGGGCTGGTACTACCAACAGATTGCCCGGCTCGGCCGCGGTCAGGCGCCGGATCTCCAGCGCGGCGTTTTCAAGGCCTTCCTTGCCTATCTGTGGGACGAATACAAGACGGCGTTCCGCGTCTGGCGCGCCCGCTGAACATCCATCGCGCCACTGGCGCCAGGAGCTGACCATGCAGATCGACACCTCCGTCCCCGTGATGATCACCGGCGCCACCGGCTATGTGGCCGGCTGGGTGGTGAAGCGCCTGCTGGAAGCCGGCCTGACCGTGCATGCGCCGATCCGCGACCCGGACAATGTCTCCAAACGGCAGCACCTGGACGCCCTGGCGGCCGAACTGCCGGGCCAGCTGCGCTACTTCAAGGCGGACCTGCTGACCCCGGGCGCCTACGCTGAGGCCATGGCGGGTTGCCAGGTGGTGTTTCACACCGCCTCGCCGTTCAAGACCACCGTGCGCGATGTGCAGAAGGAGCTGATCGAGCCGGCGCAGCGGGGCACCCGCAATATCCTCGAAACGGTGAACGCCACCCCCAGCGTGCGCCGCGTGGTGCTCACCAGCAGCTGCGCCGCCATCTTTGGTGACAGCGCCGATCTCGCCACCACACCACGGGGTGTGTTCGACGAATCTGTCTGGAACACCAGCTCCTCATTGGATCATCAGCCCTACTCCTACTCGAAGACCCTGGCCGAGCGGGAAGCCTGGTCCCTCGTCGAAGGTCAGCAGCGCTGGGACCTGGTCACCATCAATCCGGCACTGGTGGTGGGGCCGGGTCTGAACCCGTTCGCCACTTCCGAAAGCTTTTCGCTGGTGCGCCAACTCGGCGACGGCTCGATGAAGCCCGGTGTGCCGGACATGCGGATCGGGGTGGTGGATGTACGCGAGGTGGCCGACGCTCATGTGCGCGCCGCCTTCACGCCGGAGGCCGCCGGTCGCTACATTCTTTCCGGCCTCGACGCCAGTCTGCTGGAGATGGCGGCCACCCTGCTGCCCCGTTTCGGCGACCGCTACCCGATCCCCCGGCGCACCCTGCCGAAGTGGCTGGTCTGGCTGACCGGCCCACTGGTGAACAAGGCCCTCACGCGAAAGATGGTGGCCCGCAACATGAACCTGCCATGGCGCGCCGACAACCGCCGCAGTCGCGAGGAACTGGGCATCCACTACCGCCCTCTGGCGGAGTCGATGAACGACTTCTTCCAACAGCTGGTCGACAGCGGACAGTTCAAACGGAACTGAGGCCACCGTGGGCCGAACCGCCTGCGGTGTCCAGCCTGAACCTATACGCCGCGAGCACTGCCCGACCCCAACCTTGGGCATGGCATGTGACCGATGGTAGCCTTCGGCCATCCGGCTTTCAGACAGCATGATCAGCCCCCTCGAACATGGATGCTCTACTCAACCAACTGGCGCAATCGGTATCGGGCGCCCAGGATCTCGAATCGCTGACGCGCCCGCTGCTGGAACTGCTGGAAGCAGTCACCGGTATGGAGTCCACCTACCTGACGTCGATTGAGCCGACGCGCCGCCATCAGCACATCCTGTTTGCCCGCAATATCGGTGAGATGACCATCCCCGAGGGCCTCAGCGTGCCCTGGGAAGACACGCTGTGCAGACGCGCGCTGGAAGAGGAGGTCCACTTCGTCAACGATGTGGAGACCCGCTGGGGCGACTCCGACGCGGCACGCGCGCTCGGCATCAGGACCTATCTCAGCCAACCGGTGCGCGCCGCGGATGGTGCCCTGTTCGGCACCCTGTGCGCCGCCAGCGGGGAGCGCCGGGAGATTCCGGTGCAGACGGTGAAGGTGTTCAGCCTGTTTGCCCAGCTCATTGCACGGCAGATCGAGCGCGAACATCTGGTCGAATCGCTGCGGGCCTCCAACGCCGAACTCAGTGCCCACGCCCTGATCGACGCCCTCACCGGCATCGCCAACCGGCGTGCCCTGCTCATCGAGCTGGGGCGCATGCTGGCCCGCGCTCACCGGGACGGCAGTGGCCTGCTGCTGGCCTTCCTCGATCTCAACGGCTTCAAGACCGTCAACGACGTCCACGGCCACGATGCCGGCGACGCCTTGCTATGCCAGGTGGCGCGCGAACTGGCCACCGGCATGCGTGCCGGCGATGTCGTGGGGCGCTACGGCGGTGACGAGTTCGTGGTCATCGCCAATGGCTACGACCCCGAGGAGCTCGCCCTCCGGCTGCAGCAGCTCATCTCGCGGGAGCTGCCATGGGAAGGGCAAACCGTGCTCTTCGGCGGCCCCAGCGTCGGCGTGGTACGGGCCCTGCCCAGCGACACCGTCCCCCACCTCATGGCACGGGCGGATGCAGCCATGTACGAGGTCAAGAAGGCACGAAAAGCCTCGCGCAACTGAAGCGGCAACTCAGTCCTGCGGACGGCGGCTGAAGATCCCGATCATGGGCGTGCCATGCGCGCGCATGGCCGGCTCGATCCGCCGATGCACCGCGTGGTAGTGGTAGAACGGCACCCGCGGAAACAGGTGGTGCACCGAGTGCAGGTTCTGGCCCAGCCAGAACCACTCCAGCGGCTTCATCCACCCCGGCATCAGCAGGCTGTTGGTGTTGCGGTAGCGGGCCGGCTCCTCGTAGGGCAGGTGGGGCCGGTAGGCAAACCAGTAGGCGGTGAAGAAGGCGCCGGCGAAGTAGCCGGCCACCAGCACCAGCAGCATGCCTTCGCGTGCCACCAGCAGGGCCACGGCCAGTCGCCAGCCGATGGCAAGGCTCACCTCCGCACCGTAGGTCAGCTTTTCGCGCAACGGCGCTGTCGCCCAGTAGTCGCGGAACAGGAAGGTGTTCTGTACCCACAGAAAGCGGAACCCGCAGCCCACGAAGGCCAGAAAGCCGTCCGACATGCCCTTCACCACGAAGTCCGGATCCTTGTCCGGCTGGTTGGTGTAGCGGTGGTGCGTGAAGTGCTCCACGCGATGGGTGGAGTAGGGCACCATGATGATCGGGGCCACCAGGTAGCCGCAGAGGTCGTTGAGCCACTTGCTGCCGTCCCGGCCGCCGTTGATGTTGCCGTGCGCCGCCTCGTGCAAGGGGGTGTAGGACATGTAGGTCATCACCGCATAGACCAGCACGGCAGCCCACAACGGCAGAAGACCGGCCGCGAAGGCCCACAGGTTGCCGACGAACACCGCAAGAACCCCGACCACCATCGCCACCGTCGGCCAGGCGATGCGCCCAGTGTATGCTCGCGCCACGTCAATGGCCTTCCGGTTCAACGCGATCAGATCCTGCTGCATGATGCTCTCCGTCCCCCATGTTCGATGGCAGCACCTTAGCCATGCACGGGCCGCCTGCACAGGACTTTCCCGGCCGACCACAGCGCATTTGCGGCCATGAGCCTCGACGCCCGCATTCAGCATCCCGCCGTGATCGGGCAGGTCATGGTGAACTTTGCCGCCCGCTATGGCGTCGATGCCGACACCTGCCTGATGGACACCGGCATCACCCCCGCCCAGCTGGGCGACCCCGACACCCTGATCGCCCGCGAACAGGAAATGCGGCTGGTGGAGAACCTGATGCTGGCGCTGCCCGACGTGCCGGCACTGGGCTTCGAGCTGGGCCTGCAGTACAACATCGCCACTTTCGGCATCTGGGGCTTCGCCCTGCGCATCAGCCGCAACCTGCGGGAAGCCTGCCAGTTCGCGCTGCGCTATATCCCGCTGAGCACGGCGTACTGTCGTCTCAGCCTGTACGCCGACGACACGGTCTTCGGGGTGGCGGCCGACCCGACGCCGATCCCGTTGCATCTGCAGGCGTTTCTGCTGGAACGGGATGTCGGCACCGCCGTGAACCTGCTGCACGAACTGGGGCTGGCCGGTGTGCGGGCACAGCGACTGTCGTTTCGCGGTCCGCCGCCGCCCCATGCCGCACGCATCGCGGAACTGAGCGGACTGCAACCGCAGTACGACAGCACCCGCAACGCCATCGAACTGCGGCGCGAAGACGCCGAGCGCCCGCTGCCGATGTACGACCCGCATCTGGTGCGCCTGCTGGAAGACCAGTGCCGGGCGCAACTGGAGCGGCGTCAGCTGGGCGGCATCACCGGCCAGGTTCGCCAGTTGCTGCTGGGACCGCTGGGGCTGGTGGCCTCGCTGGAGGATGTGGCGCAGCACCTCGCCATCGCCCCGCGCAGCCTGCGCCGGCGCCTGGAAGACGAGGGCACACGCTACCGCGATCTGGTGGAGGCAGAGCGCCGTCAACTGGCGGCACAGCTACTGGAGGGCACCGAGATGAAGCTCGATGAGTTGGCCCTGCAACTGGGATATGGCGACACCGCCAGCTTCACCCGCGCGTTTCGCCGCTGGTTCGGGCAAGCTCCGGGGGAATACCGAAAGGCCAGAGGCAGGAGGGACCCATGAGCCTTCACATTGCGAGCGCTGCCCGCGGGCGGCGCTGGATACCCCGTGTCACCTTGACCCTGTTGTTTGCGGCCTGCGGCGGCGAGCCGCTGGACGGCAGCATCGGCGGCCATGGCCCGCTGGAGACGCCACCGGAAATCCCCGCCTCGACTTCCGGCCCCATCACCGACCTGATCGCCCGCACCCCCGGCCTCAATGGCGGCGGCCTGCCGGCCCTGCCCAGCATCGAGGCCCCGCAGTTGCCACTGAACGCGCTGGAGGCCCTGCTGGCGCTGCCGGCATCGCAGCTGGCGGTGATGCAGACCCCGACGCTGCTGGAAGACCCCCCGCTGGCGCCGGTGCCGCGCGCCGAATGTGACGCCGCATCCCGGCCGCTGGCGGGCATGCAGGGACGGGTGCCGGCCGAGGCCATCAACAGCGTGGAAGCCGACCAGGGCTGGACCTGCAACCTCACCCCGATCGCCCACTACCACACCCCCGGCGGCTGGCGCGTGTGGCGCTACACCGATGTGCAGGGCCGCACCTGTGCCTATTACGACACCTCCTTCACCGCGCCGCTCAACATCGTCAGCGTGGCCGGCGGGCCCTCGCTGGGCGTGGTGGTGCTGGACATGAGCGACCCCACCGCACCCCAGCGCACCGCCACGCTCACCTCGCTGGCGATGCTGGCGCCGCACGAATCGCTCAACCTCAACGAGCGCCGCGGCCTGCTCGCCGCCAACACCGGCAACGGCCTGACCCTGCCGGGGTCGCTGTCGGTCTACGACGTGCGCCAGGACTGCCGCAACCCGGTGCTGCTGTCGCAGAAGCCCATCCTGTTCGGCCACGAAAGCGGCTTCAGCCCGGACGGCAACACCTACTGGGTGGCGGGCGGCGCCGGCTACATCCTCGCCGTGGACGTGGCCGACCCGACACGGCCCGAAGTGCTGTGGCGCGGCCCCTACTACGCCCATGGCCTGACCCTGTCCGACGATGGCAACACGCTGTACCAGACCGACCCCATCAACGGTAACGTCGGCATCATGGATGTCAGCGACATCCAGCAGCGCCGCGACAATCCGCAGGTCACCGACATCAGCCGCGTCACCTGGCCCAGCGTGTCCATCCCGCAGAACACCGCGCCGTTCACGGTGAATGGCCGCCACTACCTGCTGGAGTTCGACGAGTTCGCCTTCCGCTTCAACCCGGCCACCATCGACAGCCGCGTCGGCGCCGCCCGCATCCTCGACATCGAGGACCCCACGCAGCCGCGGGTGGTGTCCAATATCCGCCTGGAAGTGAACATGCGCGAGCACCACCGCGAGGCCGCCATCGACCCCTCCGCACTGCCGCCCACGCAGGTGTTCGGCTACGCCTTCCACTACTGCGGGCTGCCCCGGCAGGATGACCCCGGCATCGTCGCCTGCTCCACCATGAACTCTGGCCTGCGGGTGTTCGACATCCGCGATCCTGCCCAGCCGCGCGAAGTGGCCTACTACATCGCCCCGCCCAAGGCCGGCACCCTGGTGGGCATGCTGCCCGGCAACCTCGCCACCTCACAACCGGCCTTCGTGCCGGAACGCCGCGAGATCTGGTACACCGACGCCGCTTCCGGCTTCTACGTGCTGCGGCTGCGCCCGGAGGCCTGGCCGCAGTGAGCCCGGCCGCGCGCCGGTCCCTGCGCCTTGCCGGCCTGCTGCTGGCCGGCCTGATCGGCTATGCCGGCCACACCGCGTGGCTGGACTGGCAAGCCGCCGAAACGGCACGCCTGCCGGGGCCGGTGGACATCGGCTTCAGCAAGGACATGGCGGTGCACCATGACCAGGCCATCCTCATGGCCGTGCTGGCCCAGCCGCGCGCCGGCCCGGCAGTGAAGGCCCTCGCCGACGGCATCCTGCTGTCGCAGTCCAGCCAGATCGGCGCGATGCGCGGCTGGCTGCAACTGTGGGGCGAAACCCCGGACGCCACGCCGGAAATGGCCTGGATGGCCGGCGCCCATGTGCATAGCGACATGTGCCTGCCCGGCGCCAACGGCCATCAGGGGCATCCGCACATGCCGGGCATGGCGCTGCCCGAGGAACTCAACGCCCTGTGGGCCCGTACCGGCGACGCCTTCGACGTGCACTTCCTGCAACTGATGATCCGCCATCACCAGGGCGGCATCGACATGGCGCGCTTCACCGCCGAACGCGCCCATCTGGCCCCGGTACGACAGGCGGCCGAAGCCATGGTGATGGAACAGGTGAAAGACATCGCCCAGATGCAGCGCCTGCTGGCCCACCAAGGGGCGCCGATGTTGGCGTTTCCCTAGAGCATCGCTGACACCCTCAGTCCCGATCCGGCGCCCCCAGTGGGAACAGCGGGCGGAACGGGCGGGCCTCGTCGACGGCGCGGGCAAAACTGGGCCGTGCCAGCAGGCGGCTGCGGTAGGCGCGCAGCGCGGGGTAGTGGTCCGGGATCCGGTAGATCCAGTCGGCATAGAACAGCGACGGCGCGGCCGCACAGTCCGCCAGGGTGAAGCCGTCGTCCGCGGCCCAGGTGCGGCTTGCCAGGTGGCCGTCCAGCCAGGCGTAGGCACGCTCAAGGCGTTCGTGGGCAATGGCCACGCCCTCGTCCCGCTGCATCGGATAGCGGCCCAGCGCGGTGTCCACCGCCACCTGCATGGCATCCATTACATGCAGGTCGAAATAGCGGTCGAGAAACCGCACTTGCAGCGCCGCCATCGGTTCCGCCGGCACCATCACCACCGGCCCCGGATGCGCCACCTGCAGGTACTCGATGATCACGCTGCTCTCCACCACCTGCCGGTCCCCGTCCAACAGCATCGGGAATTTACGCAACGGCCAACGCCGCAGCCACTCCGCCGCATGGTCCGGGTGGTCCGGGCCGATGCAGCGAAATTCAAACGGCGTGCCGTTCTCGTAGAGCGTGATCAGCACCTTCTGGGTGTAGGACGAAAACGGGTGGCCGTAGAGGGCGAGGGACATGGGGGGCTCCGGATCGGGTGTGGGGGTTTGGAAATACGTCGAACACGGGGTTTCGAAATCGACAGGCGCGGGAGCGCCATTACACCAATGCATACTCGGGATCCGAGCTTGATCACCAGCATTGACCATCCCATTTACTGGGTGTACGTTAATTGGCATGGAAGTCGAATTCGACTCTGCCAAGGACAAGGCGAATCGCGCCAAACATGGCGTCAGGTTGGCCACTGCCGGGCGGCTCGAGTGGGATACGGCGATTACGTGGCCGGATACCCGCAAGGACTACGGCGAGAACCGTGAATGCGGCATCGGCTACATCGGCCTGACGCTCTACTTCGTGGTCTTCGTCGACAGGGACCAAGTCCGCCGTGTCATCAGCCTGCGCAGAGCCAATCGCAAAGAGGTGAAACGCTATGCCGAAACTTAAGTCTGGAACCGTCATTCCCACGGTGGCTGACGACAAAGCCATCACCGCCGCAGCGCGCCGCGACCCCGATGCCAAACCGCTGACCGATGCGCAATGGAAGGCCGCAACGCCCACCGTCCGCAGGGGTCGGCCGCCCAAGCCGGCGGCAAAGCAAGCTGTAAAACTGCGCCTGGACCCCGATGTGCTGGCTGTCCTGCGCGCCACCGGCCCCGGCTGGCAGACCCGCGTCAATCAGATGTTGAGAGAGCGTTTCGCGCTGTAACGTCGCGTCAGCGTCTCCTCCCCGCATAGATGATTGAATCGCTCGACAAGGAGGCTCAGCGCATGGGCGTCGCCCGGCAATCCGTCGTTCAAGTGTGGCTGGCCGAGCGACTGCCAGCTCGGTGCAGCTGGCTTAAAGCCTCTAGGAGGCGTCATGGAAACCGTCTGCGCCCAGCCACTTTCAGGGAACCTAGGGGGCAGGAAACATGACCGAACCATCCGAGGATAAACCTCATTCGAATTGTGACATCGGCGGAATTTCAGCTCAAAACCCGGTTGTGGCACGCCCATATGCGGTAGGGCTGTTTGATGTTCTTGGCTTCAAAGATCGATTCGAACGAATGGGCCTGATGGAAATGATGGCCAGATATCGGGCACTCATCGATATTGTCGTTCAAAGGGACAAGGGCCAAGTGGAGGCCGCACAGTTCTTTTCGTCTTGGAAGGAAGGGCCGTACTGGTGTAGAGACGGCCAAATATTCCTTATGACAGAGGTGTCTGCCGCATACGGCAGTGACTCCTTCATGGTGTGGGCACATTACACGTGGACTGACCTTCATCAAACCCCTAAGGAAGAACTTGATGCACTTTCCAAGGACTCGCGATATGACTGGCTGTTCTGTCCCGTCCCTTGTGATGCCTTTCTCAACGTCTGCAATGAACTAATGTGCCGAAGCCTCCAAGTGGGTTTGCCCCTCAGGGGTGCTTTATCCGTAGGCGATGCAGTGATGGACAAGAAGAGGAACATTTTTCTTGGGCAGCCTGTTATCGAGGCGAGCGTGCTAGAGCATGGTCAAAATTTTATTGGCGCAAGCATGTCACGTTCTTTCGTCGAACAGACTGTTCCGAAACGATACTGCCTCCCGTTCAATCAACATCTCAAGAACCCTTCAATGGAAGCGTCCAGCGGCCTGGTACTGGATTGGCCACGACATTGGCGAAATAGCCGGGGCGTTGATGCCAAGGAAGTCGTGCGCTCTATGGATACAAACAAAAAGTTCTCAGGCTACTACCAAAATACGCTTGATTCGATCGATCTTTCCGAAAAACTGGCGCAGGAACATAAAGCAGAGGACACGTGCCCAATCCGAAGTAACTACGAGCAATTCTCGTACTCGCGCGGAGGCGACATTGCTGGGTATGCAGTGGGCACCAGATTGACACCCGTCACTCAGCCAGCCCCTTGATGACGCGCTCGTCGTAAGACTGCAAGCAGCACCGAGCCTGCCACCACCCACCACACCCCATCGCAAAACCGCATGCCGGGGCGTGCTGGCACCCAACGGTTCGACCCGGGCGATGGAGACATCGGTCTTGTCGCCGGGGGCTTTCGCCAGTACCTCGTGAGTGGACGCGATGTCGACAGAGACGCCGGGACAATGGGAACGCGCTCCATGGCGCATATCTCTGTCGTAGTCCCTCTGAAACGCTTGCGCTTGCTTCGTTGCAATAATGGATATGATCAAGTTGAGTACGGAGAAGCGAATGAACCTCCAGGCATTCCGCGAGATTGTTGACCGCACGCCTGCAGAGATCGCGGCCATTCGCAATAAGTCGAGAGAAATGTACGCCTATGTTGGCTTGCCCTTCCATGGTGGCTATCAGCTCAGCGCAGTTTGTGACGCCCTGAGCGACGGTATCAACTCAGCATTCAAGGCAGGTCATAAATCCGTCGACAATCTATGTCGACGCCTCGTTACAGATCTGATCCGCGAGCATGTCATCTTAGGCGCCCCACTGGAGCCTTACTACGAACTGCTGAACTGTCTGCGCGACGCGGTCCGGCAGACGGACAGCGGCGGCGAGATCGAGGGTGATTGGGAGGCCGCGATCAAAGCAGCCCGTGATCACGTAGAGATGTCGAGTCGACCTGTATGGAAGCTACGCACTTTTCATGCACGGGAGTACAACGTCGCCGAATCCGCGAGGATGCTGGCGCAGGCCGGCTACGCCATTCGTCTCGAGCCGGACTTCATAGCGCTCGAAGCGGAGGCCGAAGCATCTCTCGTAGACGAAATCGAGGGGCTAGTCGCAGCTATTGGCGGCATCAATGTTGCGCAAGCGATTTTCAGGTTCATCACCCCGACCTACGATCCCACGATGGAGCGATATCACATCGTCCCTTCGACTTCGTTGATGGGCGGTGGCCAAAGGCAAATGCCCATTGGGTATCTACTGCAGTTGGCTGCAAAGCACCTGAAACCCCTGGCTCCACCTGATAAGCACGAGGCGCGCTGGAAGAGATTAGTCGACCTCGCCACATCCTACGCTTCGATCATGGATGTTCAGCCTTACTCCCCCGCTATCTACGGCACGATGGAGGCCGGGGCTCTGCTCGATTATTTCTCGCAGCAAGCGATGTACGATTCGATGTTCCGCTTCCAGCAGCTTCGTGCATCGGACGTGCTGAAGATTTGCCGCGGATCCCTCTCATTCCTTGAGCCAGCCGCCGTACAGCCTGCGGGCTGGACACTCGGCCAAGCCTACGAGGTGATCGGTTTCCTCACGGGCCCGCAATACGACACCCGAGGCCCGGTCGTTGTGAATGAACATGATGCCAGGATGGCGCTGCCCCTCATTCCTTCCGAAGTCCTCAAATCGATCTTGAAAGATGTGTTTTCGCATCCGATAGAGGGCCCCAATCGGCGGTTCTCATTCCCTACCGACGCGCCAATCCCAGGCGAAAGGAGCACCGGTGTTGATTTCTACCAAAAGCCCCTTATCCAACTCTCCGGGCACCGATACCTGATCCTCGATCGGTCGATGTGTGGTTGGGGGTACTTGGAGGCGCTTCTAACTGCCTTGCGTGTCTCGGAAAGCAATTTGGATACAAAAGTCGGAGTCGCAGTTGAAACGTTTGTCGAGCAACAGCTCATGGCACACGGCGTAGAGGTGTTCAGCGGTGACTATGACGACGCAGGTAAGCATGGCGAGTGCGACATCGCCATCCCAACGCCAGAGGTGCTCTTTTTCCTTGAGCTGAAAAAGAAGCCGCTCACCCGCCGAGCTCGGGTCGGGAATCAGTCCGAATTGCTGCTTGATCTCGGCGGCAGCCTGTTGGATGCACTAGTACAAGCTGGCTGGCACGAGCGTAGGATCACCAACGCCGGGAGCCTTAAGCTCGTTCGGAATGGACAAGCTCATCGCCTCTCACTAGACGGTCGCCAGATCGAGAAGATCGCTCTCGGGATGCTCGATTTCGGAAGCTTCCAGGACAGAGTCGTGCTCAAGCAGTTCCTCGAAGCAACTTTGAACATCAATTTTGGATCTCCTGAATCGGCGAATGACGCAAAGTTCAAGAAGGTCAATGCGGCATTGGGGGAGATTCGGGAGCAATGCAGGATCGCTCATCCAGGCAAGTTCGAACTTGATCAGCCCTTTTTCAACTGCTGGTTCATGAGCCTTCCACAGCTCTTAATCGTACTTGACGAGGTGTCAGATGCGGCGACATTTAAAAGCGCACTCTGGAACTGTAGGCATACAGTGACGGGGACATCAGACCTCTATTTTGAGATTTCTCGCATGCGAAACCTCAAGCGTGGTGTCTAGTTAGGAACTACCCTGGATATCAAAGAGGTACTTGTCGGGTTCAGGCGGCATAGAGCAATTCCTTGGTCTCGTTCACCGACCTCAGGAAATGCGGGTTGCGGATGGCGCGGGCCACGACTAGGTCGACCGGGCGGCGGAATAGGGCCGTGAGGTCTTCAAGCAGGCCAAAGTAATGGTCTGCATAGTGCCCGCCCGAGAGGGGCTCGAACTCCACCAGGAAGTCCAGATCGCTGGCGTCCGGGTCGAATCCTTCGCCGCGGGCGGAGCCGAACAGCTCCAACCGCCGCACCTTGTGCTGCTCGCACAGGCGACGAAGTTCGTCCTGATGGTGGTGGATATCGGCGATCATCCTGGACAAATCCTATCCAACTCAGTGGCTTTAGACCACCTCAGCGGATGGTCGGGCCCAGCCCACCGGATTGGGAACCATCTTGCCGGCGCCCAAAAGAAAACGGCAGCAGGGCGAACCATGCTGCCGTAGGGCATCCCGCTGGGCGGAGATCGCTGGGGGATGCTTCCCTCACCACATTCGGAAGATGGGTGGCGGTGCGTTACCAGTTGATGCGCACACCGCCGGCGATGCTGGTGCTGCTGTAGTCGTCGCCGGGGCCGGCTAGGTCAAGGAAGCCGGAGACAGTGCCGGCATCGCTGTGACCGCTCATGGCGGCACTTAGCGCTTTCCCTTGTCGCTTTCAGCTGCCTTGCTTCGCTCTAGCCGCTCTGTTCTCGCTGCGCCGGCATGAATTCCGAATCCAATTGCTGCCGCACCTCCTCCCAAGCCTAGGAGGATGTAGGCGAGCATCTTCAGCGCGTCCAAGAGTGTACTGTTCGTGCTCAACATGTGTTGCGCCAGAAGACAGCCCCTCTTGATCTCCGCCTCACCCACACACTCAGAATTTCTTTCAATCCTGTTGCCTGTCGCCGCCTCATATTGGTATTTCAGCTCATAGGCTTCGCGCTCATACTCCATAAACGTCGGCGTTAGAGCCAGAAATCCAGAACCAATCGCAATAATGCACGCGGCCGCGAACGTGTACAGATAGTCATATGCTCGTTTCACTGCAACTTCTCCTTGTCTATTGGAGACTTCATCGTAATCGCCCCCCAAAAAGAAAACGGCAACGCCACCTGGACGCTGCCGCAAGGTGCTACCTTGGAGGAGATGCGAGGGTGGCCGTGCTCGGTGAGGTTGCTCGGTCAGGCGTTGGGTGGTGGCTTGGTCACCACTGGTAGCGCACACCCTGGACTGCATCGACGCTCGGGAGGTCTTTCGTAAAGATCACACGAGCGTCGATGGTGTGAGCAGCTGGATGTCCTTCATATCGCCGCTCAACCTAACGCAGACTTCTGTTCGAACTGACCGACGAACATGGTGAAGCCGGGGCCGCAAGTACCTAGTACGCCAGCTTGATCCCCACACTCATCGCATCGAACTGCAAGTCGTCCTCATCCAGATACTGCACATAGTCCAGGGTGAGGCTGATATTGCCGTCCATCACCCCGCTGAAAATGCCGAGGTCCAGTCCGGCGCCCCAGGCGAGGCCGGTGGCGGATTCGTGGTACCAGCTCGGTTCGGTCTGGTAGTCGACATTGGCGTAGGCGTAGCCCAGCAGGCCGTACACGGTGAGCCGTTCGGCGAAGGTGTGGCCGGGGCGCAGGAACAGGCCCCAGACCTGGTTCAGCTTGGCCCTTGCCTGCACCGCG
>CAKZHZ010000098.1 GCA_936928855.1 uncultured Polycyclovorans sp.
CGGGTCGGGTCACTCTGGCCTCGCGGGCGCCGGACGAAGGGCCCAACTCATAGCCTGCAATATGGGCGCCGGCCGATCAGCCCGGAATTGATCTGCTGTCGGGAACGATCATTCCTGGTGCAGACCGTGCGGAATGGAGTTGGGAGTCGGCCGATGAGCCCGAAACTGATCTGCTGTCGAGAACGATCATTCGCAATGCAGGTCGTGGACAGTAGGTGGGAGTCGGCCGATAAGCCGGGTTCTGTCGAGAACGATCATTCCTCTAGGACCTGCGTCGCCACAGGCCTCAAGCAACCTACCCGGAAGGCTGCGCGGGCCGCGCAGTGCAGAAATGAATCTGCGCCCTTCCCTATTTGGTCTTGCTCCGAGTGGGGTTTGCCGTGCCGGTCTGTTGCCAGACTCGCGGTGCGCTCTTACCGCACCGTTTCACCCTTGCCTGATCTCCTTGCGGAGCCATCGGCGGTTTGCTCTCTGTTGCACTTTCCGTCGCCTCGCGACGCCCAGGCGTTACCTGGCACCCTGCCCTGCGGAGCCCGGACTTTCCTCCCCCGCGTTGCCGCGGCGGCGATCGTTCGGCCGACTCCCGCGCACAGTGTAGCGCTTCGGGCATCCCGCCCCCGGCCGCGAGCCACTACACTGGCGTTTGATCCCACCGCATTGGAGCCCTTCATGCACCGCATGGCCCTGGAAGTCGACATTCAGGCATCGCCCGAAGCCGTCTTCAACTACTTCGCCGACCATGAAAAATTCGCCGCCATCTTCGGCGGCAGCTGCACCCGCGTGAAGGACGGCGACGACGAACCCAACGGGCTCGGCTCGGTGCGCCGCATCGGCCCCGGACCGCTGTCCTTCGACGAAACCATCGTCGTGTTCGACCGCCCCAACGCGATCCACTACGCCATCACCCGTGGCGGCCCGCTGAAGAACCACCTGGGTCGCATTCACTTTCTGAAGACGCCCGGCGGCGGCACGCGGGTGGACTACGTGATCACCTTCGAGTCGAAGATCCCGCTGCTCGGTGGCCTGGTGGCGAAGGCGCTGAAGGCCGCCTTCCTGCGGGGCATCCCCAAGGTCGAGCAGGCGCTGAAAGGGTGATGTTCGTCGTCATGCCCGACTGGATCGGGCATCCAGACCCCACCCGGTGGCGCTGGACCCCGGATCGCGTCCGGGGTGACGAACTGTTACATCAAACGAAGCGTGGTTCGCGGCGCCAGGGCATCCCCCATCCATGCGCCTGATCAGCCACACCGCCTCCAACACCGAGATTGTCTGCGCGCTCGGCTGCGCAGACCGGCTGGTGGGGGTGGATGCCGACTCCGACTTTCCGCCCGCGGTGGTGCAGGCGCTGCCGCAGCTGGGGCGCGACCTGCAGCTGGACGTACCGGCCGTGCTGGCACTGAAACCCGACCTGGTGCTGACCTCGCTCACCGTGCCCGGCCACGAAACCGTGGTCGACCAACTGCGGGCGGCCGGCTGCCCGGTGCTCGTGGCCGACCCGGTTTCGCTACAGGATGTATTCACCAGCATCCGCGATATCGCCACGGCGTTGGGCGTGCCGGCGCGCGGCGAGGCCCTGGTGGCCGGGATGGAGGCGGCCATGCCCCCGGTTGACCGCCCGCGTCGCCCCCGCATCCTGGTGGAATGGTGGCCGAAGCCGGTAATCGTGCCCGGCCGCGACTCCTGGATCACCGACCTGCTGGATCGCGTCGGCGCGGTCAATCCGCTGGGCAGCGAGGCCCACAAGAGCCGTCCGCTGGAAGCTGGCGAAGTGGTGTCCCTGGCTCCTGAGGCGGTCGCTATCAGCTGGTGCGGCGTGCCCGAGCATCAACTGCGGCCCGCCAACGTGTTGCGACGCGACGGCTGGGGCGACACGCCGGCAGTCCGCCACGCCCGCGTGGCGGCCATCTCCGAGGCGTATCTGGGACGCCCTGGCCCACGGCTGGTACAGGGCTATCAGCACCTTCGACGTTTGGCGGACGCCATCGCGGATTGATCCCGCTATCCTTCGGGTAACCGTCCATGGCTGCTGCCATGGCCCACAAGAAGAGCCGCCCGGAGGCAGAAGTCATGAGCAACATCGAGTCCGTCCTTACCGAAAAGCGCGTGTTCCCACCGGACCCCGCCTTTGTCGCGAAAGCCCGGCTCAATGCCGACCAGTTGGCCGCGCTGCGCGAGGACGCCGCACGCGATCCCGCCGGGTTCTGGACCGAACTGGCGCGCAAGGAACTGGGTTGGCAGACCCCGTTCACGGTTGGCCTGGACGACGCCGATGCCCCCAACTACCGCTGGTTCACCGACGGCAAGCTGAACGTGTCGGCCAACTGCATTGACCGCCATCTGGGTGCGCGCGGCGATCAGGTCGCCATCCGCTTTGAAGGTGAAAAGGGCGATGTGCGCCTGCTCACCTACAAGGAACTACACGCCGAGGTCTGCAAGCTCGCCAATGCGCTGACCTCGCTGGGCATCGCCAAAGGCGATCGCGTGGTGATCTACCTGCCGCATTCGGCGGAAGCCGTGATCGCCATGCAGGCCTGTGCCCGCATCGGCGCCATCCATTCGGTGGTGTTCGGTGGCTTCTCCGCCGCCGCCCTGCGTGACCGCATCGAGGACACCGGCGCCCGCCTGCTGATCACCGCCGACGGCGGCCATCGCGGCGGCAACATCGTCGAGCTGAAGAAGGCAGCCGACGAAGCACTGGCGAGCGGTTGCAAGACCATCGAAAAGAGCATCGTGCTGAAACGCACCGGCCACGACATCGCCATGCAGGCCGGGCGCGATCTGTGGTGGCACGATGTCGTCGCCGATCAGCCTGCGCAATCCGACCCGGTATGGGTGGAAGCCGAGCACCCGCTGTTCCTGCTCTACACCTCGGGCTCCACCGGCAAGCCCAAGGGCATCCAGCATTCCTCCGGCGGCTACCTGCTGGGCGCGATGATGACCGCGCGCTGGGTGTTCGACCTGCAAGCGGGCGACGTGTTCTGGTGCACCGCCGATGTCGGCTGGATCACCGGCCACAGCTATGTGACCTACGGTCCGCTGGCCAATGGCAGCACCATCCTCATCTACGAGGGCGCACCCACCGTGCCCGACGCCGGTCGCTTCTGGAAGATCTGCCAGGACCACGGCGTCACGATCTTCTACACCGCGCCCACCGCTATCCGCGCGCTGATGAAGGCCGGCGATGAATGGCCCGCCCAATACGACCTCAGCAAACTGCGCTTGCTGGGCAGTGTGGGCGAGCCGATCAACCCGGAAGCCTGGATGTGGTATCACCGCACCATCGGTGGCGAAAAACTCCCCATCGTCGACACTTGGTGGCAGACCGAAACCGGCGCCATCATGATGAGCCCGGTGCCCGGTGCCACGCCGACCAAGCCGGGTTCCTGCACCCAGCCCCTGCCCGGCATCCTCGCCGACGTGGTGGACGAGGCCGGCAACCCGGTCACCGGCACCGAGGCGGGCGGCTATCTCGTCATCACCCATCCGTGGCCGTCGATGCTGCGCAGCATCTGGGGCGACAACGAACGCTATATCAAGACCTACTGGGGCCAGTTCAACAATAAGTATTACGTCGCCGGCGACAGCACCCACCGTGACGCCGATGGCTACTACTGGATCATGGGCCGGGTGGATGACGTGCTGAATGTCTCCGGCCACCGCCTGGGCACCATGGAAGTGGAGTCCGCCCTGGTCAGCCATCCTCGTGTCGCCGAGGCCGCCGTGGTGGGCCGCCCACATGAGGTGAAGGGCGAATCGGTGTTCGCCTTCGTCACCTGCAAGGGCGCGCGTCCGCAGGGCGACGACGCCACCGCGCTGGTCAAGGAACTCCGCGACCACGTCGCCAAGGAAATCGGCGCCATTGCCAAGCCGGACGACATCCGCTTTGCCGACAACCTGCCGAAAACCCGCAGCGGCAAGATCATGCGGCGCCTGCTACGCGCCATCGCCAAGGGCGAGGAGATCACGCAGGACACCTCCACCCTGGAAAACCCGGGCATCGTCACGCAGTTGCAAGGGAAGGACTGACCCGACCTCAATCGCCCGACATGCCCACCCTGATCGGGCATCGAGGGTCGCAACCGCTGCAGCTGGACCCCGGGTCAAGCCCGGGGTGACGCCCCCTACCGTCATGCCCGACTTGATCGGGCATCCAGCCCCCCCGTCGCAGGTGGATCCCGGCTCAAGGCCGGGATGACGGCTCCTACCCTTCTTCCGTCATGCCCGCCTTGATCGGGCATCCAGAACCCACCGTCGCAGGTGGACCTCCGATCAAGTCGGGGGTGACGGTTTGCCGTTACGCCTCACCCCTCACTGCTTCGCAATCCCCGCCTGGCGCCCCCGCAGCACGAACTTCTGGATCTTGCCGGTCGCCGTCTTCGGCAGCTCGTCCACAAAGTGGACCGCGCTGGGCACCTTGAAACCGGCGAGGTGCTCGCGCGCAAAGCCGCGCAGGCCTTCGGCATCGACCGACTGCCCGGCATGCAGCACCACAAAGGCGTTGGGCGACTCGCCCCACTTCTCGTGCGGCATGCCCACCACCGCCACTTCCAGCACGGCGGTGTGGCGCAACAACACGCCCTCCACCTCGATGGACGAGATGTTCTCGCCACCGCTGATGATCACGTCCTTGAAACGGTCACGGATCTCGACATAGCCGTCCGGGTGCATCACCGCGGCATCACCGGTGTGGAACCAACCCCCGGCCAGCGCCTTGTCGGTGGCCTCGGGATCGTTGTAGTAGCCGGCCATCACGGTATTGCCGCGGGCAATGATCTCGCCCAGGGTTTCGCCATCGGCCGGCACGTCATTCATCTGCTCGTCCACCACCCGCAGCTCACCGGAGGTGATCATCTCCACCCCCTGACGGGATTTGATGACGGCGCGCTCGCCCAGGGTCAGGTCGTCGTGCGCCGGCAGCGGTTCACAGATGGAGATCAGCGGCGCGGTTTCGGTCAGGCCGTAGACCTGGGTGATGTGCCAGCCCAGCTCGCCCTCCATCCGCTCGATGGTGGCGGCGGCCGGCGGCGCCCCGGCGGTGAACACTTTCACACCGCGCCGCACCGCCTTGCGCTCGGCCTCGGGCCCGTTGGCAATGGCGATGAGCACGGTGGGGGCTGCACACAGATGCGTCACCTGCTCGCGGTTGATCGTGGCGTAGATGGCCGAGGCCTCCACCTTGCGCAGGCAGACATGGGTGGCCCCGACACCGGTCACCGTCCAGGTGAAGGTCCAGCCGTTGGCATGGAACATCGGCAGGGTCCACAGGTAGCGGTCCGCCGGGGTCATGTGCCAATGCACCAGTACCCCCACCGTGTTCGACCAGGTGTTGCGGTGGGTCATCATCACGCCCTTGGGACGCGAAGTGGTGCCGCTGGTGTAGTTGATGGCGATGAGGTCGTTCTCGTCCACCGTCACCGGCACCACGTCCGCCGGATCGGCTTCGGCCAGCAGGTCCTCGTAGCGCAACCACCCCGGACGGTCGCCCTCCAGCGCGACGAAATGCTGCACCGTGGTCATCTGCGCGCGCACGCCGTCGACGGCGTCCAGATAGTCGGCATGCACACACAGCACCTTGCAGCCGCTGTGGTTGGCCAGGTACACGAAATCGTCGGACGTCAGGCGGTAGTTCATCGGCACGATCACCGCACCCAGCTGCGGCACCGCGTAGAACTGCTCCAAGTGCTGATGGGTGTTGGGCGCGATGGTGCCCACCCGATCCCCCACCCCGACGCCGAGGCGGGCCCAGGCCACCGAGGCACGGTCACAGCGGGTACCGAACTCGGCATAGGTCCAGCGATCCTCGCCATCCACCACCGCCGTCCGCCCACCATGCAGCTTGCGGGCACGACGAAGAAAGTCCAGCGGGGTAAGGGGGGTCTGCATCGTCAGGTCTCCTGGCCTTGGGGCATCGGTTTGAACCAAGACTAGGCGATCCGACACACCTTGACGATTCCCCAAAAGGGTAGGTTGCGCCGCCCGCCGCGTGATGATCGTGATAGCGTCGCCGGGAATCGCTTCGCCTCAGCCCAGACGCCGTGCCCTTGCCCATCACCCGCCACATCACCCTCCCCGACGACGAGATCGTGGTCACCGCGATCCGGGCGCAGGGCGCGGGCGGGCAGAACGTCAACAAGACATCCTGCGCCATCCACCTGCGGTTCGACATCCTGGCCTCGTCGCTACCCGACGAGGTCAAGGCACGCCTGCTGGCGCTGGAGGATCACCGCATCACCCAGAGCGGCGAGGTGGTGATCAAGGCGCAGGAACACCGCAGCCGCGACCTCAACCAGGAGGCGGCGCGGGCGCGCCTCGCCGAACTGCTGCGGCGGGCTGCCACCGTCCCGCGTCAGCGCAAGGCCACCCGCCCCACCCTCGGCTCCAAGCTGCGTCGCTTGGAGTCCAAGAACCGAACGGGGCAGCTGAAGAAACTGCGGGGTCGCGGCAGACACTACGGTCCACCCGAGGTGTAACAGACGCAGCCCGCGAGGCACCGTCGGCGAGGCACGAGGTGGAGAAGCAGAAGCGCCTTCAGCCATTCGGTAACGGGCACAAGGTGTTCGATTAATTATCTCAATCGAAACCATGAAAACGAATGTCTTGTCGCTATCGAATGATGCGCCTAGTCTGTCACTGACATTCAACGACAGCGGTTCAGGCTGAATGTGGAACGGTCTCCAGGGAGCGGGGATCCAATCAATGTGACCCATACCCACGCGAAGGAGCATTCAATGGACGGCAATGGCAAGTGTCCCGTGATGCACGGGGCGGCAACCGCGCAGGACAGTAACAAGGCCTGGTGGCCGAAATCCCTCAACCTCGACATCCTGCACCAGCACGATGCCAAGACGAACCCCCTGGGTGCGGGCTTCAATTACCGCGAGGCGGTGAAGTCGCTCGACTACGTAGCCGTCAAGCAGGACTTGACCGCCCTGATGACCGACAGCCAGCCCTGGTGGCCGGCCGACTGGGGCCACTATGGCGGCCTGATGATCCGCATGGCCTGGCACGCCGCAGGCTCCTACCGCATGGCCGATGGCCGCGGCGGCGCCGGCACCGGCAACCAGCGCTTTGCGCCGCTGAACTCCTGGCCCGACAACACCAACCTCGACAAGGCCCGCCGCCTGCTGTGGCCGATCAAGAAGAAGTACGGCAACCGGCTGAGCTGGGCCGACCTGATCATCCTGGCCGGCAACGTGGCCTACGAGTCGATGGGCCTGAAGACCTTTGGTTTCGCCTTCGGCCGCGAGGACATCTGGCACCCCGAGAAGGACACCTTCTGGGGCGCGGAGAAGGAATGGCTGGCGCCCACCGACAATCCCGACAGCCGCTATTCCGGCCAGCGTGATCTGCAAAACCCGCTGGCAGCGGTGATGATGGGTCTGATCTACGTCAATCCGGAAGGCGTGGACGGCAAGCCCGATCCGCTGAAGACCGCCCACGACGTGCGCGTCACCTTCGAGCGCATGGCGATGGACGATGAGGAGACCGTGGCGCTCACCGCCGGCGGCCACACCGTCGGCAAATGTCACGGCAACGGCGATGCGGCGCTGCTCGGCCCCGAGCCGGAGGCTGGCGCCATCGAGGACCAGGGCTTCGGCTGGCTCAACAAGACGCAGCGCGGCGTGGGCAACCAGGCGGTCACCAGCGGCCTGGAAGGCGCCTGGACGACGAACCCCACGCAGTGGGACAACGGCTACTTCCACCTGCTGCTGAACCACGACTGGGAGCTGAAGAAGAGCCCGGCCGGCGCCTGGCAGTGGGAGCCGGTCAACATCAAGGAAGAGGACAAGCCGGTGGACGCCGAGGACCCTTCCAAGCGCCACAACCCCATCATGACCGACGCCGACATGGCGATGAAGATGGACCCGGCCTACCGCAAGATCTCGGAGCGCTTCTACAAGGACCCAGCGTACTTCTCGGAAACCTTCGCCCGCGCCTGGTTCAAGCTGACCCACCGCGACATGGGCCCCAAGGCCCGCTACATCGGCCCGGAAGTGCCCGCCGAGGATCTGGCCTGGCAGGACCCGGTGCCCACCGGGCGCAATGACTACGACGTGGCCGCAGTAAAGGCGAAGATTGCCGCCAGCGGGCTCAGCATCGCCGAGATGGTGAGCACCGCCTGGGACAGCGCCCGCACCTACCGCGGATCCGACATGCGGGGCGGCGCCAATGGCGCGCGGATCCGCCTGGCCCCGCAGAAGGACTGGGAAGGCAATGAGCCCACCCGGTTGCGCAAGGTGCTGGACGTGCTGGAAGGCATTGCCGGCGACAGCGGCGCCAGCGTCGCGGACGTGATCGTGCTGGCCGGCAATGTCGGCGTGGAACAGGCCGCCAGGGCGGCGGGGTTCCCGGTCGAGGTGTCTTTCGCCCCCGGCCGCGGCGACTGCACCGACGACATGACCGATGCCGCATCCTTCGACGTACTGGAACCGGTCGCCGACGGCTTCCGCAACTGGCAGAAACAGCACTATGTAGTGACGCCTGAAGAGCTGCTGCTGGATCGCGCCCAGCTGCTGGGCCTGACGGCGGTGGAGATGACCGTGCTGGTCGGCGGCATGCGCGTGCTCGGCACCAACCATGGCGGCACCACCCACGGGGTGTTCACGGATCGCGTTGGCGCGTTGACGACCGACTTCTTCGTCAACCTCACCGACATGGCCTACCGCTGGGCGCCGAAGGGCCGCAACCTGTACGAGATCCAGGAGCGGTCAAGCGGCAAGGTGAAATGGACCGCGACCCGCGCCGACCTGGTGTTCGGTTCCAACTCGATCCTGCGGGCCTACGCCGAGAAATACGGGGCGCTGTCCTTGCTGCATTTCGATGCGCATTCCGATACCAACGACCGCTACTTCGGCGACACCTTCCAGTTCATGCCCGCGCAGGGCTACACCGAGATGTTCCGCCGCATGCTGGCCCACCCGAACATCAAGGTGGAATTGGGTGTGGACTACTTAGCCGCGCGTGATCGGCTCAAGGCGGGCCACACCATCTACAGCGGCCCCATCGACGCGTTCTTCGGCTACCAGCACGGCAAGCTGCCCTACCGCAGCCTGCGCTTCGACCACGAGCACCTGGCCGACGTGTCGCAGCACCAGCCGGTCGGCACGGTCAACTACCCCAACGACCACGACTACACCCGCATCACCGAGTTCAAGCACCTCAGCGGCCAGCAGCACCCGGGCACCTCCATCGTGCGCGAGTACCCGCAGGCCGAAGGCGACCCGTACTACCCCGTCCCCCGCCCGGAGAACGAGGCCCTGTACAAGCGCTACGCCGAGATGGCTGAGGCCACGCCCCACGTCACCTTCGTCGGCCGGCTGGCCCAGTACCGCTACTACAACATGGACCAAGTGGTGGCCGCCGCACTGAAGGCAGCGGAAGACCTGCTCAAGCGGCCGGCATGAAGGCGGGCCGCGTCCCGCCCGGCGCCCTGCCCTGCCCCCCGGACATGCGGCCTGCATGGCCGCGCGCGTGGCCGGGGTGTGGTCGAGGGGCCGTGGCCGATCAGCCGACGGACACGGAGGCCCGCTCGTGGATCGGGTGATCCTCCAGAACGCGGCGTCCCTGCTGCTCATCCAGGGAGCCAACTTCCTGCTGCCCCTGGTCACCTTCCCCTACCTGGTTCGCGTCCTGGGGCCGGCCAACTTCGGCGT
>CAKZHZ010000099.1 GCA_936928855.1 uncultured Polycyclovorans sp.
CAACCGTTGCAGGTGGATCCCGCATCAAGTGCGGGATGACGTTCGCTACCCATCAGCCGTCATGCCCGACTCGATCGGGCATCCAGACCCCACCGTCGCAGCTGGATCCCGGCTCACCGGGATGACGTTTCCTGCTGTCGTCATGCCTGCCCGGGTCGGGCAATCCCAGCCTGACTACCCCGGCCGACCGCCCAGCACGATGCGCTCGGCATCCGCTGCCACCACCTGCAGGGGCAGGTACTGGGTGAGGGTTTCGACAAAGATGTTGGGGTTGCCGGTATTGAAGATGCCACTGATGCGCAGACTGCCCAGGTCCGCATTGGCGAGTTCCACGCGGCGGATTCCGTAGCGGTTCATCTCCGCAACCGCTTCATCGAGACGGTCGCCCTCGAAGATGACGCGGCCTTCGCGCCAGCTGACCACCTTGCGGACATCCGCCTGACGGATCACCGGCATGACCGGCGCCGGCCGAGGGCGGTCGATATCGGCAGCCGGAGCGGCGGGCACGAGCGCGACGGTGATCTTCTGGCCCGGCGAGAGGATCTGCGGCGCAAGCGGCTCGGCCCGCAGCCCATTGTCCGCGGCGGCGATCGGCGCGACAGAGGGCGCCACCTCGCTCACCTCGACGGTGCCCTCGATGAGGGTGACCTCCAGCTGCTGAGCGCCCAGGCGGACATCAAAAGCGGTACCCAATGCCGTCACCTGATGATGGCCGGCGGTGACAACAAAGGGCTGTTGCGGGTTGCGGGCCACTTCGAACAGGGCCTGCCCCTGCAACAGGCGCACCTGCCGGGTGTGACCATCGAAGCGGACCGCAGCGCGGCTGTCCGTATTGAGCGTAAGCGCGGTGCCATCATCGAGTGTGACCGCATACCGCTCCCCCACCGCCGCGCGATACAGGGTTTCGCCCGCCAAGGCGTGGCGGGCACGTGCCTGCAGGTACTGCAGCTCACTCCAGGAGCCGCCGGTCACCACCAATCCCGCCGTGATCACCGCGACCACACTGGCGGCCATCCCCCAGCCCAGCGCACGACGCCGCCAGCGCCGACGGGTGCGGAGGGTGCCCAGCGCCAGCACTTCATTCTCGAAGTCGATCATCGCCCGCGACCCATGCACCGACTGCGCGATGCGATAGGCAGCGTCCACCTTCTCGAAAGCCGCCGCGTGCGCGGGATGCGCATCGCGCCATTGCGCGAAGGTGCGAGTCAGCGCGGCATCGTGTGGCCCGTCGTTCAGGGCATCCGCCCAGGCGGCTGCCTGGAGGGCGATGTCGTCCGGATCGTCCAGCGTCCCGGGAGTATCTGCGCGGTTCCCGAACTTCATCCGTCCACTTCCAGTGCCTTGCCCAGATGCGCCAGCGCGCGCGCCATGTGGCCCTGCGCAGCACGGTTCGAGATGCGCAACTGGGTGGCAATCTCGTCAAACTTCAGGCGCCGCATGGCCCGCAGCACATACACCTCGCGTGTGCGCGGTGGCAACTCCCGCAGCGCCGCAATCACCCGGTGCACGGCCTGCTCACCGATGAGCTCGCGCTCCGGCGTGATGTCGTCACGCAGCACGTGCTCGGCTTCGTCAAAGGAATCATGCGCCGCCTCCTGATGCGACCTTGCGCGTCGCAACTCGTCGTTGAGCACACTGGCCGCCACCTGGAACAGATAGCGCTGCACATGCTCGATGGGCTCGTCCCGGGAGCGCTGCATGACCCGCACGAACACCTTCTGCACCAGATCATCGGCATCAGACGGATTGTTGACACGGTTGCTGAAGAAGCGATTGAGCGCCGGCGTGTACATGCGCGCCACATTGGCCCACCGCGCCGCATCATCACTGCCGAAATCCGCCAGCGAAACCGGCGCCTCCGGCGTGTTGGGTGCGGGTTCGTTCATTGTCCAGCCTCCTCCCGAGCGCTCTTCCATGCACGCATGCAGCGGGCCGGAGGCTACGCCTGGGAGACGGCGGGTGGCAAGCGATGTGCCCCGGAAACACCGCTCACAACACCCCCACCTCCACCTCCAACGCCGTCCGGTCCATCCGCTGCAACAGCTTCGCGGCGGGCTCGATGGCGGGCAGTTCGTAGACGAAGAAGTAGCGGCAGGCGGAGAGTTTGCCGCGGTAGAAGTCATGGTCGGCTTCGGGCGCGGTGGCGAGGGCGTCGTGGGCGATTTCGGCCTGTTGCAGCCACAGCCAGGCGACGGTGAGGTGACCCAGCATCAGCAGGTACTGCGGGGCGTTGGCGAGGGCGGCTTTGATCTCGCCCTGCACCATGGCGGTGGCGAGCTTGTGGGTGGTTTCGCCCACCAGGCGGACGCCGTTGGCGAGCTGGGCCGCCAGGGGGGCAAGTTCGTCGTGGCCGCTGTTGCGGTCAGCGCAGGCCTGGATGTCGGCCAGCAGGGCGCGCAGCGCCTCTCCGTTGTGCATCATCACCTTGCGGCCCAGCAGGTCCAGCGCCTGGATGCCGTTGGTGCCTTCGTGGATGGGGTTGAGGCGGTTGTCGCGCCAGTACTGCTCCACCGGGTATTCGCGGGTGTAGCCGTAGCCACCGAGGATCTGGATGGCCTGGTCGTTGGCGCGCAGGGTGTGATCGGCGGTCCAGGCCTTGACGATGGGGGTCAGCAGTTCCAGACGGGCATGCAGGGCCTTGGCCTCGTTGTCGGGGCCGTGGGTCTTGCGGTCGATCAGGCTGGCGGCATACAGGGTGAGGGCGTAGGCGCCTTCCACCAGGCTCTTCTGCATGAGCAGCATGCGACGCACGTCGGCGTGCTCGATGATGGGAATGGGGGGCGACAGCGGGTCCTTGTTGTCGACCGGCCGCCCCTGCTTGCGTTCCTGCGCGTACTGCAGCGAGTACAGATAGCCCGCCAGACCACACATGACGCCGCCCATGCCAACCCCCAGGCGCGCCTCGTTCATCATGTGGAACATGCAGGTCAGGCCCTGGTGCAGCTGGCCCACCAGCTCACCGTGGCAGTCGCCGCGCTCGCCAAACTTGAGGAAGGTGTTGACCAGCCCGCGCTGGCCCATCTTGTGGTTGATGCCGGCCAGCGTGACGTCGTTGCGTGGGCCGCGGCTGCCGTCGGCATTGAGTCGGTAGCGCGGCACGATGAACAGGGAGATGCCCTTCACGCCCGGCGGTGCGTCCGGTGTTTTGGCGAGCACCATGTGGATGATGTTGTCGCTGAGGTCGTGGTCGCCACCGCTGATCCACATCTTGGCGCCTTCCAGCCGCCAGCTGCCGTCGGGCTGGGGATGGGCGATGGTCTTGATGTCGCCCAGGGAGGAGCCGGCCTGGGGCTCGGACAGGCACATGGTGCCGGTGAAGCGGCCTTCGAGTATGGGCGTGCGGTAGCGCGCCTGCTGCTCGGGGGTGCCGTGCGCCTGCAGCAGGTTGGCGACGCCGCGCGACAGCAGGGTGAAACCGCTGGTGGCCAGGTTGGCGCACATGAACAGGCTGTCGCAGGCCAGCGACAGGGTGTAGGGCAGCTGCATGCCGCCATCGGCCTCGTCGGCGTTCATGGCCATGAAACCGGCTTCTGCAAAGGCCCGCAGGGCCTCGGCCACTTCGGGAATGATCTTGACGCTGCCGTCCGGCTGCATGGCCGGCTCCTGGCGGTCACTCAGGGCGTTGTGGTTGCGGAACTGTTCCAGCGCCAGCTTGTGGGAGAGGTCGACCACTTGCTCGAAGGTGTCACGGCTGTGCGCAGCGAAGTGCGGCCAGCGCTGCCAGTCCTGCACCTTGAGGAACTCGTACAGCAGGAAATCGAGGTTGCGGCGGTCTGCGATGGCGGTCTTGCTCATGGGGGCTCACGACGAAAGAAGGGGCACCCCCCGATTGTAGGTTGTGTGCACCGCACTACACTGTCGGCATGAGCATCCGGGCCAACGTCTTCTACGGCACCGTCGCCGCCATGGCGATGGGCTTTGCCGGCGTGCTGGTGGCGGCGTGGCTGCCGTGGTGGTCGAGCCGGCCGGATCACCCGGACACGGCCGCCTTCGAGACCCGGCTGACCGGGGTGGAGCTGACCGCCGATCTGCGCAGCTACATGAGTGAGGAGGCGGTCCTCCGGCGCTATCCGGACGGCGTACAGGTGCACCGCATCCTGCGGCCGGCCACTCCGGACCATCCGCCTCGCAATCTGGTCACGCTGGAACTGATGCCCTTCACCCACCTGGGCGTGGACGGGCGGATGACGCTGGATTTCTTCAACGACCGGCTGATGGAAATGACCTTCAGCCCCGGCGATATCCCCGCCTATGCCGCCGCACTGTCGCGTGCCGAACCCGGCCTGCGGCGCAACGCCACCGGGCGACGCGACAAGATCGAGGGTCAGCGGCGGGTTGCCAGCAACGTGGCGCAGCTGGAAACCCCCGCCGGACAGCAGCTGGGGGCGATGCCGTTCACGCTATGGCAGGACCGCCGGCTGCGCGCCCAGCTGGATGACTGGGACACGCGATTCGGGCACTTTGCCCCGCCGGCCAAGCCCTAGATCCTAGTGTGCTGTTCCGCAAATACCTTTGCGAAATCGCGGGTTCTTTTCGCGTCTG
>CAKZHZ010000100.1 GCA_936928855.1 uncultured Polycyclovorans sp.
GAAGGGCAGATCCAATGAGCACGAACACAGGTCAGCCCCCAGCGGGGTTCGCGGCGCAGAACACCGGCGCCGGCGTCCCCGAGCCAAAGCGCGTGGCTCGGCAGTCCCACTCCCGGGGGTTCGGTGCGGGCTTCCTCGTCAAGCTCGTGCTGATGGCGCTGGTCAACGCCTTCGGGCTCTTCGGCATCCTCTCCGCATGGGCCGCGGGCAGCTGGGCAATCCTGACGTTCCTGGTCCTCGCCCTGGTGGTGGCGGACCTGGTCTACTTCCTCCCCACGCGCAAGCTCCTGCCCGCCAAGTATCTCTACCCTGGCCTTCTCTTCCTGCTGGTATTCCAGGTCTTCGTCCTCCTCTACACGGCGGGTACGGCGTTCACCAACTACGGCGACGGCACCCGCGGCACCAAGGAGCAGGCGGTCAACTCGATCATCGCCAATTCGGTGGTCCAGACCGACGACTCCACCTGGTACAACATGTCGGTCGCCACCCAGGGCGACCCCGTGGAGGGCCCCTTCACCCTGTTCCTGGTGGACCCCGCCACCGGCACCGTCTACTCCGGCGACGAGGAGACCGAGCTGGCCCAGGTGCCCGCCGCCGACGTCACCGTCGAGAACAACTACGTCACCGAGGCGTCCGGCTACACGATCCTCGAGGCGCGCGAGGTCAACGACGCCAAGTGCGACCACGTGATCGCGCGCGTGTCGGCGCTGAAGGCCGCGAGCGTGCGCTGCGAGCTGCTCATGCTGACGGCGCTGTTCGTGATGACGATGGACTACGTGCTGCTGGCCGTTGCCCACACCGTGACGCTGATCCTGATCGGGCGCATCATCGGCGGGATCATGGCTGCAACCCACGCCACCGCGGCCGCCTACATGGCCGACATCTCGACGCCCGAGGAAAAGGGCCGCAACTTCGGCCTGATCGGCGCGGCCTTCGGGGTGGGGTTCGTGCTCGGCCCGGTGATCGGCAGCCTCGCCTCGGTCATCGACCTGCGGGCGCCGTTCTGGATCGCGGGCGCGCTGGCGGCGGTCGGCCCCGGCAAGGTCACAAGGGCTGTCTGCGGCGCCCTGTCGGTTGCGGCGATGACGGCGATGTTGCCGGCGACCATCAGCGCGACGAGCAGGGAGGCAGCAACAAGGCCGAAACGGCTGCCACGCGGTGCCCTGGACGCGCGATCCTTTGCTTTCTGTCGGGGTCTGTCGCGGCCGAGTGGCGCGTGAAGGTCGGTCATCGAACGGTCCCGGAGCGGGAAGACGGGAAACGAATCAAAAAGGCCACCGCGGAACGGTGGCCTTCCAGTCTATTGTTCGCCGGCCGTTTGGCAATGTCCGGCCCGACGGGCGGCGTCAGTTGGGCAGCGCCGTCGTCGGATCGGCCGGAAACGCCGCATGGGCTTCCTCGCCGCGCAGCAGCGACAGCGCATATTGCAACTGGTCGTCCTCCTCGGCGTCCTGGGGCTGGTCCACATCGCCAACGGCAACCTGCAGTTGCAACTGGGCAACGAGGGCCGCGCGCCCTGCACCTTCACCGTGCGTCCCCGCGCCTATCGTGATGATGGTCCGTGGACCTTCACCGTGGCGCCCGGTGAAAGCCTGAGCGAAACCTGGTCACTGGCGGACAGCGGCGCCTGGTACGACTTCGAGATCACGGTGGCCGAGTGGTCCGGCTGGCGCCGCCGCGTGGCAGGCCGGGTGGAAACCGGGCGGGCTTCGGTCAGCGACCCGGCCATGGGGCTGGGCGACCGCGACTGATCCGCAGCGTTCGTCGCCCACAAAAAAGGGCGCCTTGCGGCGCCCCTTTGGGGTACGGCTGGCGGACCGCCTTACTGGCAGGCCTCGCAATCCGGGTCGAGGATGGAGCAGACCTTGGCGCTGCCCACATCGGTGGCCGCGTACTCCACGGGCGGCTCCGCCTGCGGCTGGTCGCTGGCACGGCGGCCGCCCACATCCGCAGCGCTGACGCCGCTGCTGCTGCCCTGGCTGACGCTGTTGAGACGGCCATCATTGATGGTGGTCTTCTCGGCGTGGGTGGCCCCCATGGTCCGCAGGTAGTAGGTGGTCTTGAGGCCGGAGGTCCAGGCGTGCTTGTAGAGCTCGTCCAGCTTCTTGCCGCTGGGCTGGCTCATGTACAGGTTGAGCGACTGCGCCTGATCGATCCACTTCTGGCGGCGGCTGCCGGCATCGACGAGGCGCTTGGGGTCGATCTCGAAGGCACACTTGTAGAGCGCCTTGATCTCGGCCGGCACGCGGTCAATCGGCTGCACCGAGCCGTCGTAGTACTTGAGGTCGTGGGCCATCACCTCGTCCCACAGGTCCAGGGCCTTGAGCTCGTTCACCAGGTATTCGTTGACCACGGTGAATTCGCCGGACAGGTTCGATTTGACGTACAGGTTCTGGTACGTCGGCTCGATCGACTGCGACACGCCGGTGATGTTGGCGATGGTGGCAGTGGGCGCAATCGCCATGGTGTTGGAGTTGCGCATGCCCACGGTCTTCACCTGCTCGCGCAGGGCATTCCAGTCGAAACGGCCGCTCTGTGATTCGTCCTGCTGCAGGTAACCGCCGCGGTGCTCCTTGAGGATGCGGATGGAGTCGATCGGCAGGATGCCCTGGCTCCACAGCGAGCCCTCGAAGCTGGGGTACTTGCCACGCTCGGCCGCGAGGTTGCTGCTGGCCTGGATGGCGAAGTAGCTGATGGCCTCCATGCTGTCGTCGGCAAACTGGATGGCGGCATCACTTTCGTAGGCCAGCCGCAGCTTGTAGAGCGCATCGTTGAAGCCCATCACGCCCATGCCCACCGGGCGGTGGCGCAGGTTGGAATTACGCGCGGTGTTCACCGAGTAGTAGTTGTACTCGATGACGTTGTCCAGCATGCGCATGGCGGTGTTGATGGTCTTTTCCAGCTTCTCGAGATTGAGCGTGCCGTTCTCGATGTGCGCCGGCAGGTTCACCGACCCCAGGTTGCACACCGCGATCTCCTGATCCGCCTTGGTGTTCAGGGTGATCTCGGTGCACAGGTTGGAGCTGTGCACCACGCCCACATGCTGCTGCGGGCTGCGCAGGTTGCAGGGGTCCTTGAAGGTCACCCAGGGGTGGCCGGTCTCGAACAGCATGGACAGCATCTTGCGCCACAGGGTCAGCGCCGGCAGGCGCTTGTAGTTCTTGATGCGGCCCTCGTCGGCCAGGCGCTCGTACTCGGTGTAACGCTGCTCGAAGGCGCTGCCGATGAGGTCGTGCAGGTCCGGCGTTTCCTCGGGGCTGAACAGCGTCCACGGGGCATCTTCCATCACCCGCTTCATGAACAGGTCCGGCACCCAGTTGGCGGTGTTCATGTCGTGGGTGCGGCGGCGGTCGTCGCCGGTGTTCTTGCGCAGTTCGAGGAACTCCTCGATGTCGCGGTGCCAGGTTTCCAGGTAGGCGCACACCGCGCCCTTGCGCTTGCCGCCCTGGTTCACCGCCACTGCGGTGTCGTTGGCCACCTTGAGGAATGGCACCACGCCATTGGACTTGCCATTGGTGCCCTTGATGTAGCCGCCCATGCCACGCACCGGCGTCCAGTCGTTGCCGAGGCCGCCGGCAAACTTGGACAGCATGGCGTTGTCGTGGATGGCGTTGAAGATGCCGTGCAGGTCATCCGGCACCTGGGTCAGGTAGCAGCTGGACAGCTGCGGCCGCAGGGTGCCGGAGTTGAACAGTGTCGGCGTGCTGCTCATGAAATCGAAGCTGGACAGCAGCTGGTAGAACTCGATGGCGCGCGCCTCGCGGTCGATCTCGTTCAGCGCCAGGCCCATGGCCACGCGCATGAAGAAGGCCTGGGGCAGCTCGATGCGCTCGTCCTGCACGTGCAGGAAGTAGCGGTCGTAGAGGGTCTGCAGGCCCAGGTAGTCGAACAGGTAGTCGCGCTCGGGCTTGAGCGCAGCACCCAGCTTCTTCAGGTCGAACTGCAGCAGCTTGTCGTCCAGCAGCTCGGCGTCCACGCCGCGCTTGATGAAGCCGGGGAAGTAGTCGGCATAGCGCGTGCCCATCTCGGCCTGGGTGACCTCCTCGCCCAGCACCTCGCGGCGGATGGTGTGCAGCAGCAGCCGCGCGGTGACGCGGGTGTAGCTCGGGTCCTTCTCGATCAGCGTGCGCGCGGCCAGGATGGCGGCCTTGAACACCTCGTCCATCGGCACGCCGTCATACAGGTTGCGGCGGGTTTCAGACAGGATGGGCTCGGGGCGGATGTCGGTGCCCAGGTCGGCACAGGCCGACTCCACCAGCAGCTGCAGGCGCGCATCGTCC
>CAKZHZ010000101.1 GCA_936928855.1 uncultured Polycyclovorans sp.
ACGCGGTTGTGCTTGAGGTTGTGCATCAGCGCGGGCGGCGCGATCGTCGGGTTTGCGGTCAGGAACACCGCCGTGCCGGGGACGATCACCGGGGGGCTCGCGGTCAGGCGCTCGGCGATGAGCTGCATCGGCACCGCCTCGGCGGCGAGCGGGAGCGGAGGCGTCGCGGCGGCCGGCTGACGGGCCCCGAATCCGATCTCGATGCCCAACGAGGCCACCGTGACGTTCTCGTCATTTACGAAATCCTCCGGCCCCAGCAGCGCGCCCAGCTCACCGCGAATGCCGACCTGAGGGGTGACCTTCCACAGCGCGCCGAAGGCGAAGCCCGCCCCGGACGAGGACTGCACGGCCGTCCCTGCGAAGGCCTGATCCTCGGGCAGCGACCCCCGCCGGAAACGCGCCTCGGTATCCAGGTTGTAGTAGGTCCCCTTGACCCAGACTCCCGACCCCAGCGCACTGGACGGGAAAAACAGTCCCACGCTGCCCATCAACCCATCGAGACGCAACGACATGTTGGCGGTGGCGCCCGGCAGGCGGTCGACCTCGGCTTCGCCGGTGTCGAGATATCCCAGTTCGAAGAACAACGGCGACGTCTCGCCGCGATAGCCGACCGCAAAATAGCCGCCATAGGCATCGTCGACGTCGTCGTAGTCAAACTGCGCCAACGTCGCGTTGGCCGTGAGAAACGGCGCGGCCGTTGCCGACCCGGTTGCGCCCGCCAGCCCCAGCAGCGCGGCGGCGGCCATCCGCATATGGTTGCTCATCCCTAGTCCCCTGTTGTCAGTGCGGGACCTGCATCCCGCCTGCTGTGATTGGCCCGGCGCGAACACCGGCCCCTGAATTAGACGGCGTCGAAACCTGACAGGCAAGCGGGAGCGGGCGCCAACGTCGTTTAACTTGACACTTTCCTGGCCATAACGTCAGCGATCAGTTCCCAATGGCCGCCTTCATGAAATCGGGTACATTGAAGTCGTAGCTCTTTTCCTCACTGCGCCGGCTGATGCGCCAGCCCGCCTCGGTGCGGCAATAGGCATCGATGTACCAGAGGCCGAGAAACAAGGTATGACGACCGCCATCAGGCAGGGCGATGACCATGGGGTTGAAGCAGGCCACCCGCCCCCGGGCTTGATCGCCGTCAATCTCGAAGGCGGCGTTACCGGTGAGGTGCATGTAGGCCGGAAAATGCCCCAGCGCCTCGGGCAACCAGGCCTTGACGGTGGGGTAAGGCCCTTCAATGCCGCCCATGGCGCGATAGTCGATGTACGCATCGGCGGTGAACACCTCGTCCAGCGCGTCGAAGTCGCGGCGATCGATGGCATTGGCATAGGCGATCACCAGATCCTGCAGCGCGATGCGGTCGGCAAGCTGCTGCAGTGCGGCGCTCATCCGCCCATCACCATGTCCGACTTGCCCCAGTAGGCCCGCATGGAGGCAAACTTGCCAGCGTCATCGAAGGTCATCACATCGATCACCTGGATGTGCGCCTTGCCTTCAGGCATGTTCAAACGAACGTTGAAGGCCATGGCTGCGGCATTGCCATGCGAGGCGCGGACCGGCGCCGCCAGCTCCAGCCGCGCACCGGTCGCGACCGCCATCTTGTAGAACGCGGCAATCTCCGCCTTGCCACGTTTTACCGGGCTCCCGACCGGATCCTCCACCGTGGCGTCGTCGGCAAACAGATCGGCCAGGGCCGCCGCATCGCTGCGGTTGAAATGGTCAACATAGGCCTGCATGGCGGCCTTCATGGTGGATTCGTCGGGCATGGCCTCGGATCGCAGATGGGTGTGCCGCGATCTTGGTCCAGGCACCGCCGCACAGACTCGTCCGTCCGGATGAACCGCGCCGTCCCGGGTTTCCCTACGCTGATGGTGAACCGGACTCACCTGCGGCTCGTCCCAGGTGATGGTTTTTTTGACCCAGCGACTCGATTTTTCCTTGACGCCAGGAATACCCGCACCGAATGCTAGTCCCTTCGGTCGTTACACCCCGGAAGAGGGTGGCGCCGTAGCCCTGGTGACCAAGGCGAGACCATGAGGAGAGTGAGGCATGTCGGTGACGGCACTTTCGAGCGCCCGCAAGGCGGGCGGTTCTAAATCGATGCGGGCGTCAGCGCGCAAGGCAGCGTTGACTCTGGAGCGGGTAGACCCGCTACTCAACGCCATCTATGAAGGCGCGACCGAGTCGCCGCCGTGGCGTTCCGCCCTGGAACTGCTGCGCGACGAGCTGCAGGCCGCGCACGTCACCCTGATGCTGCGTCCGCCTTCCTCGGACAGCACCGGCATCATGATCAATACCGGTGAAATCACCCGGCAGGGCGTCGAAAGCTACGAGAGCCACTTCTTCGCAATGGATCCGTTCGTCCGTCTCAATGAGGGCGATGTGGTCGCCGCCGAAGAGTTGATCGGCCACGCCTGGCTGCAGAGCGCGGTCTATCAGGAATATCTCAAGCCGCTGGATATCCGCCACCTGCTCGGAGCCGATATCTACACCCGTGAAGGCATCGAGTGCCGTCTGCGGGTGACGCGCTCACATGACGCCGATCCCTTCTCCGAAGACGACAAGGCGTTGTGCCGCTACCTGCTGCCGCACCTCAAGCGCTCGATCCAGACACACGCCCGCCTCGATTTTCTCGAATGCGAGCGCAAGCTGTTTGCCGGCACCGTCAACCGCATGCTGGTCGGCATGGTCAGCTACGCCCAGGACGGCCGCATCATCGAAAGCAGCGAAGAAGCCCGTCGCATTCTCGGCGAGAAGGACGGCATCTGGCTCACCGGCGACACCCTGTGCGTCGACAGCAGCCAGGAAAGCCGCGAGTTGCAACGGATGATCCGGCAGGCACTGTCCGGCACCGAAAGTATCGATAGCGACCACGCTGACGGCCCCGGGGTGGTGGAGGCCATGTCGATCACGCGTCCGTCCGGTCGCGCCAAACTGGGCGTGCTGGTCCGTACCATCCCCATGGGTGAGTACTCGGAGAGCAAGCAGCGTCCGGCCGTGGTGGTATTCCTGCGGGACCCCGAATCCAACGCCGCGCAGCCCTCGCAGGAGCTGGTGCGCCGCCTGTTCGGGCTCACCCGCATGGAGGCCCAGCTGGCCATGCTGCTCACCGAAGGCCTGACCCTCGACGAGGCGGCGGAGCAGATGAACGTGCGCCGCAACACCGCGCGGACGCACCTGCGCTCGATCTTCTGCAAGACCGGGGTCACACGACAAACCATGTTGGTACGGCTGATGCTCAACAGCGTGTTGAGTCTGGGATAGGCCGGAACGGAACGGCCGTTCATTTGCTGCACAGCCAGGCCCGCTACCCTGCGGGCCTGTTTTGTTGGAGCCACCGTGTGCCGCTGATCCGCCGCTGGCGTTCACTGCTGGTGCCGCTGGCCCTGGCGCTCTACGCCCTGATCCTGCTGCTGGGCAACATCCGTGGCCTCGGACAAGCCCTGGCACCGGACACCAGTGACAAGACCCTGCACCTGCTCGCCTATGGCACGCTGGCCGGCCTGCTGTTCGTTGGCATGCGACAGCCTTTGCTGCGACGCAGCCTGATGGTCGTGGCAGTGATCGGTCTGCTCGGCGTGGGCGACGAATGTCTGCAGGCCTTCATCCCCTATCGCGACGCCGACGCACTGGACTGGCTGGCCGACATCACCGGGGCGGCCCTGGTCTGCGCCCTGCTCAGCCTGATCAGCATCCTCATGCCGGCACGCTGGCGCCCGCCAGCGGCGCCCGGGACGGCGGCGGCGAGATCAGCAGCGTCAGAAAGCCCGACAGCACGACAAACCCCGCCAGTACGCTGAACGGCATCGCATAACTGCCAGTGGCGTCGAATGCGCCGCCAACGAAACCGATGGCCATGAGCCCGATCAGCGTGTTGACCGGACTCATCAGGCCCATGGCGGTACCAAACGAGACCTGGCCGAACCGCTCGCCCACCAACGCCGCCCACACCGGCAGTTCCCCGCCGATGGCGAACCCGGCCAAGCCACAGATCACCAGCAGCACCGGAAAGCCCGGCTCGCTCACCAGCGTCACCAACTGCAGCAGCGTGCAGGCCACCGGGACCAGCAGCAGGCGCCGCTTGTCATAGCGATCCGCCACCGCGCCGAACAACAGCTTGCCGAGGATCGAGCACACCGACAGCGCAGAGACCAGCATCGTCGCCTGGCCCAGGCCGATCCCGGCGTCCGTCGCGTAGGGAACCAGCGAGGCGAGGACCGCCTGGTTGATACCGAAGATCAGCCCCACCGAAAACGCGATGAACCAGAAATTGCGGGTGCGGACCAGCTCGCGAACCGTCCATTGCCGGGACTGGGTGGCATTGTTCGCCGCCGTTTCGTCAGCTGGCGGGGTCAGTCCCAGGTCCTGTGGCCGACTGCGGATGCGCCAGAGCACCAGCGCACCCACCGCCACCAGGATGATCCCGCCCTGCAGCACCAGCGCCATGCGCCAGCCGAAGCGATCCAGATTCCAGGCCATCATCGGCACCACCAGCACGCCGCCCAGCGAGGTGGCCACCGCCGCCAATCCCAGCGCTTTGCCACGGTGCCGGATGAACCAGCGGGTGACCAGGGTATTGGCCGCCAGCGGTCCGATCGCAGCAGCTCCGGGGCCGATCAGCAACAGGATGCACAAGGCGCTGATCTGCAGGCTCGGCGCCAGCCCAACCCCCACAAACCCCGCTGCCATCGCGACCGTGCCACCGCCCATGACCCATCGGGCGGGATAGCGGTCGAGCAGGCGCCCGACAAAGGGCGCCGACAACCCCATCCCCAGCAGAAACAGGATCAGGCCCGTATTGAGCGTGCCGCGACTGGCGCCGTAGGCCTCGCCGGCCGGGACTACGAACAGGCCGAACGCATAGGACGTGCTGCCAATGGCAAACATCTCGCCAACGAACACGGCGGCCAGAACCCACCAGCCGAAGTACAGCCGCTTGGGCGCGGTCGTCATGGGGTTTCTCCTCTTGTCATATAGGGAAGCAGGGCGTCACCGAGCCGTGCGCCGCCGTCCAGCGCATGCACGCCGGCCTGCATCTGATGCAACAGATTGCGGCTCACCGCCAGCTGTCCGGTGACGGTGCTGGCCAGCATCCAGGCGGCCGCCTCCGCCATCACTTCCACCGGCTCAATCCAGTCGGGATTGCGGGCTGCCGCCTGCGCGACCACCGCGGCTGCGGCTTCGGTGGCAACGATCTTGTAGGGCAGCAGGACATTGGCGGTGACACCGCTGCCCGACAACTCGGCGGCGAGCGCCTCGGTATAGCGATGCAGGGCGGCCTTGGTCACCCCGTAGTAGCCCAGCGCGTGAACGAAACGGGCCGGCCCCGGATACGGCACCGGTGGCTGGCGCGCCATCTCGCTGCCGATGTTGAGGATGCGTCCCCACCCCTGCGCGTGCATTCCCGGCAGCACCTGCTGGCACAGTGCCACCGGCGCCTCCAGATTCAGCATCATCATCTGCCGCCGGGCCGGGGCATCAATGGCGCCCGGTGGGGCATAGGCGCTGATCCCTGCCGCATTGTTGATGAGCATGTCGACCGGCCCGAATGACCGTCCTGCAGCGGCCGCCAGCGTTTCGACGAGCCGCTCATCGGTGAGATCCGCCACCAACGGCGCCGCAATCCCCCCCGCCCTCCGGATGGCATCGGCGACGGCCACCAGCGCCGGTTCCGAGCGCGGTGAAGCGTGCACCACCACGGAGGCGCCCTCCGCCGCAAGGCGGCGGGCGATGGCCTCGCCGATCCCCCGCGAGGCGCCGGTGACCAGCGCCACCCGCCCATCAAACCGACGCGTCATGCCGCCGGCCTACTGGGGCGGCAGCTTGGCGCCGGTCTTTGCCAGCAGATGTGCGGTGATGTTGGGCGTCTCGGTGACGGGAGTCACGATCTCGAAAATGCGGCTGTAGGTTGCTCGCTTGATCTTCCAGCGACCGTCCTGCTTGACGTAGGTATCGCGGTACAGCGACGAGCCGTCCGTGATGATCTTGTTGCGCAGGTCGAGGAACCAATCCTTCAGGTACCAGGTCCCGCTGGCCTCGGTGGCGGACGTCACGGTGATCTCGGGATGGTTGACGTGATGCAGGGCGATGGCTTCGCTGTGAAAGGCATAGCGCAGCGCCTCCATGATCTTGTCGCGTCCCTCGGCCTCGAAGACATAGCTGCCGCCTTCGTAGCGAACGCTGGCGTCCTCGGTGAACAGGCCTTCGAGCTCATCCCAGCCAGCGGTATCGATGCAGCGGCAGTAGGCGTACTTGAGCTGACGGATCAGCTCGATATCTTCAAGCGGAAGTGACATGGCAACCTCGTGGTGGTGGGTGACCTCGGCTCAGATGCCGAAGCCCCCGGAAACGTTGATCTGCTGACCGGTGACATACCCGTTGGTGGCGAGGAACACGGCGGCGCTGCCGATCTCCTGCGGCTGGCCCCAGCGTTTGATGCACAGCAGCTTCTGGGTTTCGTCCGTCCACTTCTGATCGAACACGCCCCGCTTCAGCAGCTCCAGGAACATGCCGGCCTCGATCACGCCCACCAGCACCGTATTGGCGCGGATGTTGTGCCGCCCCTCTTCCTTGGCAATGCCCTGGATGAGTGCCTCATTGGCGGCCTTGGGCGCAACCGACAACCCGTCCTTGATCGGCCACCAGACGTGTCCGGCGGAGCCAAGGTGGACATAGGAACCACCCCCCCGCTCCCGCAGGTGCGGCAGGGTGGCCTGCACGGCATTGAAGAAGCCATGTACTTCGATATCGATGGATTGCCGCCACAGTTCAACCGGCGTCTCGGCGATGGAGACCTGTTCGACTACCGGGCCGGCAGCCCAGACCACCGTGTGAATGCTGCCATGCTCGGCAATGGCATCGGCCACCGCCGCCTTGACGGCGTCGGGCTCGCGCACGTCCGCAGCATGCGCACTGGCCTTGCGCCCGAGCGCCTGGATATCAGAGACAACACGATCGGCTACTTCGCGCTTGCGGCGGTACACCACGGCAACGTCGGTGCCGGCCTCGGCAAAACTGCGGGCCACGTCCTGGCCGATGCCGCCGCTGCCACCGAAAACCAATACCGCGCCCTGCGGAAATGGCGGGTTCGCCATCGTCGTCCTCCCATGTTGTGATGAGGACGATCTTTGCCCGGGAGGGCAAGGGTGGCTTCACCCGCCCGGACGAGGGCGCGGCGGCACCGTCAGCGCGGGCGATAGAAGCGCTGGGGGTCGAACAAGGTGGCCGACAGCGGCAGCCCGGTCTGCACCTCCAGGCTGCGGAAGGTGGTGACGCGCCGGTCACGAAGATCTTCCATGGTGGCGGCGGACAGGTAGGCCTGCCCATCAGCCTCGCGCAGGGCACTGGCAGATGCGGTCAAGCGCTTTCGCACCCGATCCCCTTCAAAGAACTCCATCCGCAGCGGCAGACAGGTGGCCTGATCCACCCAGGCGCGGACCCGCGTGTAATCGGTACGATCCGCATCCGTCGGCCGGAAGGACAGCACCCGGACAGGCCGCTGTTCGATGACATCGGTCCCCTCACTCTCGAGCGCACTGCCACCAAAGGCACCAGCCAGTGGCTTGAAATCGTAGTAGCTGAAGCTGGTGCCCAACAGGGCGCCATCGGCGAAGGTACCGGTCACCTGTCGCACACGGCGCACCGAGGGCAGGTACACATAGACCCCATCCTGCAGAAAATCCTGTGACTGGATGACGAGATAGGCAGCCCCGCTCAGGTACTCCGGACGCTCGACCTGCAGGGTGGCCCGCACGCGGGGCGCACCCTCGGCCTCCACCCGCTGGGCGTACAGGGTTCCCATCAGGCGCTCCACCAGCTCGCCGTCGGCGGTCCGGGTTTCCAGCTCGACATCCTGCGCACGCAGCGCGCTCGGCACCGTGGCATGCACGCAGCTCAGCCACTCATCCAGGGTCATCGGCGCCTCGGCACGCGCCAAGGCGGGCAGCAGCGCCAGCAGCATCAGCATCCAACGCGTCATGGTGAACCTCCTCGCGGCACGTCCGCGGCCTCGTTCAATGTTGCAGTGCAGCATTCTACACCCTGACGGGCTGTATCGGCTTTTCCTAACCCAAGCCGCCCCACAGCGGCCCCGCGCGCTCCAGACACCAGAAGGCGGCGAGCCCTCCCATCAGGTAGACCGGCAGCACCGGGGCCCATGCAGGCGGGCGCCGCCACACCCGGTGCCGCAGGGCCGCCACCGCGAGCAGGAGCGCCACCAGCAGCAACTGCCCCAGCTCGATCCCCAGGTTGAACCCCAGCAAGGCCGGCAGCAGCGCCCCGGCGGGCAGACCGACCTCCGCCAGCACCCCGGCAAAACCGAGACCGTGAAACAGACCGAAACCGAAGGCCAGCAACGCCGGCTGCCGCTGCCAGGCCCCGCGCCGCTGTGCGGGCGGTCGGGCCGCCTCCAGCGCCAGCCAGAACAGGCTCACGGCAATCAGCCACTCAGTGAGCGCCGGCCACACCCGCAATTGCCCGGTGGCGGCCAGGGCCAGGGTCAGGCTGTGGCCCAGGGTGAAGGCGCTGAGGGTCCACACCAGGCGTCGCCCACCGCGCACCAGCAGCACAATCCCCAGCACGAACAGCACGTGGTCCGGCCCCAGCAGCAGGTGCTCCACGCCCAGGGCGAGATACTGCGGCAGCACCGCGCGCGCGCCGCCCGATTGCGGCAGGGTCACCGACGGCTGTCCCGCATCCAGCAGCCAGGTTTGGGGGGCGGCACCGTGCGGCTGCCACCGCAGGATGACGTTCACTGGCGTCGCCGCCAGGCCGTCGACCCGCAACGCCTGCCCCGCCAACCCGCCCGGGCAGTGCAGGGTCCACTGCCGCCGCTCGGCACTCCGAACGGTGTCCGGTACGGAAGCCGAACGGGTCTCGCAGACGGCCGGCCAGCGGGGTTGCAGCTGGCGTGCGGCGACACTGCCCGGCGTCACCTGCCAGCGCACCGCCACGGATTCTCCCTCGGATTCGAGCACCCACAGCGCCGGCGCCAGCGGATGCGCGCCGGCAACACCGGCCAGCGCCAGCAGCCCCAGGGCGATCCAGCAGCGGCTCATGGCGTTGCCACCGGGTAGCGCTGCCGCAAGGGCGCCAGACCGGCTTCCGTCTGCGCGGCGGCCTGCGCCGACAGCCAGCCATAGGCGCGCCCGATCCGGCTGGGCTGATGTCCGGTGGCGGTCTCCACTGCCGACACCCGAAGCAGATGCCAGCCATAAGTCGACCGCAGCGGCGGCGACCAGGTGCCCACCGCCAGCGTCGGCAGGGCGGCTGCCACGACCGGGCCCCAGCGCTGTGAAACGGCCTCAAGCGTGAGGGGCGGCTGCCAGTCGCCCAACAACAGCGGGATACCGTCCACCGTGCCACCCGCCGCCAGCACCGGGCGCGCGGCCTCGGCCGCAGCGTGATCATCACCGAAATACCGTTGCTCGAAGCCGTAGCGCTGGGATGCATTCGCCGTCTCCGCGCGCAGGACGCTGGCGGGAACGCCTGATGGCGATTGCAGCGCACGCCGCTGACGATCGATCAGGCGGCGTCGCGCCACCGGGTCGGCTTCGGCCATGCCCAGCGCCAGCGCCTCCGCCAGCAAGGTGGCGTCGTCGGCCTCGCGATCCGGATCGGCCATGCGCAGGTTGCTGATCAGGCGCAGGCGCACCACCGGGTCCTGCGTATCCCAACCGGCCGCCAGCGCGGCCTGCAACAGCCGCGCTTCATCGAGCGCATGCGCGAGCGCCGCTGTGGTTTCCGCTGGCGTCGGCAGGCGCCCGGTCTCCTGCCGCCAGGCCTGGACCACCTGGTCCCGCAGGGTCTCAGTCAGTGGCAGTGGCACCGGCGGCGGCGTGCCCTGCCGGCTCAGCCACAGCAGTGCCGCGCCGATCAGCAGGAAATGCAGCCCCGGGGCGCGCCACCACCGGCTCACGGGCGATACCAGATCGGCGACGTCCAGGCGCGTTCCTGAACGGTCTTCGGATAATCGGCATTGCAGCAGTCGGCAAAGGCCTCCGGCACCGCGTCCGGCACCGCGCAATCCACCCCGGCCGCCAGGCACTGCCGCGTCGACCATCGGCAGCTGGGGTTCTCGACCACGCGGGCGTAGTAGAACGCGGCCTGGGCCGGATCGAAGGCCGGGTCTTCCCAGACCGCACAGAGCTGGGCGAAGCCCGGGCCGGATGTTTCGCAGCTTGTCAGGTCCACACTGGCCCCATTGTCGGCATCGCCGCCAATGTCGAACACCTGTTCGTGGGTCTCGCCAGCGGCGTCGATCCAGCCCTTGATGATCTGGATACGCTGCAGCGGCTCGGCACTGGGCGCGGCATCGCGCAAGGCCGACAGGGCGAAACGGGGCGCCCCGTCGATGGCCGCGCGCGCCGGCAGATCGGCGCCCATGGGCACGCCATGGGCATCCCCGGCGGCGGCGAAGTCCGGGGCACTGCAGGCGGTGGCCGGCAGCGACCAGCCACCGTAGAAACGCACGACGGGTCGGTTGCCGCTGGTGGCGTAGGCCTCGCGCCGGCGCATCGCGGCAAACAGGTCACGCCGGGTGTTCTGCTCGGCCCACAGCACCGCCAGCCCGCCGGGGCTGTTCTCGATGAGGTCGGTGAGCCCCTCCGGCACGCTGTCGGTGGCGGCGAGGCCGGCGCCGCCGTGCCCGGGATAGTCCGCCTCGGCGGCCAGACCGGGCGTGCCGAGGTGGGTGTCGGTGCTGCCGATGAAACCGTACTTGAACGGATTCACGCCCAGCGCGCGCTCCGTCTGCAGACCGGCCTTGAGCGCCTCACGCAGAAAATCCTGTTCCACCGGCGGCCCGGTGTTGGCGCCGCCGAAACGGTCGCCGGTGAGGTTGTTGTAGGGCAGCAGCTCGAAACCGCAGAGCTCGTCCTGCATGCCGGCACCCTGGGTGCCGAGGCATTCTGACTGCCCCTTGTGCTGGTAGATCTCGGCCAGAGGCTCGTTGCGCTGCCGCGCCGCCGCCAGCGCGGCATCGTAGGGGCGCCCGTTGCGGTCGGCGGTCTCGAACATGGTGCCGGCGCTGAGGTTGGAGTTGTGCGGGATGCTCAGCCAGGCGCAGCCCAGCTCCGTACGGCATTGATCATCGAGTGCGCTCCACAACTGCTCGGGCGAGGGATGCTCCTGATAGGCCGGCGGGTACTCCGGTACCACTTCGTTGGCGAAGATGACGTTGCGGTGCAGGTTGTTGGACAGCGGTGCGCCGGTCCATTCGTAGCCGACGAAGGTGGTGAAGCGGCAGTCCTCGCCGCGGTCATAGTGGGCTTCGGCGGCGCGCTGGATATCGCGCCATGGGGTCAGCGCGGCATCCAGGCAGCGACGGCCACCCAGGCCGCAGTAAGGCAGCCGTGGAATGGTGCCTTCGCTGCCGAGGATGGGCAGGTCGGAGATCACCGGAATGCCCTCCGGCACCGGAAACTGCGGCAACTCCGGAAGCCCTACGGCAATCAGGTTGAAGATGATGAAAGACTGCTCGGGCGCGGCACGGTACAGCAGGCACTCCGGCGCGAAATAGCCGACCGCAGCGGGATCGGTGCAGATGGTGACCTCGCCGAACAGTTCGGCATGGTCGGTCACCGCGGCAAAGTCCAGCGGCCGCGCCAGCTGGCTGAAGCGCAGGGGCTCGCCCTCCGGCGTGTAGGGCTGGATGCCCAGCCGCTCGCCCCGGGCAAAACGATAGGCCTCGTCAGGCGTGATCACCGTGCCCTGGGTGTTGGCATCGAGCGAGTAGACGGTATGAACGTGGAGGTCCCCAAAGTAGGGGTTGCGGTGCGGGTTGGCATCCACGCAGCGGCGTGTCTCTCCCGGTGGGGTGTCGTCGGTCACCGCCAGTGGCGTGCCGTCCCCACAGCCCACCAGCACCAGGGCCGCGAGACCCGGTATTGCTGCCCGCATTCTCTCCTCCCGCGAGCCACTCAGGCCCGTCGTTTATGTCTGGTTCACGCTGGCTGCATCGAGAAAGGCCGGCCGTTCACCGCCGCCGTTGAGCACCAGGTGGGTGCCGCTGGCATAGCTTGCCGCCGGGCTCGACAGCCAGGCGCAGGCCTCGCCGATATCCTCGGGGGTCGCCATGCGCTGCAGTGGCACCGTGGCGGAGACCTTCGCGATCCCGGCCTCGTCGCCGTAATGCAGGTGCGATTGCTCGGTACGCACCAGGCCGGGGGTCACCGCCACCACGCGCACCTTGGGCGCCCACTCCACCGCCAGCGACTGGGTCAGGCTGAGAATGCCGGCCTTGGCCGCACCGTAGGCGGCCGTACCGGGCGAGGGCCGCAAGGCCGAGACGCTGGCCACGAACACCACGACACCGCCCTGCGGCTGGCCTTGCATCAGGCGGTTGGCTTCCTGCGCCAGCTGCAGCGGCGCCAGCAGGTTGAGCGCGATGATCTTTTCGTGGAAGCGCGGGGACGCCGCATCGGCCATCGCGAACGGCGCGCCACCGGCATTGTTGACCAGCACATCGAGACGCCCGTAGCGATCGGCGATCTCGCCGAACATCGTCGCCACGGCAGCGCTGTCGCGCACGTCGCAGGGCAGGAACACCGCCTCGCGGCCGCCGGCCGCCGGCAAGGTGTCGGGCGCACTGCGACCACAGACGATCACCTGCGCGCCCTGGCGCAGGAACACCTCGGTGATGCCCCGCCCCACGCCCTTGCCGCCGCCGGTCACCAAGACCACCCGTGCCGCTTGTGCCACCCACTTTCTCCCGGAACCCGAATGGACACCGAAACAACCGGTGCTGCGGCAGATGCTAGGTCACTGGTGGCGCCCGGCATCGTCTGAACAGGTGAAGCCCGCGCGCGGGCGCCGCGCAACCATGCGCGCCATGAACGAACGTCCCGTCCCCGAGGGTCGTTACGCCACGCTGGCGAACGGTCACCGCATCCACTATCACGATCAGGGCGAAGGCCCGGCGCTGCTGTTCCTGCACGGCTCCGGCAATGGCGCCTGCGGGCATTCCAACTTCAATGGCAACGTGCCGGCGCTGGCCGCCGCAGGCTACCGTTGCATCGTCCCTGACCTGCCCGGCTTCGGCTATTCCGACAAACCGGATCTGGACTATCACCTCGACGTCTTCGTCGATCACATGGTGCAGCTGCTGGACGCACTGGGCATCGACCGCTGCACCCCGGTGGGCAACTCGCTGGGCGGTGCCGTGGCCCTGGGCATGGCACTGGCGCATCCGTCACGGGTAGAGCGCCTGGTGCTGATGGCGCCGGGCGGGCTGAACGACCTGCCGGACTACCTGGCGATGCCGGGGATGCAGGCCATGTTCGCGCTCTACGGCAGCGGCAAACCGGTGGGCGAGCCCGAGCTCAAGGCCTTCTTCCAGTCGGCCTTCGTGGTTGATCCGGCCTGCGTCAGCGACCAACTCGTGCACGAGCGGGCGGTGCTGGCCACCACCCAGAACCCGAAGGTCATCCAGACCCTCAAGGTGCCCAACTTCAGCGACCGTCTCGGCGAGATCACCTGCCCGGCGCTGACGCTGTGGGGCCTCAACGAACAGATGATGCCGGACAGCGGCATCCTGCGGCTGGCCAAGGGCCTGAAGAACGGCCGCATGGTGCTGGTGCCCAACTGCGGCCACTGGGCGATGATCGAGCACCGGGAGCTGTTCAACCGCACGGTCATCGACTTCCTGGAGCGCGGCTGATGGCGCTGTCCGACGACCGCATCACCGCCCTCGGGGACGAACTGTTCACCGCGCTGCGGACCCGCAGCGTGCTGTCGCCGCTGACCGCGCGCGAAACGGACATCGACATCGACGATGCCTATCGCATCTCGCTGCGCTTTCTGGAACGCCGCACGGCGGACGGCGAAACGCTCATCGGCAAGAAGATCGGCGTCACCAGCAAGCCGGTGCAGGACATGCTGGGCGTGCACCAGCCGGACTTCGGCTTTCTCACCAACCGCATGCAGGTCGCCAATGGCGAGGTCGTCAGCATTGCCGGCAGTGGCCTGATCCAGCCGCGCGCCGAAGGCGAGATCGCCTTCGTGCTGAAGAAGGATCTGCGCGGCCCTGGCGTCACCGAAGACCAGGTGCTGGACGCCACCGACTACGTGCTGCCCTGTTTCGAGATTGTCGACTCGCGCATCCGCGACTGGCAGATCCGCATCCAGGACACCGTAGCCGACAACGCCTCCTGCGGCATCTTCGTGGTCGGTGACGACCGCGTCTCGCCGCAGTCGCTTGATCTGGCTGCGGTGAAGATGGAGATCCACAAGAACGGCCAGCATGTGGCCAGCGGCCTGGGGTCGGCGGTGCAGGGCCACCCGGCGACCGCGGTGGCCTGGCTGGCCAACACCCTGGGCCGCTACGACATTCCCTTTCTCAAGGGCGAAATCATCCTCTCCGGGTCGCTGGCGCCCCTGCTGCCGGCACAACCGGGAGACCGTTTCCACATGACGCTGGCCGGCATCGGCGAGGCCCGCATCGGATTTGAAGCATGACCACCACCAAGAAGATCAAGTGCGCCATCATCGGTCCCGGCAACATCGGCACCGACCTGCTCTACAAGCTGCAGCGCTCCCCCTTGCTGGAGCCGGTGTGGATGGTGGGCGTGGACCCCACCTCCGACGGACTGGCGCGCGCCCGTGAGCACGGCCTGAAGACCACCGACGAGGGTGTGGCCGGACTGGTGCCGCATGTGAAGGCCGATGGCGTGCAGATCGCCTTCGACGCCACCAGCGCCTATGTGCACAAGGCCAATTCCGATGCCCTGACCGCGCTGGGGGTGATGATGATCGACCTCACGCCGGCGGCCATCGGACCGTACTGCGTGCCGCCGATCAACCTCCGCGAGCATGCCGGCAAGCGCGAGATGAACGTCAACATGGTCACCTGCGGCGGCCAGGCCACCATCCCCATGGTGTACGCGGTGTCGCGGGTGCAGAAGGTGAAGTACGCCGAGATCATCGCCACCGTCGCCAGCAAGTCGGTCGGCCCCGGCACCCGCAAGAACATCGATGAGTTCACCCGCACCACCTCCGGCGCGGTGGCGCGCATCGGCGGTGCCGACGAGGGCAAAGCCATCATCGTGATCAACCCGGCGGAGCCGCCGATGATCATGCGCGACACCATTCACTGCCTCACCGCCGAAGCCCCCAAACAGCGCGAGATCGAAGCCTCGGTGCGCGACATGGTGGCGGAGGTGCAGCAGTACGTGCCGGGCTATCGCCTGGTCAACGGGCCGGTGTTCGACGGCAACCGCGTCACCAGCTTCATGGAGGTGGCCGGACTGGGCGACTACCTGCCCAAGTACGCCGGCAATCTCGACATCATGACCGCCTCGGCCACCCGCACCGCCGAGATGTTTGCCGAGGAAATCCTCGCCGGCCGCCTGACCCTGGCGGCCTGAGCCCCCCGCATTCCGAGAACCCCCATGAGCACCTCCCTGAAAGGCGTCAAGATCAAGGTCCATGACATGTCGCTGCGCGACGGCATGCACCCCAAGCGCCACCAGATCACCATCGAGCAGATGCAGTCCATCTCGCGCGGGCTTGATGAGGCCGGCTGCCCGCTGATCGAAGTCACGCACGGCGACGGCCTGGGCGGCGCCTCGGTGAACTACGGCTTTCCCGCCGCCACCGACGAGGAATATCTGCGGGCGGTGATTCCCGGCCTCAAGCAGGCCGCGGTGTCGGCGCTGCTGCTGCCGGGCATCGGCACCGTCGATCACCTGAAGATGGCGGCCGACTGCGGCATCAAGACCATCCGTGTCGCCACCCACTGCACCGAGGCGGATGTCTCCGAGCAGCACATCGCGCTCGGCCGCAAGATGGGCCTGGACACCGTGGGCTTTCTGATGATGGCGCACATGATCGAGCCGGAACAGCTCATCGAGCAGGCGCTGCTGATGGAATCCTATGGCGCCAACTGTCTCTACATCACCGACTCCGCCGGCTACATGCTGCCGGAGGACGTGAAGGCGCGCGTCGCCCTGCTGCGCGAGAAGGCCAAGCCGGAAACCGAGATCGGCTTCCATGGCCACCACAACCTGTCGATGGGCGTGGCCAACTCGATCGCCGCGGTCGAGGCCGGCGCGCGTCGCATCGACTGCGCCTGCGGCGGCATGGGCGCCGGTGCCGGCAATACGCCGATGGAGGTGTTCGTGGCGGTGTGCAACCGCATGGGCATCGAGACCGGCGTCGACGTCTTCAAGATCAGCGATGTCGCCGAAGATCTGGTGACACCGATCATGGATTTCCCGGTGCGCATCGACCGCAACTCGCTGACCCTGGGCTATGCCGGCGTCTACTCCAGCTTCCTGCTGTTCGCCCGCCGCGCCGAGGCCAAGTACGGCATCTCGGCACGCGAGATCCTGCTGGAGCTGGGCCGTCAGAAGATGGTCGGCGGCCAGGAGGACATGATCGAGGACACCGCGCTCACCATGGCGCGTGAGCGCGGTCTGCTGAAACCGCAGACCGCCTGATCCGGCTTCAGGCCCAGATCACCCGGTCGCCACGCGCCACCCAGCCGTCCACCTGGGCTGCATAGCGGGCCTCGATGGCACTGCGGCGGATCTTCATGGTCGGCGTGAGCAGGTTGTTGGCGATGGTCCAGGTCTCCGGCACCACCACCGCGAAAGCGAGATGCTCGTGCGGATCAAGCTGGGCGTTGACGCGGGTCAACAGCGCATCAAGATCGGTTGCCAGCCTCGTCCGCCCGTCCTCGGTAACCAAGGTGTCGGCCATCAAGGGACTGGGCATCACCAACACGAACGGCTGGGGCTGATCCGCGCCGCAGACGCAGGTCTGTTCCACCCAGGGGTGGCTGAGCTTGTTCTCGATGGGCGCCGGCGACACGTACTTGCCCTTGGTGGTCTTGAAGATTTCCTTGAGCCGGCCGGTGATGCGCAGGCGCCCTTCCTCGTCCACCTCGCCGCGATCTCCGGTGCGGAACCAGCCATCCCCAGTGAACGCCGCGGCCGTTTTCTCGGCGTCGCGGTAGTACCCCATCATGCAGCCGGGGCTGCGCAACTGGACCTCTCCGTCATCAGCAATCCGTCGTTCGACGCCGGGGTTGGCATCGCCGACATAGCCGATCCGCGCCCGTCCGGGACGGGAAAGGTGCGAATAGGCGAAGTCCTCCGACATGGCGTAGCCCTCAAGCAGTTCCAGGCCCAGACTGCGATACCACGCAATCACCGGCGGCGGCAGCGGCGCTGATCCGGTCAACGCCAGACGCACGTCCTGCAGTCCCAACTGCTCCAGCACCTTGCGCCGCACGCCATCGGCCATCGCCGGGTCGGCCAGCATCGTCTCGAGCTGCGGCAGCTTGCTGGTCACCCCCTGCTGGAACTTCACCCACAGTCGCGGCACTGACAGGAAGATGGTGGGGCGGGCACGCCGCAAGTCCTCTGGAAAGGTGGCCAGCCCTTCGCTGAAGAAGATCCGGAATCCGTGTCGCAGGCCGTTGCACTCCACCGCCGCGGCTTCATACGCATGTGCCAGTGGCAGGTAGGAGATCATTCGATCCTGCGGCCCGACCTCGCAGAAGTGATCCAATAGCTGGGCACTGACCGCCATGGCCTTGAACGGCACCATCACACCCTTGGGCTGGCCGGTGCTGCCGGAGGTGTAGACCAGCCGCGCCAGACTGTCCGGCGCCCTCGGCACCACCTCGGACGTGGGCGCATGCCGTGCCAGCAGGGCATCCCACTGTTCAGCGCCCGCCGGGACCGCGCTCGCGGACGTCTGCGGGAACACCACGGTGGGCAGACCGGACGGAATACCTGGCGCCATGGCGGACCAATCGTCCAAGGGGCCAAGGAACAGCACCCGGGTTTCACAGTGGCGCAGGATGTAGCCCAGCGTGTCGGCGTTGAGCGAGGGGTACACCGGCACGCTGACGTGGCCCGCCATCCAGATCGCAAGGTCGGCCAGGATCATCTGCGCGCAATTGCGTGACAGCAGCCCGATGGCACTCCCTGGCGGCAGCTGCAGCGACGTCAGATAGGCGGCGATGCGTCGCACCTGATCCTCCGCCTCCGCCCAGGTGATGTCGGTAACCACCCCCTCGTGCGGCTGACTCAGGAACACCGCATCAGGTTGCGTGCGTGCCCAGTGCAGCAGGCCGGCCACCGGTGTCCAGCGCTGGTCCACCGATGCGATATCGTCACCCATTGGCTCTCTCCGTCATTGTTGTGATGATCACCGGTCGCGGGGTCACACCGGTAACGGCCAGTGTGCCACGCCGGGAGGCCGCCACCGCCCTCAGCGAATTGATGCGAGCGGCCTTCCGATTGGGATGAACAGCCCGTAGGCCACCACGGCCGCCGCCAGCGACAGCAGGTAGGGGAAGTCGGCTGCCCCGACGTAGGCCGCTCCGACGTAGGTCACGACACCGGCCGCCATCGCCGCGTAGGCCGAGGCGGCCTGGCCGACGCGCGGCGCCCACAGGGCGGCCAGCATCATCACCAACAGTCCGGCGGTTCCCAGACTCGATGCCGTCACCACAAGGTCGTAGACACTCTCGCCAGCCAGTGCCAGGCCGTAGGCCACCAGACCGAACAGCGCCACCGCAATCCGGTTGACCCGCAATCGCGCGGCATCCGACAGTCCCGGCCGCAGGGGCAGCACCAGATTGCGCGCCGCCAGTGAGCCCGACACCAGCAGGGCGGAGTCCACCGTCGACAGGATGGCCGACACCAGCGCCCCGACGAACACGGCATACAGCACGGTGGGCAGCTGGGTCTGCGCCACCCGCATCAGCACCTGCTCGGGCTCATCCAGGGCACCAACGTAATGCACCCCGATGAGACCGACCGAGACCGGCACCAGCCCCACCAGCAGGTACAGCATCCCGGCCCCGACGGTGGCCCGCCGCGCCAGTTGGGGACTGCGAATGGCCAACACGCGAGCCACCAGTTCCTGCGCCGCGATGGAGCCGCAGATCGGCACCGCCAGGGCTTCCAGTGTGGCCAGCCAGGAAACCTCCGGGTCGACAAACCGCAGGGTCTCCATTGGCAGTGCTGCCATCTGGGCCTGACCACCGTTGAGCCAGACCAGCACGCCAACCGTCACCACACCGACGATGAGCACCGAGCCCTGCACGAGGTCGCTCATGGCATCCGCCCACATGCCCCCGGTGGTGGTGTAGAGAATCACCACCGCCGCCGCCAGGGTGATGGCGAGGCCCACGCCCAGCTCCGATGACGCCGCAAGCACCTGCCCGAAAGCGCGGATCTGGGCTGCCGCCCACAGCAGCGATGTGGGAATCATGAGGATGGCGGCCCACCGCTCCACGCCGGGACCGAACCGGCTGCGGAACAGATCCGCCAGGGTAACGATGCCCCGCTTCCAAAGCGGAATGGCAAACACCAGGCCGACGATCACGATCCCCAGGGCATAGCCGAAGGGATCGGTCTGCACACCCGACACGCCATCGGTGTGAGCTCGTCCAGCGGCACCGATACAGGTTTCCGCGCCGAACCAGGTGGCAAACACGGTGAACACACCGAACCAGGGCCCCAACTGGCGCCCCGCCAGTAGATAGTCGACCTCATTGTGGACCCGCCGCGACGCCCACCAGGCAAACCCCAGCTGCAGGGCGATGTAGCCGAATATGAAGGCCAGAACCAGATTCATGTTGTCCCCGTTGCCCGATGACGCCGCACGTGGCGGCGCGCCGTCCCCAACGGTCGCCATGGTACTGCGCGGCACCGGCATGGTCGGCAACTGTAAAGCGGATGACAGAGTTGTCGCCGCTCGCGCCGTAGGCTGACCCCCTGCTTCCCCTTATCGAGGTCACCATGAGAACCCGACAGCAATTGATGGATGAGTACCGCAAGAGCCACATGAACCCGCTCAATGCGGTGATTCACCTGATCTGTGTGCCCGTGATCGTCTTTTCCAGCCTGGGGCTGGCCTGGTGCGTGCCTCTCGGCCGCTGGATGGGCCTGGCGCCGGAGATCGCGCCCTACGTCAATCTCGCCACCGTGGCCGCGCCACTGCTTGGACTGTTCTACCTGCAGCTGTCGATCGGCAGCCTGATCACCATGACCGCCTGGTTCGCCATCAGTGTCGTCGGCATCCTGGCCATCGAGGCGAGCGGCCTGTCGCTGTTCTGGACCTCGGCGGTGTTGTGGGTGCTGTCCTGGGCGGTGCAGATCTACGGCCACAAGGTGGAAGGCGCGAAACCGTCGTTCGCCGATGACCTGGTGTTCTTCCTGATCGGTCCGCTGTTCGTGATGGACAAGCTGCAGGGTCGTCGCTGAGGGCACCGGCACCCGGCAGGGGTGGGGCCACCCGCTGCCGGGCTCCTCGAAGCTGGACGCCACTGCGGCGAGTGGCCGATAATGTTGCATTGCAGCATTTCGGATCTTGCCGTCAACACCCCCCGCATGTCGGGTCGGACGGGGCAGGCCGGCTGCCCCGCCCCCTTCACCGGCCACTGGCCGACCCCGCACCTGTTCATGTTCTCGACTCGCTCGTTTCACGCTGTCTGGCTATCCAATCTCCGAGGTGACCTGCTGGCCGGACTGGTCGTTGCCCTCGCCCTGATTCCCGAAGCCATCGCCTTCTCGATCATTGCCGGCGTCGATCCCAAGGTCGGGCTCTACGCCTCGTTCTGCATCGCCGTTGTGATCGCCTTCACCGGCGGACGCCCCGGCATGATCTCCGCCGCCACCGGCGCCATGGCGCTGGTAATGGTGACGCTGGTCAAGGAACACGGCCTGCAGTACCTGCTGGCCGCCACACTGCTGACCGGTGTGCTGCAGATCCTCGCCGGCGCATTGCGGCTGGGTGCACTGATGCGGTTCGTGTCGCGGTCGGTAATCACCGGCTTCGTCAATGCGCTGGCAATCCTGATCTTCCTGGCACAGCTTCCGGAGCTGGTCGGGGTGACCTGGGTGGTCTATGCAATGGTGGCGGCAGGCCTCGGCATCATCTACCTGTTTCCCTATCTCACCCGTTCGGTGCCGTCACCGCTGGTGTGCATCGTGGTCCTCACCGCACTGGCGATGGCACTGGGCCTCGACGTGCGCACGGTGGGCGATATGGGTGAGCTGCCCGACAGCCTGCCGGTGTTTCTGCTGCCCGAGGTTCCGTTCACCCTGGAAACCCTGGCCATCATCTTCCCGTATGCCGCCACATTGGCGGTGGTGGGTTTGCTGGAATCGATGATGACAGCCTCCATCGTCGATGACCTCACCGACACGCCCAGCGACCGCAACCGTGAATGTGCCGGGCAGGGGGTCGCCAACATCGCCTCCGGGTTGCTCGGCGGTATGGCCGGTTGCGCCATGATCGGGCAGTCGGTGATCAACGTGAAATCCGGCGGCCGTGGCCGCCTCTCCGCGCTTGCCGCCGGGGTGTTCTTGCTGGTCATGGTGGTGTTTCTGGGCGAGTGGGTGAAGCAGATCCCGATGGCCGCGCTGGTCGCGGTGATGATCATGGTTTCCATCGGCACCTTCAGCTGGGTCTCCCTCCGCAACCTGACGCGACACCCGCCCAGCTCCAGCATCGTGATGCTGGCCACCGTGGCGGTGGTGGTGGCCACCCATGATCTCGCCCAGGGCGTATTCGTCGGTGTGCTGCTGAGCGGCCTGTTCTTCGCGCACAAGGTGGGGCGTGTCCTGCATGTCGAGGCCGCCCTCGACACGACCGGGCTACGCCGAACCTACACCGTGACCGGTCAGGTGTTCTTCGCATCCTCCGAACGCTTCGCCCGATGCTTCGACTTCAAAGAGGTGGTGACGAATGTGTGCATCGATGTCAGCCGGGCACACTTCTGGGATATCACCGCTGTTGATGCCCTCGACAAGGTCGTACTCAAGTTCCGGCGCGAAGGCGCGGACGTGGAGGTTCTCGGCATGAATGAGGCCACCGCCACGCTGGTGGACCGTTTCGCAGTACACGACAAGCCGGGCGCCGTCGAGCGTCTGATGGGGCACTGAGCAGGGCCGCCATGCGCCAGGTCCTCGCCTGTATCGACGGCATCGGCAACACGACCGCCGTCTGTGACTACGCCGCCTGGGCAGCGAGGCGACTGGTCGCCCCCTTGACCTACCTGCATGTCATCGAGCGGCACCCCGAGCGCGCAGCGTCACAGGACCTCAGCGGCAGCATCGGCATCGATGAACAGGAGGCCTTGCTCAAGGCGCTTGCCGATCTCGACGCCGAACGCAGCCAGCTGGCACAAGCGCACGGCCGCGCGTTGCTGGCCAGCGCCCGTCAGCGTGCCGCCGCCGCCGGCATCGACACGCCCGCGCTGCTGCAACAGCACGGCGAACTGGTTGAGGTCGCGCAGTCACTGGAAGCGGACGCGCGACTGTTTGTGCTGGGCCAGCACTATCACGCCACGCAGATGTCCCGCATCCATCTCGACCACCACGTCGAACGCGTGATCCGCGCTGTCAGCCGCCCGGTACTGGTGGTCACCGGGGATCGCTACACCGCTCCTTCGCGCGCGGTGATCGCGTATGACGGCAGCACGACGGCCCGAAAGATGGTCGACACGGTCGCCGGCAGCCCCCTGTTGCACGGTCTGCCCTGCCACATCGTCATGGCAGGCGACGATACCGCTGCCACCCGAGCCTCGCTGCAATGGGCGGCCGAGCGCCTGACCGGCGGCGGCTTCGCGGTCGACACCGCAGTAGTACCCGGCGAACCGGAACGCGCGCTGGCCCGCTATGTCGGCATGCAGAACGCCGACCTGCTGGTCATGGGGGCGTACGGTCACTCCCGCATCCGCCACCTGATCGTCGGCAGCACCACGACCACCATGCTGCGCACCAGCGCGGTACCGGTGCTGATCCTGCGCTAAGGCCGGACAACTCCGGGGCACGTGCTGCGGTAACACGCTGCTGGCGGTCAGGCCCTCCGCGTCCGGTCTGATGCGACATGCCCGACTGCGCCACCATCATCCGGATGCAGGACGCAACACGGACCACCGCCCGCTAGCGTGAACGCCTCTCCATCTCCGGTTGACGCGCATGCCCAGCCCCACACCGAACCTGCTCACGGAGCACAGCGGCCCCATCTTCACCATCACCTTCAACCGCGAAGAGAAATTGAACGCGATGAGTGCCAGCTTTCTGCTCGACCTGAAAGCGGCGCTGGATTCGGTGCGATTCGACGACCGCATTTCCGTCGTCGTACTCAAGGCCACGGGCAAGGCCTTCACTACCGGCTACGACCTCGACGGCGGCGACTGGATCCTCTCGCAGAATCCTGTCGCCACGGGCGGAAAACTCAATCTGGATCGGGACCGGGAGGACATCAAGGCGATCCTCGAATACTGGTGGACGATGTGGAAGTTTCCCAAGCCCATCATTGCCCAGGTCCAGGGGCTGTGCCTGTCGGGCGGCGGTGAACTGATTGCCATGTGCGACCTGGTGGTTGCCGCCGAAACCGCAAAATTCGGCCATCCGGCCGGCCGTGACCTTGGCATCCCGCCCACCGTGTTTCTATGGCCCATGCTGATCGGGATGAAGAAGACCCGCGAGTTTCTCTACACCGCACGCCTGTTCAGCGCCGCGGAGGCCGAGCGGCTGGGCCTGGTCAATCAGGTGGTGCCGCTGAGCACACTGGACGCCACCGTCGATGCCCTGGCAGCCGATATCGCCCGGACCCCGGTGAACAACCTCGCCATTCTCAAACAGGCGACCAGCCGCTTCTACGAAAACATGGGCTTGTTCGCTTCCGGTGATCAGGCCGCCGAGCTTGACGCCGTGTTTCACCAGAGCGAAACCTTCGTGAGCTTCTTTGCCCGCGCGGCCGAGGACGGTGTGCAGGCTGCCCTGGCCGCGCGTCGCAAGCGGTTTGGGTGAACCCCACCGCTTTTGCGAGCACTGCTCGTTGGTGGGGTGAACGACCGGACATGGATGTCCGGACAGGGGTGGATTAGCACAGAGACGGTTCGCCAGGATGGCCAAAGCGAGGCTTGTTAGCGGCGCGACCTAAGGAGTATCCGCCAAACAACACAAGGCCCCTGTCATCGTTAAGGGCTCAGCCCAGCAGCCATCACTCCAGCCGGCACTATCCATCAACAGATAATCGGCTCGGTCTTAGCCCGCCTGCATCGTCAACGACGGCCTGTTGCCTGATCAAGCCTTGAGCTCGGTTGGCGACATCGATGCGGGCTCCAGAGTGGGCTGACAGCATATGGAGCCTCGCGGCCTGAGCACCGCGATACACTGCCGCGCGCGGTCCGTCGTCTGACTGAGGAGCCATCAGCACTTCGGTTGAGCGCAGTCCGCTCAATTGGCCGGTGAGGCCCCGGGGCAGTGCCCCTCGCGGAGCAGGTAGTTGAGGGTGGAGGGTCGGTTGGTCATGATGCCGTCCACCCCTTGCGCCAACAGGCTCTCCATGGTTGGACAGTCATCGATGGTCCAGACCTGCACCGCAATGCCACGGCGGTGGGCGTCGTCGACGAAATCGGGCGTGACGATGGGAATCCCTTCGTAATTGATCGGCACCTGGAAGGCCTGGTGACTGCCCAGCGCGATGCCCGGCAGCGGCCCGAGCCCGCCGATCACGAACAGTGCCACCTGCCCCAATGGCAGTGAACTGGCGGAGCAGCGGCTGGCGCGTTTATAGCGGAACATGATGTCGTCCGCGAACGACGCGACCACGACATCCTCGCCCCGGCCATACTCATTCAGGAGCGCGGCGAGATTGGCCTCGAACTCGCCAGTGTTGTCACGATCCTGCTTCAGCTCGATGTTCATCAGCGTGTTGGGAAAGCGCTCGAGCACCTCGCGAACCGTCGGGATGGTGAAATCGTTGGGCGTGAACCCGGACGGCGGCGGACGCGTGCCCGCAGCCACGCCGCGATACACGGCTTCGGCATCCGATGCATTGTGGTCAATGCCGCGGTCCGGTACCCAATTGTGCGCGGCATCCAGCGCCTTGAGCTCGGCCAGTGTCATCTCGGGCACCGCGCCGCTGCCGTTGGTGGTGCGGTCGACCGTGCCGTCATGGATGACGACGAGCTCGCCGTCAGCGGTCTGCCAGATGTCCATCTCGAGCATGTGCGCACCCACCTGCAGCGCCTTTTCGTAGGCGAACAGCGTGTTGTCCGGAAACTCCAGATTGCCGCCGGCATGCGCAATGTTCAGCGGGCGCCGCTGCAGCCAGGGGTTGTCCGACAGCGTGTCCATGCACACCTGCGTGGGTGCTGGCCCGGGCGCTGGCACCAGGCCTGCGCCGTCACCGCTACCATCGGAACCTGAACAGGCGGCCAACAAGCCCCCCAACGCCATACCTGCGAACCGACTGCCTCGCCCCATTTTTCCCTCGCTCCCGATGCGTCTCGTCCGAAGCATCGTACGGCATGTTGATGACAGCCAACCTTATCCGGTGGCGGCCCCGCTGCTGCGAAGGCGCGCCGACGCGGAGACCGCCATCAGACCGAGCGCAATGATCGTGAAGGGAATGGTGCTGGCACCCACCAGGTACCCGACGGCGCCCAGCAGGTCCGCTTCACCCAGCCGGGTGGTGCCCGCCGACAGCCCGCGGTTGGCTGACAGGTTGGCGCAGTGGAAGAACACGGTGTTGCCCCAGCCGGTGTAGACCATGCCCCCCACCATCCAGGCCTGCGCCCGCGCCGTCGGCTGCACATGCACCAGTGCCAGTCCGGCGAGGATCATCAGCATGCCGTTCATCACGCCCGCCACGTGCGCCACCCGCCAGCCGTGCTCGCTGCCGGGAATGGCGCCGCCAAAGGGCAGGGTGAAGGGCCAGACGTGCACGGCATCGAGGATGGCAAACACCAGGCCGAAGCCGGACAACAGGCCGACGATGGCGACCATCGCGCCCTGCTGAACCAAGCGCAGCCGTCCTCGCTGTAATGCCGTCAGCGCATCGTCGTGTGCAATCACGCGGCTACTCCGGCGCCTTCGCCCACAGTGCTTTGTAGGCGATCACGGCCATCAGGATCATCACCCCGACCACCCCGATGTAGAACAGACCAAAGGCAATGTTGTTGGTCAGCGAGTCGCTGGCGGCAAGGCCGCGGCTGTCCGGGAACAGGGGGTCCAGTGACGAGGCAATGACGATTGACCACGCGATCACCAGCATGCCGTACACCGCGCGCCGGCTCCCCGCCACGGTGAACGGAAGGTGCTGCAGCACCGCCGCCACAATCCACAGGATGGCGCCGTTGACGATGGCCTCCATGTGGGCCATGCGCCAGGCGTCGTAGGTGCCGGGGAGCTGATAGTCGATGCGTCCTGGAATCGGCCACAAGCGGATGTCACCAATCAGGAAGAAGAGGAAGCCAAAGCCGATGACGCCGCCAACGAAGATCATCAGCGCGCCGTGGCCAATGAGCAGGCGGCGTAGGGG
>CAKZHZ010000102.1 GCA_936928855.1 uncultured Polycyclovorans sp.
CCGGCACGGCAAACCCCACTCGGAGCAAGACCAAATAGGGAAGGGTGTGGGGCAACCCACAGCGCGTGGCCCGCGCGTCCTTCCGGGTAGGTTGCTGGAGGCGTCCGGTGACGGCCGCCCTAGAGGAATGATCGTTCTCGACAGAACCCGGCTTACAGGCCGACTCCCACCTTAAGAATGACGTCGCCGCAGGCGACGCCCCTGAGTACCGCGCCGCAACGGCCGGTCTCTTCACTCATCCCTCGGCACCCAGCCGGTTGCAGTCTCATCCCTTACGGCCGGGTCACTTTAACTTTGTGTCCTAAGCCCATGTTTTTTCTGATGTCCTTCCGGCGCGACCCCCCAATCGCTAAGGTCTTGTTCTGTCAGCAAAAATTGGGGAATCGTGGCTTGCGGTGGGGTGGGGGGTGGTTTATAGTCCCTCCTCAGGGGAAGAAGTGGGGAGATGTGGGGAATCCACAACCAACCGCCACGAGGACGGATATTCGGTGTTTGCCGGGTCGCATCAACTGACGATCGACGACAAAGGGCGCCTCGCGGTGCCGGCCCGTTTTCGTCATGCGCTCGACCAGACCTGTGGCGCCCAGCTGGTGCTCACCATGGGATACGAGTCCTGCCTGGAGCTGTATCCGGTTCCCGAATTCCGCACCATCTGTGAGTCAATCGAAAGCATGGAGAACCGCGAGCACGCCGAGTTGCTCAAGCGGGCCTTCGTGGGGCGTGCCGTCGAGTGCGAACTGGACAAGCAGGGGCGCATCGGCGTGCCGCCGTTGCTGCGGCGGCAGGCGGGACTGGGCTCGGCGGTGGTCTTGGTGGGCCAGATCAACCGCTTCGAACTGTGGGCGGAAGAGAAGTGGGCAGCCATGTACGGCGAGGGTCCGGACAGCATCCTGCCAACCCTCAAGGACGCCTTCCGGGCGCTGAAGCGGTGAGCCGTTGTCATGCGCGCCGCCGCCCGACTGCCCGCCACGACGCCTGGGGCGACTGACGCCATGATGGGGCATCTGCCGGTGATGCTCGACGAGGCGCTCGCCGGCCTGGCTCCCCAGCCCGACGGCCACTATGTCGATGCCACCTTCGGTCGCGGCGGCCACAGCACGGCGCTGCTGGCGCTGCTGGGCCCTGCTGCACGACTGGAGGTGTTCGACCAGGACCCGGCCGCCATTGCTCATGCCCGGGCGCGCTTCGGCGATGACCCGCGCGTGCGGATTCACCACGCCAACTTCGCGCGCATGGCGGAATGCCTCGGGCCCACGCGCGTCAACGGCATCCTGATGGATCTCGGCGTATCGAGTCCGCAGCTGGATGAGGCCGAGCGCGGCTTCTCCTTCAGTCAGGAGGGTCCGCTCGATATGCGGATGAACCCCGCCGCCGGGCCCTCCGCCGCCGACTGGCTGGCGAAGGCGGGCGCCGAGGAGATCGCCGATGTGCTGTGGCGCTACGGCGACGAACGCAACAGTCGCCGCATTGCCCGGCGCATTGTCGAGACGCGCGGCGAGGCACCACTGCTCACCACCGGCGCGCTGGCACGCCTGATCGCGGCCGTGCCCGGCCCGCGTTCACGCCACATTCACCCGGCCACCCGCAGCTTTCAGGCCATTCGCATTCACATCAATCAGGAGCTCGCGGTGCTGGAGCAGGCGCTGCCGCAGGCGCTCGATCTGCTGGCGCCGCAGGGGCGGGTGGTGGTGATCAGTTTTCACTCGCTGGAAGACCGCATCGTCAAGCGCTACCTGCGGGCGCAGGGGCAGGGCGATGCGCCCAAGGTGAAGGTGCTGCGCAAGCAGTTTCCCAGCGACATCGAGTGTGCGCGCAACCCACGTGCCCGCAGTGCGGTGCTGCGGACCGCGGAGCGACTGCCGTGATGCGCGGCGGCCTGCTGTTGCCTATGGGGCTGTTGCTGGCGGTCATCGTCTCGGCGGTGTCGGTGGTGGGCGCCAAGCATGAGAATCGCGCGCTGGTGTCCGAGCTGGACGAACTGCGGCGCGAGCGGGAGCGGCTGGAGATGGAGTGGGCGCAGCTGCAGCTCGAGGAGGCCACGCTGGCGCATCACGCGCGTGTCGAGCGCATTGCCCGCGAGCAGCTGAAGATGGAAGAGCCACGGCACTACGTCATCGTGCCGCTGGAGAGCGCGCCATGAGCCGCGCGGTGCGCAAGCCGATGGTGCGCCCGGTGGGCGCCTGGCGTCAGGCGTTCGTGCTTGCGGCGTTGGGGCTGGGTGCTCTGGTGGTGCTGGGGCGTGCCTTCCACCTGCAGGTGGTGGAGCGGGACTTTCTTCGTGGCGAAGGCGACAAGCGCCAGATTCGCACGCTCACCATTCCGGGGCATCGCGGGGCGATCCTGGATCGCCGCGGCGAGCCGTTGGCGCTGTCGGCGCCGGTGTCCTCGATCTGGGCGGTGCCGTCTGCGGTGCTGGCAAAGCCGGACGCGGTGACGCAACTGGCGGCGGCGGTCGGGCGCAGTCCGGCCGAACTGTCGGCCTATCTGAAGGCGCGCGAGGGTCGCAAGTTCGTCTATCTGCGCGAGCAGATCAGCCCGGCGGAGGCGCAGAAGGTGTTGGCACTGGGGCTGCCGGGGGTGTTCTCGGAGCCGGCCTATGCACGCTACTACCCCGCGGGTGAGGTGGCCTCCCAGGTGGTGGGCTTCACCGGGCGCGAAGGCAAGGGGCTGGAGGGAGTCGAGCGCGCGCTGGAATCGCGCTTGACCGGCACTCCGGGCAAGCGTCGCGTTATCCGGGATCGGGCCGGCAAGGTCATCGAGGATGGTCTGGAGTTCGTGCCGGCGGCAGCGGGGGAAACGCTCAACCTCACCATCGACCTGCGCATTCAGTATCTCGCCTACCGCGAGCTGAAGGCGGCCGTGGCCAAGAACAAGGCCAAGGGTGGCGTCATGGTGGTGGTGGACGCCCACAGCGGTGACATCCTGGCAATGGCAGCGCAGCCCGGGTTCAATCCGAACAACCTGGAAGCCCGGGCCGATGGCGTGGGGGTGCGCAACCGCGCCGTCACCGACAGCTTCGAGCCGGGCTCCACCCTCAAGCCGCTGCTGGTGGCGCAGGCCATCGAGTTGGGGCTGTATCAGCCCAACAGCATCATCGACACCACGCCGGGGTTCCTCAAGGTGGGCGCCCTGACGGTTCGGGATCATCGCCCTCAGGGCGTGGTCGATCTTGCCAAGCTGCTGGCCAAATCAAGCAATGTCGGTTCGGCCATGATCGGCCTGGCCATGGGCGCGGAGAACGTCTGGTCCGGCTATCAGCGTTTCGGGCTGGGTGAGCGGATCGACCTGGCCTTTCCCGGTGAGGTGTCGCCGGTGCTGCGCCACTTCACCGAATGGGGTCAGATCGCCACGGCGACGGCATCCTACGGCTACGGCCTGTCGGTGAGTGCGCTGCACCTGGTACGGGCCTATGCGGCCATGGCCAATGACGGACTGATGCCGAAGCTGACCCTGGTGTCGGGGGGTGTTCAGCCGCCACCGCAGCGGGTGCTGTCTGCGTCGACAGCCCGCTCCGTGCGCCATTTGCTGGAAAGCGTGGTGTCGGCTGATGGCACCGCGCAGCGTGCTGCCATCGAGGGTTACCGGGTGGCCGGAAAGTCCGGCACGGTGCGCAAGGTGGCAGCCACCGGCGGTTATGACGCCAACCGGCATCAGGCGGTCTTCGTCGGCATGGTGCCGGTCGATCAGCCCCGGCTGGTGGGCATTGTCATGATTGATGAGCCACAGGCCGGGGCCTACTACGGCGGTCTGGTGTCGGCGCCGGTGTTCGGGACGGTGATGCAGGGCGCGGCACGGCTGCTGCAGGTGCCGCCGGATGCCCCGCAGCCCACGCCCACGCAGACGGTGGCGCTGAGTCCGGCGCGGGGTGCCCCGTGAGAGCGCAGGCGCTGCCGCAACTGCTGGACGGGCTGGTCGCCGACGTCCCGGCACAGACGATTGCGGGTGTCGCGCTGGATTCCCGCAAGGTCCGGGAAGGTGATCTGTTTCTCGCGGTGCAGGGCGTCAACGGTGTGCATGGCCTGCGCTACCTCGATGAGGCGTTGGCCCGGGGCGCCGCCGCGGTGGCCTGGGAGCCCGGCGCCGATACACCGCCGCCGGTAGCCGCCGTGCCTGTGGTCGCCATCCCCGATCTCGCGCGCCGCAGCGGCGAAATCGCCGCCCGCTTCTTCGGTCGCCCGGCCGATCAGTTGTTCACCATGGGCATCACCGGCACCGACGGCAAGACCTCCACCGCCTGGCTGGCGGCTCAGGCGCTGGAACGTCTCGGTCGCCCCTGCGCCTACTTCGGCACGCTGGGCAACGGTCGTCTGCCGACGCTGGCGCCGTCCACGCACACCACACTGGATCCGGTCAGCCTGCAGGCGCAACTGGCGGCGCAGGGGCAGGCCGGTATCCGGGCGGTGGCGATGGAGGTGTCCTCGCACGCGCTTGATCAGCAGCGCGTTGCCGGCATGCGCTTCGATGTGGCGGTGCTCACCAATATCACCCGGGATCATCTGGACTACCACGGCAGCGAGGCGGCCTATGTCGAGGCCAAGCGCAGCCTGTTCGCGCGCTACTGCCGGGGCGTGTGCGTGCTCAATCGCGACGATGCCTGGGGGCGGCGCTGGCTGGATGCCTTCCCCGATGTGCTCAGCTACGGCCTGGAAGGCGACATGCCGGTCAGCGGCGACTACCTGATCGGTCGTGAGCTTCAATTGCACGCCCAGGGTCTGCGGCTGCGCCTGCAGGGTCCGGAGGGTAGTGCCGAGGTCGACAGTCGCCTGCTTGGGCGCTTCAACGCCTACAACCTGGTGGCTGCCGCCGCTGCGCTGCGGGTTGGCGGGCTGCGGCTGCAGGACATCGCCACCGCACTCTCCGAGGTCGATACGGTGCCGGGGCGCATCGAGGGTTTCCGCGCGCCCGGCCGCCCTCTGGTGGTGGTCGACTATGCCCACACTCCGGCGGCACTGGCCCAGGTGCTGCGCGCCCTGCGCGAGCACTGCAGCGGCCGCATCAGCGTGGTGTTTGGCTGTGGCGGTGATCGTGACCGCGGCAAGCGACCCCTGATGGCGGCAGCCGCAGCGGCGGCTGCCGACCGCCTGATCATCACCGACGACAACCCCCGTGGCGAGTCTCCAGCGGACATCGTCGCCGACATCGTGGCGGGCCTGCCGTCGCCGCCGGACGGCGACCGTTGCCGTATCGAGCATGATCGCGCCGCAGCCATCCGGCTCGCCCTGGACACGGCGGCGCCCGGCGACGTCGTGCTGTTGGCCGGCAAGGGTCACGAAACCGTCCAGATCACCGGAACCACCCAACGTCCCTTCAGTGACCGGCAGATCGCCGCAGAGCTGCTGGGGCTGGAGCCGCGCCCATGAGTACGCTGACGCCTTCGTTGAGCCTTCTTGCGCAAGCGGTGGGGGCACCCCTGCCCACCCGGGAAACCCGGTTCACCCGCATCGTAATCGACTCGCGTCAGGTGCAGCCAGGGGATCTGTTCGTGGCGCTCACCGGTGGGCAGCAGGACGGGCATCGCTTCATCCAGGCGGCCGCAGCGGCCGGCGCCGCCGGGGCCCTGGTGCAGCAGCCGCAGGCACTGGATCTGCCGCAGGTGGTGGTGCCGGATACCGTGGCGGCCCTGCAGCGCTGGGGTGCGGCCTGCCGCGAGGCCTTTACCCATCCCGTCATTGGCGTTACCGGCAGCAACGGCAAGACCACCACCAAGCAGTTGCTGGCTGCCGTCTGCGGGCTTCGCGGTGCGGTGCTGGCGACTGAGGGCAACCTCAACAATCACCTGGGTGTGCCGTTGACGCTGACCCGTCTGCGGGACCAGCACGAGACCGCCATCATCGAGATGGGTGCCAACCACATCGGTGAGATTGCCCAGCTCAGCGCCTGGGCGCGGCCACAGATCGGGGTGGTGACGCAGGCCGGAGACGCGCATCTGGAAGGTTTCGGCTCGCGCGAAGGCATCGCCCGCGGCAAGGGTGAACTGTTTGCCTCGCTGGGGCCGCGCGGTGTTGCCATCATCAACGCCGACGATGTGTTTGCGCCGCTGTGGCGAGAGCTCGCAGGGCCGGCATCGCAAATCCAGTTCGGTTACTCGTGCCGCGCCGATGTGCAGGCCGTGGAGGTCGAACTGGACGCCACACGCACCAGTTTCATGCTGGTGACGCCCGAGGGCTCGGCGCGTGTACGCCTGCCGATGCCGGGCGCGCACAACGTCATGAACGCCCTGGCCGCCGCTGCCAGCGCCTGCGCGCTGGGCATGGCCGTCGATGACATCGCCCGTGGTCTTGCCGGTGTGGAGCTGGCCGCCGGGCGCCTCAAGGTATTGACCGGTGTCGGTGGCGTGTGCGTTGCCGACGACAGCTACAACGCCAATCCGACGTCTATGCGCGCAGGCCTGGACTGGCTGTCGCGGCAGCCTGGGCGGCGGTGGGCGGTGCTGGGTCACATGGCAGAGCTGGGTGCTGACAGCGTAGCGCTTCACCACGCCATCGGCGCCTACGCCGCCGAACACGGTATCGAGCGATGCATTGCCGTGGGCGCCGCCGCACGGGGTGTCGCGGAAGGGTTTGGGCGCGATGCGGAATGGTTGCCCGATACCGCTGCGGCGATTCAGGCGCTGGGAGTGCCGGGGCCGGATGTCACGGTGCTGGTGAAGGGGTCGCGCTCGGCGCGAATGGAACAGGTGGTGGCCGCGCTGACCGGCGCGCCGATCAACGGTGTGCAGGAAGGGGTCCACTGATGCTCTACGCGCTGGCCGAGTATCTCACGCAGTACATCACCGGATTCAACGTCTTCGGCTACCTGACGTTCCGGGCGGTGCTGGGCGTGCTCACCGCCCTGATCTTCTCGTTTGCCTTCGGCCCCTGGCTGATTGCCCGGCTGTACAGTTTCAAGTTCGGGCAACCGGTGCGCGACGATGGACCGCAGAGCCATCTGAAAAAGACCGGCACGCCCACCATGGGCGGAGTCCTGATCCTGGCCGCCATCTCGGTGGCGACACTGCTCTGGGCCGATCTGGGGAACCGCTTTGTCTGGTTTGCCCTGCTGGTCACCCTGGCCTTCGGCGCCGTCGGGTTCGCCGATGACTACATCAAGATCAAGCACAAGAATCCTCGCGGACTGCCGGCACGCAAGAAATACTTCTGGTTGTCGCTGGCGGGGTTCGCCACCGCACTGGGTATCTACTTCACCGCCAAGACGCCGGTGGAGACCACGCTCATCTTTCCGTTCGTGAAGGACGTGGCGATCCCGCTCGGTGTGTTCTTCGTGGTGTGGAGCTATCTGGTCATCGTCGGCAGCTCCAATGCCGTCAACCTGACCGATGGCCTCGACGGACTCGCCATCATGCCCACCGTGCTGGTGGCTTCGGCGCTGGCGGTATTCGCCTACGCCTCGGGGAACGTCAAGTTCGCACAGTACCTCGGCATTCCCTACATCTCCGGCGTCGGGGAGTTGGCGATCTTCTGCACCGCCATTGCCGGCGCCGGGCTGGGGTTCCTGTGGTTCAACGCCTATCCGGCGCAGGTCTTCATGGGCGATGTCGGCGCCTTGGCGCTGGGCGCGGCGCTGGGCGTGGTGGCGGTGCTGGTCCGGCAGGAAATCGTGCTGGCCATCATGGGCGGCGTGTTCGTCGCCGAGACCGTGTCGGTGGCGCTGCAGGTCGGCTACTTCAAGTACAGCGGGGGCAAGCGCATCTTCCGCATGGCGCCGCTGCATCACCACTACGAACTCAAGGGCTGGCCCGAACCCAAGATCATTGTCCGGTTCTGGATCGTGACCCTGATTCTGGTGCTGATCGGGCTGTCCAGCCTGAAGCTGCGATAGGAGAGGCCTCGGTGAACTCGGTGCACATCACGCAAGACACCCGCCTTCGGGGGCGGCGCGTGCTGGTCGTCGGCCTGGGGCTGTCGGGCGTGTCTGCGCTGCGGTTCCTGCGGCGGGCCGATGCACAGGTCACGGTGACCGACTCCCGTGCGGCGCCGGCCGGTATCGAGGCGCTGCGCGCGGCGTTTCCCGACGTGTCTTTCCAGCTCGGGGCCTTTGCCGCGCCCGAGCCGCTGAATCAGTTCGACATGGCCGTGGTGTCGCCGGGGGTGGATCTGCAGGAACCCTTCGTGCAGGGCCTGGCGGCGGCCGGCGTGCCACTGATCGGCGATGTCGAGCTGTTCGCGCGTGCGCTGGCGGCGCTGCCGCAGCCTCCGAAAGTGATCGGCATCACCGGCTCCAACGGCAAGAGCACGGTCACCACCCTGGTGGGCGCAATGGCCCGTGCCGCCGGTTGGCGCGTGGCAGTGGGCGGCAATCTGGGCACACCGGCGCTTGACCTGCTGGCGGAGGATATCGAGCTGTATGTGCTCGAACTGTCGAGCTTCCAGCTCGAAACCACCCGTCATCTGGCCTGCGACGCCGCGGCCTACCTCAACCTGTCGGAAGACCACCTTGACCGCCACGGCACGATGGCGCGTTACGGCGCCATCAAGGCACGCATTTTCGAAGGGGCGCAGGTGGCGGTGGTCAACCGTGACGATGCGGCGGTGATGGCGGCGGCTGCGCAGGTGCCGGCCACGACCCGGGTGGTGTCGTTCGGTCTCGATGGTGCCGATCCCGGGCATTTCGGTGTTGGCATGGAGGGTGGGGAGCTCTGGTTGTGCCGGGGTTCGATGCCGTTGCTGACTCAGGCGCAGCTGCGCATCGCCGGGCTTCACAATGCGGCCAACGCGCTGGCGGCGTTGGCACTGGCGGGCGCCGTGGGCGTGCCGGAGCAACACGCGCTGCAGGCCCTGGCCACCTTTGAAGGCCTGCCACATCGCTGCCGGCTGGTGCGCGAACTCAACGGCGTCCGCTACATCAATGACAGCAAGGGCACCAATGTCGGATCGACCCTGGCGGCGATCCGCGGACTGCCGGCACCGATCCACTGGCTGGGCGGCGGGCAGGGCAAGGGGCAGGACTTCTCGCCGCTGGCACCCGCGCTGCGAGACCGCTCCGGTGCCGCCTATGTCTTTGGCGAGGACGCCGGGCGTCTGGCCGAAGCCTTGGCGGGCGCGGTTCCGGTGACCCTCACGACCGACATGGATGAAGCGCTGGCGGCAGCCCATTCCGCGGCCACGCCGGGGGGCACCGTGTTGTTGTCGCCGGCGTGTGCCAGTCTGGATCAGTTCCGCAACTACATTGAGCGTGGCGAGTGCTTCGAGCGCGCCGTGGAGGCCCTGGCATGAGCTCTGTACTGGCCGGCCTCGCGGTCCCCATGCGCCTGCCGCGACTGCGGTATGGCGCTGACAGTGCCCTGCTGCTGGCGGTCGGGGCGCTGCTGCTGTGGGGCCTGATCATGGTGGTGTCGGCCTCGGTGGCACACGCCGAGAAGGACTACCAGGATCCCTACTATTTCTTCTGGCGCCAGCTGGTCTTCATCGGCCTGGGGGGCATGGTGGCGTTCGCCCTGTACTGTCTGCCCATGCGGCTGTGGGAGCAGAGTGGTTGGCTGCTGCTCGGTTTTGCGCTGATGCTGCTGGTGCTGGTGCTGATCCCCGGTATCGGGGTCGAAGTGAACTACTCCCGGCGCTGGCTCAACCTGCCCGGGATTCGCGTGCAGGCTTCGGAGCCGGCGCGACTGGCCCTGATCATGTACCTGGCGGGGTACATCGTGCGGCGGCAGCTGGACGTGCAGCACAGTTTCAAGGGGCTCGCCAAGCCCGTGCTGTTGCTGGTGGTGCCGGCCGTGCTGCTGCTGGCGGAGCCGGATTTCGGCGCCACCGCCATCCTGTTCGGCGTGGCGTTTCTGATGCTGTTCATGGGCGGCGCGCCGGTGACCTACTACCTGGGCCTGACCAGCCTTGCCGCGGTCGGGTTGGCGGCGGTGGCGATGATGGAAAGCTACCGCATGCGGCGCATTCTCAGCTTCACCGATCCCTGGGCGGACGTCGAAAACGGGGGCTGGCAGCTTGCGCAGTCGCTGATCGCGGTGGGCCGCGGCGAATGGACCGGTGTCGGGCTGGGCAACAGCGTTCAGAAGCTGCTGTATCTGCCCGAGATGCACACCGATTTCATCTTCGCGATTCTGGCTGAAGAGTTCGGCCTGTTCGGCGTGGTGGCGCTGCTGGCCCTGTTTGCCGTGGTCATCTGGCGGGGCTTCGCCATTGCCCGCGCAGCCGAGCAGCGTGAGGCCCGGTTCTCCGCCTACCTCTGCTACGGCCTGACGGGCTGGATCGGCCTGCAGGCGCTGATCAACCTGTGCGTCAACATGGGCCTGCTGCCGACCAAGGGGCTGACCCTGCCGCTGATGTCCTATGGCGGCTCGTCGTTGATCACGGTGCTGGCGATGATCGGCCTGATCCTGCGCGTCGACCACGAGAATCGTGCGTCGGCGAAGGAGCGGGTGCGATGAAAGTCCTCATCGCAGCGGGTGGCACCGGCGGCCACGTCTATCCCGCACTGGCGGTTGCCGAGCGCCTGCGCGAGCGCGCCCATGAGGTGGTCTGGCTGGGAAACCCCGACAGTTTCGAATCGCGCGCCATCGGGGCGGCGGGTCTGCCCTTCCGTGAAGTGCGCATCCGGGGCCTCCGGGGCAATGGGCTTGCGGGCTGGTTGCTGGCGCCGCTGGCGCTGTGGCGCGCCATCCGTGCTGCGCTGCGTGTGTTGGCCGAGGAACGGCCGGGTGTGGTGCTGGGAATGGGGGGTTTCGTTGCCGGGCCGGCCGGCATTGCGGCCTGGCTGCGCCGCACGCCGCTGGTCATTCATGAGCAGAACGCCCGTGCAGGGCTGACCAACCGGGCCCTGGCCCGGCTGGCCCGACGCCGTCTGCAGGGGTTCGCCGGGGCGCTTGCGCGCGGTGAGACCGTGGGCAATCCGGTGCGCGCAGCCGTTGCCGCGCTGCCGCCGCCGGACGAACGTTTCGCCGGCCGTGAGGGGCCCCTCCGGATTCTCGTCCTTGGCGGCAGTCAGGGCGCGCGCGCGCTCAACGAACGGATGCCGGAGGCGTTGGCGCTGCTGCCCGCCGAGCAGCGGCCGCAGGTTCGGCATCAGGGCGGTCGCTCCCTCGATCTTGCGCGTGCGGCCTATGCCAAGGCCGGCGTGGCGGCGGAGCTGACCGCGTTCATCGACGACATGGCGGCGGCCTACGCCTGGGCGGATGCCGTGGTGTGCCGGGCGGGAGCCTCCACCGTCGCCGAGCTGTCGGCAGCCGGGCTGGGTGGCCTGCTGGTGCCGTTCCCCTTCGCGGTGGACGACCATCAGACCGCCAACGCGGCCGCGCTGGTCGCGGTGGGTGCTGCCCGCTGCGAGCAGGAGGCGGATCTGGACGTGCAGGGGCTGGCCGACTGGCTGGCAGGGCTGCAGCGCCCGGCGTTGCAGGCGGCCGCAACGGCAGCCCGCGCTGCAGCGCGGGTCGAGGCGACGGATCACATCGTCGCGGTGCTCGAGTCCGAAGGAGGCAAGCAATGATCCGGGACAGCGGGCTGCCACAGCTGATGCGTACACCGATGCGCCGGATCCGCCGGATCCACCTGCTGGGAATCGGCGGCTCCGGCATGGCCGGCATCGCCGAGGTGCTGGTCAACCTCGGCTACACCGTGACCGGGACCGACCTCAAGCAGAGCGCCGCGACGGAACGCCTGCAGGCGCTCGGTGCCACCATCTTCCTCGGACACGATGCAGCGCACACGGCGGGCGCCGATGCGGTCGTGGTGTCCACGGCGGTGAGCCGCGACAACCCTGAGCTGGTGTATGCGCGTGAGCACCGCATCCCGGTCGTGCGTCGCGCCGAGATGCTCGCCGAGCTGATGCGCTTCCGCTACGGCGTGGCGATCGCCGGGACGCATGGCAAGACCACGACCACCAGCCTGGTCGCCAGTGTGCTGGCCGAAGCCGGGCTCGATCCCACCTACGTGATCGGCGGCAAACTCAAGAGTGCCGGCGCCAACGCCCGGCTGGGCGAGGGCGCGTGTCTGGTCGCCGAGGCCGACGAAAGCGATGCCTCGTTCCTGCATCTGACGCCGATGCTGGCGGCGGTCACCAATATCGATGCGGATCACCTCGAAACCTATGGCGGGGATTTCCAGCGCCTGCGCAACACGTTTCTGGAATTTCTCCACCGCCTGCCGTTCTACGGTCTGGCGGTGCTCTGCATCGACGATCCCGAGGTGCGTGCACTCCTGCCCAGGATCGGCCGGCCGGTGATCACCTACGGGTTTTCCGGCGATGCCGATGTCCGTGCCTCGGCCCTCAAGGCCAGTGGCACCGGCAGTGATTTCACCGCGCGTCTGGCGGACGGTCAGACCGCCGACTTCCACGTCAACCTGCCGGGGCGGCACAACGTGCAGAACGCGCTGGTGGCCTTGGCCATCGGGCACGAGCTGGGCGCCGATATCGAGGCCATGCAGCGGGCGTTGCGGGGGTTTGCCGGTGTCGGGCGCCGCTGCGAGACGCATGGGAGTTTTGCGCTGCCGCAGGGTTGCATCGAGCTGGTCGATGATTACGGGCATCATCCCCGTGAGATCGCCGCCACCTTCGAGGCGCTGCGTGCGGCCTGGCCGGATCGCCGTCTGGTGGTGGTGTTCCAGCCGCACCGCTACACCCGCACGCGCGACCTGTTTGACGATTTCACCACCATCCTGGCCGAGGCTGACGCGCTGGTGCTGACCGACGTGTACGCCGCCGGGGAGGCACCGATCGAAGGCGCCGACAGCCGCGCACTCGCGCGCGGCATCCGCGCCCGGGGCCGGGTTGAACCGGTGCTGGTGCGCAGTGTTGCGGAAGTGCCGGACACCCTGATGCCCCTGTTGCGGGAAGGCGATGTCGTGCTCACGCTCGGCGCGGGTGACGTCGGTGGCCTGCCTGCGATGTTGGTGCGCCGTTTCGGGGAGGGCGCATGAACGCCGTGCCGTTGAGCCGCCCGCAATCCGGCTTCGAAGGCCTGCGCGGCACCCTGCGCGAGCATCTGCCCCTGGCGCCATTCACCTCCTGGCGTGTCGGCGGTCCCGCCCTGCGCTACTACCAGCCCGCAGACCGCGACGACCTGATCACCTTCGTGCGTCAGCTGCCGGCGGCGGAACCGGTGTTGTGGCTCGGGCTGGGCAGCAACCTGCTGGTGCGCGATGGCGGTTGGCCGGGCACGGTGATTCATCTCCATGGTGCCCTCGACCGCCTGAGCGTGCCGGCGACCGGCGATGGGGCGCCGGTGGTGGCCGAGGCCGGAGTGCATTGCGCCCGTCTGGCCAAGCAGGTGCGCGCGGGAGCGCTGGCCGGGTTGGGATTCATGGCCGGCATCCCCGGCACGGTTGGGGGCGCACTGGCCATGAATGCCGGCGCCTGGGGTGGGGAGACCTGGCCGGTGGTCCGCCGGGCGGAGCTGCTGATGCGCGATGGTGAGACCCGCTGGATCACGCCAGCCGATCTGGAGTGGGGATATCGCCATGTGCAGCTGCCGGTGGACGCGCTGGGGTTCCTCTGCGCCGAGTTCAACGTGCGTCCCGATATCGACGGCGAGGACGCCCGCGCCACGCGCGAGAGCCTGGCGCAGCGCAAGGCCACCCAGCCGGTGGGCAAGCCCACGGCCGGGTCCACCTTCCGCAACCCGCCCGGCGATCATGCCGCCCGGCTGATCGAATCCTGCGGTCTCAAGGGCCATCGGGTCGGCGGCGCTTCGGTGTCGACCTTGCATGCCAATTTCCTGCTCACCGAGGACGGTGCCACGGCACAGGACGTCGAGCAGCTGATCGCATTCATCCGCGCAACGGTGGCCCAGCGGACCGGCATCGCCCTGGTCCCTGAGGTGAAGATCGTGGGCGGTGCCACATGATGCCGGCGCAGGCAGCCTATCCGCATGTACCAGGGCCGCAGGCCTTCGGACGGGTGGCGGTGCTGATGGGCGGCTGGTCGTCCGAACGCGAGGTGTCGCTGCAGAGTGGTGCGACGGTGGTCGCGGCGCTGCGTGGCGAAGGGCTGGATGTGCTGGCAGTCGATATCCGGACAGCACAGGACCTGTTCGCCTTGCCGGAGCAAGGCGTGACGCGGGTGTTCAACGTGCTGCATGGCACCGGTGGCGAGGACGGCACGGTGCAGGCGGTGCTCGACCTGCTGGGCCTGCCGTACCCGGGCTGCGGGGTGCTGGCCTCGGCGCTGGCGATGGACAAGCTGCAGACCAAGCGCCTGTGGCGCGCCGAGAATATTCCCACTGCGGACTGGCGGTGTGTTGATTCGCTCGATGAGCTGACGGCCGCCGCAACGGTCTTCGGCTATCCGCTGATCGTCAAACCGGCGGCCGATGGTTCCAGCGTCGGGATCAGCAAGGTCACCACGCCGGCCGACCTGCCGGCCGCATGGGCGGCTGCCCGCGGGGATGCTGAACGGGGGCGGGTGGTGCTGGCGGAGCGCTTCGTCGCTGGCGGTGAATACACCTGCGCCATCATCGGCGACCAGGCCCTGCCGATCATCCGGATCGAGCCCGACGGCGAGTTCTACGACTATCACGCCAAGTACGTTTCGGAGCAGACGCGGTACCACTGTCCCGCAGGCTTGCCCTCCGCCGTCGAGGCCGAGCTGCAGGCGCTGTGCCTGCGGGCATTTGCGGTGATCGGAGCCCAAGGCTGGGGGCGGGTCGATTTCATGATGGGCGCGGACCACCGGCCCGCGCTGCTCGAGGTCAACACGCTGCCGGGCATGACGTCGCATTCGTTGGTGCCCCTGGCGGCACGCGCCGCTGGTATCGAGGTGGGGGCGTTGTGCCGGCAACTGCTGGCCACCACCCTGCCCGGGGCCTGGAGGTGAGCGCACTCGTCATGGACATGCCCAGCGCCCCCTTCGTGGCACCCGAACGCCTCCGCACTGCAGGTGCGGTGATGCTGTCGCTGTTTGCCCTCGCCGTGGCCCTGTGGATGGCCGCGCAGCAGACGGCGCGGCCAGTGGCACACCTCAGCGTGAGCGGGGGCGGTCAGCGGGTCACGGCGGCGGATATCCGGTTGGCCCTGTCCGAAGACCTGCAGGGCCCGATCAGTCGGCTCAACCTGGGGGCCCTGCAGCATCAGGTGCTGGCGCTGCCCTGGGTGGCGCGGGCGCGGGTGGAGCGGGTCTGGCCAGACGGTGTGCATGTCCGCGTCTGGGAGCGGGTGCCGATGGCGCGTTGGGGTAGCGGTGCGCTGCTGGACACCACAGCGGCGACCTTTTCGCCGCGTCCGTCCGAAGTGCCTCCGGGCCTGCCGCAGCTGGATGGCCCAAGCGGTGCCGAGGCGGAAGTGATGCAGCGCTATCTGGGCCTGGCCGAATCAGTGGCCGAGGCCGGGCTGGAACTCAGTGGTCTGTCGCTGGATGTGCGCGGTGAATGGGTCGGGCGCGTGGCGCCCGGCGTTCCGGTGCGTTTCGGCCGGGTGGATCCGCTGTCGCGGGTCGCGGTTCTCAACGGTCCGGTGGCGCGTGTCACCACCGGCCGACTCAGCGAGGTCGAGCGCATCGACCTCCGCTACACCAATGGTTTCGCGGTGCGCTGGCGTACCTCCGCGGCGGACCAGGGAGCACAGTAATGCCAAGACGTGAAGATCGTGAACTGCTGGTGGGGCTCGATATCGGGACCTCGAAGTGCGTGGCTGTCATCGGCCAGGTGATGCCGGAAGGCGAAGTGGAAGTCGTGGGCGAGGCCACCGCCCCCAATCGCGGCGTCAACCGTGGTGATGTGGTCAACATCGATGCCACCGTCCAGGCCATCCGCCGCGCGGTGGAAAACGCCGAGCAGATGGCCGGTTGCCGGGCGCAGTCAGTGCATGTCGGGATGTCCGGCACCCATCTGCAAAGCCGTAACTCCACCGGGGTGGCGCCGGTGCGGGGGCGGGAGGTGACGCAAAAGGACGTGGAAAGCGTGATTGATGCCGCCCGCGCCGTCCTGATCCCGGCGGATCAACGCATCCTGCACGTGATTCCGCAGGAATACATGGTGGATGGTCGCGACGGGATTCACGAGCCGGTTGGCATGTTCGGGGTGCGTCTTGAGGCCCGTGTGCACATGATCTGCGGTTCCGAATCGGCCCAACTGAACATTCGCAAGTGCGTCGAAAACTGCGAGTTGACGCTCGATCAGCTGATCGTGCCCCACCTCGCGGCCAGCGAGGCGGTGTTGTTGCCGGAGGAAAAATCGCTGGGCGTGTGCATGGTCGACCTTGGTGCCGGCACCGCCGACCTGGCGGTTTTCAAGGGCGGCGCGGTGCGGCACACGGCGGTGCTGGCCCTGGGGGGCAACCTGGTCACCAACGACATTTCGGTGGCTTTTCGCACGCCGCACCTGTTTGCCGAGGAAATCAAGATCGCCTACGGCTGTGCACTGCCGGAGATGGTGCCGGCAGGGGAGGTCATCGAGGTGCGGGGAGTCGGCGACGGGCCGGTTCGGCAGTTGTCGCGGCACACCCTTGCCGAGGTTATCCGCCCCCGTTACGAGGAGATCTTCAGATTCCTGCGCAAGGAACTGCACCGCTCCGAAACCTACGACATGGTCGCGGGCGGTGGCGTCGTGCTGACCGGTGGCGCCAGCGCCATGCCGGGGATTCAGGAGCTGGCCGAGTCGGTATTCGAAGTGCCGGTTCGGATCGGCCTGCCACAGAACATCCGTGGCCTCAATGAGCGGGCGCGCGATCCGGCCTATGCCACGGCGGTGGGATTGCTGATGTACGGACACCGTGAAATGCCGCGGCGGGAGCTGGGTGGCGAGCGGCATGCGGGCTACTGGGTCCGGCGCGTAAAGGACTGGGTCGCCGGTAATTTTTAGTTGTGACTTTTATTAAATTAATCCCTTTTTTGTATTGACTTAGTAACTGTGATGAATCATCCTCTTTCCGTGAGAATGCATCCGTTTGTAAACAGGGCATGAGGCGGGTCGCGGATCCCTCGGGATCGCAATGTTGGAAGACGTCACCAGCAGCGCCTCAGGCGCAGGAGAGCACACAATGAGCACTGGACAATCACGCGAAATCTTTGAACTTCTCGACGGCCAGGCCCGCAAGGCGATGATTCGTGTCATCGGTGTGGGGGGTGGCGGCTGCAACACCGTCAACCAGATGGCCCAGGCAGGCATCGATGGGGTCGAGTTCATCTGTGCCAACACCGACCGTGACCATCTCGAAAAGTGTGTGCCGACCAGCCAGCTGCAGCTGGGGATCGAGCTGACCCGTGGACTGGGCGCCGGTTCTGACCCCGAAGTGGGACGTGCTGCCGCCGAGGAAGACCGGGACCGCATCCGCGAGATGCTGGAAGGTTCCGATCTGCTGTTCATCACCGCCGGCATGGGTGGGGGCACCGGCACAGGTGCTGCGCCGGTGATCGCCGAGGTGGCCAAGGAGCTCGGCATCCTGACGGTGGCGGTGGTGACCAAGCCGTTCGCCCACGAAAACAAGAAGCGCATGAATGTCGCGCTGCGCGGCATCGACGATCTGCGTGAGCGCGTCGACTCCCTGGTGCTGATCCCCAACGAGAAGCTCTCCCTCGTGCTGGGATCCAAGATCACCGTGCTCAACTGCTTCAAGGCGGCCAATGACGTGCTGCAGAACGCGGTGGCCGGCATCTCCGAGCTGATCACCCGCCCGGGCCACATCAACGTGGACTTCGCCGACGTCAAGACGGTGATGAGCAATCGCGGTATGGCGATGATGGGGATTGGCCGCGCCAGTGGCGAAGGCCGCGCCCAGAAGGCCGTGGAGATGGCGCTGTCCAGCCCGCTGCTTGACGATATCGAGCTGTCAGGAGCCCGCGGCCTGCTGGTCAACGTGACCTGCGACGAATCGCTGGAAATGGAAGAGTGGGAATACATCAACCAGCGCGTCAACGAGCTGGCGGCTGACGAGGCGGACGCCAAGTGCGGCATGGCCTTCAACCCCAATGCCAACGGCGAGCTGTGGGTGACCGTGGTGGCAACCGGTCTGGCGCCGCAGCGCGGCGCCATGCCGCAGCCGCAGGCGGTGCCGGCACAGCCAAACCCGAAGGTTGCGCCGTTCCTCAAGCCGATGGATGCGGCGCCGCAGCCGCCGCCCCAGGCGCAGCCCCAGCCGGCCCGGCCGGCGAATGTGGAGGTTCCCGCCTATATCCGCCAGACCGCCCGGGTTGCGGCGGGCGGCGGTTCGTCCTTCCCGTTGGGGCTGGACGAGGACATCATCAACATTCCGGCGTTCCTGCGGAATCAAGCCGACTGAGGTTCATGTCGGGTTCAGTACCGGTGTTACACTTTGGCATTCGCCCGGGCGGGCTCTCCTGCCCGGGCATCGTTTTCTCCAGGTGTTGACGCGCCGCCACTGAATCGTTTCCAGGCTACATGGCACAACAACGTACGCTTCGACAGGCCATCCGTGCATCCGGTATCGGACTGCATTCGGGGCGCAAGGTGTTCATGTCGCTGCTGCCGGCAGGGCCGGATACCGGCATCGTGTTCCGCCGCACCGACCTCAACCCGGTGGTGGAGTTGCCGAGCCGGGCGGACTGGCTCCGTGAGGCCACCATGTGCTCGACCCTCGTCGACGACAAGGGTACGCGGGTGGCGACCATCGAACACCTGATGTCCGCGTTCGCGGGCCTCGGCATCGACAACTGCATCGTCGAGCTGTCCTCACCGGAAGTGCCCATCATGGATGGCAGCAGTGCACCGTTCGTGTTCCTGCTGCAGTCGGCGGGTGTTCATGAGCAGGAGGCGCCCAAGCGTTTCCTCCGCATCCGGCAGCCGGTGCAGGTGTCGGACGGCGACAAATGGGCGCGTTTCGAACCTCACGATGGATATCGCCTGTCGTTTGCGATCGAGTTCGCCCACCCGGCACTGCGGCGCAGTGGCCAGCAGGTCACGCTCGACTTCTCCACCACGACCTATATCAAGGAAGTGGCGCGGGCACGCACCTTCGGGTTCATGCGCGAGCTGGATGCCCTGCGTGCCAACAATCTCGGATTGGGGGCCAGCCTTGACAACGTCGTGGCCCTGGACGATTTCCGCGTGGTCAATCCCGATGGCCTGCGGTACGACGACGAGTTCGTCCGCCACAAGATCCTCGACGCTGTCGGCGACCTCTACCTGCTGGGGCACAGCGTGATCGGGGCCTACAGCGCCTACAAGTCGGGCCATGCGCTGAACAACAAGCTGGTCCGCGCGGTGCTGGAAGACCCCGCCGCCTGGGAGGTGGTCACCTTCACGGGCGATAACGCGCCGGCGCCGATCACCTATGGTCGCGGCAGCCTCGCGGCGGCCTGATTGCCCCCTTGCCGCCGGTCCGGCGGAACCCTGCACCTTTATGTTGCATGTGGGTAAAGCCTGCGCCTAAACTCGGCCTTCCCTCGGGATCGGTCTGACTTTTGCATCGATTCTGTCGGGGCGGCACCCCAGGCAGCGTCCGGCGATGTCGAGGACGTCCTGCTGGTGCCTTCGCAGGGGAATCAGGGCGGCGGCGGTATGCGCATAGACCACCAGCGTGGAGCCACGCAGGTTGACGATACGCAGGCTGCGCGCCCAGGGGGAGGGTATTTCCGAATGCAGCTGCCGTGTGGCGGCTGCCAGCAATGATGCGCGGCCAAGCAGCTGGCGCAACGGCCCGGGACGGTCGTTCATCCAGTGACGGATGGGCAGCGGATCGGGCTGAAATGAGGTCATGAATGGATATTATCGTTGTCAGCAGCCGTGAAGGTCAGATGCGGCGCATCTCGCTCCGGTGGCCCGGCATCTGGGTGTGGCTGCCGGCGCTGGTGCTGACCTTCGGCGTGCTCGGTGCGGCCGCCGCTGCCGGATACTGGGCGCGTGGCAATGCAACCTCTGAACTCCCCACCGAACTGGTGACGGCCTGGGCGCAGCAGGTGGCGGATCAGCGGCTGGCATTGCAGGACACGCGCAATCAGGCATCCGAGGATGCGCGGGCCCTGGCCCGGCGTCTGGCCCAGATGCAGGCCCACGTGATGCGCCTGGAGGCCGCCGGCGCGCGCCTTACCGAAGTTGCGGGACTGGACGAGGGCGAGTTCGATTTCAGCTCCACGCCAGCGGTGGGCGGCCCCGAAGGGGGGATGGTGCCCGATGATGCGCCGCGCTACACCGATGTATTCGCTTCTCTCGATGCCTTCGAGCGTCAGCTGACGGACCGTGAGCGGCAGCTGCGCGTGCTCGAGGATCTGTTGTTGGCGAGCCGTCTTCAGCAGGAGCTGCGTCCTTCCGGCTGGCCGGTCGAAGCCGGCTGGATATCGTCGCTGTTCGGCGTGCGGACCGACCCCTTCACAGGGCGTCGTGCCATGCACGAGGGCATGGACTTCGCCGCCCGCGAAGGCAGCGAGATCTACTCTGTCGGCGCCGGCATTGTCTCGTTTGCCGGTCGTCGTGCGGGCTATGGCAAGATCGTCGAGGTCAACCACGGAAACGGCTATGTGACCCGCTACAGTCACAACAAGAGCAATCTGGTCGAGACCGGTGATCGCGTGTTCAAGGGGCAGCGGGTTGCCCTGGTGGGGAATTCCGGCCGTTCAACGGGGCCGCACCTGCACTTTGAAGTGCTCTACAACGGCCGCGTGGTCAACCCGCAGAAGTACATTCAGGCTGCCCGCTGAGTCGGTTGCCGCTATTGAATGGACGCGCGCTGCCCCCACGTTTCATCGGGCAGTCCCGGCCTTGGGGCATACTAGGCAGTGTTGTTCGCACCTGTGCGAACAGGCCTTGGCCTCATCGCCACCCGGCGCGTGCGCCGTGTCGCCCACCAGTCAGACAGTGACTCATGCTCAATAACATGCTGGCCCGAGTCTTCGGGAGCCGGAACAATCGACTTATCAAGCGGCTGAGCCGCATCGCCGATGAAGGCGCGCGGTTCGAGGCGACGCTGGCGGCACTGTCGGATGCCGATCTGGCGGCACAGACCGTTCGTTTCAAGGAGCGGCTGCAGCAAGGCGCCACACTCGATCAACTGCAGGCCGAAGCCTTCGCCACCGTGCGGGAAGCCGGCAAGCGTGTGCTCGGCATGCGGCATTTCGACGTACAGCTGATCGGCGGCAGTGTGCTTCATCAGGGCAAGATTGCCGAAATGAAGACCGGCGAGGGCAAGACCCTGGTCGCCACCCTGCCGGTGTATCTGAACGCCCTGGAAGGCAAGGGTGTGCACGTAGTGACGGTCAATGACTATCTGGCCCGGCGTGATGCCGAGTGGATGGGACGGCTGTACCGGTTTCTCGGCCTGAGTGTCGGCGTGGTCGTGTCCGGCCAGACCGGCGAGGAGAAGCGCGAGGCCTACGCAGCGGATATCACCTACGGCACCAACAACGAATTCGGCTTCGATTACCTGCGCGACAACATGGCCTTCGCGCTCAAGGACAAGGTCCAGCGTGGGCAGCATTTCGCCATCGTCGACGAGGTGGATTCCATCCTCATCGACGAGGCGCGCACGCCGCTGATCATCAGCGGCCCGACCGACGATGATCCCGGTCTCTGGAAGAAGCTCAATGTCATCATTCCCCAGCTGACCCGACAGCAGGAAGAGGACGGGGACGGCGACTTCCTGGCGGAGGAGAAGGGCAAGCAGGTGCACCTTTCCGAAGCAGGGATGGAACGAGTCGAGGACCTGCTGCGCCAAAACGGGCTGCTGGGGGAAGAGGACACGCTGTATGACCCCTCCAACATCATCCTGGTGCACCACATCAACGCGCTGCTGCGTGCCCACCACCTGTACCGGCGGGATGTCGAGTACATCGTGCGGGGTGGGCAGGTGGTGATCATCGACGAGTTCACCGGGCGCATGATGTCGGGCCGACGCTGGTCCGACGGGCTGCACCAGGCGGTGGAAGCCAAGGAAGGGGTGAACATCCAGCAGGAAAACCAGACGCTGGCGAGTATCACCTTCCAGAACTATTTCCGGCTCTACAACAAGCTGGCCGGCATGACCGGTACCGCCGATACCGAGGCGTTCGAGTTCCAGAGCATCTACAACCTCGAAGTGGTGGTGATTCCCACCAACCGGCCGATGCAGCGAAAGGATCTGGGCGACCAGGTCTACCTGAATGCCAAGGACAAGTTCAACGCGGTCATCAAGGATATTGTCGAGGCCAACGGCAAGGGCCAGCCCGTGCTGGTGGGGACTGCCAGCATCGAGACCTCCGAGTTGTTGTCCAACTTGCTGCGGCAACATGGCATCGCGCATGAGGTGCTCAACGCCAAGCAGCATGAGCGCGAGGCCGAAATCATCGCTCAGGCAGGACGCGCCGGTGCCGTGACCATTGCCACCAACATGGCCGGCCGTGGGACCGACATCGTACTGGGCGGCTCGCTGGAGGCGGAGCTTGCGGTATTGCCAGAGGAGGAAACGCAGGCGCGAGAAAAGGCGCGCGAGGCCTGGCAGCAGCGCCATGATCAGGTGTTGGCGGCCGGCGGCCTGCGGGTGATCGGGTCCGAGCGCCACGAAAGCCGGCGTATCGACAATCAGCTGCGCGGGCGCTCCGGGCGTCAGGGCGACCCGGGTGCCACCCGATTCTACCTGTCACTCGACGACACCCTGATGCGCATCTTCACCCCGCCGCGCATGCGCGCCATGCTGCAGAACCTGGGGCTGGAGGAAGGCGAGGCCATTGAGCATCGCTGGGTCACCCGCGCCATCGAAACCGCGCAACGCAAGGTCGAGAGCCACAACTTCGACATCCGCAAGAACCTGCTCGAATACGACAACGTTGCTAACGACCAGCGCAAGGCGGTGTACGAGCTGCGCGACCAGTTGATGGCATCCGAGCGCGTCACCGACATGGTCGATGCGATCCGGCCCGACGTGATCAACGGCCTGGTGGATGCCTACATTCCGCCGCAGTCGGTGGAGTCGATGTGGAATGTCGAAGGCCTGGAAGGGGCCCTGAACAAGGAGTTCGGCCTGGAGCTGCCGGTGCGGCAGTGGCTGGACACCGAAGACAAGCTCAGTGAGACCGCCCTGCGCAAGCGCCTGCTCGAGCAGCTGTCGGCAAGCTATACCGCCAAGAAGGATCAGGTTGGCGCTGCCGTGCTGGAGCACTTCGAGAAGGCGATCATGCTGCAGGTGCTCGATCAACTGTGGCGTGAGCACCTTGCCGCCATGGACTACCTGCGCATGGGGATTCACCTGCGTGGCTATGCCCAGAAGGATCCCAAGCAGGAATACAAGCGCGAAGCCTTCACCATGTTCAATGACATGCTGGCGCGCTTCAAGCACGATGTGATCGCAACGCTGTCGCGGGTGCGGATCCAGACCGAGGCCGAAGTCGAAGCGGTCGAGGCCCGCCGCCGCGAAGCCGCCGAAGCCCTTGAGCGTCGGATGCAGATGCAGCATGCCGATGCCTCCGCCGCATCGGCCGAAGGCGCGCTGCCGCCGCCCCCGCCGGGGCCGGACGCCGGTGGCACGCGCACGCTGTCGCCGTCGGCACCACCGCCGCCACGACCGGCCACGGTGGTCCGCGACTATCCCAAGGTCGGCCGCAATGACCCCTGCCCCTGCGGCAGCGGGAAGAAATACAAGCAATGTCATGGTGCGCTTAACTGAGAGCATGTGAAAAAATCGTCCGCCTGCTGCGTTCGATTTTTTCGCAAGCTCTGAGCATCCGTGGTGAACGTGCCTGCCTGCGCCAACGACTGCCGGACGGCGGCCGTGGCGGGGGCAGTTCGCACCGGCGTCTTTTTCGCCTAAGCTTCGCGCCCGAACTGACGTAACGTTTCCCGCGAGGTGTTCCATGGCCGTTGATCTTCAGCCCCCCGAAGCCCTGTTGCCGGTGGCCGGGGTGCGCCTGGGGACGGCGTCGGCGGCCATCAAGAAGCCGGGTCGTCAGGATGTGCTTGTCATCGCGCTCGACGAGGGCGCGCAGGTGGCCGGCGTCTTCACCCAGAACGCGTTTGCGGCGGCGCCGGTGCAGCTGTGTCGGGAGCGGCTGGCTGCGGGTGGTGCCATCCGCGCCCTGCTGGTCAACAGCGGCAATGCCAATGCGGCCACCGGCGACGGAGGCCTGCAGGACGCCATCGAGACCACCCGGGCCGTTGCGCAGTCGCTGGGCGTCGACCCGGCAGCAGTGCTGCCGTTCTCCACCGGCGTGATCGGTGTGCGTCTGCCGGTGGCGCGGATGTGCGCAGCCGTGCCCGATGCCATCGAGCACGCGCAGGCCGAGGGCTGGAACGGAGCTGCCGAGGCCATCATGACCACCGACACCATCGCCAAGGGCGTTTCCCGGCAGGTGCAGACCGCGCAGGGGGTGGTGACGGTCACCGGCATCGCCAAGGGGGTCGGCATGATCTACCCCAACATGGCCACGCTGCTCGCCTATGTGGCCACCGACGCCGCCATTGCCGGCGATGCCATGCCCGGGCTGGTGCGGTCGCTGGCGGATACCAGTTTCAACTGCGTCACCGTGGACAGTGACACCTCCACCAATGACAGCTTCGTGGTCTGTGCCACCGGCAAGGTGGGGACGCCGCTGGCGCCGGGCGAGGCCGACTATCAGGCGGTGGAAGCCGCCATGCGCGACGTGTGTGAGCAGCTGGCGCAGGCCATCGCACGGGACGGAGAGGGGGCGACCCGCTTCGTCACGCTGGAGGTGACCGCTGCATCCAGCCGCGATGAGGCCCGGCAGGTCGCGATGGCGGTGGCCAACTCGCCCCTCGTGAAAACGGCCCTGTTCGCGGGTGACGCCAACTGGGGGCGCCTGGTCATGGCCATCGGCAAGTCCGGCGTGCCAGGCCTTGATCCGGCGCGGATTGATGTGGCGCTGGACGACGTGCCCCTGCTGGTCGGGGGGCAGCCGCACCCCGACTACGTCGAGGACAAGGGCGCCGCTGTGCTCGCGCGCAACGCCTACACCATCCGCATCGCGCTCGGGCGGGGGACGCAGTCCATCCGCTGCTGGACCTGCGACTTCTCCTATGACTACGTGAAGATCAACGCCGAGTACCGGACGTGAGCGCGGCGGGCGCGCCCGCGCTGCCCTTGATTCAGGTGGCCTGTGGTGTGCTGGTGGATGCCGGGGGGCGGGTGCTGATGGCGCAGCGCCCCAAGGGCAAGATCGCCGCCGGCTACTGGGAGTTTCCCGGCGGCAAGATCGAGCCTGGCGAAGCGGCGGAGGCCGCCCTGCGGCGGGAGCTTCAGGAGGAGCTCGGCGTGGACATTGCCGATATCGAGCCCCTCATCGACTTTGTCCACGGCTACCGTGACCGCCGCGTGCGGCTGCAGACCTACCGCTGCCGGGTGGCCGGCGAGGCGCCCGAAGGGCGGGAGGGGCAGGCGCTGGCCTGGCGGGCGGTGGACGACCTGCTCGATCTGCAACCCCAGCTCCCCACCGTGGCGCCCATTCTCAATGCGCTGCGACTGCCGGCTCACTACGCCTGGACCCCCGCGCTCGACACGCCCGAAGCCTTGTCCGATCTACCGCCTCCGGCATTGCCGCGCGGCAGTCTGGTGCGCTTGCGGCAGCCGCAGTGGGACGAGGCCGACTATGGCCGGGCAGCCCCCGGTTGGTGTGCGCGCATGCAGGCGCAGGGTCTGCGGCCGGTGCTCGATCGGCCGGCGGCGCTGGCGTCCGCCGAGGGCGTGAGCCTGCATCTGCCGGCACCGGTGGCGGCGGCCCTGACCGCGCGTCCGGACACCCCGGGCGGGTGGTTGCTGGTGTCGGCGCATGACACCGCAGAGCTGAACGTTGCCGCCGGCCTGCAGGCAGACGCCGTGGTCATCGGGCATGTCGCCGATACGCCGTCGCACCCCACCGCCGCCCTGGGGTGGGCCGGGTTTTCCGCCCTTGCGCGTGCGGCCGGCCGGCCGGCCTATGCCATCGGCGGGCTCAGCCCGGCGCGGGATGCCGTTGTGGCTCGCACGGCCGGTGCTCAGGGGATTGCCGGTATTCGAGCCTATTGGTGAAACGGTGGATGATCGCGCGGACGCCCCGGCGCCTGCTGCCCACCGGGACTCAGCGCCTGTGAAAAGATCGAATGGCGTCGCGAGCGCTTTGCAGAGCGTCTCCGGCGGGCGAACTTTTCCGGGGCTCAGAGCTTGTGAAAATATCGAACGACGTCGCGAGCGCTTCGCCGGGCGTCTCCGGCAAGGCGTCCTGCGCGAAATCCAAG
>CAKZHZ010000103.1 GCA_936928855.1 uncultured Polycyclovorans sp.
GGTTGGCGCACGTGCGCGCCGACAATCTGACCGCCCTCGTCAAGGGTGCCGCGTAGAAGGGTGATGCGATGCCTCAGGGTCAACCGCTGACGGTTCCGGACGACGGGCTGACGACGCGGGCGCGACGCAACGCCCCGCTGCTGGCGGTGCACACCGGCCCCGGGAAGGGAAAGTCGACCGCGGCGTTCGGGATGGCCTTGCGGGCGTGGAATCAGGGTTTCGATATCGGGGTTTTTCAGTTCGTCAAGAGCGCGAAGTGGAAGGTCGGGGAGGAGACCGCCCTTACCGAGCTCGGTCGTGCCCACGACGAGCGCGGCGAGCTGGCCCCGCGCGACATCGTCGCCCGCGCCATCGACTTCGAGATGAAGAAGCACGGCCTCGACTGCGTCTTCCTGGACATCAGCCACAAGCCCGCCGACTTCGTCAAAAGCCACTTCCCCACCGTCTACGAACGTTGCCTGGAATATGGCATCGACATCACCACCCAGCCGATCCCGGTGGTGCCCGCCCAGCATTATACCTGCGGCGGCGTGCTGGTGGACCTCAAGGGCTTCACGCAGAACTCGCGCATCGGCGTCTTCGGCCGCCGCCCGGCGCCCACCGCCTTCGGGCCGGCCCGCTGCGCCAGCCGTGCCCGCGCCAGCGCGCCGCCAGCCAGCGCGCCATCATGGAGGTACTGCAGAATCTGCGCGCCGATGGCGCCACCATCCTGCTGGTCCACCACAACCTCGCAGAGGTCGCCGATTTCTGTGATGAGGTCCTCATGGTGGGCCACGAAGCTCGTGGCGCCCTGCGGCTCGGCGCCGGAGGTCCAGCGGGCCTCGTTCCAGGCGATGAGCCGGTGCTCGCCGCGGGGGCGGCCGAAGGTGCTGCGCCCCTTCACCCGCGGCGGCAGCGGCGCGGTGGCGGCGCTGCGCAAGAAGCACCTCGCCTTCACCGCCATCTGGATGATGCTCGGCACCGGGGTGGGCGCCGGCGGGCGGACCGCTGCCGGCTGCGGCGCCGGCGTGGCACAGCCCCCCAGCAGCGCGATGCCGAGGGCGGCGCCGCCGATCCAGCAGGCCGAACCGCTATACTGGGCCATATCCGAACTCCCCAAAAAGGTCGTCGGATTCTTGCACGATTCCCTGATGCGGCAAAGACTTGAGCGCTAAAGCCGCAGTTGTTTCGCAGGATTGGCGCCTGCATCGCAGGCATGGCATTTCTTCAGCGCTGCTTCGACTCCATGGCCCTACGCCCCATTCTTCATCACCCGGATCCCCGACTGCGCATCAAGGCAAAGCCGGTAACGGTGTTCGACGACGCCCTCCAGGCGTTCATCGAGGACTTGTTCGAGACCATGTATGACGCCGCCGGTGTCGGCCTTGCCGCTACCCAGGTGGGCGTCGATCTGCGGGTGGCGGTGATGGACTGCTCGGGCGACCGCGAGCACCCCGAGCCGCTGGTGCTCATCAATCCGGAGATCAGCGAACCGGGCGATCGGCAGGTAATGGACGAAGGCTGCCTGTCGGTTCCGGGTTTCTCGGAAAAGGTCACCCGTTTCAACCGGCTGCACCTGCGCGCCCTCGATCGACACGGTCAGCCCTTCGAGCTGAACGCGGAGGGGCTGATGGCGCAGGCCATTCAGCACGAAATCGACCACCTCGACGGCAAGCTGTATCTCGACCTGCTCAGCAGCCTCAAGCGCGAGCGTCTGCTCAAGAAACTGCAGAAGCAGGAGAAGCGCGCCTGATGCGCATCGCCTTTGCCGGCACGCCGGCGTTCGCCGTTGCCGCCCTCGAGGCCCTGCTGACCGCCGGACACGACGTGGCTGGCGTGTTCACGCAGCCGGATCGCCCCGCCGGCCGCGGCCGCAAGCTCACCCCGTCACCGATCGCTCAGTGCGCCCTTGCGCACCAGCTCCCGAGTTTCAAACCTGAGCGCTTTCGCGAGGCCGCGCAGGCTGAGTTGCGCGCGCTCAAGGTGGAGGTGATGGTGGTGGTCGCCTACGGCTTGATCCTGCCGCAGGCGGCGTTGACGATTCCGGCCCGCGGCTGCCTCAACATCCACGCCTCGCTGCTGCCCCGCTGGCGCGGCGCAGCACCGATCCAGCGTGCCATCGAGGCCGGCGACCGCGAGACCGGCATCACCATCATGCAAATGGATGCCGGCCTCGACACCGGCCCCATGCTGCTGCGCGAGGCGGTGCCGATCGGCACCGACACCACCGCCGCCAGCCTCCATGACACCCTCGCCAAGCTCGGCGGCCGCCTCATCGTCGACACCCTGCGCGCGCTGGAGGCCGATAGCCTGTCCGCCACACCGCAGCCCGAGGGCGCCACCTATGCCGCCAAACTCGACAAGGCCGAGGCGCGGGTGGACTGGCACCTGCCCGGCCAGACGATCGAGCGCCGCATCCGGGCCTTCAACCCCGCCCCCGTGGCCTGGACCGAGTACGCCGGCGAGCGCCTGCGCCTGTGGGACGCGCGCCTCGCCGCGCACCGCAGCGACGCCGCACCGGGCACCGTGCTCGGGCTCGATCGTGAAGGCCTGCTGGTGCAGACCGGCGCAGGCACCGTGCACATCACCCGGCTGCAATGGCCCGGTGGCACGCCACAGGAGGCCGTACAGCTGTTGGCGCAAGGCCGCCTGCAGGCCGGCGTGCTACTGACATGACCTCCACCGAACCCGAGCTGCCACCGCCCCCCGAGCGTCCGGACTGCTGCGCCGGTGGCTGTGCCACCTGCGTGCTCGACGTTTATTTCGACGAGGTACAAGCCTGGAAAGCGGAGTGCGCGCGCATTCAGGCTGCGCACTCGAACACGCCGCCTCCCCCCGACCGCGACACCTGATGGTCATCTGATCGTCACCGATTCGTCACGACCGCCACCTACGGTTTTGGGTTCGTTTGTCTGAACCGAATCAAGGAGTGGGGGATGCGTAAGAATGCGTGGTCGGTGGCCCTGACGGCTGCCGTGCTGGGTCTGGGCCTGAGTGCCTGTGACGGGGACCGCGGTCTGCCGGGTGCGCCGGGCGCCCCCGGCAGCGACGGCGATCAGGGTCAGCCGGGCACCCCTGGTGCCCCGGGAACGCCGGGCACGCCGGGCACGCCGGGCGCCAACGGCAACAACGGGGTGCTGCTGGACCTGACCCGCATCGGCGGCTATCAGGACCCCACCCTGAACTACGCCAACGACATCTTCGACACGGCCGCGGCCGAGATCGTCGCGTTTGACGCCAGTACCGATCGTGTGTTCGTGGTCAACGCCAGTGCGGTCACCGTGGACGTGCTCGACCTCAGCAACCCGGCCAGCCCGCAGAAGGTGAACACCATCGATGCCACCGCAGAAGGCGGCGGCGCCAACAGTGTGTCGGTGTTCAACGGCGTGGCCGCCGTGGCCATCGAGGCCGCCGACAAGGTGAGCAACGGCAAGGTGGTGTTCTACAACACCACCACCCTGGCCAAGCTCGGCGAAGCCCCCGTCGGCGCCCTGCCGGACATGCTCACCTTCACCCGCGACGGTCAGGCCGTGCTGGTGGCCAACGAGGGCGAGTCCAATGGCTACGGCAATCCCGGTTCGGTCGACCCGGTCGGCTCGATCAGCGTGATCGACGTCAGCAACGGCTTTGCCAGCCCCAGCGTCGCCACCGCCGGCTTTGAAGCGTTCAACGGTCAGGAAGCCGCGCTGCGCGCACAGGGCATCCGCATCTACGGCCCCGGCGCCAGCGCCGCACAGGACTTCGAGCCGGAGTTCATCGCCGAGAGTGCTGACGGCCAGAGCGCCTGGGTATCGCTGCAGGAAGCCAACGCCTTCGCCATCGTCGACCTCTCCAACCGCGCCGCGCCCATGGTCACCAGCGTGCAGTCGCTGGGCTTCAAGGCCTATAGCATCGAAGGCATGGATGCGAGCGATCGTGACCCCGAGGACTTCCCGCAGGTCAACATCCAGAGCTGGCCGGTGCTGGGCATGTACCAGCCGGATGCCATTGCCAGCTATCAGTTCAACGGCAAGACCTACTACATCTCCGCCAATGAAGGCGATGACCGCAACGACTTCCTGCAGCAGGAAGAAACCGAGCGCATCAAGGACCTGACGCTGGACCCGGACCGCTTCCCCAACCGCGACGCCCTGCAGGAAGACGAGGCCATCGGTCGGCTGGAAGTGACCACCCAGATCGGCGATATCGACAACGACGGCGACTTCGACCAGCTCTATGCCCTGGGCGGCCGCTCGTTCTCCATCTGGACGCTGGATGCCGCCGGCAAGGTGGTGCAGGTGTTTGACAGCGGTTCCGATTTCGAGCGCATCACCGCGCAGCGCTATCCGAACAACTTCAACGCCAGCAACGACGACAACAGCCCCGAAGGCCGCAGCGATGCCAAGGGTCCGGAGCCGGAAGGCGTGACGGTCGGCACCCTGGCGGGTCGCACCTTCGCCTTCATCGGACTGGAGCGCATCGGCGGGGTCATGGTCTATGACGTCACCAATCCGCAGGCGCCGAGCTTCATCCAGTACGTGAACTTCCGCGACTTCACCAAGGACCCGGAAACCGATCCCAGCATCGGCGACCTCGGGCCGGAAGGGCTGACCTTCGTCTCGGCAGCGGACAGCCCCAACGGCACGCCGCTGCTGCTGGTCGGCAACGAAATCAGCGGTACCACCGCGATCTGGCAGATCGACGTGGTGGAAATCGACAATCCCTGATCGTCGACCGCTGGACGCAAAAGGCCCCGCATCGCGGGGCCTTTTCGTTGATATCCGGTGGCGTCGCGCCCCCTCAGGGCGCCGACAGCGAACGGCTTCCGGTGTTGTCGTCCTGGTCGCGCACCCACAGCCGCACCACGTCGGTCGACACGGTGCACTGCTGGCCGCCGTCGGCCTCGGCGACGCAATCGGCCATGCGCAGCTGACCGCTCGCCGTTTCACCGCCCGCCGCCGCGAACGCACCGTGGCGGGCCCAGGGCCGGAAACTGCAGGTATCGCAGATACGCGGGTCCTGGTTGTCGGCAATGAAGGGAAACGGGCTGTCCGGATAGCTGCGTGGATACTCGATGGGCGGCACGCGGAACCGCAGGGTCCCTGCCTCGACCACCGGCGCCTCCATGGCAATACCGGGCCACACCGTCACCTCGAACGGCGCCGAGCAGAAGGCATAGGCGGTGGTCGCGCCCCCCTGGCGCGACTGGCCGTCGACACAGAAGCGGTAGCGACCCGGCGGGGTACTGCCCAGGCGTGCGGGGCTGGCGCTGTAAGCCTCGAAACTGGCGGTCCACCGCCATTCCTGCTGCCCGGCATAGGTGCGTAACACGCCCGGCAGCCCCTGCGGAAACTGCACCCGCACCGGCACTTCGCCACTACCGTCGGCCACCGTGATCCAGTCACCCGCAGCTTCGGCGCGTTCAACCCGCACGCGGGGGGCATCCACCGCCGTCGACCCGCCACGCCACTGCAGGTGGGCCGCCTGAAAGCGGTGAATGGCCTCGGGCTGGGTGAGGATCCCGGGTGCACCGGCATCGTCCGGCAGCCCCTGCTGCCACAGCGTATCGCCCTGGGCCGCCAGCAGGCCGACGCTGCGCGCCAATGTCTGCTGTCGCAGTTCGTCGACGGCGGCCAGCAGGTCCAGCGGTTCGCCGGCCAGTTCCGGGCCACCGCGCAGGGCTGCACCCATGCGCACCAGCCGCGTCGCCATGTAGTCGGCGGTATGGGGGCCGTAGGCAGTCAGCGCCTTGCGATAGTGATCGCGGTTCATGTACTCCCGGTAGCTCACCGTGTAGCCGTTGTAGTCACCGGCATGCCCCACGGCAACCACCAGGGGATAGCCCGGCAGCCCCAGATCCTGGATCTCCTCGTGGGTGAAGTTGCCCTTGATGGCCGCGGGATCGGCCGGTTCGCTACCCGCCTGCAGCACATAGCCCGGCGCATCCCAACCGCGGGCATCGTTGTGCACCTGGGCCCGCATGCGGGCGATGGCCTCCGGCGATGCGTCCATGCCCGGAATCTCGTCGGCGCGGTTCTCCTGATCCGCGGGATCGAAGTACTGCGCCTGCAGTCCGCAGGCATCGGCATGGGCGGGATCGTCGCGCCAGTCGGGCATCAGGCAGGCCCAGTCGAAGCCGTTGAACTGGTTGCCGGCCCGCGCATCCAGACGGGACTCCAGATTGAGCACGAGATCGACCTGTGGCTCGCAGGCACAGGAAGCCAACAGCACCTCGCCGATGCGAAACGCCTGCAGCCGCAGCCGCAGGTTCTCCTCCACCAATGGCGCGCCTGGCGCGCCATAGTGGTCCGGCAACGGAATCCCCTCGGCCTTGAGGGTGGCGAACAGCCGCGCGCTGGCGCCGGTCAGCGCGTTGTCGCCGGGCACGCCGGTGCGGGCGCAGTCGGGCAGGCCCAGCACCGGCACCCCCAGGTCGCCGCCGATGCTCAGTTCGGTATTGCAGTTGGACACGGTGGGCAGCGGGTGCGACAGCGGCCCCGGCACCCAGGCATTGCGGTGGTCGACGGAAAAGTCACTGCTGAACGGCACCCGGGCCTCGCCGTCACCGATCTGCTGCCAGGCGCGCACGATGTCATCGGCGAGATAGCGCACGTTGCGCTCGGTCTGCACATACCCCTCGTGGTTCCAGTCCCGCAGCACCCGCTCGCCGGGCGCGCAGTCGTCCTGCACCGGCGCCTCGGCGTCGCCCGGCCAGCGGCCACAGACCCGGCCCTGATCGTCCAGCAATTCGGCCTCGTCGCCGCTGTTCTCGGCGCTGCCGACATCGCCCTGGCTGAACACCAGCGGCACCCCCAGCGCCTGCCCGACGAAGCGCTCCAGCGGCGCCACGAAATCGCCGCTGTGGAGATCATGCGGGTCTAGGCTCTCCGGGTGCTCGCCCCAGTTCACCCACACCGCCAGCGGTTGCGGGTCGGCAGGGTCGGTCAAATCATCGAACCGCATCACCACCAGACCGTGATCGCCGAACTCCAGTGGATAGCCGGCCGGCGAGCCGTCGCGCGCCGTGGCCAGCCGCACCACGTTGCCCTTGTAGACCCGGTGGCGGATCTCGGTGGCCCCCATGCGCGCCGGCCGCAGATCGGCGGCGGCCTGTTCGATGGCGGCCGCCATCTGCCGCGCCTGCCGCTCGAAGAAGCGGGCATCGAACACGTCCTGAAACAACCACACCCCGACCGCCAGCGTGCTGGCATAGGCGCTGCTGTGATTGTGCGTGACGTGGTGCAGGATCTGGTCGTAGCCGATCCCGGAATCGCCCGCGTCGAGCAGCTGGCCGACACGCCGCAGCAACATGTCCTGGGCGATGTAGTTGTCGGTCTTGAGCAGCGCCAGCCGTTGGCCGTCCCGCCCTTCGATCACCACCGCCCGCGCACTCAGGCGTGACTGGATCCCGTAGCTGGCGTGCTTCAGCGTATGGGTCAGGAACGGGTCGAAGTCGCCGTTGATCAGACCGCCCAGGGTATCGGTGGCGTAGTCGCAGTACTGGCCGGCGCAGTACCCCACCTCCGGGGTCATATCCACCACGCCCACCCCGACCCGCACCGTCACCGCCGCCGCCGGGGGCGCTGAGGGCGGCGGCGTGGAGACGGTCAGGGGCTCACTGCCACCGCAGGCCGACAGCAGCAGCGCCATCGCGAAGCCGCCGATACGCGCGCGCATGTCAGCCGCCGTCGCCCAGCAAACCGCACACCGCGTCGGGCAGGCCCAGCGACGAGCACAGGGGCGCCAGCGGCGTATCGGGGTCGAGCAAACCGCAGAACGCCTCGGGCACGCCGGCCTCCCGGCAACGCTCGGCATAGGCGTCCTGCACGAACTCCAGCCGCAGCGCGATATCCACCAGCAGGCAGTTGCCGGCCGCCGGATCGACGCAGCCGCGCAGGTAGTCCGGCACGGCGGCAGAGGCCGGCGCATCGAACAGCGGGATATAGCCCTGCAGGCGCAGCAGCGGCGCCGTCAGCGGCCCCAGCGAGACGAACTCCTCATAGCCGGTGAACGGCACCAGAAATCCGGTCTCGCCGGTCAGGTCGATATAGCTGAACTCCTCTTCCGGCAGGATGTAGCCGAAGGAGTTCTGTGTGAGGCCCAACAGCATGACCGTGGCATCCGGATTGGCCTGCGCCGCCAGGTCACGGATGAACTGGCCGAACGTGTTGGTGGCCTCGCCCGGGATGGTGGCCATCTCCAGCCCGCCGGCGCCCCCGATACTGACCCGGGTCACCCGGGTGTCGGCGGTCAGCGCCACCTGGGCCACCTCGGTGGTCACGGTTTCCAGCAGCGGCCCCAGCGCGGGAATCGACAGCAAGGCCCGTGGGGTGAAGTTGTAGTAGCGGTTGAATGCGCCCAGGGCCCCCACCGCCGTGAAGGCGGGGTTGGTCACCGGCAAGGTCACCGTCTGCTGGCGGATCGCCAGCTGCGGCGCCAGCGGACGGAAGCCCTGCGTGGCGGCCAGGCTCGCCAGATCGTTGCCACGGCAGCGCACCCGCTCGTAGGCGTCGGGGTCCTCGGTGACACATTGCCCTCCGGAGGGTGAGGCATCGGCGATCGGCCCATTGAAGTACAGCGCGACGCCGCCGTCGCGCTCCATGCGCTCCATCGCCCCGAACACGTAATCCGGGTGCGGCACCCGCGGGTCTTCGTTGATGCTGGTGGGGTGCGCCGCGTACTGCAGGATCTGAGCGACGATGCGGCCCCGGTCATCACGCGCCCGCAACACCACCAGATGATCGTCGGCGTCGTCTTCGGGGTCGATCTGCGGCCGGCGGTAGTTGTTGAAGTCGCTGGTGCGGCCTTCCGCCACCGCCAGATTCACCGGGCGCAGCGCCTGCAAGGCTTCGGCCAGCGCGGCCTCGGCACCGGCGTAGAGCGTGTTGTCGATCCAGTCCTGCGGCACCCCGCCCCACAGCCCCTGGAGGTCGGGACCTGCATGCGTGTGGGTCTGGCCGAAGACGATGTCGTCGGCGCTGAGGCAGAGGTCCTCGGCACAGCTCAGGGCCACCAAGCGCGCCCGCAGCGCCTCTTGAATGAGATTGCCGGCGCCGATGGCATCGAGGGTGACGAACAGCACCCGCACCTCGCCCTGCGTCAGCAGCATCAGTCGCAGGCTGATCGGCTCCTCGTCATGGTGCACGGTGCTGACGTGCACGGGCGCCGAAGCCGGCTCGGTGAGGCTGGCGCCCAGCGCGGCAAAGGGGTTGGGTAGATTCTGCGTGGGATTGAGCCCGAAGCCGCCCAGGTTGAACCGCTGGGTATGTTCGCCAATGCCCAGGCGCGGCTCCGTCACGCCTTCGATGTGCGCCTCGCTGGGCGCCACCGACACCCGTGCCGCGCCCGCGCACAGCACCGCGCCCTCGCAGCGGCGTGGCCCCTCGCCGTCGCCCCCATCCCCGCCGGACACCGCCAGCGGTTCACTGCGACCGCAGGCCGCCAGCACGACGCACACCATCCCCAGGGCCAGGCCCCGGAATCCCTTCCCATCCATGAATTCGCCTCCATCTTCCGGGGGTCTGGGGGCACGGGACCGTCCCGTTTCCTGACCCTCTCGTCATATGGTTGTCATTTTAGGCGCCTGCCGCGCTCCGTCACAGGTAAATCCGGCCCCGCGCCCGAATCATTAGAATGCGCGTCCCGCCGACGATCAGCCGCCATGTCCCACCCCGCCAGCCCCGCCACCAGCCGCGCCACGGCCGCCCGTGCCGTGGCCGCCGTGCGCCGGGGCCGCAGCCTCGACGATGCCCTCCCGGCCCAGGCCGACAGTCTCGCCCGGGCGATCAGCTACGGCGTGCTGCGGCAGCTCACCCGTCTCGACGTCCTGCTCGACAGCCTCACCGAGCGCCCCCTGAAGAAGGGCAGCGACCTGCAGGCCCTGGTGCTGTGCGGCCTGCACCAGCTGCTGGACATGGCGGTGCCGGCCCATGCGGCGCTCAACGAAACGGTCAATGCCTGCGCCTTGATCGAGCAGCCTCGGGCCCGCGGGCTGGTCAATGCACTGCTGCGCCGGGTACAGCGGGAAGGCCCGGCACTGGTCGCGGCGCTGCCGGGTCATGCCGCCGTGCGCTGGTCGTACCCGGACTGGATGCTCGATACCCTGCAGCAGGACTGGGGCGCGCGCACCGAGGCGGTGCTGGCTTCGGGCAATGAGCAGGCGCCGATGACCTTGCGGGTCAACCGGCGGCAGGGCTCGGTGAGCGACTATCAGGCCCGCCTGCAGGCCGAAGGTCTGGCATCCACCCTGATCGAGGGTCTCCCTGACGCCCTGCGACTCACGCAGGCGGTCGCGGTCGAACGCCTGCCCGGCTTCACCACCGGCGCCGTCTCGGTGCAGGACGCCTCGGCCCAACTGGCCGCCGACCTGCTCGACGTGCGGGACGGCCAGCGGGTGCTCGATGCCTGCGCCGCGCCCGGCGGCAAGACCGCGCACCTGCTGGAACGGGCCGACGTGCAGGTCACAGCTCTCGACAGCGACCCCACCCGCCTGGGCCGCATGCGTCGCAGCCTCGACCGCCTGGGTCTGCAGGCCCACCTGGCGCTGTCTGACGCCGCCGACGTCAAACGCTGGTGGGATGGTGAACCCTTTGACCGCATCCTGATCGACGCCCCCTGCTCAGGCACCGGCGTGATCCGCCGTCACCCCGACATCAAGTGGCTGCGCCGCGACACCGACATCCCCCCCCTGGTCCTGACCCAGCGCCGCCTGCTGGACCGGCTGTGGCCCCTGCTCAAGCCCGACGGCGTGTTGGTGTATGCCACCTGTTCGGTGCTGCGCGCGGAAGGGGACGCGGGCATCAAGACGTTTCTGCAGCGTACGCCGGATGCCCGCCCCGCCGCCGTGCCGGCACCGGTCGGCCTGGCCGAGCGCTGCGGTCTGCGCATCCCGCCCGGTGGCGACTTCGACGGCTTCTACTACGCGCGACTGACCCGTCGCGGCAATCTTCCCGTCACTGGCGTACGCTAGCCTGCGGCGCACTGAGATGGTGCGCCGCACCATCACAACGGGAGAGACCTCAATGAAAAAGTGGATTGCAATGGCGGCCCTGGCGGGGGCGATGCCCATGGCCGCCAACGCCGAGATTCTGGCCTCGGTGGAAGCCTTCGGATCGTTCAGCGAGTTCGACTATGGCGGCGGCGCCAATGAGGACAGTGACGGCTTCGGCCTGCGCGGTCGCGTCAACCTGCCGGGCACCGGCTTCTTCGCCCGCGCCGAACTGCTGGACGAGGAAACCGACAGTGGCGACGACTACACCGAAACCCGCCTCGGCGGCGGTATCAGCACCTCCCTGACGCCGGTGCTGGAGTTCACCGGCGAGCTGCAGTACATCGATGGCGACTATGCCGGTGGTGAAGCGGATGGCTACGGCGCCTTCGTCGGCCTGGAAGCCGGCCTGCCCATCGTCAGCCTGTACGGCCGTGCCGGACTGGCCTGGCTGGATCTCGACAACGGCCCGGACATGGACGGCACCGAGTTCACCCTGGGCGCCTACGTCGGCCTCGGCATCATCGGACTGTTCGCCGAGTACCGCATGCTGACGCTGGAGCCGGATGGCTTCGCCGACGTCGACATCGACGGCTACCGCCTGGGGGCCCGCGTCGCGTTCTGAGGCCCGCATCACGTCACCCCGAGGGAGGCTTCGGCCTCCCTTTTTTATGGGCACCGTCGCACCTGTCATCAATTCGCCATGTCACTGTCATAAAGCCGCTATGCCCGCGCCCTAGCCTGCCCGCAGTCCAAAGGAGCGACCAGCCAATGCGGATTGCTTACGGTGTGATGGGGTACGGGCGCGGCCACGCCATGCGCACGATGAGTGTGCTGCCGGCGCTGATGGCCGAGCACGAAGTCACGGTGTTCGCCGGCGGCGATGCCTACGACGTACTGGCGCCACTGTTTCCCACGGTCCGCATTCCCACCATCGGCTATCGCTACAACGCCCGCGGCGGCCACTCGCTGCTGCGCACCGTGCGCGAGAACGTGGCACCGATGAGCGACCTGCTGTTCGGCGGCGACGGCATGGCGCAGGTGGAACGCGAATGTCGCAACCGCGGCATCGAACTGGTGATCTCCGATTCGGAAGCCTGGACCCACCGCGTGGCCCAGCGCCTGGGGCTGCCGCGGATCAGCTTCGACCACGTCGGCATCATCGCTTACTGCAGGCCGCACTTCCCGCCAGACCTGTGGCTGGCCGGCATGCGCGACGCAGTCGGTTACCGCCAGTTGATGGGCGTGCCGGAACGCATTCTCATCGCCAGCTTCTACCCGGCCGAAGGCGCCTACCCGGGCGTCAAGGTGGTGGGACCGATGCTGCGCGACATCGTCAAGCAGCAGAAGGCCCGCGACGGCGACTATCTGCTCTGCTACTTCAACAAGGGGGAGCACCAGTATCGCCCGCACGTGGACCGTGCCCTGCGGCTGCTGGACTGCCCGGTGGTGGTCTACGGCACGCCGCATCGCGGCCAGGTCGACAACCTCCACTTCCGCGCGCCCAGCAATGACGGCTTCGTGCGGGACCTGGCCGGCTGCAAGGCCGTGCTGTCAACGGCGGGCAACCAGCTCATCGGCGAGGCCCTGCATTTCGGCAAGCCGTTTCTGGCGGTGCCGGAGGATGCCTTCGAGCAGCGACTCAATGCCCACATGATTGAACGCATGGGCATCGGCATGCAGGCCCGGCTCAACACCCTGAACCCGTCGGACATCGACCGTTTCATGGGCCACTACGACTGGTACCGCTCCAACATGTCGCAGCACGCGGGCGACGGTCGCGCCGAGGCCATCGCCACTTTGCAGCGCTTCATCGACGAGCTGGTGCCGGCCGCCGCAGGCCGCCGCCGCACGGTCACCCGAAAGCCGGCGCTGGGCGGGGTTGCACGCACTGCCGCCGCCTGAGGCGCCAGCGGCACGCCGCAGCGGGCGGCTACACTGTCGCCCATGAACACGGACCTGCTCTGCGCGCTGATCGCCGCGCTCGCCTTCTGCGCCATCCTCTGCGACCGCGAGGGCCGCCGCCATCGCGCCTTCTATGCGCTGAAGCCCCTCACCACGGTGGCCATCATCGGGCTCGCCCTGAGCCTGCCGGAGGCGGCCGGCTCCCCCTGGCTCATGGCGGGCCTGGGCTTGTGCCTGATGGGCGACATTGCCTTGCTGGGCGACAGCAACCGCCACTTCATCGCCGGCCTGTCCAGTTTTCTGCTCGGGCACCTGCTGCTGATTCCGGCCTTGCTGCTGCCACTGGCAGGTCCGGCATGGCCGCCGCTGAGCGGCCTGGTGGTGGTGGGCACGGCCTTCATGCTGATGCAGCTGCTGCCCCATACCGGAGTGCTGAAACTGCCGGTGCTGCTGTACAGCCTGGTGCTGACCGGCCTTGCCATCGCCGCCCTCACCCGCGGTGCGCATCTGGGTGGCGTCACCGGCTGGCTGGCCGGCATTGGCGGTCTGCTGTTCGCGCTGTCGGACGGGGTGCTGGGCTGGCGTCGCTTTCGCGGTCCCTTCCCGGGCTCACAGGCCGTGGTGCTGGCCACCTATTGGGGCGCGCTAACCACCCTGGTGCTGTCCTTCGCCTGAGCGCAGCCGCCGCAGCGCCTCCAGCACCCCCAGCGTCGGCTTCTGCGACGCCATCAGCAGCGGCTCCACCTGCGCCCAGCGCAACGGGCGCCCTCGCTCGTCCTGATACTGGTAGGTGCTGAGGTCACTGAACTGCAGTGTGGCCGGAAACAGGCGGCACCATTCCCGGCTGAGGGCGTTCAGCGGTGTCCACGGTGCTGGCAGCACCCGCGTGGACCCCTTGCGGCCATTGCAGCTGATGCAGCACAGCACCAGGTTGTGGTGATGGTCCGGGCCGCCGTGCAGCAGCGGGATCACGTGGTCGATGCTGCGGTTGTCCTTGGTCAACACGCAGCCGCAGTAGTAGCAGTTCTTCTGACGTCGCATCAGACGCGCCAGCCGGCGCCGCTTGGTCGGGCCGTTCATCGCCATCCGCTCCTCCTACCGACGCCCCGTCTCCGTCCGCGGCGCCAGCCTTCCATTGCATGATCCGAGTGTCGTTTAACGAAACACGGTTTGTCAACGTAAAGGAAACGACAAGCATCCGGGAGCCCGTCACACTCCCGCACCATGAACGCCCTGGGCCCCCGCCTGCGCAGCCTGCGCCTTTCCCGACAGTGGTCGCAGGAACAGATGGGCCTGGAACTGGGGGTCACCAAGGCCACGGTCAGCAAGTGGGAGAGCGGCCGCAGCCTGCCGGATCTGCCCACGCTGGTCCGCCTGCGTCAGCTACTGGGCACCACCGCCTTCAGCCTTGACCGCCTCATCGACGAAACGCCGCTGACAACTGCGGAACCCGCCCCGGCCTATGACGAACACCACCGCCCGCACGCCGTGACGGCGCAGGAGCGGGATCTGCTGGGCGCCTTCCGCAGGCTGAACCCGACGCAGCGACGCGCCCTGCTGCAGCTGCTGTCGCGCTGAGCCCGCGCCGTCGCCGGGAACACCCGGCGCCTTCCGCGGTCCTTCGGTATCGTTCCCCTTTCCCGACTGATCCGAGGATTTGCCGATGACCCGTACCGGGCTCCTGCTGGCCTGCGCACTGGGCCTGAGCGCCTGCGCCACCCGATTCGCCCTGCCGGTGGACGACGAGGCGCCTGCCCGCCATTCCGGTGTGCTCGCCACCCACTTCGATCCGGCGGTGCGGCCGCAGGACGACTTCTACCACCACGTCAACGGCGGCTGGCTGGCCACCCACGAGATTCCGGCGGACAAATCCAACTACGGCGTCTTCACCCAGCTCGCCGATCAGGCCGAGCTGGACATGCATGCCCTCATCGAGACACTGGCAGCGCGTGACGATACTGAAGGCGAGGACCGGCAGATCGGGGCGATGTACCGCAGCTTCATGGATGCGCAGCGCGCCGCCGACCTCGGCCTGGCGCCACTGCAGAATGCGCTGGACCAGATCGACAGCCTGCAGGATCGCAGCGACCTGCCGGCGCTGCTGGCGCGGCTGGACCGCCTCGGCGTGTCGCAGCCGTTTTCGGCCTACATCGGCCAGGACGCCAAGGATGCCCGCCGCTACACCGTCTACTACCACCAGTTCGGTCAGCTGGGCCTGCCCGACCGCAGCTACTACCTGGAAGATCACCCACGCTTCCTGGCAGCCCGCGGCGCGTATGTCGACTATCTGAGCGCGCTGCTGGGCGCGGCCGGCACCCCGGAGGCGGAAGCCCGGCAACAGGCGGAGGCCATCCTCCGCACCGAGACCGCCGTCGCCAGTGCGCACTGGACCCGCGTCGATGCGCGCGACGACGAGAAGACCTATCACCCGATCCCGGTGGCCACCCTCAACACGCTGACGCCGGACTTCGACTTCGCCGGCTTCGTGCGCGGCAGCGGCGTCAGTATCGACACCGTCATCGTCATGCAGCCGGAAGCCATCACCGCCATGGCCGACGCCCTCACCACCCTGCCGATGCCGGTGCTGCGGGCCTTCCTCAAGACCCGCCTGATCGGCAGCTTTGCGCCGTATCTGGGGCCGGAACTCGAGGCCATCGACTTCGCCTTCAGCGGCAAGGCGTTGCGCGGCATCGACGAACAGCGTCCGCGCTGGAAACGCGGCGTGGCACTGGTGGAGGCCACGCTGGGCGAGGCGGTCGGCCAACGCTATGTGGCCGCCCACTTCCCGCCCGAGGCCAAGGCACGCATGGAGCAGCTGGTGGACCACCTCATCGCCGCCTACCGCGAGAGCATCCGCGGGCTGGACTGGATGAGCGAAACCACCAAACTGCGGGCACTGGAAAAGATGGACCGGTTTACGCCCAAGATCGGCTACCCGGACCGTTGGAAAAGCTATGCGGGGCTTGAAGTGCGCGACGACGACCTGGTCGGCAACGTGATGCGCAGCAACACCCTGGAGCACGATCGCCAGCTCGCCAAGCTGGGCAAGCCGGTGGACCGCGACGAATGGTTCATGACGCCGCAGACCGTCAATGCCTATTACAGCCCGACGATGAACGAGATCGTGTTCCCTGCCGCGATCCTGCAACCGCCGTTCTTCGACCCGGCCGCCGACGACGCGGTCAACTACGGTGCCATCGGCGCGGTGATCGGCCACGAGATCAGCCACAGCTTCGACAACACCGGCGCGCTGTTCGACGAGACCGGCAAGCTGCACAACTGGTGGACCGCCGAGGACCTGAAGCAGTTCAACGCCGCCGGTGATGCGCTGGCCGCGCAGTTCAGCAGCTACGAGCCGTTCCCCGGCGTGCACGTGAACGGCAAGCTGACCCTGGGCGAAAACATCGGCGACCTGGGTGGCCTGGCCATCGGTCTGGCGGCCTACCGCATCGCGCTGGGGGGTGAGCCGGCCCCGGAGCTCGAGGGGCTCACCGGCGACCAGCGCTTCTTCCTGGCCTGGGCGCAGATCTGGAACGGGGTCGCGCGCGAGGCGGAGGCCAAGCGCCTTTTCGCGCTCAACGCGATCGACCTCGACAACCAGGCCGACCGGGCCCGGCTCGCCGTCTCGACGCGCACCCCGGTGAACCCCC
>CAKZHZ010000104.1 GCA_936928855.1 uncultured Polycyclovorans sp.
GATCTGGGGATCGCCCGGGCAAGGTTGCCGCCCAGCGAGATGAAGCCCTTGACGGAACCGTCCAGCAGCCCCTCGACCAAGGCCGTGGTGTTGCGGCCCTCCTCCATCGGCGGCTCGAAGCCGTAAAGCTCGCGCAGCTTGTCGTTGGGGACCAGCTTGGGTTTCTCGGTGATGCCCACGGTGCGCTGGCCCTGCACGTTGGAATGGCCGCGCACCGGGCAGATGCCCGCCCCCGGCCGGCCGATGTTGCCGCGCATCAGCAGCAGGTTCACCAGCATGGCAATGCTGTCGCTGCCGTGGACATGCTGGGTCAGACCCATGCCATAGACGCCGATGCAGCGTTGCGACCGGGCGTAAAGCGCGGCGACCTCGGCCAAGTCGGCGCGGGGCAGGCCGCAGGCGGCCTCGATCTCAGCCCAGTCCAGCGCGCGGACCCAGGCCTCGAACGCCTCGAAATCATGGCCGTGCCGGGCGATGAAGGCGCGGCTGACATCCTCCGCACTCACATGCTGCGCCTGCACCAGCGCTTGATAGTCGGCGTGCGAGCGGTCGCAAAAACCTTTGGCGTAGTCAGCTGGTCCATGCCGGCTGTCCAACATGGGCGGATACCAGTGATAACCGCCAAACACCTCGTCGGCGCCCTGCCCCGACTGCACCACCTTGCTGTGCCGGGAAACCGCTTCCGACAGCAGATAGAAGGCAACACAGTCGTGCGACACCATGGGCTCGCTCATGGCGCGTATGGCTTCCGGCAAGCGATGCAGCAGGTTGCGGCTGTCGATGCGGATCTGCTCGTGGTCGGTTGCGAAGTGCTGTGCCACGCAGTCCGAGTACTCGAACTCGTTGCCCTTCTCCTGACCGACGTCCTCGAACCCGATGGAGTAGGTCCGCAACCGTGCCCCCTGCTCGGCCATCAGACCGACGATGAGACTGGAATCAACACCCCCGGACAGCAGCGCCCCGACCGGCTCGTCGGAGACCAGGCGACGGCGAACGGCCAGACGGGTGGCCTCGAGCACCTGCTCACGCCACTCCTCGAACGACCGGGCCTCATCGTCCGCACTGCGGTCGAAGCGGAGCGACCAGTAGCGGTGCTCCCGGTGGCGACCGTCGGGCTCGATGATCTGCAAGGTGCCCGGCGCCAGCTTGCGCACCCCCTTCAGGAGGGTATGCGGGGCGGGCACCACGGCGTGAAAATGGAGATAGTGATGCAGCGCGACAGGGTCGACCGCGGTGTCGATCCCGCCGCCGGCCAACAACGCCGGCAGGGTGGAAGCAAACCGCAGTCGCGTGCCGTCCCGGCTGTAGTACAGCGGCTTGATGCCGAGGCGGTCACGCGCCAGCACCAGCCGGCCGCTGTCACGCTCCCACAGGGCAAACGCGAACATGCCCTGAAAGCGCTGTACACATGCCTCGCCCCAGCGATGCCAGGCCTTGAGAATGACCTCGGTGTCGCCTTCCGAATGGAAGTGATAACCCTCATCACGCAGCGCGGCCCGCAGTTCGGGATGGTTGTAGAGGGCTCCGTTGAAGACCACCCCAAGCCCCAGTAGCGAATCGATCATCGGCTGCTGGGCGCGTTCGCTGAGATCCATGATCTTCAGGCGGCGGTGCGCCACCGCCAGGGGACCCTGGGCATACAGGCCATGACCGTCCGGCCCGCGCGGGGCCAGAACCTCACTCATGGCATTGATGGCCTCAACCGAGGCGGGGGCGCCGTCGAAACGGCGTTCACCGGCGAATCCGCACATGCGGGTTCTCCTTCTTGCGTGGTGCGCCGGCACTCAGGCCGTGCGCGTGGGCTCCTTCGATGGCTGCATGAGCGCCATCAAATCGTCGAGTGACTGCGCCAACCGCTTCTGCCGACTGGGACTGAGCGTGGCAAAGCGCTGCACGAAGACCGCAGGCAGCACGCCCGGCGCAATCTGCAACCGCTCGCGACCGGCATCGGTGAGGACCAGGTCGAACTGGCGGCGATCACGATCGGACCGCAGGCGCTGAACCAGCCCTTTGGCCTCCAGCCGATCGAGCACCAGGCTGATGGTCCCCGGGGTCAGGCTGACAGCGGCGGCCAGCCGGCTTGCGGACTGACAGCCCTGCTGGGCCAGCACCTGCAGACACAGCAGCTGCGAAGCGGTCAGACCAACCCGCGTTTCCAGCAACTTCGAGTGGCTGTCCAACCCCTGCACGATGCGCCGCAGGGCGCCCGCCAGGCGGGTGAGATCGTCGTCGGTGGCCGGCGGCTTATTCATTTGATGTCAAAGTATATCGCAGCGATCGTTTGACATCAAACCATTGCGCGCGCGCCACCCCGCCATGACAAGCCGACGGCGTGCCCGGATAATGCCGGGCCGTTTTCCCATGCATTCGCGGTGACCATGAGCCAGTACGTTTACACGATGAACCGGGTCGGCAAGACCGTTCCGCCGAAAAAGGAAATCCTGCGCGACATCTCGCTGTCGTTCTTCCCGGGCGCCAAGATCGGCGTGCTCGGCTACAACGGCGCCGGCAAGTCGACCCTGCTGCGGATCATGGCAGGCATCGACAAGGAGTTTCACGGCGAGGCGCGCCCCCAGCCCGGCATCCGCATGGGCTACCTGCCGCAGGAACCGCAGTTGGATCCCGCCAAGGATGTGCGCGGCAACGTCGAAGAGGCGCTCACCGACATCTTTCGCATCAAGGCGGACCTGGACAAGGTGTACGCCGCCTACGCCGAGGAAGATGCCGACTTCGAGAAGCTCAGCGAGAAGCAGCAGAAGCTGGAGTCCGAACTGGAGTCCCTGGACGGCCACAACGTCGACGTGATTCTCGACAAGGCTGCGGAAGCCCTCAACCTGCCGCCCTGGGATGCCGACGTCAGCACGCTCTCCGGCGGCGAACGGCGCCGGGTGGCACTGTGCCGTCTGCTGTTGTCGAAGCCCGACATGATCCTGCTCGACGAGCCCACCAACCACCTGGATGCGGAATCCGTGGCCTGGCTGGAGAAGTTCCTCAAGGACTTCCCCGGCACCATCATCGCGGTCACCCACGACCGCTACTTCCTCGACAACGTCGCCGGCTGGATCCTGGAACTGGACCGCGGCCACGGCATTCCCTGGCAGGGCAACTACTCCTCCTGGCTGGAGCAGAAGGAGAAGCGCCTCGCCACCGAGCAGAAGCAGGAGGACGCCCGCGCCAAGGCCATGAAGGAAGAGCTGGAGTGGGTCCGTCAGAACCCCAAGGGGCGACAGGCCAAGTCCAAGGCCCGCATCAAGGCCTACGAAGAGCTGGCCTCGCAGGAATACCAGAAGCGCAGCGAGACCAAGGAGCTTTACATCCCGCCCGGCCCCCGCCTGGGCGACGTGGTACTGGAGGTGGAGGGGGTCGGCAAACAGTACGGCGATCGCTGGCTCTACCAGAACCTCAGCTTCCATGTCCCGCGCGGCGCCATCGTCGGCATCATCGGCGCCAACGGTCGTGGCAAGACCACCCTGTTCCGGATGATCACCGGGCAGGAAGCGCCGGATGCGGGCAGCATCCGCATCGGGGAAACCGTGAAGGTGGCCTACGTTGACCAGAACCGCGATGCGCTGGATGGCGACAAGACCGTGTTCCAGGAAATTGCCAACGGCCAGGACATCCTGCGGGCCGGCAGTTTTGAAATGCCCTCACGGGCCTACATCGGCCGCTTCAACTTCAAGGGCGAAAGCCAGCAGAAGCGCCTGAAGGACCTCTCTGGCGGTGAGCGCAACCGCGTTCACCTGGCCAAGCTGCTGCTGGCCGGCGGCAACCTGCTGCTGCTCGACGAACCCACCAACGACCTCGATGTGGAAACACTGCGTGCGCTGGAGGAGGCCCTGCTCGACTTCCCCGGCAACGCCATGGTGATCTCGCACGATCGCTGGTTCCTGGACCGCATCGCCACCCACATCCTCGCCTTCGAGGATTCCGGCGAGATCGTGTTCCTCGAAGGGAACTACCGCGAGTACGAGGACGACTTCCGCCGCCGCACCGGCGCCGAGCCTGGCGTCAACCGGCGGCATCGCCACAAGAAACTGGCCTGACATGCCACCGCAGGGGTTTCGCTGGGCCGGGGCCGAGTACGGCAGGGGGCGCCCGCTGGTGCTCTTGCATGGTCTCGGGATGCGGCACACCGCCTGGGCGCCGGTGATCCCTGCACTGGCCGAGGAACGCCGCGTCATCGCGCTGGATGTCCCGGGCTTCGGCGACACGCCGATGCTCCCGGGCGGCGCAACCCCCAGCCTGGCAGCGCTGGCGGCTGGGCTGCAGGAGGAGCTGCGTCAGCGGGGCATCGAAACGCCCGTGGATGTCGCCGGAAATTCCATGGGCGGGGGCATCGCCCTGGCCCTCGCACTGCGGGGTGACGCACGTGCCGTCGCCGCGCTGTCACCTGCCGGGGTCTGGCCCGACGACAGCCCGACGCACACCCGTCCGACGCTGCGCCTGCTGCGCCTCGGCGTGCGCCATGGCGCGCTCGCCGCCGATCTGGCCCTGCGCGTCGGCCTGCTCCGCAGGCTCATGCTGGCGGTCCCGGTGTCGCCCAATGCCCACAGGATCCCCGCCGACACGGCACGGGCCCTCGCCCGCGATCTGGCACAGGCACCCGGCACACTGCCGACCCTGAACGCCATCGCGCCCCTGCAAGGCCTGACACAACTCTCGACCCCGTGCAGTGTCGCCTTCGGCCGACGCGACTGGCTGCTGACCGGCTCACGGCGATGGCGTGACCGACTGCCGCGTCATGTCCGCTGGAGCACACCGCCGAACTGGGGCCATGTCCCGATGTGGGACGACCCGGCCGGCGTCGCCGACTGGATTCTGGAGGCCACCCGATGAACCCCCTCGCCTACCGGTGGGCGCAAGGAACGCTGACGCCGGTCAGCCCCCTGCACCACGTCGACCCCGATAGCCTGCTGGGCATCGACCGGCAAAAACACCTGTTCCTCGACAACCTGCGGCAATTCGTGCTCGGACATCCGGCCAATCACACGTTGCTGACAGGCGCTCGGGGCACCGGCAAGTCGTCGCTGGTGAAAGCCGCACTCAGCGTGTTCGGTGACCAGGGACTGCGCCTGGTGGCGGTATCGCCGCATGATCTGACGGATCTTCCGGAAATTCTGGCGCCGTTGCGCGACCGTCAGGAGCGGTTTGCGCTCTACGTCGATGACTTCAGCGTCTCCGCCAGCGATGTGCGGCTGACCGCACTGAAAACCGCGCTGGACGGCGGCCTGGAAGCCCCGCCGGACAACGTGCTGATCCTGGCCACCAGCAATCGCCGTTATCTGCTGCCCACCCACCGCAGCGACAACGACGAGTTTCACTGGGAAGAAGGTGAGCTGCACCCGGGCGAGTCCACTGAGGAGAAAATCAGCCTGTCGGAGCGTTTCGGCCTGTGGCTGTCGTTTCAGCCTTTCTCCCAGGCGCAGTACCTCGATGCCGTGCGCTTGCACCTTGCTGCGCTGCAGGGCCCTGCGCTCGATGGCGAGACCGAGAAGCTGGCCCTGCGCTGGGCGCTGTCGCGCGGATCGCGCTCGGGACGGGTGGCACATCAGTTCGCCCGCCACCACGCCGGCCAGGTCCGCCTGGCGGCGCCCTCGCCCTGATCCTCACGCCGTCTGACGGGCAACAAAAAGGCCGTGCTCGACACGGCCTTGATCTACCCAACATTGCGGAGAATGGTCGGGGCGATAGGATTCGAACCTACGACCCCCTGCCCCCCAGGCAGGTGCGCTACCAAGCTGCGCTACGCCCCGACCGATAACCGCATGCCGGAGTGGCTCCGGCGAGGGGCGCGCAGTGTATCCAATGCGCCCGATGATGGAAAGCGAAACCCCTTACTCGTCCGGCAGCAACCGCAGCAGGGACTCCAACTCGTCACGCAGATGCTGGATCTCGCTGGCCCGACGGGCCCCGGGCCGGACACTTGAAGCGCCCCCTGTAGCCTCGTCCTGCTGCCGCTGCGCGTCGCGCAACTGCTGCCGCGCCCCGGTGATGGTGAACCCCTGCTCGTACAGGAGGCTGCGAATCTTGCGCACCATCAGCACATCGTCCTGCTGGTAGTAGCGCCGATTGCCGCGCCGCTTCACCGGCTTGAGCTGCGGAAACTCCTGCTCCCAGTAACGCAGCACGTGTGGCTTGACGTCACAGAGCTCTGCAACTTCGCCGATCGCGAAGTACCGCTTGGCCGGAATTTCCGGCAGCGCTTCCGTTTTGAGGTCAACCGCGCGCATCGGCTTCCACCCTCAGGCGCAGCTTCTGTCCGGGGCGGAAGGTCACCACCCGACGGGCTGAAATGGGAATCTCTTCACCGGTCTTGGGGTTGCGTCCCGGACGGCGGTTCTTCTCGCGAAGCTCGAAGTTGCCGAAGCCGGACAGCTTGACCTCCTCTCCCCCCTCGAGACGCGTGCGGATCTCCTCGAAGAAGAGATCGACGAACTCCTTCGCCTCACGCTTGTTGAGGCCAAGATCGTCAAAGAGCGCGTCCGCGAGATCCGCTTTTGTCAACGCCACCGCTTTCCCCCGGCTGACTACCCCCGCACCACCGCGCCAAACTGCTGCTGCCAATCGGCCAGGATGGCCTGGGCCGCGCGGTCAGTGTCTTCGTTCTGTAGCGTGCGCGAATTATCGTTGAAAATCAAGCCAATCGCGATACTTTTGCATCCATCGCTCAAGCCTTTACCGCGATAAACGTCGAACACACGGGCCTGAACGAGCTGCGTCCCGCCCACGGCATAGGCACGCTCGATCAGGGCGTCTGCCGGCAACGCCTCCGGCACCACCACGGCGAGATCACGCCGACTCGACGGGAACTCCGACAATGCCTGTGCACGCGGCACCGGACGCTCCCGCAACGCATCCAGCACCAGCTCGAACAACAACGGTGCCTCCGGGAGATCCAAGGCCTGCACCACGCGGGGGTGCAGACGCCCCAGCCAGCCGATCTCCACCCCGTCGCGCAGCACACGCGCGGATTGTCCGGGGTGCAACGCGGGATGTACCGCCGCCTCGAAACGACACGCACCCACGAGGGGACCCAGCAGCGCTTCCACCTCGCCACGCAGATCGTAGAAGTCGACCGCGCGCGCCGACTGGTCCCAGTGCTCGGGGTACGCCATGCCCGTCGCCAGACCGGCGATCCGGGATTGCTCGGCCAGCACCCCCTGCTGCCGCTCGAAACAAACCGCGACTTCGAACAGCCGGATACGCCGCTGCTGGCGCTGCTCATTGTGCAACCAGGCCGGCAGCAAGCCGGCCCATAGGGTGCGGCGCAGTTCCGACAGGGTTTCCGCCAGCGGGTTGTCGAGACGAACCGCCTCGCCTTCCGTCAGCAGAGCCCCCTGTATGGCGGGATCGACAAAGGCCAGCGTGACGGCCTCCTGCCAGCCGCGCCCGATCAAGCGCTCCCGCAGCACCCGCACCGCCAGGCGGCGCTCCGGTGTCGCGCCCGGCGCCAGCGCGGCGCCATAGGGCCGCACCGGGATCGCGTCGTAGCCCTGCAGCCGCGCGATCTCCTCGATCAGGTCAACTTCTTCGCGGATATCGGTGCGATAGCTCGGCACCTTGACCTGCCAGGTTCCACCCACATCGTGACGAAGCGTCATTCCCAGCCGCGTCAACAGCGCCTCAATGGTCTTGGGCGGGATGGTCATCCCCAGCAGACGCTCCACCCGGGCGGCCCGCAAGCGCACCGTCACCGCCTCGGGCTGCAGGCGGCCCGCCTGGGTGATCGGGTGCACCTCGCCGCCGCAGAGCTGCACAATCAACTGGCTGGCACGATCCAGCGCAACGCGTTGCAAGCCGGGATCAACGCCGCGCTCGAAGCGGTGCAGTGAATCCGTGTGCAGCTTGTGCCGGCGACCGGTTCCCGCCACGGCCGCAGGGCTGAAGCACGCCGACTCGAGGAAGATGGCCTCCGTGCTGTCGTCGACCGCCGAATCCGCCCCGCCCATGACACCCGCCAGCGCCAGCGCGCGCTGCTCGTCGGCGATCACCAACTCGCCATGGTCCAGCTGCACCGCCTGCTCATTGAGCAGCGTCAGACGTTCTCCGGCCTGCGCCGGCCGCACCTGAATGCCCCCCTGCAGCTTCGCCAGATCAAAGGCGTGAAGCGGCTGACCCAGCTCGATCATCACGTAGTTGGTGACGTCGACGACCGGATGGATGGCACGAATCCCACTGCGCCGCAGCCGCTCGCGCATCCAGTCCGGCGTTCTCGCGCCGCTGCGCAGGCGGGTGATCAGCCGACCGGCGTAATGGGGGCAGGCCTCCGGCTGCGCGATGTCGATACGAACCTGACGGTCCCCCACCACCACAGCGGGGGGGAGGTTCGGCCGTCGCATCGGCTGCCCGTAGATGGCCGCCACCTCGCGCGCCAGACCGAGCACCGACAGGCAATCGCCCCGGTTTGGCGTCAGCTCAAGGCTGAGCACCTGGTCATCGAAGGAGAGGTACTGGGCGATCGGCGTTCCCGGCGTGCTGTCCGCATCGAGCTCAAGCAGCCCGTCGGCCTTCTCCGCCAGACCCAGCTCCTGCGCAGAACAGAGCATGCCGAAGCTCTCGACCCCCCGCAGCTTGGCCTGCCCAATCGCCTGCCCGCCCGGCAGGCGGGCGCCAACCGTGGCGCAGGGCACATGAATCCCGGCACGGGCATTGGCGGCGCCACAGACGATGGTGAGTGGCGCCGACTGCCCGACATCCACGGTACACACTTGCAAGCGGTCGGCCTGAGGATGCGGCGCGACCTCCGCGATGCGGCCTACCACCACGCCCTGGGGCGCGGCACCGGCCACCGGGGCGGCCTCGGATTCCAACCCCGCCAGCGTGATGCGCTCGGCAAGTGCAGCGGCGTCATCGTCCAGCGATACCCACTCACGCAGCCAGTTGTAACTTAGTTTCATGATGTGATGTCGTCCGTTTCGACTCAGCGGAACTGCTCAAGGAATCGCAGGTCGTTGTGGAAGAACTGGCGGAGGTCATCAACGCCGTAGCGCAGCATGGCAAACCGCTCGACCCCCAGGCCGAAGGCGAAGCCGGTATAGCGCTCGGGGTCGAGCCCGACGGCCTCGAAGACCTTGGGATGCACCATGCCGCAGCCCAGCACCTCCAGCCAGCGGCCCTGTTCGTCGAGCAGGTCGGCTTCGGCGGAGGGCTCGGTGAAGGGAAAGTAGCTGGGGCGGAATCGCACCGTGACCTCACGCTCGAAGAATCGGGCGAGAAAGGTACGCAGCTCATGCTGGAGATCGGCGAAGGAGACCTGTTCCGCCACGTACAGGCCTTCGATCTGATGGAACATCGGGCTGTGCGTGCGATCGGAGTCGCACCGGAACACCCGTCCGGGCGCGATGATCCGCACCGGCGGCTCAGCTCCCCTGGCCACCAGTGCCTCCAGCGTCCGGATCTGCACCGGGCTGGTGTGCGTGCGCAGCACGCGCTGCCCCTGATCAACGTAGAAGGTGTCGTGCATCGCCCGCGCCGGGTGCAACTCGGGGATATTGAGCGCTGTGAAGTTGTGGAAGTCGTCCTCCACCTCCGGCCCTTCCATGGTTTCGAACCCGAGATCGTTGAACAGACGCTCGATGCGCTCGATGGTCCGGGTAATCGGATGGAGTCCGCCGGTACTGGCGCCCCGGCCCGGCAGGGTCACATCGATCGCCTCGGCCGCGAGCTGGGCTTCCAGGGCAGCGGCCTCCAGCACCTGCTGGCGGGCGCCCAGCGCCTCCACCACCGCCTGCTTGATCAGGTTGACCTTCTCGCCGAACGCCTTGCGCTCGTAGCCGGTCAGCGTGCCGAGCTGCTTCAGGCGCTCGGTGATACGCCCTTTCTTGCCCAGCCACTCGACGCGCAGGGCTTCGAGGGTACGCAGGTCTGCCGCCGCGGCGATGGCAGCACGCGCCTCGTCCTGCAGAGTATCCAGTGATTCGCTCATATTCGGTTTGCCGACAATAAAAAAGGGGAACGGCGTCAGACGCCGCTCCCCTGGGTAACGTCCCTGCTACGGGCGCGAATACGACTTCAGGCGAGCGCCACCTTGGCCTTTTCGACCAGCTGTGCGAACGCGGGCTTGTCGTGAACCGCCAGATCAGCGAGCACCTTGCGGTCCAGTGCGATCCCGGCCTTCGACAGCCCATTGATAAATCGGCTGTAGGACAGGCCGTTCTCGACGCTGGCAGCGCCGATACGGACGATCCACAGCGCGCGGAACTCACGCTTCTTGACGCGACGGTCACGGTAGGCGTACTGCCCGGCCTTGATGACCGCCTGCTTGGCGACGCGGAATACGCGGGAGCGTGCCCCGTAGTAACCCTTCGCCTTGTTGAGAACCTTCTTGTGACGCGCGCGCGCCGTTACACCACGCTTGACTCGTGCCATGGTCTATCTCCCCTTAGGCGTAAGGCAACATCTGACGGACTTCACGAACATCCACCGCGGCGACCTGGGTCGGACCGCGAAGCTGGCGGATGCGCTTGGCCGACTTCTTCGTCAGGATGTGGCGCTTGTGGGAATGACCACGCTTGAAGCCGCCTTTGCCAGTCTTGGCAAAGCGCTTCGCAGCACTTTTGATCGTTTTGATCTTGGGCATCTTTGACTCCTTGACCGCATGTGACCGGCTTCACGTCCCGCCCTGGGAGCTGACCGGGCCTTCCGAACCACTCGGAAGGGCTTCCTTGTCCCGACGCCATGAGACGCCGGTGTACTGCTTGATCTGTTCGCTTACCGCTTGCGGGGGGCGATCATCATCACCGCCTGACGCCCTTCCATCTTCGGGAACTGCTCCACCTGCGCCAGCTCCTCCAACTCGTTGCGAACCCGCTCCATGAGCTGGAGGCCGAGCTCCTGGTGCGCCATCTCGCGCCCCCTGAACCGGATCGTGACCTTGACCTTGTCGCCGTCTTCCAGAAAGCCGCGCATCTGCCGCAGCTTGTTCTGGTAATCACCGATGTCCGTGGTGGGCCGGAACTTGATTTCCTTGATCTGGATGATCTTCTGCTTTTTCTTGGCAGCGTGGGCAGCCTTGTCCTTCTGGTACAAGTACTTGCCGTAATCCATGATCTTGCAGACGGGCGGTTCGGCGTTGGGTGACACCTCAACGAGATCCAGACCGTCGACCTCCGCCTTGGCGATGGCGTCGCGGGTCAACATGATCCCGACCTGGGCGCCATCCGCATCGATGACCCTTACCCGCGGCGCGGTGATTTCACCGTTGCGCCGGTCGTCACGTTCCTGAGCGATATTCAGTTCCTCCGAGACAAATGAAACCCGGCCGAAGGCAGTTGGCGATCAGTTCCGGGGCACCCTGCACGCCCTCCGGGCGCACAAGACCGCGGATGATACCGTCGGCCCGCGCCGACCTCAAGCGTTCTGCGTGCGATCCAGGACGGTCGCCAGCGGCGCCGGACGCGCGTAGTGAAAGCCCTGGGCGCAGTCGATCCCGATCTCGCGCAGGGCGTCGGCCTGTTCGGCGGTTTCCACCCCTTCGGCGACGGTCTGCACGCCCAGATCGCGCGCCAGGTTGGCGACCGCGCGGACAATCTTCCAGGAGGCCGGGTTGGCGAGCACATCGGAAAGGAACGAGCGGTCGAGCTTGAGGGTGTCGACCGGCAGTCGGTGCAGGTAGGACAGCGAGGAGTACCCCGTGCCGAAATCGTCGACCGCCAGTCCGATACCGTGATCCTTGCACCGCTGCAGCAAGGCATGACTGGCATCGAAGTCACTCATGACCAGCGATTCGGTAATCTCCAGCTTGAGATGCCGGGGCGCCAGGCCATGGCGCTCCAGGGCCGACTCGATGGTGGGAAACAGCAGGGGATCGTCAAACTGCCGGATCGACAGGTTGAGCGAGACGGTTTCCGGCCCCGACACCGCCGCCGAACGACACAGGCGCGCTGCGGCTGACACCGCCGTATCGATGATCCAGTGGCCGATCGGCACGATCTGCCCACTGGCCTCGGCAACCGGCACGAAGACGGCGGGCGACATCGCGCCATGCGCCGGATGCCGCCAGCGCAACAACGCCTCGTAACCCCTCACCCCTCCGTCACGCAAACCCACGATGGGCTGGTAGTGCAGGTCAAACTCCTGCCGCTCAAGGGCCTCTCTCAGGTCCTGCTCGATCAGCAGCCGCTGCAGGGCCTCCTGCCGTTCGGACGCCATGGCATCCGGAGTGAATTCTGCCCCCCCGGCACCAGACTCGCGCAACGACGCACGCGCCCGAAGCATGGTCAGGCGGAGCAGGTATCGCAACAGGGGATCCGCATCCGAGAGGCAGCGCGCGAAACTGTCGTGCGGGATGACGTAGAGCGTGGCTGCGGTCACTGCCACGGCACGGGCGGTGCGGGTGTTGTCGCCCATGAGGGCCATTTCGCCGAACAGCTCGTGCTCGCCAAGCCGGCCAAGGCTGCGGGGCTGCCCACCAACCTCGCTGATGATCTCGACAAGCCCGCTGGCCACGATATAGGCGGCTGCGCCGGGGTCACCGATGTCGAACAGCACCTCGCCCGCCTCAACATGCCGGACGAATCGACGTGACAGGTGGGGAGTGGCGGCGCGCGACATCCCCTATGGTGGCACAGACACCCCCGACGGCACAGCCGCCGCCGGGGGCGCCGTCGGCGCATCAGTCGGCGCGCAGGCCTTCAGCCTGAATCGACAGCTTCACCTGCCCCATCGGGCCATCGGCGTACTTGCTCATGCCAAAGTCGGCACGATCGAACTCCGCCTCGAGGTCGGCACCGCAGACCTCCTTCTTGAAGAACGGGTGCTCGATGCACTTGAAGCTCTCGAACTCCAGCTCCACCGGCCGGGTGACCCCCATCAGGGTGAGCTCGCCCTTGACCTCGTCAGGCTCACCGTCGTCAAAGCTGATGGTGCCGCGATAGAGGATCTTCGGATGCTTGGCGACATTGAAGAAGTCCTCGCCCCGTGCATGCTCGTTCATCTTGTCGTGACCGAAATCCAGGCTGGCCGCGTCGATGGTGACCTCGACGGTGCCGGTTTCCGCTTCACGATCAAGCGTAACCGTACCGCTGGAGTTGTTGAACTTGCCCCGCCACCAGGAAATACCCATGTGCGGCACCTCAAAGCTGGGGTAGGTATGCGAGGCATCCAGCGTGTAGGTAACGGGTGCGGCATGCGCGGCACTCGCCAGCATCAATGTGGCAAATGCTGCAGGAACGGTCAGTCTCATCGGTTCACTCCAGGGTTGGAACGTGGGACAACAAACGCTCAGGGCAAGGCCTGAGCAATACGAAAACGGATACGGACTTCATCGTCGACCACCCCGGACCAGCCCGGATCACCGATGCCATAGTCCGTGCGATCCAGCACCAGCTCGCCTTCGAACAGACGATGGCCGTCGGCTTCACGGATCGTGATGTCGGCGCCCAGCGGACGGGACTGCCCCTTGAGGCTGAGCGAGCCATCGGCGCGATAACGGCCGTCGCCAAGCGGCGTCAGGCCCTGTGCCCGGAACACCGCCTGCGGATGGGCCTCGCTGTCGAACCATTCGGCCTTCCGCACTTCGGCGTTGTAGTCCGGCAGGCCGAGATCGAAGCTGGCGGTCTGGACCTGCAGCTCCGCCTCGGCAGCAGCGGGGTCCGCAGGGTCGAAGGCCACAGTGCCCGAAAAGGCCGTGAAACGCCCTTCGACCGCCACACCCATCTGCTTGAACACGGCCACCAGCTCGCTGCGGTCGTTGTCGATGGCCGCACTGCTGGCGTGCAGTCCCAATGCCAGCACCATCAGGGGGAGACTCAGCCAGCGAGCCCGGAAGGAGAAAGTCATGCGCGATGCTCCGGCAGGCGACGCGACGGGATCATGCGCCACAGCAGACCGTCGCGATCGAGGAAATGATGTTTGAGGGCAGCACCCAGATGCGCCACCACGAGCGCCGCCAGACCGTAGTTGAGTATCACGTGGACGCTCTTGAGGCACGCCGCCAGGTCGGCGTCGCGGCCCAGCAGGTCGGGCAAGGGCCAGCGCCCGAAGTACACCGTCTGGAACCCGGAGGCTGATGAATACAGCCAGCCGCTCAAGGGTATGGCGAACATCAGGCCATAGAGCAGGCCGTGGGTGAGTCCAGCCAGCTGCCGCTGCCAGGCCGGCATCGCCGTCGACAGGGGAGGCGGGGTGTGTGTCAGCCGCCACACCCCACGCAGAAGCACCAGCCCGAACACGGTCACCCCGATCCATTTGTGCCAGCTATACATCCGCAGCTTGTCGGGCGACATGGCGAGATCGGTCATGTACTGTCCCATCCCGAAGCCCGCAAAGATCAGCACGGCCATCAGCCAGTGCAGGCTGATCGCGGTGGTGGTGTAACGACTGGCGTGGTTCATGAGCGGCATCGTCAGGAGATAAGACCCAGCCTACGGCGCACGGTTCATTCAAACAAGAAAAACGTTTTCACCTGTTTATTCAGTTTTTTTGATATGACGATGACACCGCTTCCCGGCGCGCTGCGCCTTCTGACACTCCACGGGGAGGCGGCGCGCCCCTGGATCGACCCGATCGCACGCCTGCGACTGACCGTATTCCGCGAATGGCCATACTGCTACGAAGGCGACCTCGACTACGAACGCGACTATCTGGCGCATTACCTCGCGAGCCCACAATCGGTCATTGGCCTAGTGCTGGAACAGGATCGCGCGCTGGGCGCCACCACCGGGCTGCCGATGAGCCAGGCGCAGCCCGAGATGCAGGCGCCTTTCGTCCGCGCCGGCGCCACCCTGTCCGACTGGTTCTATTGCGGGGAGTCGGTGCTATTGCCGACCTTGCGCGGCCACGGCATCGGCGGCCGCTTTTTTGATCTGCGGGAACAGCAGGCCCGCGCGCTCGGGCACCGCCAGATCACGTTCTGCGCCGTCGAACGACCCGACGACCATCCCCTGCGGCCCGCGCACTATCGCGGCAACCACGGATTATGGGGCCGCCGCGGCTACCAGCGACAGGCGCACCTTCAGTGTCAGTACCGCTGGAAAGACCTCGATCAGTCCGAAGAGACCGACAAGACCCTCACCTTCTGGACCCGGCAGCTGGCGCCCTGATCAGGCGGCTGCCTGCTCCAGACCAAAGGCCTTGTGGAGCGTGCGCACGGCCAGCTCCAGATACATTTCCTCGATCACCACCGAGATCTTGATCTCGGAGGTGGAGATCATGCGGATGTTGATCCCGGCCGCCGCCAGTGCCTTGAACATCTGGCTGGCGATGCCGGCGTGGCTGCGCATGCCGACACCGACCACCGACACCTTGGCGATTTCGGTGGAGCCGTTGACCCCCTTGGCCCCCAGCTCGGCGCTGACCGCGCGCATCACTTCGGTGGCCCGCTCGAAATCGTTCTTGTGCACCGTGAAGGTGAAGTCGGTGCTGCCGTCCGCCGCCACGTTCTGCACAATCATGTCGACTTCGATGTTGGCATCCCCCACCGGCCCCAGCAGGGCGGCGGCGATCCCCGGGCGGTCCGGCACCCCGGTCACGGTGAGCTGGGCCTCGTCACGATTGAAGGCGATACCGGAGATCAGGGGGTCTTCCACTTTTGCATCCTCTAGCGTGATCAGCGTGCCCGGGCCGTCCTTGAAGGTGGACAGCACCCGCAGCGGTACCTTGTACTTGCCGGCGAATTCGACGGCGCGGATCTGCAGCACCTTGGAGCCGAGACTCGCCATCTCCAGCATCTCCTCGAAGGTGATGCGGTCCAGGCGGCGTGCCTTGGGCTCCACCCGCGGATCGGTGGTGTACACCCCGTCGACATCGGTGTAGATCTGGCACTCATCGGCTTGCAGCGCCGCCGCCAGCGCCACGGGCAGGGCAAGCAGGGCCGCCGGGCGGATCGGGCGGCAGGCTGACGGTGACGCCGCGGCTGTCCGTGATATCGAGCCCGGAGCCGGTGCGCGCAATCGTCAGCCGCACACCGCCGGTGCAGCTCCAGCTGGCGAGACGGGGTTGGGCGCTTTGGCTCAAGCCGACATCGCCGCCGGTCGAGCATGCGGCGAGAAGCGCCGAGGAACAGGCGACGGAAACGGCAAGGCAAACGCGAATCGAAACCATCGCCGATGCTTACGCCAGAGATTTGGGAGGGGCAAGCAAGAGGAGCGCTCAGAAATCGGTGTCGACCTGTTCGTCCTTTTCCAGCGCCCGCCGCAGCCGTCCGAAGGCGAGTCGGATGCGAGACTTGACGGTGCCGAGGGGCAGTCCGGTCTCGCTCAGCCCGGTCGGAACCACCGCGCCGGGCAGGCCCGCAAGGTTCACCGTCACGGTGAAGACATCGTTAAGATACATCTGCACCGGATCGCTGCTGTCCACCGACCCCAGACCAAAGGCCGCCGACGGCGTCGTCGGCGCCAGGATCGCGTCGATGCCGTCGACCTCTTCGGCCAGCTGCGTTGCGGCGTTCTCGACGAACGGGAGGGCGTCGCCCCACGACGAGGAGCCGTCGGCACCGGAGTGCGCCGACACGATCACGACGTCGGCACCGGCCTTCTTCACCTGCGGCACAACGATCTTCGCCTGTTCAACGACGCCGTTGAACCTGACCTTGCCCTCGACGTTGGCCTTGTCCCAGATCGCGATGCCGGGGTTGGTCAGGCCGAGGATGCCGACGGTCAGGCGCGGCCCGTTCTTGGGCTTGAAGGTCTTGATGACGT
>CAKZHZ010000105.1 GCA_936928855.1 uncultured Polycyclovorans sp.
CCGCCGGCGTTGGCGCGGGCGCCTGCGCGAGGCGGTGATCCTGCGCCTGGCAGACCGTGTCACCGCGGCCAGCCTGCCCATCATTGCTTCGTTGCATGCGCTGGGCGTGACGGCGCAGCGTGTGCCGCTGGGCGTGGACCTGCGCGCGTGGCCACCGGCGCCGCCGCGGGCACGCTCACCTTCATCGTCGGGGGCGATGCCGATGCCGTCCAACAAGCCCGGCCCTGGCTGGACGCGATGGGCAAGAACATCTTTCACGCCGGCCACCACGGCGCCGGACAGGTGGCCAAGATCGCCAACAACATGCTGCTGGCCATCCACATGGCCGGCACCGCCGAAGCCTTGTCGCTGGGCGTTGCCAACGGGCTCGATCCCAAGGTGCTGTCCGAGATCATGTCGAAGAGCTCCGGCCGCAACTGGTCCCTGGAGCTCTACAACCCCTGGCCGGGCGTGATGGAGAACGTGCCCGCCTCGCGCGGCTACAGCGGCGGCTTCGGTGCCGCCCTGATGCTCAAGGACCTGGGCCTGGCAGCGGAAGCCTCCATCGCCAGCGGCAGTCCGGTCCCGCTGGGCGAGCTGGCGCGCAACCTGTACTCCATGCACTGCCAGGATGCCGCCACACTGGATTTCTCCAGCATCGTCCAGCTCTACCGCAAGCAAGATTGAAAGGGGACGGAAATGGCCCGCGACTGTCCGCGCTGCAGTTCGCCCGAGTGGAAACACCGCCCGCAACCGGCATTCGGGTCAGGGTTGCTCCCGACGGCTTCCTGTACGCATTCGGCACCAACGACCATCTCAACCGGAGAGTCTGCCGCGCGGGCCGCATACGGCGAGCCACGTATCCTCGTGGCTGCAACCTGACCTGTCGTGGCCTTACCGCCCTCACCGATCGCACACTGATGACGCTCCCGCTCAACCGACCTGTCCTCGCGCTTCCCGAAGGCTACGACCGCAGCCGCGACCGGCTGTTGCTGCACTCCTGCTGCGCCCCCTGCTCGGGTGAGGTGATGGAAGCCATTCAGGCTTCGGGCATTCGCTACGCCATCTTCTTCTACAACCCCAACATTCATCCGGTGAAGGAGTACGAGCTGCGCAAGCAGGAAAACATCCGCTTCGCCGAACAGCATGGCGTGCCCTTCATCGACGCCGACTACGACACCGACAACTGGTTCGCCCGCGCCAAGGGGATGGAGGACGAACCCGAGCGCGGCATCCGCTGCACGATGTGTTTCGACATGCGCTTCGAGCGCACTGCCCTGTACGCCCATGAGCACGGCTTTCCGCTGATCAGCAGTTCGCTCGGCATCTCCCGCTGGAAGAACATGGCCCAGATCAACGGCTGCGGGCAGCGCGCCGCCGCCCGCTATCCGGGCATGACGTACTGGGACTACAACTGGCGCAAGAACGGCGGGGCATCACGCATGGTCGAGATCAGCAAGCGCGAACGCTTCTACCAGCAGGAGTATTGCGGCTGCGTCTACTCCCTGCGCGACAGCAATCGCCATCGCCGCGCGCAGGGCCGTGACCGCATCAAACTGGGCGTTCAGTACTACGGGGACGCACCGGAGTCCGGCTAGTCCTGCGCCGCCCTTGTCGCCGGGAGCCTCAGTCTCTCGCCTGTGGTCCTGTCAGGCGAGTGCGTGGGTGATGCCGACCTACGCCCGCAGCAACTTCTCCCGAAAGCCCTCGGGGCATCGCAACAGTTGCTTACGCCGGGCGTCGTAGTGCAGGTGCGCCGTCTTGGCCAGTGCCACCAACCGCCCGTCCGCTGCCGTGGTGACGCGGTACACCACATCGCAACCGTACTTGTTGAAATCGGTGGCCGTCATGGCAATGCGCAGGCGTTCGCCATAGCGCGCTTCCGACTTGTACACCACTGCCAGGTCCGCGTTGATCATGCTCGGCCCCGAGTCGGTGTATTCCGGCACCCCGCAGGCCGCCATGTACTGAATCCGGGCATCGTTGAGAAACGCGATGAGATGCTCGTTACCGAGGTGATCGCCCCGGTTGATGTGCGCCAGCATGATCGGAAGCTCCACTTCAAAGACGTAGTCTTCCCGTTGCGGGATTTCAACACGGGCCATGCGATCTCCTGCCAGCAATGCTGCGCGGGTGCCAAGGGGCCTTGTTGATAGCACGCGTGGCAAGACGCCAGCCTCATCCGAAGGGATCGTTCGGACGTGGTCGATCACGGGCACGCAGCCATCAAGCCTGGCGGTCCATCCACGCATCCGTGCGGACACAGCCGTCAACACGATCAGCACACTCGCGGTGCCAGCACAGCCCCCGCTCCGCGACGGCTCAGCGCTGAAGGACGCCCGCGTGTAGCCTGCGAGCCTGCCTGCCAGGACTCGACCCCTTGCCCTACTTGCTACTGCCTGCGCTGCTCGCCGCCCTGCTGGCCTCCCCCGCCTCGGCCCAGCGCGCCGGCGACATCCTCATCGAAGCCGGTTGGCTCCACGGCATCCCGCAGGAAGGCAACGGCGCTCCCCGCAACACCCTGCGGCCGAATCCACTGTTTCCCCTGCTGGGCGTGCAGTCCGAGTTCCGCAGTGAGGGCATCGACATCGATGCGGATCACCTCAACACCTTCGCACTGGTCGGCCAGTACTTTCTGACAGCCGACTGGTCCGTGCGGCTGGTGGTCGGCTACCCGCCGAAGGGGTCCATCGACGGCAGCGGAACCGTGCAGGCCACCGGCCCCCTCGGCAACGCACTGCGCATTGACCTGAGCGAGCCCCGATTCAACCCCATCGGCAGCGCCCGCCAATGGGTACCGGCGCTCATGCTGGCCTACCACTTCGGTGCACCAGACGCCGCGTGGCGCCCCTACCTCGGTGCCGGCCTCAGCTCCGCATTCTTCAGCGAGGTCGAACTCAACGACACCCTGGAGGAAGAAGCCAATCGACGATTCGGGATGCCACTCACGCTCTCCGCCGGAATCCCCGGACCAACGCGCCTTACCTCCAAGGTCGATTCCACGTTAGCGCCCGCTGTCGGCGCCGGTGTGCGGTGGCGTCTCAACGAGACGTGGAGCCTGTCGGCAGGCATCGACTTCATTGCATTGGAAACCGATGCCGAGATCCGGCTGCTCGCGTCGGACGGCACCGAGCTGGGTCGGAGTCGGACGCGGCTGCGTTTTAACCCGGTGAACGTCACGCTGCTGGCGGGGTATCGGTTTTGAGGCGGTAGCATGCTCCGGCGAGTCGAGGCTGCGTGATCGAAGACGGCGCAACCGGGCGAACCTGGGTTAGTCGCGGAGGCTCCGGGAAATCGTGGTCTGTCCCCGATTTTTCGAACGTCACCTGCAGCGATTTGTTAGCTGCGTATTCGGCAAAATACATATTCAAAATCCAAACAAGTACACCCATGAAACAGGCGCATACCAAGCAGTTCGGTATTCAACCTCTCCTTCCTGGGGAAAGAAAATAAGAGCTCCCGGCTCACCTACCCGATGCGTATGAGGGTAAATCAATACAGCTTGCTCTTCGGGAACTCCGAAAATAAGAGCCCCAAGATATTGAAAGAATGATGAATTCTCTCGAAGCTCCTTGGCTTCGTGGAGCACTATCTCTCGATAGAACTGATGTTCAAGTTCTGCGAGGTCGTTCGCGGCTAAGACGGTTGCTTCAAAATTGTAGTCTGCAACTTGATCCACCGCAGAGCTTAAAGAAACCTGAAAATTTAACGAATAAAGAAGCTTGAATGGAACCGTTAAGCCCTCAACGTCTACGCTGTCTTCAATTAACGTACTTCCCAGAACAAATGGCTCGTCAATTGCCATTGCGACGGCGGGGTTGAGTTTTTCAATTTGATACGAAACGAAGTCTGTAGCCCCTAACGAACTGAAAGTGCGCGTGACGTCACCTCCTGACATACCACCGGCCAATGAAAAGCTCAAATGCTCCAGAGCCTTTCTCTTAAGCATTGAGTGGTACCGGAATAAAACAGATATGTCCCTAACTTGCGCATCGCCCGAATTTCGAATCGCTAGTTGATAGGGAGAAATTACAAGGCCCTGTGTTGTCTCGCTCTCGTTGACACCGAATACGAGGCGATGGGTTTTCTCCGGGGTTAGCCGAATGTGCCCAATCAAAGCTTCCACTTTACCTTGGCGAAATTGCCCTGACTTCTTGGCAAGCTCGGTTGAATGGTTCATCGCTGCAAGTGCAAAGATGATTGTTACGATCACTGAACATACAGCGACACCCAACGAAAGCTTGCTTACGGTTTCTGACTTAAGCATCGGTAGCAGCTAACGCCTGAGCTCAGGTGCGTTTGAGGCGACGCCCGCTTTTGCGGTAGCAAAAATGGGTGGCGGGTCAAACGTCAGCTGCGGCGATTTGTTAGGTGCGCGCGGCACCTCAGAGCACTTTCGACGTAATAGCACTGGAGTCGTAAACCGACGATAGCGGACGCAATTCCTTGAATATTGAGAAAGCCAAGTCCTCTACTTCTTTGGCCAGAATCCCCAAAGCCTCTGTTTTTGAGTCTGAATCGAAAATTTTTCGCGTATCATCCGGCACCAACAATCCATTCCTTTGGGCTGGGTAGTCGCGAAGGGTGCAAAGATAATTTCTGGTTGCCTCAACCAGACCCAACGACATGTAGGCTGGCATGCGCAATCTGCCTTCCATGTGGTAAGCGATCCCCGCAAGATCATAGCTAGTTAGCGCCTTGGCCTTTGCTTTCTTGTAGTCAGGCATGTCGGCAACCAAATTCTTCAAAAGCCTAATTACTCTTTTTAAGTTTCCAGAATATTGCCCATCTCGTTCATTCACGCGATGGATATGCTTGAAAGGAAAGTTGGCCAGTAAAGAGTGTTGCTTTTTGTCGTAAATCTTCACGCCAGCATCTTTTTCTTGGAAACTCCTCTGATAATCATGTGTGTGCCACCAGCAACTTGGTACGATGTCGATTTTGCGCTTCAAACTTCCGCCCATCAGCGATATAGATTTTCCGTTTGAGCAATCTACAGTTGCCTCGTAGTACCTAGAGGTCAGTTTGGATTCCGATTTTTGACGCAGCTCTGCAACTATATCGACCATGGGGCGATTGTCAGGCGCATAGCAAGCAGTTCCATCTAACTTGGGCGTTTGGACCAAGACCGTATCTTCACAGAGGATCAGCATGTCCACATCAGAATGCCCCTCAATGTGCACGTTCAAAGCCACCGAACCCTGCATGCGTTTTGCTGCACCAATGCCCTCCGTCTTCAACATCCCAATTAGCGTGTCAGATACACGGTTCCCTTCATCAACCGACACTTGTGTGGATTGAGGATTAACCTGCGCCATTGCACCAACCGCATACCTGACCCCGGAGCCCTCTTGAAGGTACTCATAATCCTCCCTGGTGCGGTAGTCCCCTGGATCCCAAGAATTCAGGCCTTTCTCTAGAAGGACTATCTCTCTACTACCTTGGCGCCGATCCTTGAGCCTTTTCAATCTTTGATCAAAATCAATCATCTTTATCTCGCTTTAGCGTCATCAAGCCATACGATTTTCTTCCACCACTATTGAAGTAGGCCCCTTCAGCGAAACCCAAATTCTTATCGAACTCAATCTCGCAGTAACCTTTGTGCGGGCTGAGCTCATGAATCTTGTCTAGGTTCGGCTCATTCTTGTAGCTGTAACTCAATATCCAACCGCCTCTAACCCCATGCCTTTTAAGTAGTGTTGCCGTGTAGCTGGCGCTCCGACTATCGGCGGTTTTGACATTGATTGATATCTTCTTCCAGTTCTGCTCGATGTCGAGCGCCGCGGACCATTCATATTTCGCTCCGCCGTTTTCATCTAAGGTGGTCCCGGATACGTTCCAAGCGCCATTTAAGTCCGGTATCGAAGATAGAGGAACTTTCCATGCCCATCGATTAAAGATGTAATGCAAGCCAAAATATACGACGCCCGCAGTCACCGAACCTTTCGTAAATGCCTCCCAACCGCTGATGCTTGAAAGCCAGGAAAGCAGTTGAGCAACGCCGCCAGCTATGAGAATCGCAGCAACACCTAGCCAGCGCCCAACTCCGGCACGATCGTGTCCAAAAATCGCATACTCATGCATACCTGCCTCCTATTCTCGGGTCGCGCATAGGTTTCTCGCGCACCTAACAGTGATTAGACGGCACGCAGCACGATTGAATATCGCTGCGCGCTTCATAACTTCGGAGAACGCTCGCGGCTGATATCATCATTTTCCCCTCATGTTCAATGACTTACCAAGCCTCTGTCCGGCCCGGTGTGTATTCGTTTGACCGCGTCATTTTGCTCGCTCAATAATACTGTACGTCCATACAGCTTCAATGAAGGCACATCATGGATGATTCCGCCCAGAAGCCCCGGCTGCGCGAGCAGGTCCGGGAGGTCATTCGAACTCGCCGCTACAGCCTGCGCACGGAGAAGAGCTACTGGTTCTGGATTCGGTACTTCATCCGCTTCCATGCGATGCAACATCCATCGACGCTCGGATCGGATGAAGTCCGACAGTTTCTGACGTGGCTGGCGACGAAACGCGGCGTCTCTGCTGCCGCTCAGAATCGGGCACTGATTGGGCTGGCCTTCCACTGGGGATAGGCGCTGGAACGGTCTTTGGGGGCTATCCGCGATGTGCCGCCTGCCGCGCATGGCCGGCAAGCGAAAAACGTCCTGTACTGGCGTGAAGTCCCTCATCCTGAAGTTCCCGACCGCGGTGATCTGTCAGCGTTATGCCCGACTCCCACGGCTGCTTCAAGTCGCGGTCGGGGCGTTGGCCTTGAGGCGACAGGCTCCGGGTCGTGTGTACTGAACGCTCAGACTGGAGGGCCGAGCCTGGCTCAGCCCCTCACGGCACCCACCGCTTCGCCAACTTCCTTGCGAGGGTCCTGCGGTGCATCCCCAACCGTCGGGCGGCTTCGGAGATGTTGAAGTCGGTCTCGGCCAGCATGGCGTGGATGCGTTCCATCTCCAGGGTTTTGATGGAGGTGGGGCGGGCGCCGGCCTGGGGCAGTTCTGTGGTGCCGGGTTCGTGGTGGAAGGCGGCTTCGATGTCGTCGGTGTTGGACGGCTTGACCAGGTAGTTGCAGGCGCCCAGCTTGATGGCCTCGACGGCGGTGGCGATGCTGGCGAAGCCGGTGAGCACCACGATCATCATGTCGGGGTCGTGGGCGTGCAGTTGTTGCACCACGGTGAGGCCGGAGGCGGTGCCGAGTTTCAGATCCACCACGGCGTAGTGCGGGCGGTGGTCCAGCAGCGCTGCCACTTGGTCCGGGCCTTGGGCCAGCCACACTTGATAGCCGCGCCGCTCGAAGGAGCGCTTGAGGGTGCGCGCGAAGGCGGCGTCGTCCTCCACGATCAGCAGGCGACGCTCAGGGTCGGTGGGCGGGGTCGTCATCCGCGTTCTCCTCGGCCAGGGCCAGCGATGCCAGCGGCAGCCACAGCGATACCACGGCGCCGCCCATGGGGTCGTTCTGGGCGGACACGCTGCCGCCCAGCTTGCGCAGCACGTTCAGCACCAGGAACAGGCCCAGCCCGCCACCGGGGCGGCCCTTGCTGGATTGGTAGGGCTTGCCGATCTGCCCGAGCATTTCCGGGGGGAAGCCGGGCCCACGGTCGCGTACGGTGAGCGACAGTGCGCCCTCGTCGCAGCGCGCCGACAGCGCCACCCAGCCGGGCGAGGCCTCCAGGGCGTTGTCGAGCACGTTGCAGATCACCTGTTTCAAGGCAGAGTCGCTGACGATGGGCGCGGCAAGGTCCGAGGCCTCGCCCGGGCAGGCCTCCAGGGTGTACTCGAAACCCTTGACTGCCCGCGAGCTGCGCCACTCCGCCACCAGCTGGTCCAGAAAGTGCCGCACGGTGGTCACCTCGACGGACTCGCCGCGCGCTTCCCCGGCGGACATGAGAATGCCGGTGACGATGCTCTTGCAGCGCTTCACCTCGGCCTCCATGTCGGCGATTTCCTCGGCCAGCTCGGGGCGTTCGCGAAACTCCGGCATGCGCCGCCAGTCGCCGAGGATCACCGACAGCGTGGCCAGCGGCGTGCCCAGTTCATGGGCGGCGCCGGAGGCCAGCAGGCCCATACGCACGATGTGGTCCTCTTCGGCGGCGCGCTGGCGCAGGTCGGCCAGCCGCGCGTCCCGGCGTCGCAGGTTGGCGTTGATGCGATTCATGAAGATCACCAGCAGCGCCACATCCAGCACAAAGCAGATCAACATGCCGATGATGTGCAGTTGGAACAGGTCGTCCGGCTGTGGGTCGGGCAGCGCCAGCGGCACGTAGAACTGGGTAAGCAGGGCAAAGCAGACGCTGGTGACACCCACCAGGGTCCAGGTGGACCAGGCTTGCAGCAGCACCGCGCCCAGGGTCACTTGCAGCAGATACAGAAACACGAAGGGATTGGTGGCACCGCCGCTGAGGAACAACAGTGCGGTCAGCGCCGCCACGTCAATCAGCAGGCCGGCCATGAGATCGCCGTTGCGGATCGGCCGCCCCAGCCGCGGCCGGAACAGGCTGAACAGGTTGAGCGCTACCAGCCCGCCGATCACCAGCGCCATGTCCACCAGCGGCAGCGGGATCTTCAACACCCCGGTGACGAAGGCGATGGTGGTGATCTGGCCAAACACCGCAATCCATCGGAGCTGCACCAGCTGCAGCATGTTCTGTTGCGCGGTGGTCTCGCCCTGCGCCGAATGGCCGGTCTCGCGTCCTGCCATGGCGGAAATCAGCGACATGCCCGAATCCTAGCGAATGCCGTGGGTGGGCGCCCGGCGTCGCAGTGCCGGTCGTAACAACAGGGCCAGCCCCAGCGCCGCCAGCCCGGCCAGGCCAAACCAGGTCAGCGCATAGATCAGGTGATGATCGCGAAACTGCAGCACCGTGAGGCCACCGATGGGCCCGCCCTCCACGCCGTGCTCGGCATCGACAAAGTAGGGCGCCAGCCGGTCGGCCGGCAGACCCCGCGCGGCGCCGATGGCGGCGACATCGCGGGCATACCAGCGATCGCCCTGCGGATCGTTGTCGCGCAGAAAACCGCCCTTGGGCTCGCTCAGCCGCAGCAGGCCCACCACGGTCACCTCGCCCGGCGTCTGCCCGGCAGCGCGGCGGGCGGGATCACAGTCCTGCGGCGGGACAAAGCCGCGGTTGACCAGCACCCAGCGGCCATCGGCCTGCTGCAGCGGCGTCAGCACCCAGAAGCCGGGCCCGTGCACGGTGACGGCCTGGACGCAGGTTTCCCGCGCGTGGTCGAACTGCCCGCTGAGCTGCACCCGGCGATACGCCAGCCCGTCGTCGAGCTTCGCCCACTCGGCCGGCGGCGGCGGTGCCACCGGCGCTGCGCTGGCGTTGGCCGCCACCTGGGCGATCAGCGCCTGCTTCCACACCCGGCGTTCCAACTGCCACTGCCCCAGCTGCACCAACACCACCAGCAGCCCCAGCAACAGGGCGGCAAACAGAGTGGGACGCAGTGCGGGGCGGCGCATCAGGGCAGGTTGCGTGCCTCGTGCACGCTCAGCGGCATCATGTTGTCGTTGAGGTGGTACATCACCCACAGCGAGCCGGCAAAGGTGATCAGCACCAGGATCAGGGTGAAGATCAGCGCCAGCATGTTCCAGCCGCCTTCGGAGCGGGTGTTGAGGTGCAGGAAGTACACCATGTGCACCAGCACCTGCACGCCACCAAAGGCCAGCACCAGCATCACCGTCAGCGTCTTGCTGGGCAGCACCTCGCCCATCACCAGCCAGAACGGGATGGCAGTGAGCACCACCGACAGCAGAAAGCCGGTGAGGTAGCCCTTGAACGTGCCGTGCGCCGCCCCGAGGCCGTCGTCATGGCTGTGAACGTGGCGGGTGTCCTCGCCGTGGGCATCCAGATGCGCCTTGCCGGGCAGGGTGTCGGACGTGCTCATCGCAGCACTCCCATCAGGTAGACGAAGGTGAAGACGCCAATCCAGATGACGTCCAGGAAATGCCAGAACAGGCTGAGGCAGGCTAGGCGGCGGCGGTGGGTGGCGGTCAGGCCACGCTGCCGTACCTGCACCATCAGCGTCACCAGCCAGACCATGCCGAAGGCCACGTGCAGGCCGTGGGTGCCCACCAGGGCAAAGAAGGCCGACAGGAAGGCGCTGCGCTGCGGCCCGGCGCCGAGGTGGATAAGGTGCGAGAACTCGTAGAGCTCAATGCCCAGAAACCCCAGGCCGAACAGCCCGGTGATGCCCAGCCACAACAGGGTGGGCCCCACCCGGTCGCGCGCCATCTCCAGCATGGCGAAGCCGTAGGTGATGGACGACAGCAGCAGCATGGCGGTGGCCACCGCGATCAGCTTGAGGTCGAACAGATCGGCCGGCCCGGGCCCGGCGGCGTAGTTGCCGCCGACCACACCGTACATGGCAAACAGCACGGCGAAGATGAGGCAGTCGCTCATCAGGTACAGCCAGAACCCCAGCAGCGTGCCGTTTTCCGGGTGGTGCGGCTCGCGCACCAGGAAGCGGTCGCTGAGGGCCCCGCTGAGGGTGTGGGAAGGCGTGCTCATGGCGTGGCTCCCGGCAGCGCCGCGAGTTGCCGGGTGCGCGCGTCCTCCGCCCGGGTCACCTCGTCGGCCGGAATGTAGAAGTCCCGGTCCTCATTGAAGCTGTGCAGGATGGCTCCGGCCACCACCGCCACGAAGGCTGCGGCCGCCAGCCACCAGATGTGCCAGATCAGGCCAAAACCGCAGACCGCGCTGAGACCGGCCAGCACGATGCCGGCTGCGGTGTTCTTCGGCATGTGCACCGGCTCGAAGCCGGCGGTCGGGCGCTGGAAGCCGCCGCGCTTCATGTCCCACCAGGCATCGAGGTCGTGCACCCGCGGGGTGAAGGCAAAGTTGTAGGCCGGCGGCGGTGAGGCGGTGGACCATTCCAGGGTGCGGCCGTCCCAGGGGTCGCCGCTGTGGTCGCGCAGCGACTCGCGGCGGCGGATCGACACGAACAACTGCACGATGAAGGCGAGGATGCCGAGGGCGATGACGAAGGCGCCGAGCGCGGCAATCTGGAACCAGATCTGCAGGCTGGAATCATCGAACTGGCTGAGCCGCCGCGTCACGCCCATCAGGCCCAGCACGTAGAGCGGCATGAAGGCCAGGTAGAAGCCCACCAGCCAGCACCAGAACGACACCTTGCCCCAGAAGGCATCCAGCTTGAAGCCCGCCACCTTGGGGAACCAGAAGTTGATGCCGGCAAAGGTGCCGAACACCACGCCGCCGATGATGACGTGATGGAAGTGCGCCACCAGGAACAGGCTGTTGTGCAGCACGAAGTCGGCCGGCGGCACCGCCAGCAGCACCCCGGTCATGCCGCCGGTGACAAAGGTGAGCATGAAGCCCATGGTCCACAGCATCGGCAGGTCGAAACGGATGCGGCCGCGGTACATGGTGAACAGCCAGTTGAACATCTTCGCCCCGGTGGGGATGGAGATGATCATGGTGGTGATGCCGAAGAAGGCGTTGACGCTGGCGCCCGACCCCATGGTGAAGAAGTGGTGCAGCCACACGATGTACGACAGGATGGTGATGCACACCGTGGCGTACACCATCGAGCTGTAACCGAACAGCCGCTTGCCGCTGAAGGTGGAGACGATTTCCGAGAACACGCCGAACAGCGGCAGGATCAGGATGTAGACCTCGGGGTGGCCCCAGATCCAGATCAGGTTCACGTACATCATGGCGTTGCCGCCAAAGTCGTTGGTGAAGAAGTTGGTGCCGACGTAGCGGTCCAGCGACAGCAGCCCCAGCACCGCAGTGAGCACCGGGAATGCCGCCACGATCAGCACGTTGGTGCACAGCGCGGTCCAGGTGAACACGGGCATCTTCATCAGCGTCATGCCGGGCGCGCGCATCTTGATGATGGTCACCAGCAGGTTCACCCCCGATAACAGCGTGCCCACCCCGGCGATCTGCAATGCCCAGATGTAGTAATCCACCCCCACCCCGGGGCTGTAGGCCGGGCCGGACAGCGGTGGGTAGGCCAGCCAGCCGGTCATGGCGAATTCGCCGACGAACAGCGAGGCCATCACCAGCGCGGCGCCGGCGGCGGTCATCCAGAAACTGAAGTTGTTGAGGAAGGGAAAGGCCACGTCGCGCGCACCGATCTGCAAGGGCACCACGTAGTTCATCAGGCCGGTGACGAAGGGCATCGCCACGAAGAAGATCATGATCACACCGTGGGCGGTGAAGATCTGGTCGTAGTGATGCGGCGGCAGATAGCCCACCGAATCGCCAAAGGCGATGGCCTGCTGGGCACGCATCATGATGGCGTCGGCAAAGCCGCGCAGCAGCATCACCAGCCCCAGCACGATGTACATGATGCCGATCTTCTTGTGGTCGATGCTGCAGAACCAGTCGTTCCACAACGGCCCCCAGGCACGCTGGCGGGTGAGGTAGGTGACCAGCCCCAGTCCCAGCAGCGCGGTGACGACGAAGGTGCTGAGAATGATGGGATCGTAAAAGGGGATCGCGTCCCAGCTGAGGCGCCCGAACAGGGTCTGCATCAGGGGGGAACGCTCGTCGGTCAGCGGGGTCGTCGGGCTCATGGCGTCAGTTCATCAGGGCGCGAGATGGGCGGTGCCGTAGCGATAGGGGCCGGCCGGGGAAATCGGCGGCATCGGCTCGGTGACACACATCGCCAGCACGTAGGGGTCGGCCGCGACCAGCGACGGGTTGGCGGTCTGGTGGTTGCGGTCGCGGTCATAGCGCAGGCGCGCCACGTTGTAGATCCCGGCCAGGCCGAGCCCGCCACGGGCGTCGATGGCCATCATGTCGTGCATGCACATCTTGCCGGGCTCGACACAGAGGTTGACGGCGGCATCGAACAGGTCCGGCGCCGCGCTGCCGTAGTGGCGCACCGGCTCGCGCTCGCTGGGCTTGTCGAGGCGCAGGTACTCGTCGCGGCTCAGCGCCAGCTCGCTGGCACGCACCTGGTCCACCCAGGCATCGAAGGCGTCGCCGTCGAGCCCGGCAAAGCGGAACCGCATGTGGGAGAAGCCGTGGCCGCTGTAGTTGGCGGAGAAGCCCTCGTAGTCGCCGGCCTCGTTGATGATCGCGTGCAGGCGCGTCTTCATGCCGGGCATGGCGTAGATCTGCCCCGCCAGCGCCGGCACGAAGAAGGAGTTCATCACCGTGGAGGCGGTGATCTCGAATTCGATGGGCACGTCCACCGGCGCCGCCATCTCGTTGACGCTGGCAATGCCGTAGTCGGGGTAGACGAACAGCCACTTCCAGTCCATCGCCACCACCTGCACGCGCAGCGGCTGCACATCCGCCGGCAGCGCGCGTTCGGCATCGATGCGCTGCAGTGGGCGATAGGGGTCCAGCAGATGGGTACCGATCCAGGTGATGGCGCCCAGCGCGATGATGATCAGCAGCGGCGCAGTCCAGATCACCAGCTCCAGCTGGGTGGAATGCTCCCAGTCCGGCGCGTAGGTGGCGTCGCGGTTGGACTGGCGGTAGCGCCAGGCGAACCACACCGTCATCACCATCACCGGCACCACCACGATCAACATCAGCACGGTGGACACGACAATGAGGTCGCGTTGCTGGGCGGCAACATCGCCGGAAGGGTTGAGCACAACCGCTTCGCAGCCCGTCAGCAGGGCCGGCAGTATCATCAGCGACACAAGCCGCAGCGTTCTCGGAAACATGGCGCAGCACGGGTGGTGAACCGGACGTCTACTCTAGGCAGCCAGCCGCAGCGGCGCGATTGGACGTTTTGTCCTATGTCGCCCTCGCGCCGCCCATGCCATCTTTGCAACCTGGAGCCCAACCGCTCCCGTCACTTCGCAACCGGAACGCGTGCAGGATGTCGACCTTGAATCCCCCCTCCGAACACCCGCCACACGGCGCCGTCGCGCCCGGCGAGATCGCCATTGGCGTCATCATCGGCCGGCTGTCCGAGTTCTTCGACTTCTTCGTGTTCGGCATCGCCGCGGCGCTGGTGTTCCCCCGCGTGTTCTTCCCCTTCGCCGAACCGTTTACGGCGATGATGTACTCCTTCGCCATCTTCTCGCTGGCCTTCGTGGCGCGGCCCTTCGGCTCACTGCTGTTCCGCGTCATCCACAAGCGCTATGGCCGCGGCAGCAAGCTCACCATTGCCCTGTTCATGCTGGGCACCGCAACCGCCGGCATCGCCTTTCTGCCCGGCTACGAGAAGATCGGCGCGGTGTCCATCGCCCTGCTGGCGCTGTTCCGCATCGCCCAGGGGCTGGCGCTGGCCGGCAGCTGGGACGGCCTGCCGTCCTTGCTGGCGCTGAACGCCCCCGCCGACCGTCGCGGCTGGTACGCGATGATCCCGCAGCTGGGCGCGCCGCTGGGCTTCCTGCTGGCGGCGGCATTGTTCGCGTTTCTCACGCTCAATCTTTCCGAAGAAGACTTCCTGTCCTGGGCCTGGCGCTACCCCTTCTATGTGGCCTTCGCCATCAACGTGGTGGCGCTGTTCGCCCGCCTGCGCCTGGTGGTGACGCCGGAGTTCGCCCAACTGCTGAAGTCGCGGGAACTGGTGCCGTCACCGCTGGGCGAGATGGTGCGCCACCAGTGGCCCAACATCCTGCTGGGCGCATTTGCCCCGCTGGGCAGCTTTGCGCTGTTTCACCTGGTGACCGTGTTCCCGCTGTCCTGGGCCACCCTGTTCACCGAGGATGACATCAGCGAATACCTGCTGGTGCAGGTCTGCGGCGCCAGCCTGGGCGTGCTCACCATGCTCACCTCCGGCATCGTCGCCGACCGCTTCGGCCGCCGCGTCACCCTCGCCATCGGCGCGGGCCTGATCGCCGTGTTCAGCCTGGTGGGGATGCTGCCCATGTTCCTGCAGGGCACCAAGGTGGGCGCCTACCTGTTCATCGTGTTCGGCTTCGCCCTGCTGGGCTTCACCCATGCCCAGGCCGCCGGTGCCATCAACGCCAGCTTTCGCAGCCGCTATCGCTACACCGGCGCCGTGCTCACCTCCGACTTCGCCTGGCTGCTGGGTGCCGCCTTCGCGCCGATGGTGGCGCTGTCCATCGCCACCCACCTGGGCGTGGGCTACGTCGGTCTCTACCTGCTGTCCGGCGCCGCCGGCACCCTAGTGGCGCTGCTGCTCAGTCGTAATCTGGAGATGCGGGACGATTGAAGCCGTAGCGGCTCAGCCCTGCCGCTGAAGGCAGTAGCTCTGCTCGTGGAGGAAGCGCATGGTGTGCTCGCGGTAGCGGCCGTCGGTAGAACAATAGGGGGAAGGCCATGATTAATCATGATGCCCCCAATAAATTGGGGGCTGTCCCCTATTGTTCCCTGTTGTAGGGAGGCAAATCTCGCACAGTTAACACCAGTGCTTAGGCCGTTATGAGGCGCAGGAAAGCCACGAATGCTTTCTTCGCAAAACTACTCGTCGCTTTTCCCTCATACACCACATCCAAAGTACCGGCTGGCACAATTTCCCCAGACAAAAACTTTTGAATGGTTTGCACCCGATGGCTATTACTCTCCGTTCCGGGCTTCAAAGTGTTCGGCGCAATAAACATTGCCACTAGCGAAAGAAAATCCTGATCGGTTAGCTCCGCCGTAGTTTTATTAAAGTAGGCTCGTGCTGCCGCGTCAAAACCATGAACGCTCTTCCCATGGTCCTCACCGAAATATGCAATATTCAGGAACAGCCTGAGCTGCTCGTCCTTACTAACCATTGCGTCCAGAACATATCGAGCAATCAAGGTTTGCTCAATTTTTGCCAACCCTGGCTTGAACCCATCCGGGAAGTAAAGAAGCTTGACCAAACCTTGCGTTAGGGTCGTCATCCCAGCACCGGGCGTTTCGAGATCAACCCCCTTATGCTCGTAAAACGCGGGGTCCTCCACCGCAAGCAGCCAACTTATACGCTCTGGACTGAACGCCGAAACGTCAACTGAGCTACCCCATCGCGCGTAGGCTTCAGCAACATAAGATGTCGTGTGCGCTCTAGCATCGTTAATTGCCCATGCATAGTACAAAATGGGAACGACAACAAACCCACAACCGATCCAGAACCACGAAGACCTTAGTGTTTTTGTGACAACCTTCAACTTCATTTTCAATGCTCTCTTGCCGCCCAACGCCTGAATTAAGCCGCACCTTTAAACGGCGTTGCCTTGAATGAATTGTTAGGTCGCGTCATTCCGGGCACTCCTTCCGTCTTGGGATAGAGATATACGACCTGCTGCCAGCAGGATGGACGCCAATAAAAAAGTCGAGAGAAAACTTGGGTGAAGAGCGTATGATTTGTCTATACCTGAGTACCACAAAGCGAATACCAAAAGAAATGATGCTGTAGCGCTCCAACAGATCATGGCACTCCGATTCATAGCCATCCTCCCGAGCAGCACCCTCTCAATCAGTATTGAAATTAGGTAAATAACAAGAAGTCCCGCGAGAACTGATCCAGCAATACTTCCGGGGTCGACTTCATCCCAGAGATTTGCAAGGAACGTCACACCCAAAGCAAACATAAGAACCAAAGCGGCAATCTTTGCTGAGAATTCTGCAAACCCGAGTACGCTTGGTGCAACACTCTTTGCTACTGCTCCCGTCGCACTAAAAGTGCGTTTGATGCGCTCGGCTTTAAGTTGAGATACGCGTAGCCTTACGTACTCGACCTTTTGCCGATGATCTTCGCCATTAGCGTTGACCCAGGCCTTCGCAAGCAAGGCCTCATCCGCGCTTCCACTCTCAAACTCCTTAAGCGCAGCCTGATACAGGTCTTCGTCACCCATTGATCTCCCCTCCCGGACTAACGCCCACGTTGAGGTGCGTTTGAGGCGGCGTCTGCCTTTGCGGCAGCAAAGGTCAGCGACGGGTCAAACGTCACCTCCAACGTGTTGTTAGCCGTCATTGCCTCGGATCAAAATCTACAATTTTCAGAACGCTGAGTGCTGTGTCATACAGGACCATGAGGCCATAAACGAAGACACCCACTACAACCGAATCAACCAGAAGTGCCAGTTGGGCATTGCCCTTGAATACAGGTGAATCGGCCAGTGTTAGCACAACGATCGCCAGGGTAATGAGCCCAACTTGCTCCTTGACCGAGAGCACCATTTGATCTCTGGTCGGAGCAAACAACTCAGCATTTCCGTACTCCTCAACAAGAGTTCGTATCTTGGTCAGCACGATGCCAGTTGTGGTTGAATTTATTGCCAAAAGTGCAATGAGAATGGTGAGTAAATTGCCTGCCAGAAAGGTGTTCAGGTAAGTGGTTTTCAGCCAACTTTGGACAAGCTGGGCCAGAAAACCAACAGCCAAGGCAATTAGCGCGGTCTTGAGGACTTGCATGCTATTTCATGAGGTCTTTGAGAGCCGCTGAAATCTCCGCAGCAGAGCCTTCCATATGCATATCCTCCAACTCGACTTCCTTTACCGTCCTCGAAGTTTGCTGCCGTTTGCGAATCCCCGCAATCCGAACGGAAATGTTGCCGCCACCTTGTGCGCTGTAGTCTACGAGGCCATTGACGGTTTCGTTCGATTGATCGACGTGAAGTGCTGCTTCTTCATCTGACGCAATAGAAAGCTTGTTTGTCGCCGAATTCATCACTTTCGCGAATTCTTTCAAGTTGTCCGGCAACGTCCCAGAAATATTGGCCATATTGGGAGTGAGGAATTCGAACTCTAGCTCCTGAACACGGCCTTCATACTGGGCAATCATGTCCCAAAATTCCTGCACTTCGAACAAGGGCTCGATGTGCGCACGTAAGTGGTGCTTTTCCAAATACGGCTCAACCGTCTCGAAGATCAAAGAGGCAACTGCCTTTGATTGCTGAAAAGCAGTCGTACGCTTCTGTATAGCGAGCATCTGAACTTCTGGATCATTCCAAATCGCCACAAGGACAGAGGGCCAGTTATCAAGATATTCGTCCTCGAACTCTCGAGTCTCGCGATGAATTGAGCGGTTGGCCGCAATCCGATAAAGAATGAAATCGGACGTTGCGTGAAGACGCTTGGTAATCGTCTCGGTGCGAGGCGAAGAGAACTCGTTTGTTTGAGCTAGAGCTTGCTGCAAAAATTCATTTTTCCGCTCCAAAAGCTGCTCAATAGTTGTGATGCCACTTACCAAATCACCTTGTAGATAGCGATCTATTGGCAGTAACTGATAACGGTACAGCTCAAACACAGTGCCCATCGATTCTCCCCCAGTTTAGTTATGACGGCTAACGCTCCGGTTCACTCGCGGCCCTGCCGCCGCTTCGCGTCGTCAGGGCCGCGAGTGGAACCGATGGTTGGGCCGCAACTTACTCCAAGACCCTTTTTAGAGTGCGAGCTTCGGAAACAATTTTGTTCTCCGTCTTTCCGTGGAAAGTTGCCATGCCAACCATGGTGTTTCCGTCGTTTTGGACTATGAAGACGTATGTGCCTACATCAAAACCAACGCCCCTTTGATCTTCAAAAACAAGCGTTGCTTGATGCCCCTGGATGGATCCAATATAGGAGAACTTTCGATTTGATGGCTGCCCGCCGCGCGTCTGTGAGCGAAGACTCGAACCTGTGAGCCGACGCCCAAGTTGTTTTAAATCTATTTTGCCTACTACGCGTGATTCCCCGTTTCGCTCTTCTACGATCTCCCAGATACCGCTGAGATTGACGCCCCGGTAAAAAACACGCTCCCAAAGCATGGGCCAAAGATAGCGACTGGCGACGTACGCCAGCGCAGTGGCGACCAAGCTCGCGGCCACTCCAATCCAGAATTCAGTCATGCCATTTCACTTGCGGCCCAACGCCTAACATAAGCCGCGCGAGGTACGAGCGTCGGGCGAACGAAGTGAGCGAACTTAATGTAATTGTTATGCATTACTTTTTCGGTCTACCCTTAGCCTTGTTTACTTTCTTGGCTATAGCTTTCAGCTTTTTTGTTTTCTCCTCATACACTTCCGATAGAACATGCTCGATGATTTCATAAGCGTCCATCACATCATCCGTCGTGAGCTCGCCACCTTGGTGACTTCCTGCATTCCCGAGCCATTTTACAGCCATGAGCATATCTTTAAGTTCATCGTACTTGGCCGGAAGAAGGTCAATTCGTTGGTGCAAGTTAATTATTCGCCGCTTTCCGTTGACTAGGCGATATCGATTGACGTTCAGGTCATTTAGCATTGCTTCGACGGCTGCCCTGACATTACTCGAAGCCGCTGATGGGCTGCTAAAGAATAGACGGAATGAATTCTCTAGCTTTTCTTTTACTTCAGCAGGAGTTTTCTCTGGTATCTGAATTAATACCAAATGAGGCTGAAAGTATAGCGGCTTAAAGTAGTCACCGTAAATTTGTTGCGGATATCCTTCTTCATCGTGTTCTATATCCCAATCCAAGATCCCCTCACCCGAATTCGCGACAACCTCTTGGCAGCCTTCATTGGTGCATTTTAGAAGACAGGAATAGACGGTTGACACCCAATCAGGGTCCCAATCCTCGTGGCCATGCCACTTCCGGGACAAAGATGTTTCTTCGTTGAAGAAGGTGCCCTCTTTAATTCGGAGCAGCCCCTTTTTGCATGTGGGACACTGCCAGTCGGGCTGCGAGGCCTCGGTAAATGGGAGTTTGAATGCTTTTCTGTCCATGATTACCGCCAGTTAATCGATTTCTGCATAACGCCCAAGCTCAGCCGCCGGACCCGCCGGAGGCGGGGACGGTCGGCTGGAGCGCCTTGTTGGGCGACAAATGCCTACCGAAGATAGTCTGCACAGAATTTCTGCACGAAAAGCTGCATTTGCTGAACCTGGCCCGCGTCGTAGTTGCCGAAGTGGCCATGTGCTGCATCGTTTCGCAGATTGGCCCAAGAAGTAATTTGCTTCTGGACGAGCGGGCCATACACCCCGGCTTTCGCGACTGCAGCATTTAGTGGATCAATCGTGAGTGGCCTTCCTTTGGGGCCGAGTATGGGAATGCCTTTTTCTTCAGCAACCTTTCGCATAGAGTCCTCAAGCACTGCCCCGAGGATGACGGCGGCAGCGTCCTTGTATCCCTCAGAAAGCAAATGCTCAGCCATCTCTAGGAAATCGACGAATATCTCCGCCTGGACGAGATTTCTGAAGTTCTGGAGTAGCCCTGACTGTATGTCGTGCTCCACCGCCTTGAACAGGCCAACAACGTCACTTACATGGCGGTAGTGATTGCTGTGCATTTCATTGAAATGCGCGATGCCGGTGGAAGCCTTGAACATTGCAAAGTAGTGGCTGTCATCACCGTACAGCCGCGAAATCAACCGACCACCTCGTGCCGTTATCGAGATCAGTTCTTGTACGCGATCATGGGGAAGGTAGTCGCCGGCAACCGAAGCGTCGGATACGAGTTTTTCTCCGACCTCGATCAGATTTCGTATTTCTTTTTCCATCAACTGGTTCATCTATACGTACTCCCCGCCTTTGTCGCCCAACGACTAGGTTAAGCCGCCGGCCGCGCGGGAGGCGTGGCCGGTCGGCTTGAACCGCTGGTTAGAGAGCAACAGGCGCACGACAACATAGAACACCGTGGCAGTTGCAGGAAATGCGACGAGGTGCCAAGTGCCGAACAGGCCAACCAAACTGGCAAGCTCTAGCCAGCCGCCGCCAAAAAGCGTGACGCCTAAAAGAAGCCCGAAGGGCACCGGAACAGCGGCGATGGTTACTGGCCCCCACGAAGGCGTAAGAAGTAGGGTGCCACTAACCACAAGGGCTGCGACGCGAGACATGTATGAGAGGCGGCGAGAGAGCGGCCAGACTGCCAGCCACACCAGAAAGGCCGGCAGGAAAAAGACCATTAAGACCCAGACGATCCAACCGGCCATGCTTTGCTCTCTAACAGTGATTAGACCGCACGCAGCACGATTGAATAACGCTGCGCGCTTCATAACTTCGGAGAACAGCCGAGGCACGGATCATCGTTACCCTCTTATCTTCAATGACTTACCAGGCCTCTAACCGGCCTGGCGTGTATTCGCTTGCGCGCGTCATTTTGCTCACCCAATAACAACGCCGTATGTCCGATCCGCATTAACGGAGGCACATCAAGGATGATTCCGCCCTGAAGCCGCGGCTGCGGGAGCAGCTCGGGAGAGGTTTCGAACGCGCTGCTACAGCCTGCGCGAGGGCGCAGGGCTGGTCTTTGGGAAATATCCGCAATACGGCGCGCGCCGAGCGCTGTCGGCTGGCGAACAACGTCCTGTACTGGCGTGAAGTCCCTCATCCTGAAGTTCCCGACCGCAGTGATCTGGCTACGTTATGCCCGAGTCGCGGGGGCGCATCAAGTGGTGGCCGTGGGGGGGGCGATGAGGCAACAGGCGACTGATGTGAAGCCGATGTGGCTGGCCCTGGCCTTCGATTCAGGGGTGCGCCGTCGCCGGCTCCCGCAGCAGCCAGGCCAGTGCCCAGCCCAGCAGGGTGACGCCGGCCAGCCACAGCAACAACGCCGGCCAGGCGCCCAGCAGTGACAGGCCCAGTCCCGGCAGCACTGTGACGCCCGCCAGGGCGCGCCGCTCGGGCACGGAGGCCGCACCGATCAGGCCCTGGCGCCGACGTCGCTTGGGATCGCGCCACGCCAGCACCGCCAGGGCGAGCCCGCTGCACAGCAGGGCCACCACGGTCAGCAGCTCAGTGCTCATGGGCCAGGGTCTCGTTGGCTGCGGGCTGGGCGCCCGGTCGACGCACCGTCCACAGGCACAGCACGGCACCCAGTACCAGCAGGGTGTCCATGGCCGGTAACGTGGTCCAGCCGGCGGCCATCGCCTCGGGCCAGCTCGCGCCGCCCGACACCATGCGCGTCACGGGCAGACCTGCCATTGCCACGCCGGTGGCGAACAGCAGGCTGCGACGCGTGGCCTCGGCTGAGGCGAAGAAACTGGGCACGGCCGCCGCCGCTGCCGCCAGGAAGAAGGCGGCGAACATCCAGGTCACCACGGCATCGCCGTCACGGGCCGGGAAATAGCCGTAGGCGCTGGCCACCAGCGCCAGTGGCAGGCCGTAGCCCACCCACAGGGTGGCGCGTGCCAGCGGGGCCCAGCCCGGCGCGTCCTGCCGCCGCCGGGTCCACAGCCGCAGGCCGGTAAAGCTGACGTAGGCACCAGCAAACCCGAGGGCAAACCACAGCGCCTTGGACCACACGCCTGCAAAGTTGCCGAAGTGCAGCGGTGTCATCAGCTCGAAGACGGTGCTGCCGACCGAGGGCACCTGCCCCAGCACCGGCTTGGTGCGCAGAAAGTCGCCGCTGGCGCCGTTGTAGAGGTAGGTGGGGCCGGTGAGCGCCCCATCGGGATACGCCATCAGGAACGTGACCTGGGCATCGGCACGCCCCCAGTGCGCCACCTGCACGAAGGCCGGCTCGGTGCCGCCGCTGCGCTCGCGGACATCGCGGATCAGGGCATCGAAATCGGCCATGGCGGCGGGCCGCGGATCGTTGTCGGGCGGCTCGCCGATCACGGTTTCGACGAGGCGTTCCTGATCCCCTTCGAAGGCGATCATCGCCACCGCAGGGATGCCGAAGGCGCTGCCAAAACTGAAGTAGCTGCCGGTGAAGGCGAGCAGGAACGCAAACGGCAGATTCCAGGTGCCGGCGATGACGTGCACATCGCGTACGGTCAGCAGGGCATCCCCCCGCCGGCGCAGCGTGAACAGCTCACGGATCAGATGTCGATGCAGCAGAAAGCCCGTCACGGCCGCCACCAGCATCGCCAGGCCGAGCACGCCGGTCAGCAGCAGCCCCCAGGGATGCGGGAGGTGCAGGCGCACGTGCAGGTCCACCATGAAATCGGCGAGTGCGCTGGCGCCCCCACCCTCGAACAGGGTGCCGACCGGCCCCTCCCGCAGGGACAGCCGCTCGCCGCCGACCGGATCGAAGAGGGCGAACGCGCCTTCCTCCTCCGGGTGACCGTCGTCCTCCTCAGGGTGGGTATGGAAAAACGCGCCGACGCGGCCGCCCGCGCTCGGAAACAGGGTCAGCTCGTCGAGGTAGCGCGGGTCGATGTCCTCGGCAAAGTCGCGCAACAAGGCGTCCGTGCCGGGCGGGAACGGCACCGCTGCGGCCTGCGGCAGCGGGTTCGACCAGTCGGCAATCTCCTCCGAGAACACTGCAGCCACCCCCGTGACGATCACGGCGTAGAGCAGCAAGCCCAGACTCACGGCACTCCAGCCGTGCAGGGCAAGCAGGGTTTTGGTGCGGTCCTGTCGGAAACGGAACATGGTGACCTCAGGCCATCAGGTGACGGGCGATCAGCAGGGCGTGGAAGAGCCCCAACCCCAGCACCACCGTGTAGGCGCGACCGAGGCGGCGATCCAGGCTGGCGTAGAAGAACAGCAGCGCCCAGATCGCCGGGAACAGCACGATGGGCAGCACGATATTGTCGATCTGCGCCGGTCCGTCGGGCACCCACAGCGCGCCGCCGGACATCACCAGCCCCGCCACCACGAACACCAGCGGGCCGGCCAGCAGCCAGCGGGGCCAGCGACGGGGGGCGGTGGTCGTGTCAGTGGCGGGGGTCACGGCGGATCCGGCTTCGGGCGGCATAGGGTAGATCAGAAACGCAGATGCATCGATGCCCGCAGGCTGCGACCCGGGCTGTCGAGCGTGTTCAGGTGGGCACGATACTGGCGGTCACCCAGGTTCTCGCCACTCACCACAAGCTTGAGGGCCGACCATTGCGGCGGCTGCCAGACCAGCGCGGCATCCATCAGGTGGTAGTCCGGGGTTTCCGGGGTCACCGGCACGCCCTCCGAATCCAGCGGCACCCGCGTCTGCGCGCCCACCCAGGTGGCGCCCACCTGCAGTTGCAGCGAGGACAGCAGATGCAGCCCCAGCACCCCCCGCGCCGTCTCCGGCGCAATGTTCAGCAGCGGCGCCCCGGTCCGGCGGTTCTCGCCGCGCTGGGCGGCGTACTGCAGCCCGACGGTCCAGTCACCGGTGCGGTAGTCCAGGGTCACTTCGCCACCGCGGATTTCCGCCGCATCAAGGTTCTGGCTCTGGGTGAAGCCCCCGACGAAGATCGGCGGCACCAGGGGATTGAGGCTGCCATCGTCGTTGCGGTTGACGCAGCCCACGGCGGGGCGCAGGCCGAGGCATTCGAGGGCGCCGAAGCGGGTTTCCTCCACCACCACGGTTTCGATGAAATCATCGACACGGTTGTCGAACACGCTCGCACGCAGCTGCAGGTGATCGCCTTCACGCAGCCAGCTCTGCCGGCGGAAATCGATCCCCAGTTCGACATTGCGGGCGGTCTCCGGCCGCAGGTCCGGGTTGGGACGGAACTCGTTGCCCAGGAAGTGCTGCCCGACCGGAAACAGCTCCACCAGATTGGGGGCACGGAAGGCTTCCCCCGCACTGGCACGCAGGCTGAAACCCCCGCCCAGTGCCCAGGTCACCCCCAGCTTGAGCGAGGTGCGATCGGCGTCGATGTCGCGTGCCGCGCCGGTGTTGGACGCCGCCTCGTATCGATCCCAGCGGACGCCGGGCACCAGGCTCAAGGGCCCCCAGGACCAGATGTCCTGCAGGTAAAGCCCCGTGATGCGACGCTCGGAATCCGGGTATTGCGGACGCGGTGCGCCATCGCGGCTGGCCTCGGCACCATCTTCGTAGATCTCACCGCCCAGCTGCAGCTGATGATGCGCACCCAATGCGAACGAGGACCTGGCAGCAAGACCGGTGGTGTCGAAATCGGTGCGGTCGTGGCGGGGCGTGTCCACCCGGTCCTCGCGGTAGCGGGTGTCGTTTCGGTAGAGGTCCACCTGCGCCGAGGTCAGGCCCCTGTCGAACCGATACTGCGCATTGAGGTATTGCTGCCGGCTTTCCCGGTCCAGCAGCGGATTGGTGTCGTTGACCTCGATGGCGGGGTTGGAAGGCGACTCGCCGTCCTGCAGAAAATGCTGGGCGCTCATCTGCAGGCGGTGACCCGGCGCCAGCTGCCATCCCAATTTGATCAGGGCGTTCTCGGTGTCCAGCGCCGTGTGTTCGATCGTCTCGCCGTTCCCGTTCTCATAATCTTCCTGCCGACGTTGCCCGTGGCTGGCAACGAGGTCGAAGGCGCCCAGGCGCCCCCCGACCGTGACCGCGCCATCCCGCGCATCGCCGTTGTCCTGATACCCCAATCGCAGCCGGCCACCGAAGGCCGCATCCGGCGCCACCAGATCGTCGGCGGTGACGGTCGTGACCGCGACCACCCCACCCAGCGCATCCGACCCGTAGAGCGCCGATGCCGGCCCCCGCAGCACTTCGATTTCGCGGATCACGTCGGGGTCGATCAGCAAGGGGCTTCGATGCCCGCCCACCACGTTCTGACGGGCGCCATCCACCAGCAACAACACGCGGGTTCCGGAGAGACCGCGGATGTTGATGAAATCCGCACTGGCGCGCGGTCCGCCCTCGATCTGCACGCCCACCACGTTGCGCAAGGCCTCGCCCAGGCTGGCCGGTTGCGCGCGCTCGAGATCCTCCAGCGAGAGGCGGCTGACGGACTCCGCGGTCTGCGACAAGGGGCGCTCCACCCGGGTCGCCACAGCGGTCACCGGGGCCAGTTTCACGGGCGCGTCCGCATCGGTCGCCTCCCGCAGCGGCTCGACGGGCACGGTCGGCACCGTCTCGTCGGCATCCGCCCAGGCGGCGCCGGACAGCAGCAGCAACGAGAACCCAAGGTTCCAAAGTTTCATGAGGCGCCCCCCGGCGTCCGGTCAAATGCTTCAAGCTGTGTGGCGACCTGCGCCGCGGCTTCCTCCGTCGGCAGCTCGGCAAGATCGAACATCCGCCGGTACATGCGCTGCCCGTCCACCGTCGCGCGCAGGTCGATCTGCGGCGCGGCCGCCATGCGCTGCGCCCACCAGTGCCGCACCGCGCCCCAGAACGGCGCGGTGCGCGCCCAGTACTCACGGCCGGCGGTGAAATCGTAGTCATCAGCGGCGAGTCGTCGATAGGTGTTGACGCCAACCTCGCGGGCGAGCACTTCATCACGCCCCTCCCGCAACACCCGCTTGGTGTTGTCCTGTTCGTGCACCCAGCCGTCCGGGGTGATGACGTGACGGTTCACCGCCATGAGGATGTCGTAGTCGTCGCGCGTGCTGTGTTCGCGACGCGGCAATGGCCGGGCGGTGACGTCACTGGTCCAGGATGACAGGCCCTGCGCATGGGTCCAGCGGCCGATGCCGAAATAGCGCGGCGAATCGTCGACCTGCCACACCGACTGCTCCCAGCGACCCGCCGACTCACCGACCGGCACGGCATGGCGGGTCCAGCGGCGCTCACCTTCATATCGCCAGGTCTGCTGCGGCTGCCAGGTCCAGTCCTGACGCCAGTGCTTGACCACATGGTGGGACGCGCCCATCACCAGGACGTGCTGCAAGACGATGCGCGTCGGCGTGTCTTCCACCACCGTCACCCACTCGGTGGCTTCGGCCACCTTGGGAGGCTTGAGCGCGTATCCGGGCGCCAGCGCCACGGTCTCGCGGAAATCGAAGGTGACGGCAAACGTGCCGGCCATCGCAAGGATGGCGGCGCGGTCGGCCGACGGCGGCGCGACGGGCGCCGGCACCTTCTGCGGCAGCGCACAGGCGGCGAGCCACAGGGTCATCGACAGCACACTCAGATACTTCATCAGGATCCTCCTGGACGAGAGTCGGAATGGCTGGCGATGGCTGGCCGGAAACATCATGGGGTTGCGGCTAGTACTGCCACTCCAGCAGCACACCGGCACTGCGCGGCTCGCCGTAACGCGAGGCAACACGCTCACCCGCCACCAGGGCGCCCTGCAGGTTGAGCTCGTCGGTGAGGTTGCGGCCGTAGACGGCAACGCTGAATCCCGCGGGCAAACGGTAGTCGACGCGCGCATTCACCAGCGTGCGCGCCGGGGCTTCGGAGCGCGGGTCGTTGTCCGGATCGCTGAACAGGCTGCCGATACGCTGCACCGTCAGCTGCCCGCTGAAGCGTCGCCATGCCCGCAGGCTCAGGCCGGCCCCGACGGTGTACTCCGGCGCATAGGGGAACCGGTTGTTGGCGTAGTCCTCGCCGTCGTTGACGAATTCGTCAAAGGCCGTGCGCAGCAGACCGCCACTGAAGAACAGATCGATCGGGGCGTCGAATGCCCACAGGGCTTCGGCCTCCAGGCCATAGAGGTGCGAGCGGCCGGCGTTTTCCGTCACCGTTTCGAAGCCCGAGGTTTCGCCGATGGTCACCTGCTGGTCGCGCCAGTCGGTATAGAACACATTGGCATTGAGCCGCAGCTGACGATCCCACCAGCGGCCCCGGTAGGCCAACTCCACCGTACGCGTGTATTCCGGCGCGTAGGGGCTCACATTGCCACCGAAGAAGGACACGCTGGTGCCCCCGGAGCGGTACCCCTCCTGGTAGGTCAGCGCGAGGGTGGTGTCATCGCTGGGCAGCCAGCTCAGCCCAAGTTTGGGCAAGGGATCGGTGTAGCGATCGCGCCCCTGCGCCTCGTAGTCCGGCGGCACCAGACCGGGGGCGGCCAGCGCCAGCGCGTCACTGACCAGATCCGGCAGCGGAATCCCGATCGGCAGGTCCAGCGGCAGACCCGGCACCGCGCCGGTGAGGGTCAGATCGAGCTCGGAGACATCCTGCCGCCGCGCACGCTCCTCGTTGTATCGCAGCCCGGCAGTGAGCCGCCAATGCGGCGTGAGATCCCAGTCGGCCTCGGCAAACAGGGCCCGGGTTCGCACGTTGCTGTCGGAGTCGATGGTGCCGTTGAGCAGCACCAGCCCGCCGGCAGCGGCGACGTCATGGCCAATCGTGGCGGTCTGCTTGTCGCTGTCGGCGTAGTAGGCGCCAACCACCGCGCGCAGTCGGGCACCGTCATAGTGCGCCCGCAGCTCCTGGCTGAAGATGCGTTCGTCCAGCGTGTTGTCCGAGTAGCCACCGTCGGAGGCTGACCGGTCGTAATCGATGGTGTAGAGGTTTTCGATCTGCACCCATCCGGTGACGGCCTCCGCCCGCCAGGCACCGCCCAGCGGCAGGCGCTGCTGGAGGCTGTGCAGGGTGGTGATGTCGTTTTCGCTGCCGCGCACATCGGCGCTCTGCGTGCGCGGGCCGGCGGAACTATCGTGCAGGGGATCGCCGAACTCGTTGTCGGCATAGGCCACCCCATAGCGGGCTCGGTAGCCGGGCAGCGCCGCCGGGGTCCACAACAGGCTGGCGCGGGCATTGCGGGTGTCCTCCCGCCCGGCATCGTCCTCCTGTCGGGTGACGTTGACGATATCGCCATTGTCGTAGCGGTCCTGGGCACTGACGCGAAACCGCAGGCTGTCGCTCAGGGGCCCGCCACCGGCCACGGCATAGTCGTGCCCGTCCCGGCTCATCACGCCGGCGCGCAGTCGCGCATCCCAATAGGCCGTGGGGTCGCGTGACTGCAGCACCACCGAACCCGCCAGGCTGTTGCGCCCCTGGTTGGTGGACTGCGCCCCGCGCAGCACTTCGATCTGCTCCAGATCCCAGGCGCTCAGCGGGCCGGCGAAGCGGGCCGCCTGCGGCGGCAGCGCCACCCCGTCCAGGTACACGCTGATGGTTTCGCCCTCGCCACCGATCCCGGTCAGCGGAATTCCGCGGATGGCGATTTCGCGATCACCGCCCGCCGCCACCACGTTGCCGAACTGGGTGGCCACCGCCCGCAGATCGGCAGCCGTGCCAGCCGCCAGATCCTCGCGGGTGGCAATGCCGACGCTGCTGGCGGTTTCGGTGAGGGTGCGCCCGAGCTTTTCGCCGTAGACCACCAGCGTTTCCACCGGGGTGGCGACCGCCGCATCCGGCGCCTGCGGCACGGTTTCCGCGGCGTCGTCGCTCAGCGCAATGCTGTCTTCATAGGGCTCGGGCGCGCCCTGCGCCGCCGCCAGCATCGGCAGCAATGCCACCCAGCCCGAAGTCCGCCCCACCCATGCCCGCAACCGCTCGCCCATCACTGCTCCCGTCGATGCGATCCGCTACGGGAACGCTGGTCCGCCGGGGCGCGGAAGCACCGGCGGCTGGAGCGCGAATGTTAACGATTCTCAGGCGCGATCTAAAGCGTTCACGCCAGTTTCGACAGCGCCGACAAGGGCATCCGTCGCATCAGCGCCGCCATCGCCGTCCACGGCCAGCGCGGCACGTAGGCCTCGTCCGGTTCGCGCTCGATGGCGGCGACCAGCGCGCGACAACCGGTTTCGGTATCCACCACGAAGGGGCGGTTCTTGATGCCGCGGTTGATGTCGCTGTCGATGAACCCCGGGAACAGGGTGGTGATCTTGATCGGCGTGCCCTGCAACTCGATGCGGGCGCCTTCACTGAGATTGGCCAGTCCCGCCTTGGTGGCGGCATAGGTTGTCAGTGCCCGCGGAAAGCCGCGCACCGCACTGACCGACGACACCGTCACCAGGTGGCCCGCGTTGCGGGAACGGAACAGTTCCAGCGCGGCCTCGCACTGCGCCAGCGCCGCTACGAAGTTGGTCATGGCGGTCTCGCGGTTGGCGTGGAAATGCCCGGTGCCGAGCGAGGCGCCCTTGCCCATGCCGGCGTTGACGATGATGCGGTCGAGCCCGCCGATGACCTCGTCGAACTCGCGAAACACCGCGAACACGGCGTCGTGATCGTTGACGTCCAGCGACCGCACTTCGATGCGGATACCGGGATGGGCAGCGGTCAGTTCGGACTTGAGCCCTTCCAGCTGGTCGACGCGACGCGCACACAGGGCCAGGTTGCGTCCCTGGGCGGCGAACAGGCGGGCCATGCCCTCGCCCAGGCCGGAGCTGGCGCCAGTGATAAGAATGTTCTTGCGGGTCATGGGCAGTTACCGATAGGTGATGAGAGAGTCGTGGGCGCCTTCAAAGAAGGCATGCTCGTTGAAGCTGGAGAGATGGATGCGACGACCGTCTGCAGAGTACAGCAGCTTGGTGATGCCGCCGTTGGCCATGGTCCATTGCAGCTTCAGCGCGGCCTCGGCGTCGAGGCCCAGCAGGCGCTGGATGATGACGGAGATGGCGCCGCCGGAGGTGAACACCAGCGCGGTTTTCGACGGCCCCAGCTGTTCCGCCACTTCGGTGACGCCGGCATTGCAGCGGGCGCAGAAGGCCGGCCAGCTCTCGCGGTATTCGTCATCGTGGGCGCCGTCGATCCAGCGCCGCATGGCCTCGGTCAAGGCGGCCTGAAACGCCTTGCGCGGGTTGAGCGTCTTGGCAAGGTCGGCCTTCATCAGCAGCTTGTTGGCATACAGCGGCCGGTAGCGCACCAGGATTTCCTCGTGGTCGTACTCGTCGAAAGCGGGCAGCACCACTGGCTTGAGATCAGAGCCCATGGTCTGCAGGGCGTTCTCGGCGGTCTCCCGATGGCGCCGCAACGGCCCCATGAAAACCGCATCCGGCGTGAGCCGGGTTTTCAATGCCGCCCCCAGCACCCGGCCCTGCTCGTGACCGACATCGGACAGCGCGTCGTAGTCGGCCTTGCCGAAGCTGGCCTGGCCGTGGCGGATGAGGTAGATCGCGCCCACGGCTACGACGCCCGCCTGATCACGCGCCGCGCCCGCAAGCCCAGGTAATTCGCCATCACCCAGAAATGCTTGAAGGCCGGATTGCGGGTCTGCCCGTGGTGATAGCGGTAGTAGATCTGCTGGATGATCACCGCCAGCCGGAACAGACCGTAGGCCTCGTAGAAAGCCCAGTTGTCACATTTGATGCCTGTCTTGCCGAGGTAGTACTCGACCACCTCGCGGCGGGTCATCATGCCCGGCAGATGCGTCGGCTGGCGGCGCATGAACTGGGCGATGCGGTCATCCCCCGCTTCGTTCCAGTAGGCAACAATGCCGCCCAGCTCCATCAGCGGATCACCCAGCGTGGCCATCTCCCAGTCCAGCACGCCGATCACCTGGGTGGGGTCCTCAGGCGACAGCACCACGTTGTCCAGGCGCCAGTCATTGTGGATCACCGCGTTGGCCACATCGTCCGGAATGTTCGCCTCCAGCCAGCGCTGCACGTCGCGGAACTTCAGCACGTTCCAGGTCGGCACCTTCTGCCAGCGGGCGTTCCAGCCCTCGATCTGGCGGCGCACATAGCCGCTGCCCTTGCCCAGCTTTTCCAGCGCGGTGCCCTGCACATCCACCTGATGCAGATCGATCAGCCGATCCAGCAGGTTCTCGCAGAGCTGTCGCGCCTGGGCCGGACTGAGGGTCATGCCGCGCGGCAGGTTCTTGCGCGGAATGATGCCCTCGATGCGGTCCATCACGTAGAACTCGCTGCCGATCACGCCCTCGTCCTGGCAGAACGCCACCATGTTCGGCACGTAGGGGAACACCGGCTTGAGCGCGGACTGCACGGTGTACTCGCGCCCCATGTCGTGCGCGCCCTTGGCCTTGGTGCCGGCCGGGGGGCGACGCAGGATGAGGTCGCGGTTGGTGTAGCGCAGGCGATAGGTCCAGTTCGATGCGCCGCCCGAGAACTGCGTCACCTCCGGCTGTCCCTCCAGCGCCACGCCCTGCGCCTGTAACCAATGGGTGATGGTGGCCACATCCAGGGTTTCGCCTTCGCGGACCGCACCGCCGCGGTCCAGTACCGATGTTCCAGTCATGGTGCCTCGTCAGGAAAAAGCAGATTCAACAGTACCGCAGCGTAGGCCTCGGGCGCCTCAAGGTCGGGAAAGTGCCCGGCCTGCTCGAAGCGCTGCACGGTCAGCTGGGGCAGATGGGCGCGCAGGCCCTCGGGATCGGTGGGGCGATGACTGCGATCGGCCCCACCCCACAACAGGGTTGCCGGCACCGGGACGGGTGCCAGCAACGGGTCATCGGCAGCGGTCGCCTGCATCCCCTGCACCACACCGGCAAAGCAGTAGCAGCCGCCGTCGGCCAGTGCCCGATCCGCGGTGTGCTGGAAGTGCGGCCGATCCTCGCGGCGGGCCAGCGCGATGCGATACCAGCCTGCGGCGACCTTCCGCCGTTGGGCGAAATTGATCAGCTGCCCCAGCACCGGAACGCGGATCGGCGCCGGCACGATCCGCTCGGTCCAGGCGCGCATGGCGGGCATTCCCGGGGTCTGCGACAACAGCAGATGGGTCACCCGCTGCGGCGCCAGATGCGCCGCCGCGATCCCGTAGTAGCCGTTGACGCAGGACAGCGCCAGCACCGCGCGCTCGATGCCCAGCCCCGACAACACGGCCAGCAGCACCTCCGCGCCGGCCCGCAGCCGATGGTCGTGACGCGGTCCGGGCACGCTGAATCCGAAGCCCGGGAGGTCGGCCACCACCACCCGGACGCGCGGCGTCAGGCGAGCCACCAGCGGCGCGTAGTGCTCGATCACGCAGGGGCCGTCCGGCACCAGCAACACCGCCGGCCCCGAACCACCGCTGTCCTGCACCCGCACCCAGCCCGAGGGGGTATCGATCCAGCGCAGCCCCGGCAAGGCGGCCGGGGCAGCGCGCGGCGTTGCACCCCGGGCGTACAGCCAGTGATCGAGGCGGCTCGCCAGCGTCACTTGCCGAGGCCGGCCTTGGCCAGTTCGATACGGGCGATCACGCCCTTGTGCACTTCGTCCGGACCGTCAGCCAGGCGCAGCGACCGCGCCTGCGCGAAGAAGGCGGTCAGCGGCACATCGCGCGACACGCCCATGCCGCCATGCAGCTGGATCGCCCAGTCGCAGACCTGCTGCAACACGTTGGGGGCCACCACCTTGATGGCGCTGATCTCGGTCATCGCCGGAATGGCGCCGACCTTGTCGATCTTCCAGGCCGCGAACAGGGTCAGCAGGCGCGCCTGGTCGATGGCGATGCGGGCATCGGCGACCCGCTCGCGGTTGCCCCCGAGATTCAGCAGCGGCTTGCCGAAGGCGGTGCGCGACATGCCGCGACGGATCATCAGTTCCAGCACCGATTCGGCGGCGCCGAGGCAGCGCATGCAATGGTGGATGCGGCCGGGCCCGAGGCGCCCCTGGGCAATCTCGAAACCGCGGCCGAGGCCGGCGATGAGGTTCTCCTTGGGTACGCGGACATTGTTGAAGTGGACCTCGCCATGGCCATGCGGCTCGTCGTACTCGCCGAACACCGGCAGCATGCGCTTGATCTCCACCCCCGGCGTGTCCATCGGCACCAGCACCATCGAGTGCTGCGCGTGGCGGCTGGCATCGGGCACCGAGAGGCCCATGAAGATGCCGATCTTGCAGCGCGGGTCGCCGACGCCACTGCTCCACCACTTCCTGCCGTTGATGACCACCTCGTCACCATCGAGCACGGCGGTGGCGGCCATGTTGGTGGCGTCACTGCTGGCCACCTCCGGCTCGGTCATGAAGAACACGCTGCGGATCTCGCCGGCCAGCAGCGGGGTCAGCCACTGCGCCTTCTGCGCCTCGCTGCCGTACTTCCAGAGCACCTCCATGTTGCCAGTGTCCGGTGCGTTGCAGTTGAACACTTCCGGGGCGATCAGGCTGCGGCCCATTTCCGCACAGACCGGCGCGTATTCCAGCACCGACAGGCCGGCACCGAGTTCGGGATCGGGCAGGAACAGGTTCCACAGCCCCTCGGCCTTGGCGCGCGCCTTCAGCGCCTCCATCTGCGGCGGGATGGCCCACTGGGTCCAGTCACCGCCATTGCGCCGCGCCAGCACCTGCTCCCAGTAGTCCTGCTCGATGGGGGCGATGTGCTGATCGATGAAGGCGCGCACGCGCTTCTGGTAATCCTTGGAGCGGGCAGATTGTTCGAAGTCCATGAGGCAGTCCGGGATGAGGGCGAAACCCCGATGCTACTGCCGCGCATTACACTGCATAAAGTGAAATTTATGCAGTCGCAATCATGAACACTGTGCATCAATCAAGTCTCGCCGCCCGGCTCGACCTCAACCTGCTGCGGGTTTTCGACGCCATCGCCCAGCAACGGAATCTGGCGCGGGCGGCGGCCCACCTGCATCTGTCGCCCTCGGCGGTCAGCCATGCGCTGGCCCGCCTGCGGACACAACTCGATGACCCCCTGTTCGAACGGCACGGTCGCGGGGTGACGCCGAGCGCCCTGGCGCGGCGTCTGGCGCCGGAGGTGCGGGATGCGCTGTCACGCCTGGAGACCGCGCTCAACCGCGCCCACCCCTTCGATCCGGCGCAGGACTTGCGGCAACTGCGCATCGCCATGCCCGATGAACTGGAGACCGACCTGCTGCCACTGCTGAGCGAACGGCTGCGTGCGGCCGCGCCCGCAGCGCGGCTGGACAGCGTGCGTATCGATCGCGCCAATCTGGCCGCCGACCTGGCCGCGCAGCGGCTGGACATGGCCATCGATGTGGTTCGCCTCAATGACCCGGACCTGCGGCAGCAGCAGATCGGTGACGACCAGTTCTGCGTGCTCAGCCGTGCCGGCCGCCGCCGCTTGACACGCCGGGATTACCTGGCGGCACGACACGTGATCGTGTCGTCGCGGCGTTCGGGCATGGCACTGGAGGACCTGCACCTTCAACAGCATCGGATCAGCCGCCAGATCGCGCTACGCTGCCAGTTGCTGGAGGCCGCCTGCGAGATTGTCGCCGGCTCTGACCTGCTGCTGACCCTGCCCCGACGGCACGCCGAATCGGCTCGACGCTTGCACGCCCTCGCGATCTTCGAGGCGCCCGTACCGCTTCCCCCGGCTGAGGTGTTCTGCACTTGGCACCGGCTGCGTGACGGCGATCCGGCCCTGCAGTGGGTACGCACCCAGCTGTCCGCAAGCGAGCGAGGAGAATGACGCACACGGGTCCCAGCTGACAGCAGCTTGACAGTCGATATAAATCTAAATAATTTGCATTTGCTTTTAATTTTTGCATCTGATGCGAGCGGTCTCACGGGAAAATGAGTGCCTTGCCGGCGACTAGTGCCCGATGAAAAGATCACTTTCCTTTGCTGCTGCCGTCGGCGTCGCAACCTTGCTGATCGGGTTCACGACGGCTTGGCATCTGCGATCAAACAGTCTGGAGACCGACCACCAGCAGACTTCAGACGCTCCGCTGCCGACCTCGGGCAGTAGCAATGCCCCGCCCCGGCCACATCCGAGTCGCGCGTCAGTAGCCTCATCCACGTCCAATCAGGCGCAAACCCTGCTTGGGTCTGTCACTCTCGAGGAATCGCCCGACGGGGGTGCGACATTGGACCAGGCGTTTGGTCGCCACTTCAAGGAGCACGGGGTTGCGTGGGTTCTAGAGGAGATCGCCACGGGCTCAATTGATGTTCACGGCCTGAGTCGATCAAGCCGAAGGAGGCTCGTCACCCTTGTAATATCGCATTCAACGCCCATGCAGCTAGCTGAGGCGATGCTCCTTCTCCCGATGCCCGACAATGCAGTCATTGCAGCAACCACTTTGCAGGCTGCAAAGGACGCAGAGGGCAATATCGATCAGCGTATCGTGATCGAGAAGTACCAACTACTGGCCCAATCCGGAAGTTCTTTACGATATACCGAGGAAACCCTTTATGGGTACTCAAATGCGCTGAACCGCGCCATCGGATTGGGCCTTGACGAAGTCGTTCACTACCTCACCGAAAACGGCGTGGCTCCGGCCACTGGCAGTGACCCATGGAACATTTGCCTACGTAGCCGGCTGTGCAGCGCACAGACTGCCGATTCAATCCTGGCTGCAGGGTATCGACCGTCAACGGAACAACGCCAATTGGCTGCAACGTCCGTCACGGAGATTCAAAACGCCAGCTTGAGACAATGGATCATCGAAAACCTGGACCGGCTGTAACGTTCCTGCGATATCCACGAGGCACTTACCGCACTGCCCCCACTACTCCATGGCGGGGGGTGTTCGCCCGGCAAACAACACCTTCAGCTGGCTGGCATCCAGCTCCAGTGCCAGCGTCGAGGTGGCGACGAACCGGGTCCGCACGATCTTCCATTGGCCGTCGATGCAGCGGTAGCCGTCTTCGTAGTAGCCGGCCAGCTGCGTCAGGCTCTTGTCGCGGGTGTTGATCAGGCCGTACTGCAGGCTCCAGGTGGCTTCGGCGGCATCCTCGGCGGTCACCGAGATCTGCGGGTTGCTGCCGTGGTGCAGCTCCACCATGTGATCGTGACAGGCCATCTGGGTGTACAGCGCCACCAGGGCATCGGCATTGTCGAAACACCCCACGGCACCGTAGTCGATCTCCACCGTCCCATCGGCGAAGCAGGCGCGCATGGTCGCGGGATCCTTGCGGTCACAGGCCGCCAGATAGCGGGCCTTGAGGTTGCGGATGGCCTCGGCGGCCTCAAGCCGGTGCAGGCGCTGGGCCAGTGCGTCGTCGTTCATTGTCATCCCTCCAGAGTCGGGGCCAGAGTTCACGTCAGGCCATGCTGCGGCGCCTACTCCAAACAGATGACGTGAGCGTGGCGCGCGCTCCCTACCGTAGCGCCAAATACGTGGCACCACGGTGACCACGGCATCCGAAGAATGAGGAGAATCCTGATGGGGGTACGGTCGCTCCTGATCGCGCTGCTGGCGGCGGCCGCCATCGGCCTGCTGGTCTTCCTCGTGCGCGGCACGCTGGTCGCCGACAATGCCCTGCACCAGGATCGCCTGCGCCTGCTGCGCTCGGTCGACGCCCTGGATGTGCGCCTGAACCGGGCGGTCACCCAGGTCGGGGTCAGCTCCATGGCCAACGTCAACGATGTGCGGGCCGCCACCACCGCCCAGCTCGGCGATGCCCTCGATGCCCTGGAGCAGGGGGAACACCGGCTGCGCGGCCTGAGTCCGGCGGTGGACCAGGCGCTGGACCGCTTTCTCGACACCATCGAGTCCAAGTTCGAACTGGCGTTCGACTTCGAGGCGCGCAACATTCTGGTGAACCAGCGGCTGGTGGCCGGCATGGTGGCGGTGGCTCCGGCTGCCGAGGCCCTGCTGACGGCAACGCCGGAAGCGGAGCGCGACACCCTGGCACGACTGCTCGGTTCGCTGCGCTCCGAAGTCACCACCTACGGGGTGGTGCAGACCCCCACCAACGGCCCCAACATCCTCGGTCAGCTGGCTGAACTTGAAGCACTGGCGGCAACGCAGCCGGAACCCTTCCAGAACGCGCTGCGGCCGTTGCGCGCCCGCACCCGCGAAGTGATGGCCGACAAGGACGAACTGGTCGAACGCGTCAGCGGCTTCCTGGCCCGCCCCACCGCCGACCATCTGCTGGCGCTGGAAACCGTCTATTCGGCCTGGAACAACCAGCGGGTGGCGGTTGCCAACCAGTACCGCAGCTGGCTGGTGGCCTATGCCGCAGTGCTGCTGCTGGTACTGGCGTGGCTGGGCCTGCGTCTGAGCCGCAGCTACCGGGCACTGGATGCTGCCAACGAACACCTTGAGGACCAGGTGCGGGAACGCACCACCGACCTGCGCACCGCCCTGCAGGACCTGCAGGCCAGCCAGGCGCAGCTGGTGCAGTCGGAGAAGATGGCTTCGTTGGGCCAGATGGTGGCCGGCGTTGCCCACGAGATCAACACGCCGCTGGGGTATGTGCGCAGCAACAACGAAATCGTGCGCACTGCGCTCGGCGATCTGCGGCAGCTGGTACAGACACAGGGCGCCGCGCTGGACTGCCTGAGCAGCGAGGGCGCCAGCGACGAGGAGGTGGCAACGCGACTCGCCGAGGCTCAGACCCTGCGCGAGGAACTAGACGCCGATGCCCTCACCGGCGACCTCGACAACCTGCTCAATGACGCCGAGCACGGCCTGCGGCAGATGGCGGAACTGGTCACCAGCCTCAAGGACTTCTCCCGGGTCGACCGGTCGCGGTCCGATCTGTTCGACGTCCATCAGGGGCTGGAATCGGCCCTCAAGATCGGGCAGAACCACCTCAAGCACAAGGTGGAGATCGTGCGGCAGTACGGCCAGCTGCCCGAGATCGAGTGTTCACCATCACAGCTCAACCAGGTGTTCCTCAACCTGATCACCAATGCCGCTCAGGCCATCGACGACGAAGGCCGCATCTTTCTGCACACGCAGGCCACCGACGAGGGCGTCGCCATCCGCATCCTCGACACCGGCAGTGGCATGAGCGACGAGGTCCGCGAGCGCATCTTCGAGCCCTTCTTCACCACCAAGCCGGTGGGCCAGGGGACCGGGCTGGGTCTGTCGATCGTCTATCGCATCATCGAGGATCACCACGGCCGCATCGAGGTCCGCTCGAAACCGGGCAAGGGCACCGAGTTCGCCATCCATCTGCCACGACGGCAGCCGCGCGCTGCCGCCGCTGACCTTCCCGCCGCCGAGGTTGCCGCCGCATGAGCGCTGCCGCCAAACCCGTCATCCTCTTCGTGGACGACGAACCGCGCGTGCTCACCAGCATGCGCATGCTGTTCCGCAATACCTACCAGGTGCTCATCGCCGAGAGCGGCGTCGCCGCGCTCGGCGTGCTCAAGGATCAGGCGGTGGACGTCATCGTCAGTGACCAGCGCATGCCGGGCATGACCGGTATCGAACTGCTGCGCCGCGCCCGCGACCTGCAACCCGGCGCCATGCGCATCCTGCTCACCGGCTACTCCGATCTCAACGCCATCATCGGCTCGATCAACGAGGGTGAGATCTTCCGCTTCGTCAACAAGCCGTGGATCAACGACGATCTCGGCGGCACCCTGGCGCGTGCGGTGGACGCCGCCCGTGCCACCGCGGCGGCGGAGCGCGACAGCCACACGGTGGCGCCGGCCAACGCGGTGGACCTCAACGGTCCGGCCGTGCTGGTGCTCGACGAGGATCCCGCTGTGGCGCCACAGCTGCAGCGCATGCTCGGCGGCGGCGTGCGGGTGGTGGCGGCCCGCAGCATGGAAGCCGCGGTACGCGAGATGGAGTCGCAGGATATCGGCGTGGTGGTGTCCGATACCCGCGTTCAGGACCATCCGGTGGTGAGCCTGATCGGCACCCTCAAGCAGCATCACCCGGAACTGGTGTCGGTGATCCTCACCGAGCGGGCGGACGCGGGCGCGGCGATTGATCTGATCAACCAGGGCCAGATCTATCGCTTCATCACCAAACCGCTGAGCGAAAGCCAGTGCAAGATCACCGTCAGCTCGGCGCTGCGCCAGCACCAGCGGCTGGCAGCGGCACCGGTGCTGCACCAGCGCTACCAGGTCAGCGAGCCGGTGGAGCCGCCACCGCCAACCTCGCCCGCGGGCGGGCTGCTGGACCGCATCCGCGGCCTGCGCAACCGCGTCTGGGGCCGCAGCGCCTGAGGCTCAGCCGCCGCGCTGCACCGCCTGGCCGTCCTCCAGTCCGGGCGGCGGATCCACCACCACGGTCTCTCCGGCCCGCAGGCCGGCGCCCACCCGCAGATCGCCCCCCATCGGCTCCAGATCGGACACGGCGCGGCGCTCCACGCGGTCGTCGCGCAACACCCAGACCTGGTCGTCCTGGACTGCGCCGGCGGGCACCCGCACGCCCTGCGCCGGCGCTGCGGCGTCATCACGGACCGGCGCCTCCGGCAGAAACGCCACCCGCACCCCCATCTCCGGCAGCACCCGGGCATCCATCTCGCGCAGGCCGATACGCACTTTCACCGTGGCCTTGCTGCGGTCGGCGGTCGGAATCACCGCGATCACCTCCCCCGCCAGCGGCGCCTCCGGGTAGGCATTGAGCCGTACCGTCACCGGCTGTGCCGGCTGCACCCGGTTGATGAAGTTCTCATTGACGTCGACCTCGATCTCCAGCGAGTCCATGTCCACCAGCGTGCCGATGCCGGTGCGGGTGCCGTCCCCACCGGCCGACAGCGGCGAGATCATCTCGCCCGGCTGGGCATTCTTCACCGTCACCACGCCGGCAAAGGGGGCCCGCACCACGGTGTCCTCCAGCTGCTGCCGCTGAACCGCGACGCTGCGCGTGGCGACCACCACCTGCTCCTGCGCGCTGCCCAGCCGCGCCTGCAGCCCGTCGCGGGCCGCCTCGGCGCTGTCCAGGGCCGCCTGACTGACCAGACCCTTGGCGGCCAACTCGCGATTGCGCCGCAGGCTGCGCTCGGCATCCGCCAGTTGCACCCGCACTTCCGTGAGCTGCGCCCGCGCCGCGTCGGCCTGGGCCACCGCGAGGTCCAGCTGCGCCTGCACGTTGCGATCGTCGATCCGCGCCAGGACATCTCCCACCGCCACCCGCTGACCTTCCTCGATGAGCACTTCGGTCACCTTGCCGGTGATCTTGGATGACACCGTCGCCTGCCGTCGCGCCACGACGTAGCCCGAGGCGTCCAGTACCGAGGCACTGGCCGACGGCACCTCGGCGGCGCTGCGGGCCACTGCGGTGCGCACCGCCGGTGCCGCGGGCTGGCGGGTCACCATCCATGCGGCCGCCAGCACGGCGATCAGGATCGCCAGCGCCGCGAGCCCGACCCACCAGCGGCTTGCGCCGGTCGAGGCGGTCTGGCGATCCTGTTGATCGAGCTTGAGCCGGGCGAGCAGTTCGGCCTGTTTGGACATGCGGTCGGACTTGGATCGAATGTGTGCGCATGGTAAACCGCCGGACCGTTCCCGCACCTGCCACCACGCCGCCCGATGCCCCACTACGCCGATCTGCCCCGCTGGTCCTCCACCGCCGGCGGCGGCCCGCCGCTGCAGGGGCGCATCGCTGGCCAGGGCGGGCCCTGGATTCACTGGCTGTCCGGCAACGGTTTCTGCGGCGGGGTCTACTGGCCGATGCTGCGGCCGCTGGCGCGCGACCACCAGCTGTTTCTGCATGACATCGAGGGCCAGGGCGACAGCGGTGTACCGCCGCGTTTTCGCGGCAGCCGCACGATGCTGCGACGGGTACCGGAGGTGATGGACGATTGCGGTCTGCCCGCACAGGGCCTGATCGGCATGGGGCACAGCTACGGGGGCGCGATGACCCTGCGGCTGGCCGACCGCCATCCCGGCCGCTTCCGCGCCCTGGTCCTGCTGGACCCCATTCTGCTGCCCACCCACCTCTGGCTGGGACTGAAGCTGGCGAGCGCCCTCGGCCGCAATCCGATGGCAGGCGCCGCACGACGGCGACGCGCCCTGTGGGCCAGTCGTGACGACGCCCGCAGCCGCCTCGCCGGCCGTGGCGTCTATGCCGGGTGGACCGATGAAGCCCTCGATCACTTTCTCGACCACGCCACCCGGGACACCCCGGAGGGCCGGGCCCTGTGCTGCCCGCCCGCCATCGAGGCCGCCATCTTCGAGCAGCCCTTCTATCCCTGGGCGGCGATCCGGCGGCTGCGCATACCGACGCTGGTGCTGATCGGACGCGACAGCTATCCGTTCTTTCCCCAGACCGCCCGCCGCATCCGGGCGCTGGCCCCACAGGTCCGGATCGAACGGATGACCGGGGATCATTGCTTCATGCAGCAGCACCCGGCCGACACCACCGCCGCCATCCGTGCGTTTCTGACCGCCCTGCCCTGAAACCGCACGCCGCATTCACGTCGCGGTTGCGACCCTTTCGGGCCCACCCGCATCCTGATGGGCATGAGCGCCTTCGACATCGAGGTTCCGGACACCGAACTGGCCGCCGCACAGCGCGGCGAGGCGCGCGCGCAGGCATCGCTCTACCGCCGCTTCGAGCGCCCCGCCTATACGCTGGCGCGCCGCATGGTGACGGATCCCGACGGCGCCGCGGATGTGCTGCAGGATGCTTTTGTCACCGCATTTCGCAGCCTCCATCAGTTTCGGGGTGAGGCCCCGTTCGGCCACTGGCTGCGCCGGGTGGTGGCCACCCAGGCGCTGATGTACCTGCGGGCACAGCGGCGCTGGCAGGACCTGTTCGTGCCCACCAACGAGGTGATCGAGGCGCAGATCGGGCAGGAAGACCTGCACAGCCTGGACCTGGAACAGGTACTTGCCACCCTCCCCGAGGTGCCCCGCACCGTGCTCTGGCTCTACCACGTGGAGGGCTACACCCACGCCGAGATCGCCGCACTCTGCGGGCGCACCCCCAGTTTTTCCAAGTCGCAGCTGTCGCGTGCCCACGCGCGCCTGCGAAACCAGTTCGGTGGCGCCCCGCAGGCGCCTGGAGCTTCCCATGAATCGCGTGCCTGAACCGCTGACCGAGGCCCTGCGCGGGCTGCCCGACTTCGACCCGCCCGCCAACGGCTGGGCACGGGTGGAGGCGCAGCTGCGCCCCCGCCATCGCGCCCGTCGCTGGGTGCCGCTGCTGATGGCCGCCGGACTCGGCGCCCTTGCCGTGAGCCTGAGCCTGAGCCTGCGGCCGCCGACACCACCGGCCGAGATCGCCGTGGCCCAGGCCGACACCGCCGTCAGCACCGAGCCCTGGGCGCTGGCGGCCGCCGCGCTGGCCCTGCACTCGGAGCCCGATCCCTACCCGCAGGACGACTTGGATGCCGCCACCGTGACGATGACGGCACGCGCCCTGCTCTCCACGCCCGACGATGAGGAGGAATGGCTATGACCCCCCGACGGATTCCCCTGATGCTTGGCGCCCTGTGGCTGGGCGCCGCCCTGCCGGCGCTGGCAGCACCGCCGCCGCCCCTGGACGACGGCGTGCGCGCCGAACTAGAGGCCGCGCGGGAGGCCCTGCATGCCGCCGCGCGCGACTACGCGGCGCTGCTTGAGACTCACGGGCTGCCGGCCCCCGGCCCCTTGGGGTTGGGCGACCCGCTGCGCGGCCAGCTCGGCCTTCGGCTGGGACCGCCTGCGGCCGGTCCGGCGGGCCAGCCGGGTCTGCGCATCCGGGATGTGGCGGCCGACAGCGGCGCCGCCCAGGCCGGCATCCGCGCGGGCGACCTGTTGCTGGCCATCGATGGCCATCCCCTGCCACCGCCCTCCGACGGGGGCGGCAAGGCGCTCGGCAAATCCCTGCTGAAACTGGAAGTGGGTCAGGTGGTGCCGGTCCGGATCGCCCGCGACAACCAGGTGCTGGAACTGTCGGTGACGGCCACCGCCATCCCCAAACGCCAGGGCGACGGCGACCGCCATCGCCCGCGTCCACTGGCATGGCAGCTGGCGCCGATGCGCCCCGCGCTGGCGCCCTACTTCGGCACCGACCAGGGTGTGCTGATTCTCGATGTCCCCGAGGACAGCCGCTTCCCGCTGCAGCCGGGCGACATCATCACCACGGTGGACGACACCGCCGTTGATGATCCGCGCGCCCTGTTCCGCGCGGTGATGCGCGGCGAGGGGGACACCCTGCGGCTGCAGGTGCGGCGCCAGGGCGCCATGCTGACGATGGAAGGCCCGCGGCCTCAGCGTCCGGTCAGATCGGGGCCGGGTCCCCGCTGAGCGGCAGCCACTCGACACTCGCGTCCACCGCCAGGCTGGGCGCGGCAACCCGCACCAGGGCATTGGCTTCGGTGAGATTGCTGAGCATGTGCGAGGCCTGACGCCCCAGCGGCGTCAGGCGCGCCACGCCGTCCTCATCGTGATGAACACGCATGCGCACCAGCAGCTCGCGCACCGCGTCACCCCGCGTCGGCGCCGCCAGCCGCCCCCGGCGCCAGCGCGGTCGTTGGTCACCGCTGCCCTCCAGCCACGACAGGGCGCGCTCGGCGTGCAGGTGCAAGCCCACCATGACCGCCCCGGGGTTGCCCGGCAGACCGAGAATCGCGGCATCGCCGCGCACCCCGAAGTACAACGGCATGCCCGGCTTCTGCCGCACGCGCCAGAACACCTCCTCGACCCCCAGCCCGGCCGCGGCCTCGCGGATGAAGTCGCGATCCCCCACCGACACCCCGCCGGTGGTGAGGACCAGGTCAGCGCTGGCGAGCGCCTCTTCCAGCGCCGCGCGCACGGCCGACAGCGTGTCCGGGACGAACTGCACCACGGGCGCGCTGCCGTCCCGTGACTGGCACCAGGCCTGCAGCAAGGGGCCGTTGGCGTCGTAGATCTGCCCCTGTTGCAGGGCTTGCCCCGGACGCCCCACCTCGTCCCCGGTCACCAGCAGGGCCAGTCGCGGCGGGCGGTGCACGGCCACGGTGTCGACACCTGCCATCGCCAGTGCCGCGACCACCCCCGGCGTCACCCGCGTCCCGGCTGCGGCCAGTGCCGTGCCGGCGGCCAGCTCCTCCCCTCGCCGACGCAGGTCCGCCGCCGGCGCCAGCGCCTGTTGCAGGGCGATGCGGTCACCCTCCCGCGTCACGATCTCCTGCCGTGCCACGGTGTCGGCACCGGGCGGAATGGGGCCACCGGTGAAAATACGCACGGCGGTTCCAGGCGCCAGCGCGGGCGGATGCGCGACACCGGCGGCCACCTCGCCCACCACCGGCAGCCACGCCGGCTGCGACGGCGTAGCCGCATGCAGATCGCGGCTGTGCAGCGCATAGCCGTCCACCGCGCTCTGATCGAAGGGCGGCAGGTCGGTCGCCGCACACGGCGGATGTGCGAGCACCCGGCCCAGGGCCTCCGCGGGCGGGCACTGCACCACCGGCAGCGGCCGCAGGTGGCGGGCGTAATGGGCCAGGGCTTCGTCAATCGATATCACTGCAATGGGCTCCTTCAGTCCAACAGGGCAACCGCCTTCACCTGCGCCCACACCGCCTGTCCGGGGGCCAGCGCCAGCGTGCGCCAGGAACGCTCGGTGATCAGCGCCAGCAGATCAATGCCTTCACAGTGCAGCCGCACCCGGCGCTGCCCTGGCGGATCGACCGCCGGCACGCCTTCGATGAGCGTGGCCGGCAACAGGTTGAGCATGCTGCTGTGCGCGGGACGGCTCAAGGCCAGACTGACATCGCGCGCAGGAATCCGCGCCCGCAGGCGCTGCCCGACCGGCACCCGACGCCGGGGCACCCACAGCCGTCCGCCGTCGCCGAAACGCAGCTCACTCAGGTGATCGTCATCATCATGACCGACCACTTCGGCATCAAACACCACCCCCGGCTCGCGACCGGACGGCCCGGGCAGGTCCACTTGTGTGAGCACTGCCGGCATCGCCCCCTGCGCCTGCACCCGCCCGCTCTCCAGCACCACCAGGTGATCGGCCAGCCGCATCACCTCATCCACGGCATGACTGACGTACACCGCCGGAATCGACAGCCGCCGGTGCAGTGCCTCCAGGTACGGCAGGATCTCGGCCTTCCGCGCGAGGTCCAGCGCCGACAGCGGCTCGTCGAGCAGCAACAGCCGCGGCGCCGTCATCAACGCGCGACCGATCGCCACCCGCTGGCGTTCGCCGCCTGACAACCCGGCCGGCATGCGGGTCAGCAACCCGCGCAGGTCGAGTAGGTCGATGAGATCGTCGACCGCTACATCAGCGGGCCGGCCCGCGCGCCGGTAGCCATAGAGCAGATTGCCGCGCACGCTGCGGTGCGAAAACAGGCTGGCTTCCTGAAACACGTACCCCACCGCGCGTTTCCAGGGCGGCACGAACAGGCCGCGCACCTCGTCCTGCCACACGGTGCCGTTGACGATGACCTGCGCTCCCGGAACCCGATCGAGCCCCGCCAGCACCCGCAGACAGGAGGTCTTGCCGGATCCCGATGGCCCGAACAGGGCCGTGATGCCGCGCCCCGGCAGCTGCAGATCGACGGCCAAGGTGAAGTCGCCGCGCGTCAGGTCGAGACGCAGCTGCAGGCCGGCGGCAGTCATCCGAAGCTCCGCAGTTGCGGGTTGCGCAGGTACAGCAGCAACAGGGTCAGGAAGGCGAACCCCAGCAGTACGCCGGCCAGGCCATGGGCGGCGCCATAGTCCAGTGCCTCGACATGGTCGTAGAGCTGCACCGACACCACTCGGGTACTTCCCGGGAGACTGCCGCCGATCATCAGCACCACGCCGAATTCGCCAACGGTATGGGTGAACCCGAGCAGGGCGGCGGTGACAAACCCTGGCCGTGCCAGCGGCAGGGCCACCGAGCAGAAGCGATCGAGCGGGCCGGCCCGCAGCGTGGCCGCGACCTCCAGGGGGCGAGGCCCCAGCGACTGGAACGCGGCCTGCAGCGGCTGCACCACGAAGGGCAGCGAGTACAGCATCGAGGCCACCACGAGTCCCGGAAAAGTGAAGGGCAGCAGGCCGAGGCCCAGCCCTTCGGTGAGCCGGCCCACCGGCCCGGACGGGCCCATCGCCAGCAGCAGATAGAACCCCAGCACGGTGGGCGGCAACACCAGCGGCAGGGCCACCACCGCCGCCACCGGACGCCGCCAGAACGACCGGCTGCGCGCCAGCCACCAGGCCAGGGGCGTCCCCAGCAGCAGCAACAGCACGGTCACCAGCGCCGCCAGCCGCAGGGTCAGCCACAGCGCCTGCCAATCCGCGGGCGACAGCATCAGGGCGCCTCGAAACCGTGGCGTGTGAACAGCGCGGCCGCGCGGGCGCTGGTGAGGAAGGCGGCGAAGGCCTGGACCTCGGCATTGTCCGCCGCACGCCGGATGACCACGAAGGCCTGATCCAGCGGTGCATGCAGATCTGCATCCACCACCGCATGACCGCCGCGTCGGGACAAGGCAGGCTGTTGCACTTGCGACAACGCCAGCAGGCCCACCCGTGCGTTTCCGGAGGCCACGAACTGCGCCGCCTGTCCGATGTTTTCGCCGTAGACCAGTCGGGGCGCCAGCGCCGCCCACACGCCGGCGGCACGCAGGGCCTCCTCGGCGCGCTGTCCATAGGGCGCATGACGTGGACTGGCGATGGCAATGCGGTCGAACCGCGCATCGAGGAGATCCGACAGGCTCAGGCCACTGGCATCCTCCCGTGCACTCCACAGCGCCAGGCGGCCGCGTGCGTACACCACCGGCGGCGCGGCGGCGAAACCGTCATCGGCCAGCGACTGCGCATGCGCCACGTCCGCCGACAGAAACAGATCAAAGGGGGCCTGCTGGCGAATCTGGGCCTGCAACTTTCCCGACGAGGCGAAAACCACCACAACGGTGGTGTCCGGCGCGGTATCGGCAAAGGCATCCCGCAAGGCATCCATCACCGGCTGCAGGCTGGCGGCGGCGGCAACGGTGATCGTCCCCGCACCGGCCGGCCATGCCAGCAGGCTCAGCAACGCAAACACTCCGGCGCGGATTCCAACCATGAGACGCGTCAGCGATACCCACCGGGATGCGGCTTGCCCGGCCGACACACCTCGACCAGATGCACCAACGCCGGCAACACCGCCGCCAGCGTCTCGCTGGCGCCCCCACGTGACCCGGGGCAGGTGAGCACCAGGCTGTTGTCACGGGCGTAACCGGCCACCCCGCGTGACAGCGCCGCATACGGTGTGCGCCGCTGCCCGAAGGCGCGCGCCGCTTCCATCAGTCCCGGCAGCGGTTGCAGCAGATAGGGCGTCACGGTTTCCGCCGTTCGGTCGCGCGGGCTCACCCCGGTGCCGCCGACGGTGATGATCAGGGCGGTACCGGCATTCATCGCCGCGTCCAGGGCGGCACGCAGCTGCTCGGGCTCGTCGGGAATCACCTGGTAGGCCACGGGTTCGAATCCCGCCCCGCTCAGGGCAGCTTCCACCGCACGGCCGGCGGTGTCCGGCTTGCGCCCGGCCGCCACCGTGTCCGACAACACGATGACGCTGGCCGTAGCGGCCACCCGCAGGCGCCGGCCAAACTGCGACTTGCCGCCACGCTTCTCTTCCAGATGCGTGTCGGTGATGCGCAGTTCCTCGGGTCGGCAATGCGGCTTGAGCATGTCGTAGAGCGTCAGTGCCGCCAGACTGGCGGCCGCCAGCGCCTCCATTTCCACCCCGGTGGGACCGATGGTCTCGACGGTGGCGATCACCTTCACCTGGGTATCGCCGAGTTCGTAGTCAATGTCGGCGCGGTGGATGGGTAACGGGTGGCACAGCGGGATCAGCTCGTCGGTGCGCTTGGCGGCGAGGATGCCGGCCACCCGGCCGGTCTTCAGGGCATCGCCCTTGTCCGTATTGCCCTGCCGCAGACGTTCGATGCAGTCCGCCGGTGCGTGCAGCACACAGGAGGCACGCGCACTGCGCCGGGTATCGGGCTTGTTGCCAACGTCCTTCATGCCGATGCCCGCCCCGCGGGTGCGTGATGATGGCCCGGGTGGTCATGCGCGTGCGGCGTATCCGCATGGTCCGGGTCAATGCAGCAGCCTTCGACGAAGCGGCTGCTGCCGTCGGCGTAGAACTCCTCCTTCCAGATCGGCACGCGGTGCTTCACCGCATCGACGGCATGACGACAACCCGCGAAGGCCTCGGCCCGGTGCGGTGCACGGGTCACGCAGTAGATGGCGGCATCGCCGATCTCGAGCAGGCCGACGCGGTGTACCACGCGGCAGTGGGACAGGCCGAAGCGGGCGATGGCTTCCGCCTCGATCTCCGCCATCAGGCGCGCCGCCAGCGGGGCGTAGGCGGTGTAGCGCAGGCGCGTGACCGCCCTGCCCTCGTGGTGGTTGCGCACGGTGCCGCCAAAGAGGGCGAGGCCGCCACTTTCCGGGTGTGCCCCCTCGGCCAGCAACGCATCGAGCGAAAGCGGGGTCTCGAACAGATACCGTGTGGCGCGGGTTGATGCCGGGAACGTGCTCATCCGTCTCAGCCCCCGGCAACCGGCGGCAGCAGCGCCACCGTGGTGTCGCCTTCGAGCAGCGAGCGACGCGGCAGGATCTGGTCGCCGACCGCGCAGGCCACCCGCTCCAGCGCCTCACTGGCCTCGGGAAACCGCTCGGCCAGCTGGTCCAGGGCATCGTCCAGGGTGCTGCCCGGTGGCACCGTCAGCGTGATGGGCTGATCGCTGCAGAGCCGCTGCAGGATGCCGAAGCATTCAAATTGGATGTTCATGGGTGATGCTCTCAAAAAATAATGCTGTGCTCGCAAAAGCGGTTGTTGTGCCGAGCCCTCGACTCAGCACCGGCCATCCTGGCGAACCGTTACTTCGCTAATTCACTCCGGCCCCGGCATCCATGCCGGGTCGTTCGCCCCGCCTGCGAGCAGTGCTCGCAGGCGGGGCTCACCCCCCCATTCCATACATGAGGACGGGGCGTTCGACGGGGCCGGGGGCTGCGATGTAGCCCGCCTGCTTGTGCCACACCGCGTCGTGCATCAGCTGCGTCAGGGTGTCGTCGTCGTCTCCGGCACGCAGACGCGCGCCCAGCGGGGTCCCGGTGGCGGCGAACAGGCAGGTATAGAGTTCCCCTGTCGCGGTCAGGCGGATACGGTCGCAGGTTCGACAGAACGGGTTGCTGACGGTGGCGATCACGCCCAGCATCGGCTCGCCATCGATGTCGTACAGGGTGGCGGGATCACGTCCGCGCGGTCGCGCGCTCACGCGGTACACCGTGCGCAAGGTGCGCAGGATGTCCTCCTCGCTCACCACATCCGCCCGCTGCCAGCGACCGGGGGCATCCAGCGGCATGTACTCGATGAACCGCAGCGGCAGCCCCCGCGCCAGCGCCCAGGCGGTGAGCGGCAGAATCTGATCCTCGTTGCGGCCGCGCAGCACCACGGCGTTGAGTTTGACCGGAAACCCTGCGGCAACGGCAGCGTCGATCCCTTCCAGCACCGGCGCCAGTTCACGACGGGTGAGCGCCCGGAAACGCTCCGGGTCGACGGCATCGAGACTGATGTTGAGATCATCGAGGCCTGCGGTCCGCAGCGCCGAAGCCTGCGGCGCCAGACCGTAGGCATTGGTCGTCATCGACAGGCGCCGCAGGCCCTGGGCGCGCAGGCTTTGCAGCGCCACCACGCAAGACAGCAGATCCCGCCGCAGCAGCGGCTCTCCGCCGGTCAGTCGGATGTCGGTGATGCCGTTGGCAACGGCAATGCCAGCCAATCGCAGCAGCTCGTCCTGCCGCATCAGCGATGCCCGTGGCAGCCAGGTGGGGTGCTCGGGCATGCAATAGCTGCAACGGAAATTGCAGCGATCCGTCAGCGACAGGCGCAGCTTGCGCTTGCTGCGTCCCTGCTGATCCCGCAGGGATGCGGCACGCGATGGCGGTGGTGGAGCGGCAAGCGTCACGGCGGGCGGGGCAATCGGGAGGAACAGGACCCGTTATACCTGATCATATACACCGAGCCCAAGCCCCACATCTGTTGCGAGCGCTTGCCTCCGGCGCTGCCAGCCGGTATCACTCCGGAATACCTCCAATCCGGATACCGCATGGCAAAGCCCAAGCTCGGCGTCGGCTCCAGTCTCTGGTTGACCGTCGATGGCCAGAATCTCTGTGGCCCGGGCCGCATCGAACTGCTGGAACGCATCGAGGACACCGGCTCCATCCGCCAGGCTGCCATCGCCATGGGCATGAGCTATCGCGCTGCCTGGGACGCCGTGGACCTGATGGGTCGGCGCAGTGGTCTCACACTGGTCTCGCGCCGCACCGGCGGCACCGGTGGAGGGGGCGCCGGTCTGAGCGCGGAGGGCCGCGCGCTGATTCAGCTCTACCGGAAACTGGAAAAGCGCCACCTGCGGCATCTGGCCAGGCTGTCGGATGGCCTGGGGCCGCAGCTCACTGCGGAGATCAAGGCGGCGTCCAGCCCTGCGCCCGCCAGTCGTCGTCGTCGTTCAGGCTGAACACCGGGCGCGGCACCGACTGCGCGAAGTCCACCGGGACGGCGCCTGCTGCCGCCAGCAACTGCCGAACCGACCGCTGTTGGCGGTCGAGCGCGACCCGTACGGCTGACGCCAACGCCGTCGACAGCAGACAGACCGGGTAGTGCGGCTCGGCACCGAGGGTGGCATACGCGGCGGCGACACCGGCAAGGCGCAGACCCCGCGCCAGTGCCGCCACCAGGTTCGCCGGCAGGCGCGCGGCATCGCAGGGCACACACAACAGCCAGCCCGGGGGCGCCACCGCCATCGCCGCCTCGATGCCGGCGAGCGGGCCGGGATGACCGGGCCGACCATCCGCCAGCACCGGCCATCCCAGGGCAGCATAGGCGGCCTGGTTGCGGTTGGCGTTGATCACGAGCTGATCGACCTGGGGCCGTAGCGTGTCACAGAGCCCGGCCACCAGCGGGCGCCCCTGCAGCGGCAGCAGGCCCTTGTCGCGCCCCCCCATGCGCAGGCCCAACCCGCCCGCCAGCACCACTGCGGTGATGCTGCCGTCGATGTCGCGTTCAGGCACGATCCCTGCTGTCGTCATGGAAATCTCTGGAGAACCGAAGTGGATGATGCGCTCAACGGGCGCCTGATTGCGGTACCCGAGGCCCGGGAACTGGACCTCTTCGCCGCCCTGCTGCAGCGGCGCGGCGCCTCGGTGCTGCGCTGCCCCCTGGTGGCTATTCATGATGCCCCGGACCCCGCCCCGGTGCTGGCCTGGCTGCAGGACTGCTGCGATCACCCCTTCGACGACCTCATCCTGCTCACCGGCGAGGGCCTGCGCCGGCTGCTTGCCTGCCTTGATCGGCACAGTCCGCCGCTGAAGCCGATCTTTGTCGAGGCGCTGGCCCGCATGTCCATCATCGCCCGCGGTCCGAAACCGGGTCGGGTGTTGCGCGAACTGGGGCTGCGCCCCCGTCACGTGGTGACCCCCCCCACCAGCGACGGCGTCATGGCCCACCTGCAGACGCTCGACCTGCGGGGCCACCGCGTCGGAGTGCAACGCTACGGCAGCGAGCCCAGCCTGCCCCTGCTGTCGACACTGGAGGCCGCCGGCGCCACGCCGGTTCCGGTGTCGCCGTATGTGTATGCCGATGCCGCCGAGGATGCCGCCGTCCTGCAACTGCTGCAGCGCATGGCGGACGACGAGGTCGATGCCATCGCCTTCACCAGCAAGGCCCAAGTGCAACGGCTGCTGCGCCTCTGCACCCGCGAAGGATGCCTGCCACTGCTGCGGCAGGGGCTGCAGCGCACCACGGTGGCCGCGATCGGCCCGGTGGTCGCAGAGGCGCTGCGCGCCGCTGAACTGCCGGTGGATGCAATGCCGGGTGAAGCCTTCTTTCTCAAGCCGCTGACACAGGCCCTGGCACAGCTGATGGCGTCGCCGGACTGACACCGCACTCGGCAATCAGGCTGCGGATCTCCGGCAGGCAGGAGCCGCAATTGCCTCCCGCCTTGAGACAGGCGGTGACCGCAGCGGTATCCCGCAGCCCCTGCGTCCTGATGGCCTTGACCAGGGTGTTGCGGCCGACGCCGTAACAGGCGCAAACCGTCGGACCGGCATCCTCACCACGTGGCGCGGCACCGGCGAGCAGCGCCATCGGCGGTACGCCCTCCTCGCGGTCGCGGTCGAAACAACTGGCCAGCCAGGCCCGCGCCGGCAGGCTGACGCCGCGGGTCAGGAACAGGCAGGCCTCGACGTGGTCACCCACCCACCATACCGCCCGGTAGTCACCGGCCGTGTCATCGCGGTACTCGATCCAGTCCGCTTCCTCGTCGACGCCCAGCCATTGGCGTGCCCACACGCCCGGCGTCTCCAGCGGCCGCACCCCGGCCAGCTCGTAACGCTGGAAACTGACCCCGGGGACCCGCACCCACCAGTCCAGCCCGCGGGGGTCGAGCGGACGCCGGCTCAACGCCACGCCTTGCCAGCTGGTCCGGAACGGCTCCAGCCGCACCGGCGTGTACTTGAATTCGGGCTCACCAGAGAGCGGATCCACCACCGGTGCCACCAGTGCCCCGACTCGGGCAGCGGCAGCGTACTGGGCGTTCCAGTGAATCGGGGCGAACACTTCACCGCGCCGCATCGCCCCAGAACTGCGGAGGCGCGCCACCAGCCGTCCTCGGCTGCTGCGCAGACGTACCAGCTCGCCGTCGCGCACCTGGGCGTCGCGGGCATCATCCGGATGCACGTCGATGAAGGGCTCACCGGTGTGGGCGAGCAACCGTGGTGCCAGCCCGGTCCGCGTCATGGTGTGCCACTGATCCCGCAGCCGCCCGGTGTTGAGTGACAAGGGGTATCGTCGGCTGAGCACCCCGGCCGGCCCTCGCGGCGCCACCGGCACCAGCCGCGCGCGACCGTCCGGGTGATACCCGTGCCGGGCCGGCGCTGCCGTCGCATCCGCCGGCAGCACCGGCCAGCGCACGGGCACCAGGGCGTCGTACTGCGGCTGCCCGAGCCCGGCCAGTCCACCGAGATGCAACAGCCGGGGAACTTGCGGCACGTCCGGGGTACCCGCAAGCGGCGGCGTGTTGCCGGTCGCGGTCAGCCGGGCGTGCTCGTCAAAGATCTGGTGCGCGCCGGTGTAGGCAAAATGGGCACCGTAGCCCCAGCGCCGCGCCACTTCGCACAGCGCCCACCAGTCCGGTCGCGCCTCGCCCGATGCGGCGAGAAAGGGGCGCTGTCGGGAAATGCAGCGCTCCGAGTTGGTCACCGTGCCGTCCTTCTCGCCCCAGGCCTGCGCCGGCAGCAGCACATGGGCATAGGGCGCCGTATCGGTGCGGGCGGTGACGTCGGACACCACCACCGTCTCGCACCGTGACAGTGCCTTCCGCACGCGATCCCCGTCCGGCAGGCTGACCACCGGGTTGGTGGCCATGATCCACACCGCCCGCACCCGGCGGTCGGCGATCGCCTCGAACAGCGATACCGCCTGAAGCCCCGGCTGCTCGGCGATGCGGGGACTGTTCCAGAAACCCTGCACCAGCGCACGATGCTGGGGATCCTCCAGCGACAGATGCGCCGCCAGCATGTTCGCCAGCCCGCCCACTTCGCGCCCGCCCATGGCATTGGGCTGGCCGGTGAGGGAGAAGGGACCCAGGCCGGGGCGCCCGATGCGCCCCGTGGCGAGGTGGCAGTTGATGATGGCGTTGCCCTTGTCCGTGCCCTGCGCGGACTGGTTGGCGCCCTGGGAGAAGGCGGTGACGACCCGCTCCGTGTCGGCGAACATGGCGTAGAATTCGGCGATCCGCGCCTCGTCGAGCCCGGTCAGGGCGGCGACCGCGGCAAGGTTCGGGGCGATGCTCCGTGCCCGGTCCAGCGCCGCGTCGAGCCCGGAGGTCGAGCGCTCGATGAAGCCCGCGTCGAGGGTGCCGGTGTCGGCGAGGTGGACGAGGAGGCCGGAGAACAGGGCGCTGTCGGAGCCCGGCGCCAGCGGCAGGAACAGGTCCGCCTCCTCCGCCGTCTGGGTGCGGCGGGGGTCGATCACCACGAGGCGGGTGCCGCGCTTGGTCCTTGCGTCCGTCATGCGCCGGTAGAGGATCGGGTGGCACCAGGCGGTGTTCGAGC
>CAKZHZ010000106.1 GCA_936928855.1 uncultured Polycyclovorans sp.
CGATGGTCCGGAGCTCCTCAGAACTGATGCTGTGCTCGGCGGCGTCTTCGGGCGAAACCCCCACCAGGCGCAACAGCGCGTTGCTGACCAGATTGACGGCATAGACCAGCGGGTAGAACAGCCGCTGGAGCGGCCACAGCACGTAGGCGGCGGGGAAGGCAATCCGTTCGGGGTGCAGTGCCGCCATGGTCTTGGGGGTGACCTCCCCGAAGATCAGCAGCAGCAGCGTGAGGGCGCCGGTGGCAATGGCGATGCCGTCGTCGCCGAACAGGCGCAGGCCGATCACGGTGGCCACCGAGGCCGCCAGCACGTTGATGAAGTTGTTGCCGAGCAGAATGATGCCGATCAGCCGATCCGGCCGCTGCAACAGTGACCAGGCGATGCGGGCGCCACGCTCGCCCTGCTTGGCGCGGTGCCGCAGGCGATAGCGGTTGAGGGTCATCAGCCCCGTCTCGGAGCTGGAAAAGAAGGCAGACAACAACAGCAGCAGGAAGAGCAGCGCGAATAGCGCAGATAACGGGATGTCGTTCAAGACGGGGGCAGATCAGGCTCGTGAGTCCCGAGAGTGACGGAAGACGGCGGCCAGCGTCAATCCGGCCGATCGTTCAATTGGGTCAGTGCAGGCTCCATCGGGCGTCCAGGACGATCTCCAGCACCAGTTTGCTGCCGAAGTAGGCCAGGATCAGGACGCCATATCCAGCCAACGTCCAGCGCGTCGCCGCCCGACCGCGCAGGCCGAATTGCCAGCGCCCCCAGAGCAGGCCGCCGAAGATCATCCAGGCAGTGACCGACAGTACGGTCTTGTGGGCCAGATGTTGCGCCAGCCAATCCTCGATGAAGGCCAGGCCGGTCAGCAGTGCCGCCGACAACAGGGCGAACCCCAGGCCGACCAGTTGAAACAGCAGGCGTTCCATGGTGAGGATCGGCGGCAGTCGGCGCATCAGGGCGGGCGCCTGATGCCGATGCAACCAGTGCTCCTGCGCTGCCAGCAGGCCGGCCTGCACGGCAGCCAGGGTGAGGACGCCGGCCGACAGCAGCGACAGCAGGATGTGCGCGCGCACCATGCCATCGCCCTCGACCGGGACGGCGCGTGAGGGCCAGCCGGCCGCCACCAGGACCAGCAGCGCGGCCAGGGGATACAGGCCCAGCCCCAAGGGGCGCAAGGGCTGACGCAGGGAGAACATCCACAACAATAGTGCCGACTGCCAGGCGAACAGCGCCAGCGCGCCGGTCCATCCGATCGACAGACCCGCGGGCAGCCAGAGCAGCTGCACCAACACCCCGGTGTGCAGCAGCAGGGCCACGGCGGCCGGCCATCGCTCGCGTGCGGCGGCCGGGGTCTGCCACAGCAACAGGGTTGCCAGACCGTAGCTGAGGGCGGCAAACAGGGCGGAGATCAGCGTCATGACGTGAAGCGTATCACCGGGGTAGCATGACGAGGAGGAGGATGACCATGCAGATGACGGTGCTGGGGTGCAGTGGCGGCATCGGCCCAGGGCTGAGGACCACCAGTCTCCTGTTGGGCGGCAGCGTGCTGATCGATGCCGGGACCGGTGTCGGCGATCTGACCTTGGATGCCCAGCGCCGCCTGCGGCAGGTCTTCCTGACCCATGCGCACCTCGACCATGTCTGCGGCTTGGCCTTTCTGGCCGACAATCTGCTGGATGAGATCGAGGGCCCCCTGACCGTGCATGCGCGCCCGGAAGTGGTCGAGACCCTGCGGCGGCATCTGTTCAACTGGCAACTCTGGCCCGATTTCGCCGCCTTGCCCACCGAGGACAAGCCCTTGCTGCGCTGGGCGCCGATTGACCCCGGCGTCTGGACCGAGGTCGGCTCCGGGGTGCGCCTCATGGGCGTTCCGGCGTTTCACACGGTGCCGGCAATGGGGTATGCGGTCGAAGGACCGCACGGGGTTCTGGTGTTTACCGGGGATACTTCAGACGCGCCGGCGCTCTGGGAGGGGCTGAACGCCCTGCCGCGACTGGACCGATTGATGATCGAGATCGCCTTTTCTGATGAGGAGGAGGCACTGGGTGAGGTGTCCCGTCATTTCACGCCGGCCCGTCTCGGGCGGGCGCTCAGAGGGCTGCGGCACCGGCCCGAGTTGCTGCTGACCCATCACAAGCCCGGGGAGGAATCGCGCATCGAAGCCCAGTGCCAGGGCGCGCTGCGAGACTGGCGCTACCGCCATCTCGCCCGCGGCGCCCGCTTTCCGCTCTGATCTCGCACATCGAGGCACCGGCCATGTGAAGGTTTTATTACACTTCGCAGATGGCACTGAAAAGCACAATCGCGGAAATGCTGGGCGGCTCCCCGTTCCAGCCGCTCAAACACCATATGGCCAGCGTCATGGCCTGTGTCGACCACCTTCCGCGCTTCGTCGAAGCGGTCATCGCGCGGGATTGGGTATCCGCCGCGACGCTGCGGGAGGCCATCGCCGACGGCGAACATGAAGCGGATCGACTGAAGAAGGCGTTGCGACGGCAACTGCCAAGCCACCTGTTCATGGCGGTGGACCGCCGTGACCTCCTCGACATGCTGCTGATGCAGGACAAGGTGGCCAACAAGGCCAAGGACATTGCCGGGCTGATGCTCGGGCGGCGCATGGAGGTGCCGGCGGCGCTGGAAGCCGACTTCCGTGCCTACGTTCAGCGCACCATCGACGCCTGTCACCAAGCGCATCGGGCGATTCGCGAGCTGGACGCCCTGTTGGACACCGGCTTCCGCGGTCGGGAGACGGCGCTGGTGGGCGAGCTGCTCAGCGAGCTGGACCGCATAGAACATGAGACCGACCGTCTGCAGGTCAAGCTGCGAGAGCAGCTGCTGACGCTGGAACGGGACTTGCCGCCGGTGGACGTCATATTCTTCTATCAGATCATCGATTGGATCGGTGACCTCGCAGATCGTGCCCAGCGGGTGGGGGCACGGCTGCAGGTGATGGTGTCGGGCGGACGCTGAAGCACATGGATATTGCAACGGCGTATATCGCGCTGGCCTGCGTGTTCGGCCTTTTCATGGCGTGGGGTGTGGGGGCCAACGACGTCGCCAACGCCATGTCGACGTCAGTGGGCTCCCGCGCGGTCACCATCCGGCAGGCCATCATCATTGCTGCCATCTTCGAGTTTGCGGGGGCCTACCTGGCCGGTGGAGAGGTCACCGCGACGATCCGAAATGGGATGATCGACACCGCGTTGCTGGCGGACGAGCCTGACCTCCTGGTCTACGGCATGCTTGCCTCGCTGCTGGCGGCGGGCACATGGCTCTGTGTGGCGTCGTTCTTTGGCTGGCCGGTGTCGACCACACATTCCATTGTCGGAGCGATCGTCGGATTCGCAGCCATCGGCATCGGGATGGATGCCGTGCAGTGGGACAAGATCGGGAGTATCGCGGCAAGCTGGGTGATTTCGCCGGTGCTGTCCGGCGTGCTGGCCTATGGGTTGTTCATGAGCGTTCAGGCGCTGATTCTGAATACCGAGCACCCCTTGCGCGCGGCGTTGCGCTACGTGCCGATGTACATCTTTGCCACCGCATTGGTGACCGCCATGGTGACCCTGACCAAGGGGCTCAAGCACGTCGGGCTCGACCTGGGGGCATTCGGGGCCATCGGCTGGTCGGTGGTGACTGCGGCCCTCATTGCGGGACTGGGATTGATCGCGATCCGCCGGCTGCAGCTGGACCCGTCGCACGATCAGGGCTTTCAGTTTGCCAATGTCGAGCGTGTGTTCGGGGTGCTGATGATCGTCACGGCCTGCGCCATGGCCTTTGCCCATGGCTCGAATGATGTCGCCAATGCGGTGGGGCCGGTAGCCGCCATCGTCAGCGTGGTCAACACGGGTTCGGTGGCGGCGCAGTCCCTGGTGCCCCCGTGGGTACTGATGCTCGGTGCTGTGGGTATTGTGCTCGGTCTGGTCACCTTCGGGCAGCGTGTGATGGCAACTGTCGGCACGCGCATCACCGACCTGACGCCCTCCCGCGGCTTTGCCGCCACCCTGGCGGCGGCCACCACCGTGGTGGCCGCCTCAGGAATCGGTTTGCCGATCTCCACCACGCATACGCTGGTGGGCGCGGTGCTGGGGGTCGGGATGGCCCGGGGCATCGCCGCGCTCAACCTCAGCGTGGTGCGGACCATCTTCGTGTCCTGGGTGATCACGCTACCCGCCGGGGCCATCCTCTCCATCGTGTTCTTCTACGTTCTTCGCGCGGCCTTCGGCGGTTGACGTCGCTCAGGCCGTCACGGCGGCCCCTGAACGGGTTGGCAATGCGAGGCGGAACACGCGGCCCAGGGTGGTGCCGAACTGCCGCCGCAGCGAGGCGCTGTTGTAGGGCAGGCCGTAGCGTTCGCAGACTGCCTTCACCTTGGGTGAGAGTTCCGCGTAGCGGTTGCTCGGCAGATCCGGGAACAGGTGGTGTTCGATCTGGAAGCTGAGGTTGCCGCTCAGCAGGTGCATCAACGGCCCGCCTTCGATGTTGGCCGATCCCAGCAACTGGCGCAGATACCAGCCCCCGCGGGACTCGTTCTCGATCTCTGCCTCGGTGAACTGGTGGACTCCATCCGGAAAGTGACCACAGAAGATGATCATGTACGACCACAGGTTGCGGATCAGGTTGGCGCCAATGTTGGCCAGCAACACGGGCAGGAAGAACGGGCCGGCCAGAGCGGGGAACAGCAGGTAGTCCTTGAGCACCTGCTTGCGCGCCTTCCGCCACAACTCCCGCAGCTTGCCGCGGGATTCGGCACGCAGGCTGCCGGTACGGGCGATCTGATCCATCTCAGCGTCATGCAACCCCACGCCCCACTGGAAGAAGATCGCCAGTAGTGCGTTGTTGATCGGGTTCAACAGATGCACCGGGTGCCATTTCTCGGCCTCGCTCATGCGCAGGATGCCGTAGCCGATGTCCCGGTCCTTGCCGATCACGTTGGTCCAGGTGTGGTGCTCGACGTTGTGGGTGTTCTTCCATTGGCTTGAAGGGCATACGGTGTCCCACTGCCAGGTGCTGGAGTGAATCGCCGGATCCCGCATCCAGTCCCACTGGCCGTGCATGACGTTGTGGCCGATCTCCATGTTCTCGAGGATCTTGGCCACACCGAGGCCGACGGCCCCGATCACGAACGCGGGCGGGAACAGGATGCCGCCGTAGATGACGCCGCGGCTGGTCAGCTCCAGACCGCGCTGGAGGCGGATCACGCGGCGGATATACGCCGCGTCGCGCTGGCCGCGGCTGGCGATCACCGCTTCGCGCAGTGCATCCATTTCGCGGCCGAAGGCCTCAACCTGCTCCGGGGTCAGCGGCGGCAGGCCGATCGGCCAGCGGCGGGGGGTGGAAGGCGTGCTGTCGTAAGCCATGGGAGTCTCCTTCAGAGGTCGAGGGTGACGTCGCCTGCGGGGGCGCAGACGCAGATTTGGATGAGGTCATCGGGTTCGCCGAAGCAGCGCCCGGAGCGCAGGTCACGCACCTGGCCATCGCGAAGCTTCACGGTGCAGCCGTGGCAGATCCCCATGCGGCAACCGTGTGCGGGGCTTAGTCCTGAGGCCTCGGCGGCTTCGAGGATGGATTGCCGGCCATCGCTGTCCACGGCGCGCCCGCTATGGGCAAAGCTGAGGCGCCCTCCGGTCGCGGTTCCGGCCTTCAGGGCGGGCGGGCGGAAGCGCTCGACCGTCAGCGCGGCCGCTGCCGGCGTGTCGGCCCAGAGTTGTTCCACCGCGCCCAGCAAGGGTGACGGGCCGCAGCTCCAGGTGGGCCGGGTCCACCAGTCCGGGCAGTGACGGGCCAGCGCGGCCTCGGAAAAGCGCGCCCCGCCTTCGCGGGTGGGGATGATCTTGAGGTCCAGTGTGGGGTGTGCGTCCGCCAGCGCCTTCAGTGGTGCGGCCAGGATCAGGTCTGCCTGCGCGGGCACGTAGTGCAGCCAGGTGAGCGGTGGCAGTTGCCCCTGCGCCGCGGCCCAGCGCGCCATGCTCATCAGCGGCGTGATGCCGCTGCCGCCACTGATGAACAGGGCTTTCTCAGGCAGGGTCGACGGCCAGCAGAAGTCCCCTTCCGCTGTGGCGATGTCGAGCACGTCGCCGGTTTTGGCGTGATGGGCGAGATGGCGGGAGACACGTCCATCGTCGATCGCTTTCACCGTGATCTGCAACCGCCCCGCTTCAGCGTCAGGAGCCGACGAGATGGAGTAGCAGCGGCTATGACGGACGCCGTCGAGCGAGACCGAGACGCGCAGGAACTGACCGGCGCGGTGACCCTTCCAGCCTGTGCCCGGATGCAGGGTGAGGGTGGTGGCGTCCGCGGTTTCGCGATGGACGCCCACGATGCGGGCGCGCAAGGTCTCGCGTGCCCAGAGCGGATCGAACAAGGCAAAGAAGTCGTCCGGGCGTCGCGGCGAGGCCAGCGCGGTGATCAGTCGCTGGGGCAGGGCGAGGGGGGAAGCCATGATGTGACGTGCTCCATCAGTAAACATGTGTGCACAGTACAAGTGTTCACTCAATGAGTCAACACCCGTTCACCAAAGTGGTTTGGCGGGGTGAGAATGAGCCCAAAGCAGGGCGATGAGAGGCGTCAGGCTCTACACTCGGGTATGCGCAGACGAAAGCCAGACGCCACCTTTGATGCCATCACCCGGGATGAGCGCAAGCAGCGCACGCGCCGTGGCCTGATGGATGCCGCCCTGCAGTTGCTGGCGGGCGAGCGCAGCTTTTCCTCGCTGTCGCTGCGGGAGGTTGCCAAGGTGGGCGGTGTCGTGCCGGCAGCCTTTTACCGTCATTTCAGCGGTATGGATGATCTCGGGTTGGCGCTGGTGGACGACGCCTTCCATACCCTGCACGACCTCATGCGGGAAGCGCGCACGGCGCCGCTGCCCAGTTCGAACCTGATCGCCAATTCCGTGGAGACGTTTCTGCACTACGTGCAGGCGCATCGGCTGCAGTTCCTGTTCCTTGCCAAGGAGCGGGTCAGCGGCTCCTCGGTGGTGCGACTGGCCATCCGCAAGGAAGTCCGCCTCTGGGTCAGTGAGCTGGCAGCGGACCTCGCGGTCATACCCCGGCTCAAGCGTCTGTCGGCGGAAGACCTGCGGATGGTGACCGCCTTGGTGGTGCAATGCGTGATGGGCGCAACCGAGCTCATGCTCGATGCCGACCCGGAAGATGAGGAGGCGCTGGCGCAGATTCAGCGGCAGGCCGGCAAGCAGATCATGTTGATCTTCCTCGGCGCCAGCCAATGGAAAAGCCGGAAGGCCTGATTCCGCCGCTGCAGGTAAGCGATATTGTTGATGAACGTGTGCGCCATCGCTGGTACAAAGGCGCGCTGATTAATTTTTGGAAAGCGGATCGGAAATGCCTGTTATCGAATCCAAGATCGACCCCTTGAGTCCCCAGTTCGCCGCCCAGCGAGAAGGCATGCTGCAGTGCATTGCCGACTGGCGTGCGGTTGAGCAGAAGGGGCAGGACGAGGAGCGCTCCAAGGCGGCGCGTTTTCATCAGCGTGGGCAGTTGCTCCCCCGCGAGCGTGTGCACCTGATGCTCGATCGGGGGAGTCCGTGGCTGGAGCTCTCCACCCTGTGCGGCTATCGCCAGCATGACGACAAGGATGGCTCGCTGGCCGGCGGCAACATGATTGCCGGTATCGGCTACGTCGCCGGCACCCGCTGTCTGATCGTCGCCTCCAACTCGGCAATCAAGGGCGGCACCATGACGCCCTGGGGTGTGCAGAAGACGCTGCGACTGCAGGAGATTGCCCTGCAGCAGAAGCTGCCGGTGGTGTCGATGATCGAGTCCGGTGGGGCCAACCTCTTGTATCAGGCCGAGGTGTTCATTCCGGGGGGCAAGACGTTTGCCAACCAGTGTCGGCTGTCGGCGGCGGGGATTCCCCAGATCACCATCGTTCATGGCTCCAGCACGGCTGGCGGGGCTTACATGCCCGGCCTGTCCGACTACGTGGTGATGATCCGCAAGCGGGCCAAGGTGTTTCTGGCCGGGCCGCCGTTGTTGAAGGCGGCAACCGGGGAGATTGCCGACGACGAGGATCTCGGCGGTGCCGACATGCACGCCTCGGTGGCCGGCACCTGCGAATTCGTTGCTGAAAATGATGCGGACGGCATCCGCATCGCGCGCGATATCGTGCGCAACATCGATTGGAACGCCCAGCGGCCGGTGCTGGGTCTGCGCGAAGTCCGTGCGCCGCGCTACGACATCGACGAGCTTTGCGGCGTGGTGCCGCCGGACTACCGCAAGCCGTTCGACTGCCGCGAGGTCATCGCCCGAGTCGTCGATGACTCGGCCTTCCTCGAGTTCAAGAGCGAGTACGACCAGCAGACCATCTGTGGGCGCGCGGTACTGCAGGGCCATCAGATCGGCATCATTTCCAACAACGGTCCCATCACCACCAAGGGCGCCACCAAGGCGGGGCAGTTCATTCAGCTCTGCTGCCAGGCCCAGGTACCCATCGTCTACCTGATGAACACCACCGGCTACATGGTCGGCACCGAAAGTGAACAGGGCGGCATCGTCAAGCACGGGTCGAAAATGATCCAGGCGGTGGCCAATGCCACCGTGCCGCAGATCACCATCGTCATGGGCGGCTCGTTCGGTGCCGGTAACTACGGCATGTGCGGGCGGGGGTTCGGCCCCCATTTCATCTTCGCCTGGCCGAATTCCAGAACCTCGGTGATGGGCGGTGAACAGGCGGCGGGCGTGATGGAAATCATCACCCGGCAGAAGTGGGCCTCCCAGGGCAAGCAGATGTCCGATGCCGATGAGCAGATGCTGGCAACCATCCGAGGCAACATCGTCGGGCAGTTTGACCGCGAATCGCACGCCTTCGCCGCTACCGCACGCCTGTTTGACGATGGACTGATCGACCCGCGCGACACACGCAGGGTACTGGGCCTGACCCTGTCGGTGTGTCGCGAGGCGCAGGCCCGTGAGGTTCGCCCGAACAGCTTCGGCGTGGCGCGTCTCTGAGATGGCCGTGCCTGCCTACGCCGATATCGTCGTGCGGGATGTCGGCGGCGTTCGCTACCTGACACTCAACCGTCCCGAGGCCCGCAATGCCATGCGCGCGGAGACCCTCGAGGAACTGGCGGCGGTGTTCGAGGAGTGCCGGTCGCGCGCGGATCTCCGGGTGGTGGTGATGCGGGGCGCGGAAGGCCACTTCTGTGCCGGTGCCGACCTCAAGGGCTTGATGACGGGCGGCAGGCCTGCCGCGAGCGCTGATGAGACGGACCCGGTGGTCACGATCAACCGCGCCTTCGGGCGCCTTCTGCGGCAGGCCGAAGCCCTGCCGCAGGTGCTGATCACGATCTGTGAAGGGGCTGTGCTGGGGGGCGGTTTCGGTCTGGCCTGCGTTTCCGACATTGCCCTGTCGCATCGCGAGGCCCGGTTCGGAATGCCCGAGACGACCCGCGGGCTGCCGCCCGCGCAGATCGCGCCCTTCGTGGTCACCCGCATCGGCCTTACCCAGGCGCGACGCCTCGCGCTGACCGGCATGCAGTTCGATGGCAGGGAGGCGCTGCGGCTCGGGGTTGTTCACGAGTGCTTCGAAGATGAAGCCGACCTGCGGACGCGGCTGTCGGCGGTGCTCGCCGCGGTCGGGCGGTGTGCGCCCGGTGCCAATGCCATGACCAAGGCGATCGTGCTGTCGGTGGGGCAGCAGTCGATGGACGCCGTTCTCGATGATGCCGCGGCGCGATTCGCCCGCTGCGTCCGTGGCCAGGAGGCCCCCGAGGGCATCGCCGCCTTCATGCAGAAACGCGCGCCCGCCTGGGCCACCTCATTCGACGAGGGGCATGACGTTCCCTCGGTTGCATCAAAAAAAACGCAATAGCCATACGTGATGAAGACTGCTCAACGTTTTACCAAGGTGTTGGTTGCCAACCGCGGCGAGATCGCCGTGCGAGTTCTGCGGGGTGCGCGGCAGGCGGGCTATCGAACCGTCGCCGTCTACGCTGATGCCGATCGTGAGGCGCTGCATGTCAGAGAGGCTGATCAGGCGGTTCACATCGGGGCGTCGCCGGCCAAGGCGTCTTATCTGGTGATTGAGCGCCTGCTCGACGCCGCCAGGGCGAGCGGTGCCGAGGCGATTCACCCGGGATACGGGTTCCTGTCCGAGCGCGCCGATTTCTGTCGGGCCGTGCAGGATGCCGGCCTGGTGTTCATCGGGCCCGATCCAGCCTCCATCGAGGCCATGGGCAACAAGAGTGAATCCAAGCGCCGGATGATCGAGGCGGGCGTCCCCTGCGTGCCCGGCTATCAGGGCGATGACCAGCGCGACGAAACCCTGATGGCGGAAGCGCAGCGGGTCGGACTGCCGGTGATGGTGAAGGCCGCCGCCGGCGGGGGTGGCCGTGGCATGCGACTGGTGCGGGAGGCCGCCGATCTTGAGGCGGCCATTCGCTCGGCGCGCAGTGAGGCGGAGAGCGCCTTCGGATCAGGGCAGTTGCTGATCGAGAAGGCGGTGCTCAATGCCCGGCACGTGGAGATCCAGATTTTTGGCGACCGTCACGGTAACGTCGTGCATCTCGGGGAGCGCGACTGCTCGGTGCAGCGGCGCAATCAGAAGGTGGTGGAAGAGGCGCCGAGCCCGGCAGTGGATGAGGACCTGCGTGCGCGCATGGGGGCGGCTGCGGTCGCTGCCGCGCAAGCCGTGGATTATGTGGGCGCGGGGACGGTCGAATTCATGCTGGCAGCCGATGGTGCCTTCTACTTCCTCGAGATGAACACGCGGCTGCAAGTCGAACACCCGGTGACCGAGTGTGTGTATGGGGTGGACCTGGTGGCCTGGCAACTGCGCGTCGCCCAGGGTGAGCCGCTGCCGATGACACAGGCCGAAGTGGATGCCCGCCGGAACGGCCACGCCATCGAAGTCCGTCTGTGTGCGGAGGACCCGCTCGCCGATGATCTTCCCCAGACCGGGACGGTATTGCAGTGGCGGGCGCCGACCGGGCAGGGGGTACGGGTGGACAGCTATCTCGAAACCGGCATGACCATCAGTCCGTACTACGACTCCATGCAAGCCAAGCTCATTGCCTGGGGCGAGGACCGCGAGACCGCACGGACACGCCTGCTGGGCGCGCTGGCGGAAACCACGCTGATGGGCGTGATCAGCAACAAGGACTACCTGGCGGAGATCATCGCGCATCCGCAATTTGCCGCAGGAGGGTGCACCACGGCATTCCTGGCCGAGCATTTCGCCACCCGAGCGGCCGACGTGGTGCCGACCCTGCTCGATGCCGGACTGGCGGCGCTCGGTTTCTATCTGGATGATGCCGCAGGTCTGGCGGGCGAACATGGGTTGGCATCCGACATGCTGGGTTGGCACAGCTCGCACGCGACCCCGGTGCGGTTTGCCTTGCGCTGCCGCGAGCGGGACTGGACGCTCGACCTGGCGGTACACGGTGATCGCTGCGAAATCCGCGGCGATGCGGAAACCCTGGTGCTCACCGGGGTGGTGCGCGAGCCGGGGGGTTTCCGGTGTCAGCGCGATGGCGTGACAGCGCGCATCAAACAGCAGCGCGAGGGTGACGCCCTCTGGGTGGAGCACGCGGGACGGACCTGGGTGTGGACCGACCGCACCTTGGCACCGGCCGAAGGGCCGCCGGCCGGTTCGGATGGGCGCCTGCTGGCGCACTCAGATGGCAAGGTGGTGGCGGTGCATGTCGCGCCCGGTGATCGCGTCGAGAAGGGGCAGACGCTGGCGGTGCTCGAAGCCATGAAGATGGAGTTCCAGCTGCAGCTGCCGGTGTCCGGTGTGGTCGAGGCTGTCAGCGTGGCGTCCGGGACGCAGGTGCGGAACAAGCAGTTGCTGCTGTCGGTGACGCCGGACGCCTGATCGTTTCCATCACGTTTCCCGGGTCAAAAAAAACCCCGCCGGCTGTTGCAGCCGGCGGGGTTTTTGCTGGGACGGAATCAGTCGCGGACCGTCAGTTCCACGCGGCGGTTCTCTTCACGGCCTTCCTCGGTGGCATTGTCCGCCACCGGCTGGGTAACCCCGTAACCGACCGGAATCATGCGGTCGGCAGCGACGCCACGGCCGATGAGGTATTCCTTGACGGCAATCGCACGACGCTCGGACAGGCCGAGGTTGTAGGCCGCGGTACCGATGTTGTCGGTGTGGCCTTCGAGCTCGACGTCAATGTCCGGATACGCCGTCAGCGTCTGGGAAACCCGATCCAGAATGGCCTTGGCTTCTGCCGTCAGGCGTGCCGAGTCGAACTCGAACTTGACGCCACGGAGGATGAAGCTGCTGTCCACTGCACAGCCCTTGGCATCCACCTGCTCGCCGGGACGCGGGCGACGGCAATCGCCCTTGAGCGCGCAGCCGTTGGGCAGCACCTGGGCACCGGCCGGGCTGTTCGGGCACTCGTCGAGGTAGTCGGGGATGCCGTCGCCATCGCTGTCCAGCGGGCAGCCATCATCGCCGACCGGGATGCCGGGAGGGCTGTTGGGGCAAAGGTCACGGAAATCGGGAATGCCATCGCCGTCGGCATCGGTGGCGGGGCAGCCGTTGGCGTCCACTTCGACACCGGGAGGGGTGCCGGGGCACTGGTCGCGGGCATCGGGCACGCCATCGCCGTCGCTGTCGAGCGGGCAGCCGCTGGCGTCCACTTCCACGCCGCGCGGCGTGTTGGGGCATTTGTCGAGGGCGTCCGGTACGCCGTCCCCGTCACTGTCCACCGGGCAGCCGTTGGGCTCCACCGGGGTGCCCGGCGGCGTGTTCGGGCACTGGTCCTGATAGTCCGGCACGCCATCGCCGTCACTGTCCAGCGGGCAGCCGGTGCTGTCCACTTGCACATTCTTCGGCGTATTGGGGCAACGGTCATAGCGGTCTGCTACGCCGTCGCCATCCGTGTCGGTCATGGGCGCATCACTGAAGGTGAAACGCAGTCCGGCGGTGACCTGCTGGACGCGATGTTCGAAGTCCTGGGTGACGTTGGTGGTGATGGTGGTGCCGCCGTTGGTGGCGGTGGAGGACGAGCTGTGGGCAACGTCATCCGACACGATGTACCGGTAGTCGAGGAACAGCGCGGTACGCCGCGACAGCCAGGCGGAAACGCCAGCGCCGGCCTGATAGAAGGTGCCACTGTCGCTGTCGTCGATGCCATCGAACTCGATATCGGCGTCCTGGAAACCCAGGCCCACGCCGAAGTACGGCATGATCGAGCCGCCGAAGTCGAGGTCATACCACAGGTTGGCGCCGATCCTGGTGGCTCGCAGCTTGCCACTCTCGGCAGTGGCGATCGGGCCCGATGCGGGGAAGGCGCGGGCGCCGGTGATGTCGTTTTCGGAGAAGTTCAGGCTCAGCTCGGGGCGGAAGCCGCCTTCGAACAGATAGCCGACGCTGGCGCCAACGGCGAAGCCTCCGTCGAAGCGAACCTGCAGGGGGACATTGTTCAGCTGGGAGCTGTCACTGCTGCCGCCAGTGGTGGTACCGGGCCCCAGCAGGGTCAACAGGCAGCCATTGCTGACGCCGGTGGTGCCCAGCAACGCATCCAGCCCGCCGACCAGGCCGCCGAGCAGCGGGGTGTCGCCCAGGATGTCGGACAGCAGGCAGGGTTCGGTGGTGGTGGTGTCTGACGAGCTGGTCAGACTGGTCAGCAGCCGTCCGTCAGCATCGTCGATGCTTGAGGAGGCGCCGCTTGCGGAAAAATACCATCCTGGTTGGTAGGCGGCCGCGGCCCCCGACAACCCCATAACGACCAGTGCAGCGGCCAGTGGCCCCAATCCCTTTTTCATCGGTTCGACACCCCAGAGTTGACGTAGGACGCGCGGATGCGCGTTTAACTCGTCATCTTACGCGTAACCCGTGATACTCCGCGAGAGGGGGTGGGGTGGCTGTCACCAGCCGGATTGCCGGGCTGTCAGATCTTTCATGATTTCCTGTGAGCCACCGCCGATAGTCAGCACCTTGGTCTCGCGATAGATGCGTTCCACCGGGTTGCCTCGCAGGTAGCCGGCGCCGCCGAAAATCTGCATGGCTTCATTGGCTACCCATTCCAGGGTGATGGTGGCGTGGTTCTTGAGTAGGCAGACTTCGGCAATCGGCATCTGCTTCTGCGAGACGCGCCAGGCCAGTATGTCGAGATGTGCCTTGACGGCGTCGATACGCATTTTCATGTCGGCCAGCTTGTGCCGAATGACCTGGTTGCGAATCAGCGGTTTGCCGAAAGTCTGCCGTTCACGCGCATATGCCAGACTCTCGTCGAAGCAGACTTGGGCAAAGGCCCAAGCCTGGGTGGCCAGCATGATGCGCTCGTGGTTGAAGTTGAGCATGATCGCCATGAACCCCGCATTCTCGGGGCCCAGTCGATGACTGGCCGGCACGCGGCAGTCCTCGAAGTACAGTGTGGCGGTGTCCGAGGCGTGCCAGCCCATCTTTTCCATCGGCGTGCGGGTCAGGCCCGGCGCATCGCCCTCGATCACCAGTAGCGAAACGCCCCCCATCCCGGCGTCCCCCGTGCGCACCGCGGTGGTGATGAAATCGGCACGCAGGCCGGAGGTGATGAAGGCCTTGGTGCCGTTCACCACATAGTGATCGCCGTCCCGTGTCGCCCGGGTTCTCAGGTTGGCGACATCGGAGCCGCCGCTGGGCTCGGTAATGGCCAGCGCGGCCACCTTGTCGCCGGCCAGCACGGGCTGGGCGAATCGCGCCTTCTGCTCTGCGGTGCCAACTGAGCAGACCGGTGGCGTCGCGATGCCGTGGCTCATCAGTGAGGCAATGAGGCCGCCGCTGCCTGCCCGCGCCAGTTCCTCGGTCAGCACCATCATGAAGAACAGGTCCGGGACCGGGATGCCGCCGCAGTCCTCGGGAAAGCCGATCTGTAGCAAGCCGGCCTCCGCCGCCTGGCGGTGCAAGGCGCGCGGCAGTTGACCCTCCCGCTCCCAGCGGTCAATGTTGGGAAGACAGTGCTGCGCCACGAAACGCCGGGCCTGGTCCCGGAGCGCTTCATGGTCGTCGTTCAGAAAGGGGTGAGCAGCCTGCTGAGTCATGAATGTTACCGGTTAGTCTTCGACACAATTCGATGATATAGAAGGTAACTTGATGGCGTATCAGGCACAATGTTGCCAATCTGACTTAAGTTGGTAATCAGTATTACAAAGGAGAGTTTGCGATGCAGTTCACCCCGGACATGCTGCCTCTGGCGCGTCTTGCCCAATGGAACGCCAGCCGGCCCGATGAGGTTCATTTCGTTCAGCCGATGGGGGGCGACGTGGTCCGTGAGTACACCTTCGCGCAGGTGTACGACGAATCCCGGCGCATCGCGGCCTATCTGCAGTCACATGGATGGGCGCCGGGCAGCTGCGTCGCCATCCTGTCGAAGAACTGTGCTCATTGGCTGATGAGCGACTACGCCATCTGGATGGCGGGCTACGTCAGTGTGCCGATCTACCCGACGTTGACCGCCGATTCGGTACGGCAGATTCTCGAGCATTCGCAAGCCAAGGCCTGCTTCGTTGGCAAGCTGGACGAGTGGCCGCAGATGAAGCCTGGCATCCCCGACGGTGTGCAGTGCATCAGCTACCCGCTGTCGCCGGAGAATGACTATCCGACCTGGGATGCGTTGGTGAAGGCCAATGCGCCGCTCGAGCCGGTGGCGCAACGAGGGCTTGATGATCTCGCCACGGTCATTTACACCTCCGGCACGACGGGCATGCCCAAGGGCGTTATGCATCCGTTCCGGACCTTCGTGGTGGGACCCGAGATCACGCGGGAGGGGTTCGGTGCCAGCGCCGATGATCGCGTGCTGTCCTACCTGCCGCTGGCGCACGTCGCCGAGCGGGTGTTCGTCGAGGCCAACGCGCTCGCGATCGGATTCAAGATTTACTTTGCCGAATCACTCGATACCTTTGTGGCGGACCTGCACCGCGCGCGTCCCACCATGTTCTTTTCGGTGCCCCGGCTCTGGACCAAGTTTCAGCAGGGCGTCGAGGCCAAGATTCCCGGGCCCAAGCTCAAGCGCCTGCTGAAGCTGCCAGTGATCGGGGGGCTGGTGCGACGCAAGATCCTCAAGGGGCTTGGACTGGATGCGGTGCGTTTCGCCGGCGGAGGCGCCTCGCCGATGCCGCCACCGCTACTGTCCTGGTACCGTGATCTGGGCCTTGAGATCACCGAGGTCTATGGCATGACGGAAAATTTCGGCCTTTCTCATGGTTCTTTCCCCGGGCGCGGGCGCGTGGGGTATGTGGGGACCCCCTGGCCCGGCGTCGAGTGCAAGCTCGCCGACAATGGTGAAGTGCTGGTGAAGAGCCCGACCACCATGCTGGGCTATTACAAGGAGCCCGAGAAGACCCGGGAAACCTTTACCGAGGATGGTTGGTTGAAGACCGGAGACCTCGGGGCGTTCGATGAGGCCGGACGGCTGCGAATCACCGGACGGGCGAAGGAGCAGTTCAAGACATCTAAAGGCAAGTACGTATCGCCGAACCCGATCGAGAACCGGCTCGCATCGCACCCTCAGGTTGAGGCGTGTTGTGTTACCGGCAGCAGTTTCCCCCAGCCCTTCGCCTTGATCATGCTGCCCGAGGACGTGATGAAGGCGGTCACGACGGATGTGAATCTCCGTGAGCGCCTTTCCCAGTCCTTTACCGATCACATGGAGGCGGTGAATGCCCAGCTGGATCCCCATGAGCAGCTGGATTTCCTGGTGGTGGTGCGCGACCAGTGGACGGTCGACAACGGCATGGTCACGCCGACACTGAAGATCAAGCGTGCGGCGGTCGAGGCGACCTACGGCCCCCGCTTTGAGGCCTGGGCGGGTCAGCGGCAGGCGGTGATCTGGGCCTGATCATGTCGGCGCCGGCCACTCGCGGTCGGCGCCGTCACAAAACTGTCATCTCGCTGTCATATTCTCACCAGGCGTAGCACGCACCATGTGCTGCGCCCCACCTTTATTGAGGACAGTTCGATGATTTCCCGCGCCTTTTTGATGGCTCTGTCGCTGGCTCCGGTGCTGGCGCTGAGCGCCTGCGGCGGTGGCGAAGCGCCGACGCCGGTCGCTACCCCCCAGCCGGCTTCCACGCCTGCGGCTGCGACGTCCCAGCCGTCCGCGCCGGCGGCTTCCGCCAGTCAGGACGATGCTCGCGTCGATCCCAACCTGCCGAAATATGAGCCGGTTTCCGGTATCTCCGGCTCGCTGTCGAGCGTCGGGTCCGACACGCTCAACAACCAGATGACGCTGTGGGCAGAAGAGTTCAAGCGCTTCTATCCCAACGTCAACATCCAGATTCAAGGGGCGGGCTCTTCGACGGCGCCGCCGGCACTGACAGAGGGGACCGCCAACGTCGGGCCGATGTCGCGCATGATGAAGGAGCAGGAGATCCAGGCGTTCGAGCAGAAGTTCGGCTACAAGCCGACCCCTGTGGGCGTGGCAATCGACGCGCTGGCGGTCTTCGTCAACAAGGACAACCCGATCAAGGGTCTGAGCATTCCGCAGGTGGACGCGATTTTCTCGGCCACGCGCAGCTGCGGTGGCGACAAGGACCTCGAACGGTGGGGTGACCTCGGGCTTGACGGTGACTGGACCAGTCGGCCGATTCAGCTCTACGGCCGGAATTCGGTGTCCGGTACCTACGGGTACTTCAAGGAAACTGCCCTGTGCAAGGGTGACTTCAAGGCCAATGTGAACGAGCAGCCCGGTTCGGCGTCCGTGGTGCAGTCGGTGTCGACCGGCCTCAATGCGATCGGTTACTCCGGCATCGGCTACGTCACCTCGGGCGTCCGTGCGGTGCCGCTGGCGGCCGAGCACGGTGGTGAGTTTGTTGCGGCGGATCCGGCGCACGCCATCGACGGCAGCTACCCGCTGTCGCGACTGCTCTACGTTTACGTCAACCGTGCCCCGAACCAGCCGCTGCCGCCGATGGAGCGTGAGTTCTTCCGCATGGTGCTCTCCCATGAAGGTCAGATGGTGGTCGCCAAGGACGGGTACATTCCGCTCCCGGCCGAGGTGGCCGCTCGCTTCCGCACTGAACTCGGCATCGAATAAGTTCAAACACGGCTATCGAGGTTCACCCCGGTGCCAACGGCACCGGGGTGGATGTCATCTGAATTCTGGAGTGGGATCAATATGAAGCACGTTTTGTCGCGGGGTCTGGCGTTGGCGGCGATTGTCGTTCCGGCGGCCGTGGGGGCGCAGACGGTTACCACCAAGGGCGGCATCGGGGTGACATCCGACGATGGCCGTTTCGCCTTTCAGCTGGGCGCGCGGATTCACTATGACGCGTACCTGTTCTCCGATCCCGAAGTGGATGGGGTCACGGTTCCCCGGGCCTCCGGGCAGTCGAGTGGCACCGAGTTCCGTCGTGCCCGTGTGACTTTGACCGGCAAGGCCTACGGATGGTCGTTCAAGTTCGAGGAGGAGTTCGCTGGCGAAGGCGTTGACGAGCGCGAACTCTGGATCGGTCGTGACATCGGGCCTGGCTTCCTGACATTGGGGCAGTTCAAGCCCTTCCGGAGCATGGAAGAGCTCACCTCATCGAACGAGATCCTGATGATGGAGCGCCCGTTCAGCTCCGCCAGTGGCGTGTTCAGTGGACGCCAGTTTCAGCAGGGCGTGGGCTATCTGATCGGTCGCAAGGACGGTCGTTACACTCTTGGGGCTTCCGCCTTCACACTGCGTAACGATGATAGTCAGCGCAATGAAGGGGTGGGTTTCTCCTCCCGTGGGACCTACGCCACACCGTTGGTGGAAGGTCGTGGAACCGTTCATTTCGGGGGCTGGTACAGCCTGGAGAACACGTCGAGCGATCCGGCCAGTGTTGGACTGACCACCCGGGTGGGCTTCGCGGGGCGCCGTTCCAACGTGTCGTCCGACCCGCTGCAGAGCGGGCTGATCGGGACCGTGATCGCGGGTGATTCCGCCAGCACGGTGGGATTGGAGCTGGCGGCGGCCATCGGCAGTTTCTTCCTGCAGGCCGAGCAGACCTGGCAACGGCTGGGGCAGGGCAGCACCGGCTCGGATCAGGATGTCGGCGCTCGGTATGTCCAGATTGCCTATAACTTCGGTCAGCTGCGCAAGGCCTACAAGGCGGACCGCGGTTTCTTCGCCGCGATCAAGCCGGTGGATCGGCCGGTGCTGGAGCTGACCGCGCGCTATGACACCATCGAGAACGATGACCGGGCTGATGCACCCGAGGCCGTGGCAATGACGGTGGGCGCCAACTACTACCTCAACCCGCAGCTGCGTTTCATGCTGAATGTCACCCGCGGTACCTACGAGGTTGGAACCCCGGGCGCGCGCACCGAGGCTGAGCTGGATCAGCTGGCCCTGCGGGCGCAGTTCAACTTCTGATTTCGTACGTTGACGGAAACCGCGACATGAATGCAGCCGAGCCCGCCGCTTCCCCCACGGCATCCGAATCGGACCGCTCCATCGTGGGCGGACGGTCGGCGCGGATGCGCAGCCGTTACCTGCGTGACAGTGCGGCTCGCTGGGTGGTCTGGGGCGGCGGGCTTGGTGTCATCGGCGCGCTGATGCTGATCTTTTTCTACCTGGTGTCCGAGGTGTTGCCGCTGTTCGGTGGCGCGAGCGTGGACCCCCGGCCGCCAGTCACCTTGTCCGGCAGCGAGGAGACGGTCTATCTCGCTGCCGAGGAGCAGGCAGAGGTGGGTTTCCGTCTGACTGCTGACGGTCAGGCGCAGTTTTTCGGGCTCGCGGATGGCGCGCCGCTGGCAGCGCAGGCATTGCCGCTCGACGGGCAGCGTATCGCCGCGGTTTCGGATGTTTCGCGGGAGGAGAGTCTGCTGGCGGTGCAGGCGGCCGATGGTCGCGTACTGCTGTTGAAGCAGCGTTATGACGTGCGTTTCGACGCTCAACAGCGACGGGTGATCAGTCCGAGTGTCGAGTTTCCGCAGGGCGACACGCCGTTGGCCTTCACGGAAGGTGCGGCGGGTGCGTTGTCGGTTCGTCAGGAGCGCGGCCAGCTGATGATGGCGGCGGCCAGCGGGCAGTCCACGGTGCAGCTGCGACGCTATCGCCAGGCAGCCTCGCTGTTCGGCGATGGCGCGCTCACCCCGGAGCCGCTCGTCACGCTCGAAGCCCCGTTCCCCGTGGATCGGGTGCTGGTCGATCCGCTGATCGGTTGGCTGTATGTGGCGGAGAGCGATAGTGGGCGTATTGCCCTGTATCAACTGCGTGGTGAGGTGCCGGAGCTGATCGATACCGTGCAGACCCGGTCTGCCCTTCGGGACATGCGCCATCTCTCCGGCGGTATCTCGGTGATGACCGCGCACGCCGACGGCAAGGTCAGCCAGTGGTTCCCGGCGCGTCGGGAGGATGGCCGCTATTACCTCGCCCACGTTCGCGATATCGCCGTCTTCGGTGGAGACCAGATCACCACTCTCGGGCCGGAGATGCGCCGCCGCACAGTCGCGGTGGGTGGCGACAACGGTGAAGCCGTGCTGGTGCACGGGACGGCAGGGGACGTGGTGTGGTCAGGCAAGCTGATGGAACGTCCGATCCGCCAGCTGGTTTTCAATCCGCGTGCCAACTATCTGATGGCGCTGGACGATGCCGGTGGCTTCGCCGGGTTCGAGGTGCACAACGAACACCCCGAGGTGTCGCTCAGCGCCCTGTGGGGCAAGGTCTGGTACGAGGGCTACGACGAGCCACGTTGGTTGTGGCAGTCGTCCGCGGCGAGCAGCGACTTTGAGCCGAAGTTCAGCCTGACGCCGCTGGGATTCGGCACCCTCAAGGCCGCGTTCTACGCCATGTTGTTTGCCATTCCAATGGCAATCTTCGGCGCCATCTACACCGCCAATTTCATGTCGTCCGAGATGCGGCAGATGGTCAAGCCCACCATCGAGCTGATGGAGGCCTTGCCGACGGTCATTCTCGGGTTTCTTGCGGGCCTCTGGCTGGCGCCTTTCGTGGAATCAAACCTGCCCGGCGTGTTTCTCACGCTGTTGCTGCTGCCGTTGTCGATTCCACTGTTCGGCTACGTGTGGTTGATGGTGCCGCGAGCCCTGCGGCAGCGGGTGCCAGCTGGCTGGGAATCCGCCTTGCTGATTCCCGTGGTCGTGGTGCTGGTATGGAGCTGTTTCCTGGTGGCGAAGCCGTTGGAAGCCATGCTGTTCGCCGGCAATATGCAGGCCTGGATGGATCAGGAGTTCGGCATTGGCTATGACCAGCGCAATGCGATGGTGGTGGGCATCGCGATGGGGGTGGCGGTGATCCCGACCATCTACTCCATCGCCGAAGACGCGATTTTCAGCGTGCCGAAGCAGCTGTCGCTGGGCTCGCTGGCCCTGGGTGCCACGCCGTGGCAGACCTTGGTCGGTGTCGTGCTGCCGACGGCCAGCCCCGGCATCTTTTCCGCCGTCATGATTGGAACCGGGCGCGCCGTCGGCGAAACCATGATCGTATTGATGGCCACCGGCAACACGGCGGTCATGGATTTCAGCATGTTCGAGGGCTTGCGCACGCTGTCGGCAAATATCGCTGTGGAGATGCCGGAGTCCGAAGTGGGCAGCACACACTTCCGACTGTTGTTCCTCGCCGGTCTGGTCCTGTTCCTGTTCACCTTTGCCTTCAACACCCTGGCGGAACTGGTACGCCAGCGTCTGCGGCAGAAGTACGCTTCCATCTAGGCCCCAACTCATGAGCGAAAGCAAAAGCGCCAGCGCCGATCTCGTTGCCCGGGACACTGCCGGGGTTCGGGCCTATGTGAAGTCGGGGCAGCCCTATGTGTGGCTGACCGGCGGCGCCGTCACCGGCAGCATCATCATCACGCTGGCGCTGCTGGTGTTGATCATGGTGAGGGGGATGAGCCATTTCTGGCCTGCGGACCTGGTGCAGGCGCGATATCAACCGCCGGGGCGTGAGGCTGAGCAGGTGCTTGCCGAGATTCGCAGCGGCGAGGAAGTCACGGTCGGCCGCCTGCTCAATGCAGGTTTGCCGGTGAATCCCGAGCAGGACCTCTACGATCGCTTGCTGCTGAAAGTGGGCAACCGCGACGTCCTCGGTGTGGACTTCCGCTACGTGATTGCCGATTGGCTGGTGGATCGGCAGTACCCGGCCGACGCGGCTGTTTTCGAGCGTGTGGAGTGGGGTAACTTTCATGGGTTCCTGGACGGTGTGGTCATGGAGGGGCAGACCTACATCGGCGAGAACGCCTGGCCGGCCTATCACCTTGCCCAGAAGCGGGCGAACGCCTTGCGCGACCAGATCGCGACGTTGGAACACAGCCGTATCGGCCGGGTGAACTACGAGCTGGAACGCCTGCGACTTCAGGAGCGCCGGCTGGCACTGGACGGGATAAACCGCGAAGGGGAGCCTTCGGCTTTTGCCGGGATCGACGAGCGCCGGGCAGCGCTGGACGCCGAATATGCGCAGATCGCGCAGGAACGCACGGCCCTGTATCAGGCCTTGGGGCAGGACCAGCTGCAGCTGCGGACCATGGGAGGGCGCACCATGACTGTGCCGCTCGCCAAGATTCTCGATGGGCATCGCCCCAATGCGATGAACGTGTTTCAGAAGATCGGCTTCTGGTTCGGCAAGCTCTGGGAATTCGTCAGCACCGAGCCGCGTGAAGCCAATACCGAAGGGGGGATCTTCCCCGCCATTTTCGGTACGGTGCTCATGGTGATCCTGATGTCCGTGTTCGTGACCCCGTTCGGCATACTCGCGGCACTGTATCTGCGGGAGTACGCGCGACAAGGCGTACTGACGCGCACCATTCGTATCGCCGTGAACAATCTTGCCGGCGTGCCCTCGATCGTTTACGGCATGTTCGGTCTGGGCTTCTTTGTTTACCTGGTGGGCGGCAACATTGACCGCCTGTTCTATCCGGAAGCGGCGCCGGCGCCGGTGTTCGGGACCCCGGGCATTCTGTGGGCCTCCCTGACGCTGGCCATTCTGACGCTGCCGGTGGTGATCGTGGCGACCGAAGAGGGTCTGTCCCGCATTCCCCGTCATGTCCGGGAGGCCTCGCTGGCGCTGGGTGCCACCAAGGCGGAGACTCTGTGGCGTGTCGTGTTGCCGATGGCCAGCCCGGCGATGATGACGGGCCTGATTCTGGCCATCGCACGGGCGGCGGGCGAGGTGGCGCCGCTGATGCTGGTCGGGGTCGTCAAGCTGGCGCCCAACCTGCCCCTGGACTTCAATTTTCCGTTTTTGCACCTGGACCGGAAGTTCATGCACCTGGGGTTCCACATCTATGATGTGGGCTTCCAGAGTCCCAATGTGGAGGCGGCCCGACCGTTGGTGTACGCCACCTCATTCCTGTTGGTGATGGTGATCATGGTGCTCAATCTGTCGGCGGTGATGATTCGCAACCGACTGCGCGAGCGATACAAGGCGCTGGACAACTGACGCCCGCTCGACGATCTACGAGGCCCGAGTCTTGGACAAAGAAGCGATGACTGGAACGCAGCCGAAAACCCCCCTGACCCATGGGGTCGATGTGGATGCACTGAGCCGTGCCCGCACCCTCAGTTCGCTCGATGAGGAAACCATCGCGCTGACCGTTGACAAGCTCAACCTCTACTACGGTGAGAATCACGCCCTGAAAGGGATTGATCTGAAGATTCCGGAAAAGAAGGTGACGGCCTTCATCGGCCCCTCCGGCTGCGGTAAGTCAACACTGCTACGGTGTTTCAACCGGATGAATGATCTGGTCGACGGCTGCCGCACCGAAGGTGCGATCCGCCTGCACGACAAGAACATCTTTGATCGCGATGTGGACGTTGCCATGCTGCGGCGCCGGGTCGGGATGGTGTTTCAGAAGCCCAATCCGTTCCCGAAGTCGATCTACGAGAACGTGGCCTATGGGCTGCGCCTCGGCGGAATCGATAAAAAGCGCACCCTCGACGAGACCGTCGAATGGGCCCTGCGCGGCGCCGCCTTGTGGGACGAGGTGAAGGATCGGCTCGACCAGTCTGCGCTCGGGTTGTCCGGAGGTCAGCAGCAGCGCCTGGTAATCGCGCGGGCTATTGCCATCCAGCCGGAAGTGATTCTGCTGGACGAACCCTGCTCTGCGCTTGACCCCATCTCCACGCTCAAGGTGGAAGAGCTGATCAACGAGCTCAAGCGCGATTACACCATCGTCATCGTGACCCACAACATGCAGCAGGCTGCCCGTGTTTCGGACTACACCGCCTTCATGTATGTCGGCAATCTGGTGGAATATGGCAATACCGATCAGGTGTTCACCAAGCCACAGCAGAAACAAACCGAAGACTACATCACCGGCCGGTATGGGTGAGCATCGGATTGAGCAACGCTCAATCTGATGCGAACGCCCGGGCAGGAGCCCGGGCCGGGGTTGCCGAGAGGCAGTTCCCTTTCGCCATGGATGGCGAAGATGCGTGTTCTGATCCGCCCATCCGGGTATCGACCGAACCACCGAGAGTTGTCATGACAACGCCCGCCTACAAGCAGCACATTTCCAGCCAGTTCAACGCCGAACTGGAGGATATCCGTCAGCGCGTTCTGGCCATGGGAGGCATGGTGGAGCAGCAGATCGTGGATGCCACGCGGTCGCTTACGGAACTGGATGCCGACCTGGCGAGCCATGTGATCAAGAACGACGCCCGGGTCAACCAGCTCGAGGTGGTCATCGACGAGGAATGCTCGAGGGTGCTGGCCCGGCGTCAGCCGACCGCCAGCGACCTCCGGCTGGTGTTGGCGGTAACGCGGGTGATCACTGATCTGGAAAGAATCGGGGACGAGAGCGAGAAGATCGCACGAATGGCTCTGGATCTCTCCAAGCAGGAGCGTCTCGGTCACGGCATGCTGGAAGTACAGCACCTGTCCCGGCATGTCTCGCAGATGGTGCGGGACGCACTGGATGCGCTGGCACGCATGGATACGGAAGCCGCCCTGTCCGTTGCGCGGGAAGATCAGGTCATCGACCGCGAATACGAAGCGGTCATGCGCCAGTGCATCACCTTCATGATGGAGGACCCGCGGACCATCCGCCGGGTGATGGACATCGTATGGTCCGTTCGCGCGTTGGAGCGGATCGGTGACCACGCCAAGAACATTGCCGAGCACGTGATCTATTTCGTGAAGGGGCAGGACGTTCGCCACGTGTCCGTCGACGCAATGGAAAAGGCCGTTCAGAAAGGCTCGTAGTACGCGTCGGGGCGCCCGGCGCCGCGCCGCTTCCTCTACACTCGCGCCTTATGGCCTCCCGTCGTCCCCGGGGCGCAAAGCGCCCCCCGCTCCGTCGTCGCCTGCTCTGGGCGGCATTCTCCCTGCTGGTCATCGCCATTTGCGTGGGCGGCTTGCTGTTCGCCGCCTACCTGATCCGGCTGGACGGCGAAATCCGCACGCGTTTTGCGGGTGCCCGCTGGGCGCTGCCGGCACAGGTCTATGCCGCCCCGCTGGAGCTCTACCCGGGCGCTCGCATGGAGGCGGGGGGGCTGGTGCACGAGCTGAGGCGCCTTGGCTACCGCGCGCTGACTTCGCTTGAGGGACCGGGCACCTTCGTTGAACGTCCGGGTGGGCGCATCGATGTCCATGCGCGTGCCTTCGAGTTCTGGGATGGGCCCCAGACGGCTGCGGCAATGATCGTGCAGTTTACCGACGGGACGCTCAGCGGGCTGTCCCGAGGCGATACCGGGGCGCCGCTCAATCTGGCCCGGCTGGACCCCATGCTGATTGGCAGCATCTACCCCCAGCAGGGCGAGGATCGGGTGCTGGTTCGCCTCGACGAGGTGCCGGACCTGCTGCCGCAGGGCTTGATGGCGGTTGAGGATCGGGGCTTTTATCGTCACTTCGGCATCAGCCCCAAGGGCATCACCCGGGCGTTCATCGCCAATCTTCAGGCGGGGCGAGTGGTCCAGGGCGGTTCGACCTTGACCCAGCAGCTGGTCAAGAACTTCTTCCTTGACCACCGTCAGACCTGGGCCCGCAAAATCAATGAAGCCTTCATGGCGCTGTTGCTCGAAGCCCACTACGAGAAGGACGAGATTCTTGAGGCCTACCTCAACGAAGTGAATCTGGGGCAGGACGGAGGGCGTTCAGTCAATGGTTTCGGACTGGGCGCGCAGTTCTACTTCAACAAGCCCCTGGCCGAGTTGATGCCGCATGAGATCGCGCTCCTGGTCGGATTGGTGAAGGGGCCGTCGTTCTACAACCCGAGGCGGAACCCGGAGCGGGCACTGGACCGCCGCAATCTGGTGTTGCGGGTATTTGCCGATGACGGCCTTATCGATGCCGCTACGCTCGAAGCTGCGGTTGCACGCCCGCTCGACATCGCAGGTGGGCGTGATGGGGGCGTCGAGCGGTACCCGGCCTTCGTCGATCTGGTCAAGCGCCAGTTGCGCCTGCAGTACGAGGAGGAAGACCTCACCCGGGAGGGGCTGCGGATCTTCACCACGCTGAACCCGCGGGCGCAGGAAGTACTCGAGGCGGAGATTGTCCGCCGGCTTCCGGATATCGAGCGGTCGCGCCGGATGGACGATGGCACGCTGGAGGCAGCGGGCGTTGTCACCAATGTGGAAGGCGGAGAGGTTCTGGCCCTCGTGGGCGGTCGCAAGGTCCGCTATCCCGGCTTCAACCGTGCGTTGGATGCCCGGCGATCCATTGGCTCGCTGGCCAAACCCTTCGTCTACCTGACGGCGTTGGCGCGTCCCGCCGACTACAACCTCTACAGCTGGTTGGCCGATGAGCCGGTCGAGGTCAAGATGGCGCATGGGCCGATATGGCGCCCGCAGAACTACGACAAGCAACTGCATGGCCCGCAGCCGCTATATGCGGCACTGGCGCAGTCCTACAACCTGCCGACCGTGAATCTGGGTCTGGCGGTCGGGGCGGGTGAGGTGATGAAGACGTTCCGGGCTGCCGGGTATCGCGGCGACGCGCCGGTGCTGCCCTCGATCTTCCTCGGGGCGATCGATATCGCGCCGCTGGATGTCGCCCAGATGTACGCCACTCTGGCGGCCGGAGGTTTCCAGGCACCTTTGTCGGCCATCCGGGAAGTGCTGACCGAAGCCGGTGAACCCCTGTCTCGCTATCCTCTGAAAGTGCGTCAGGCGCTGCCGGAGGGGCCGGTCTATCTGGTCAACTGGGCCTTGGAGCAAGTCATGCGCAGTGGTACCGGGCGCGGCGCCTATCGGGAGGTGTCGGGCGCAATCAACCTGGCCGGCAAGTCCGGCACCACGGATGACTTCCGCGATGCCTGGTTCGCAGGCTTCGGGGGAGATCGGGTGGCGGTGGTCTGGGTGGGGCGCGACGACAACAAGAGCGTCGGCCTGTCAGGTTCGTCAGGCGCACTACCGATCTGGGCGGGCGTGATGAAAGGGCTGAACGTGCAGTCGCGCGATCCGTTCCAGCCAGCGACGGTCGAGGCCTTCCTGATCGATCCCGCTACCGGTCAGCGTGCCGACGAAGGCTGTGCCGCGACGGTGGCGGTCCCCTATCTGGTCAGCCACCCCCCGACGCCCTGGGCGCCCTGCGCGAATGCCGCGGTGCCGGAGACGCCGCTCGACTGGTTCATGAACCTGTTCCAGCGCACGCCGGAAGGTCAGGACGGCGCCCGGCCGTAATGGGAGTTGGCGGACGGCATCGGTACAATGGGGCCCCTCCCGGTAGATGGAAGCGCCATGGTGTTGCGTGCCGCATTGGTGATCTTGAGCCTGATGGTGGTCGGATGTCAGACCGCCAGCGGGGTTCGCGAGCCGGTCTGGCCCTATCCGCAAGCCCCGTCGCCGGGGCCGGCATACGAGCCGGAGCCGGTACCCGCGCCTCCGGGTGAGGCACAGGCGCCGACCGCGCTGCCCCCGTACGGGTTGCCCCAGACCCCGGAATGGCCGAAGACCGCAGCCGAGGTCAGTGGGCCTGCGGTGCGCGGACTGATGGAGCAGGCGGATGTCAGTCGTGCGGCCGGGCGCCTCGACGAAGCCGCTGCCAATCTTGAGCGCGCCGTACGCATCGAGCCGCGCAATGCCTTCGTCTGGGCGCGGCTGGCGGAGCACCATCTGGATCATGGGAATTTTGAGCAGGCTGAGGCCATGGCACAGCGTTCCAACAGCCTTTCGCGGGGGAATCCGCATGTGCAGATGCAGAACTGGCGTGTGATTGCGGCTGCCCGCAACGGGCGGGGTGATGCGACTGGCGGGCTGCAGGCCGAGGCACGGGTCGAAGAGCTGCGCGCCGGTCTGCCGCCAGAGTGAGCGAGGCGGCCCGCTGGCTGGGCGCCGACGGCGTACTGGCGGCCAGATTGCCCGGATTTGCGCCACGGGCCGCCCAGATCGCCATGGCGGAGGTGGTCGAGGCGGCCCTGCAGGAATCCCGCACGGTGGTGGTGGAGGCGGGTACCGGAACCGGCAAGACCTATGCCTACCTCGCGCCGGTGCTGGCGTCGGGGCAGCGCGCGCTCGTTTCCACCGGCACCAAGAATCTTCAGGAGCAGCTGTTTCGTCGCGATCTCCCCCGGCTGCTGGAGGCCTTGGGTACACCAGTGCGGACTGCCTTGTTGAAAGGGCGCGCGAACTACCTTTGTCTGCATCGCCTCGAACGTGCCCGCAGCGGCATGGTCGATCGGCAGCTGGGGCCGGCCCTGGAAACGGTGCGCCATTGGGCGGGGCGGACCACCGAGGGGGACGTTGCTGAATTGGGTGCCCTGGCGGACGAGGCAGCGCTGATGCGACAGGTGACCTCGACGGCGGACAACTGCCTCGGCAGCCGCTGCGAGGATTTCGATCAGTGTTTCGTGGTCCGGGCCCGCCGCAAGGCCCAGGCGGCGGAGCTGGTGATCGTCAATCATCACCTGCTGTTTGCGGATTACCTGTTGAAACAGGAGGGGTTCGGGCAGCTGCTCAGCGGGGTCGATGCGGTGGTGATCGACGAGGCCCATCAATTGCCGGCATTGGCGGCCCAGTTTTTCGGGCAGCGCCTCTCAACGCGGCAGCTGCGCGATTTCGCCCGAGACCTGGCTGCGGAGGCGCTCGCGCTGGGAGATGTCGATGCCGTGCGGCAGGCCGCCGAGCACATGGAGGCCTGTTGTGCGCCGCTGGAGGTGTGTTTTGCGCGGCTCGACCAGCGCACCACCCTGGCGCAGTTCCGGCGGGACCGACGGGTCGACGACGCGATCGCGCCCTTGCGTGCCGCCCTGGAGACGCTGCTTGCGGGTCTGCTGCCGCTGGAGGAACGCAACGCCGCGATGGCGGCTGCCGTGGAGCGGGGGCTGGAATTGCAGGCGAGAGCGCAGTTGCTGTTTGACGAAACCTCTGAGGTGCAGGTGCGCTGGGTCGAACCGCTGGCGCGCGGCGGCGTGTTCAATGCCACGCCCATCGGTGTGGCAGACGCTTTTCAACAGATGCTGGCCACCTATCCCGGGGCCTGGGTGCTGACCTCGGCGACCCTGGCCGCCGATGGGCGTTTCGAGCACTTCACCGGGCAGCTCGGCTTGTCGGCGGATGCCGGCATTGCGCTGGAGAGCCCGTTCGACTACCCCCGGCAGGCGCGCTTATGGTTGCCACAGGGTCTGCCGGACCCGTCGCAGCCAGGACATCCGCAGGCTGTTGCGGAGATCGCGCTGCAACTGGCGGCTGCGGGCAACGGCGGGCTGTTTGTACTGTGTACCAGCCGTCGCGCGCTGACCCAGATTGCGGCCTGGTTGCGACCCCGGTTGCTGCAGACGCTGCTGGTGCAGGGCGAGGCCGACCGGGCTGAGCTGGTGCGGCAGTTCGCCGAGGACGGCAATGCCGTGCTCGTTGGCACCAGTAGTTTCTGGGAGGGTGTTGATGTGCCGGGACAGGCTCTGCGGGTCGTGGTGATCGACAAGTTGCCCTTCGCCCCGCCAGGGGATCCGGTGCTCGATGCACGGCTGCAGGCGCTGCGTGCCGCCGGCCGCAACCCGTTCAATGACCATCAACTCCCGGAGGCCATCATGACCCTGCGACAGGGGGTGGGGCGGTTGATCCGCGATCCCGCAGATCGGGGCCTGCTGGTGATTGCCGACCCCCGATTGCAGCGCAAGCCCTATGGTCGTCGCATGCTGGCCGCGCTGCCCCCGATGCCGTTGCTGGAAGATGCGGAGTCGGCCTTGGCATGGGTGGCGACACTATGAAGCTGTTGGCGCTCGATACCGCCACCGAGGCGTGCTCGGCTGCCCTGCAATGGCCCGGAGGGGCGCTGCACCGTTTTGAAGTGGCGGGGCGCGACCATACCCGACGATTGCCGGCGATGGTGGCGGCCTTGCTCGCCGAGGCCGGCTTGCGGGTGTCAGACCTGGATGGCATTGCCTGCGGTGTCGGGCCGGGGAGCTTCGCCGGTGTCCGCATCGGCATCGGTTTTGCCAAGGGGCTGGCGCTGGCGGCGGATCTTCCCACGGTCGGCATCAGTTCGCTGGCCATGCTCGCGGAAGCACAGGATGAGCCGTCAGTGCTGACCGTCATCGATGCCCGCCTGTCCGCGGTGTACGCGGGCGCCTGGAGACGGCAGCCCGAGGGGTGGACAGCGGTGTTGGCGCCGATGTTGTGCCTGCCTGCGGATCTGCCTTCATGTCCCGAGGCCGGCCCGGGGTGGGCGGGCGTGGGCACTGGCTTCGGCCCCTATGCCGAGACCCTGGTGTCGGCCTGGGGTGCACCACTCACGCGGATGGATGCGCGCGCTCTGCCGGATGCGCGCGCCGCATTGCGGCTGGCGCAGCCGCTTTTCGTCGCAGGGCAGGGGGTGCCGGCGGACGCGTTGCAACCCAGTTATCTGCGCGACAAGGTGGCACTGACCATGGTCGAGCAGCGCGCTCAGCGCGCAGCCAACGGGGATTGAGTCGGGCGTACCCCATGCGTTGCCCGATTTGAGGCACACTTGTGGCTGGTCCGCGTCGGCCCTCCGCGACGGTGAGCCGTGAACCCCGCCAGGCCCGGAAGGGAGCAACGGTAGCGGTGGTACCGGGTGCCGGAGTCAGCTGACGCGGGCCAACTTCTTTCTGCAGCCTCTTCGAGACGACCTGGCATGAGCTATCTCGCCCTCGCCCGCAAATGGCGTCCCCGCCGCTTCGAGGACGTGCTTGGGCAGGGGCCGGTGGTGCAGGCGCTGACCCATGCGCTGAATCAGGACCGCCTGCACCCTGCCATCCTGCTGACCGGGACCCGGGGCGTGGGCAAGACCACCCTCGCACGCATTATTTCCAAGGGGCTGAACTGTGAGACCGGCGTGTCCAGCCAGCCCTGCGGCGTTTGCAGCAGTTGCCGCGAGATCGACGAAGGGCGCTCGGTTGACATGCTGGAAATCGATGCCGCCAGCAACACCGGTGTCGACAACATCCGCGAGATCATCGAGAACGCCCAGTACGCGCCGGCCCGGAGCCGTTACAAGGTCTATCTGGTCGATGAAGTCCACATGTTGTCCAAGGGCGCCTTCAACGCACTGCTGAAAACGCTTGAAGAGCCGCCGCCGCACGTCAAGTTCATTCTGGCCACGACCGATCCGCAGAAGCTGCCCGTGACCGTGCTGTCCCGTTGCCTGCAGTTCGGGCTGAGACGGCTGCCCGTGGCGCTGATCCGTCAGCAGCTGCAGCAGATCACCGAGGCGGAAGGCGTGCAGGCGGAGACCACCGCGCTTACCGCCATCGCCCGTGCCGCCGATGGTTCGATGCGGGATGGCTTGTCGTTGCTGGACCAGTGCATTGCCTTTGCGGGTGGCGGTGCAGTCGAAGGCGAAGCGGTGGAGGCGCTGCTGGGCACAGCGGGCCGCGCCCTGTTGTGGCCGCTGTTGCAGGCGTTGTTGTCGGATGACCGCGCGCGGCTCGCCAGCCAGCTGGCACAGTTGGAAGGCATGGCGCCTGACTACGCAGCGTTGATGGACGAGCTGGCGATGGTGTTGCAGCGCATGGCAGTGGTGCAATTGCTGCCGGAGGCGCGCAGCGACGACGATGAGGCAGATCTGCTTGCCCTTGCCGAGACGGCCGATCCCGAGCAGCTGCAGCTTTATTACCAGATTGTGGTGCTGGGGCGCCGAGACCTGGCCTGGAGCCCGGATCCGCGCATCGGCTTCGAGATGACTGTGTTGCGCATGCTCGCATTTCAGCCCGACGGCGAGACGTCGGCTGCGCCCCCCGGCGGCGCGGGTGCGGCTGCGGATCGCCGGCATGCCTCCACCGCCCCTGGCAACGCGCCCGCCCCGGCGCGGGTGTCGGCCCCTTCTCCCCCAGCTGAGCAGGCGGCCGTTGCGGCTGCTGCGGTTGATGATGCACCGGCTCCAGTCCCCACCGATCTGTCATGGCCCGAGCAGGTGGAGCGTCTGGGGCTGGAAGCCTTCACCAAGAGCCTGGCGCGCAATTGCACATTGGTGGAGGACCATGGTGATCAGATCCGCCTTGCGCTGGATCCTTCGGTCAGTCACTTGCTGAGCGAGGAGCGCAGTCGCACGTTGTCTGCAGCCCTGTCGCGTGCGCGCGGCGCCTCTGTGCAAGTGGTGATCTCGGCCGCCGAGGCGCCATTGGACGACAGTCCTGCGCGGTTGGAGGCACGTCGTGCTGCCGCTGCCCAACAACAGGCCGAAGCGCGGCTCAAGGCTGATCCCACCCTGCAAGCGTTGCAGCAGCAGTTCGGGGCCACCGTGAGGCGAGGCTCGGTGCGGCCGTCAAGCTGATCCGCTGACGGCCGCTTCCCATTTTTCAGTTGGAGATGTTTCGCGATGAAAGGTCCACTTGCCCAGATGATGCGCCAGGCGCAGCAGCTACAGGACAACCTCAAGCGTGCTCAGGACGAAGTCGCCCGGATGGAGATCACCGGTGAATCCGGCGCCGGGCTGGTCAAGGTCACGCTGACCGGAAAGCATCAGGCCCGCAAGGTCGAGATCAGCCCGGATGCGCTTTCTGAGGACAAGGAGTTTCTCGAAGACCTGATTGCGGCCGCCATCAACGATGCCAGTCAGAAAGTCGAAACGGCTTCAGCCGAAAAGATGCGCGCCGCGACGGGCGGCATGGCGCTGCCACCCGGGATGAACCTGGGACTCTGAGGTGGGTCCGTATTCCCCCCGACTGGGCCGGTTGATCGAGGCGCTGCGCCGCCTGCCGGGTGTCGGTCCGAAATCCGCGCAGCGAATGGCGTTTCATCTGCTTGATCGCGACCGCGAGGGTGCAGATCATCTTTCGACCTCATTGCGGGAGGCGCTTGAAGGCGTCGGCCGCTGCGCCCAGTGCCGGATGTTCTGCGAGGGGGGGGACTGCCAGTATTGCAGTCTCCAGCGAGTCGAAACCGGCCAGATCTGTGTGGTTGAGACGCCCGCTGATCTGGTGGCGATCGATCGCCATGCCGACTACGGAGGGCGCTACTTCGTGCTGATGGGGCGCCTGTCACCGCTGGACGGTATCGGGCCCGAACAGCTCGGGCTGGAGCGCCTGCAGGAACAGCTCGCTGACGGGGTGAAAGAAATGATCATCGCCCTGAATCCCTCGGTGGAAGGCGAGGCCACCGCCTATTATCTCGCCGACATGGCGCGCCGCGCCGGTGTGACCGTCAGTCGACTCGCGCACGGCATCCCGATGGGAGGCGAGCTCGAGTATGTCGATGGCGGGACGCTGGCCCATGCGCTCAACCGCCGGCAGCCGATGTCCGGCGGGTCAGGGCAATAGCGCGTCCACCTTTGCGGCGCAGATGAAATCGTTCTCGGTGAGGCCGTTCACCGCGTGCGTCCAGTACTGGATCGTGCACTCCCGGTAGCCGAAGCGAATCTCCGGGTGGTGGTCCTCCGTGTGTGCGATCCATGCCACCGCGTTGACGAAGGCGGTGGTCCGCCAATAGTCGCTGAACTGAAACACGGCTTCGATACGTTCCCCCTGATGTGTGATCTTCCAGCGCTCATGCAGTTGCTGCCGTAGACGTGTGGCCGCCGCCAGATCCAGCGGCGGGATACCACCTTCGCATGGGACGCAGCGTTTGGCGACGAGATCGGATGTAGGCATGACGGAGGCTCCGGTGCTGCCGATTGAATACGCGGCCCCGGGAGCTTACGCGACTTCGCAGGCTCGAGTGATCGGCTGAAACATCCCCGCCCGAAAGCGCCGGGGTTGTCACGAAGCTGTCACGCAAGTTTCACAAGATAGCGAAAGTGGCCCTTTAGCCTGAGCCCGCTTTGGATCGGGACGCGTCATCCGGCGTCGCTACGGGACGCCGGGTGTGTGGCCCCTCCTCACTATTTTCTGAACTGGATCGAGTTCGCATGAAGTTTTCCCTGAAAGTTCTGGTGTGGGTCTCGGCCTCGCTGTTCTCGCATTCACTGTATGCAGCCGAGCTACTCGTCAACACCTTCCTCCAGAACCGCCCATTCAAGGGCGTAGAGGTCGAACTGAATGGAAGCTTGGTCGGTGAAACCGGTGCTTTGGGTGAAGCATCAGCGCCGATCACTGCCGGAAAGCACAAGGTGCAGTTTCTGAAGAACGGTATCCCGCTGGCGAATTACGCCTTTTCCGTTGGAGCCGGTGAAAGTGCCGAGCTCAGTGCGACGTTCACTGATTTCTCGACGCCGCCGGAGTTCACGCTCTCCAAGTTTGACGAAAATGCGTCCCCGGGCGGGCAGGGCGAGACCGGAACGATCGGTGGCGAAGTGCGCGGACCTGATGGTCAGCCGGTGGCCGGGGCGAGTGTCTCTGTGCTTGAGGCCGAAGTGGAGACCGCCACAGGCCCCAACGGCGCATTCGAGCTGGCACTGCCCCGCGGCGTGTACACCCTGGTGGTCAGTCACCCTGACTATGATCGCCTTGAGCGCGCAGACCTGCGTGTTGTGGCGAACATCGGACTCGCCACCAACATCAAGCTGGCACCGCTGGTGCCTGGCGAAACAGGCGGCGTTCCGGCTCTCAGCGCCAGTGCTGATGAAGAGGTTGTGGTGATGGGGGCCTACAAGCCCACGGAGAACGCCACGGATCTGGAAAAGTTCTCGGTAGCGATTACCGACGCGATCAGCATTGACGATCTCTTGAGGTTCGGAGACAGCGACGTCGCGGCGACGTTGAAGCGCCTCGTCGGAGTGTCAGTAACGGATGGCCGCTACGCGGTAGTCCGCGGACTCGACGGCCGCTACATCGCTGCGACCTTGAACGGCAACTTGATGCCGAGCACCGATCCGTTCCGGCGAGATGTCCAGCTGGACCTGTTTCCTTCAGACATTCTAGGTGGCATCGAGATTCAGAAGACGTTCTCGAGTGATCTCCCCGGTGATACAACGGGCGGCATCATCAAGATCTCGACTCGGGGGATGCCGGACGGATACGTGAACAGCCTGTCCGGGTCGCTGGGTTACACCACCGGCGTCACGGGTGACGACTTCATAACCTATCGGGGTAGCGGAAGCGATGGGTTTGGCTACGACGATGGCCTGCGTGAGCTGCCCGGGCTGGTGCGGCGGGTGACCAACAATGGCACAACCAATGTCACTATCTGTCAGGTGCAGGGCCAACAGGATTGTGTCGAACAGCCTGTAGCTGCAGCCGCCGCCAGCGCGCTTCCCAACATTTACAACAGTCGAACCGAGTCCGCTGGTCCGGATTTCGATATTTCATACACACTCGGAAATCTGTTCGACCTGTCGGCGGGGACACTGGGGCTCTATGGCACCGCGTCCTACGGGCAGTCAAGCGAGTCCGATCAGGATGCCTTTGTTGACAGCACCACGCGGCTGGCAGATCGGCAGCGCAGTACGCGCAATACAACGCTGAACGGCTACCTGTTTGCCGGGTATGAAGCTGCGGCGGGATGGGAAGTGTCCAGTCGTACCATCGTGCTTCGCGATACTGAAGACCGGACCACGACTGAAGTCGGAACCGACAAGGTCGAAGACCAAGGCCTCAACGAAACGATCCTGAACTGGATTGAGCGTGAATTCATCGCGCAACAGTTTGAAGGTGTACAGCGGTTCTTCAACGATTCGCATGAACTGACCTGGCGCGCCGGCCTTTCTCAGACCAGCCGTTACGCGCCGGATCGCCGCTCCTACAACTATCGGGGGCCCGTGCTGGATGTGGGGTCGGTTCAGCGGAGCTATTCCGATCTGACGGAAGACGGTCTGGATCTCGGATTGGACTACGAGATTCCTTTTGATGCCGGTAAATGGTTCGGCAATGTTCGTCTCGGCGCACTCGGAAATACACGTGAGCGCGATGTCGAGTTGGTGCGGGTCGGCTTTCAGGTCATCGCATCGCGTGCGCCCGCGCTTGACCAGAATATTGAAGACATCCTCGTGCCAGTCAATTTCGAGGAGGATCGGATTCGACTGCGCAACCTGACGGCCTCCACCGATAGCTATACAGCAGATCAGGAATCCGTTGCTGCTTACCTTTCGACGGAGTTGAACTACGGTAGCGAATGGACAGCCATTGTCGGTGTGCGGCAGGACGACTATTCGGTGGACGTGGAGTATCCGAACTCCAATACCGCTGTGCCAACCGAGCTGGAATCGAATGAGTTGCTGCCGTCGTTGGCACTGGTTTACCGGCCGACCGAGTCGGTGCAGCTGCGCTTCGGATACAGCAATACCGTTTCACGACCGAACATCACTGAAATCTCGCAGTCACGCTTCTTTGACGAGAACGACAGGCTGTATATCGGAGGCTGTCAGTCGACCACGCAGACCGAGTGTTTGCCCTCCCTGATCGACAATTTCGACATTCGGGCCGAGTACTACTTCGGAGACAACGACAGCATCTCGATCGCGCTGTTCGACAAGCAGATCGATGACCCGCTCGAGATCACCATCCCTGCCGCAAGCGGCAGCGCGGCTGGTGCGTTGGCCTTCTCCAACGGAAAGGAGGCCACTGTTTCGGGCGTCGAAATCGATCTGAACAAGTCGTTCCTCGAGTGGCAGAACTACTCGATGGAAGTCGGGGCCAACATGTCGTTCATCGATTCGGAAACGACGCTTACGGATGCTGCTGCTCAGCAGGAAGGCACAACCAAGCGTGACCTTCAGGGGCAGTCTCCGTTTCTTGCCAATCTTCAGATCAGCCTTGATCACTTCCCAACCGATCAGAAGTTCACCTTGCTTGTGAACTACTTTGACGACCGGATCGACCGTGTTGCACGTGGGCAGCTGGGCAACATCATGGAGGCCGGCCGCGCGACGCTGAATTTCAACTACGAGAAGGGCCTTACCCCGGCATCCACGCTCAAGTTGAAGATCCAGAATCTTCTGGATGAAGAGATCGAATTCACCCAGGACGGACGTGTTGTCGAGTCCTGGAAGGAAGGGGTGAGCTTTTCTTTGGGCTATTCGTGGGATTTCGCGATCTGAGAATTGTCTGGATCGGGATTAGCCGCGAGCAGTTCGCCAGCAGCAGTGCAGGTCGGGATAGGGCCTGCGTTTCGAGTAGCGCACGGAAACGCGCGTGAGTGGTAGCACAGGCAGCATTCCTGAAATTTGACCCATGGTGATTTTGACATGAGTGACCTCAAGCTTATCTCTGCAGCATGCCTTGCCGGCGTGGTGCTCTCCGCCTGTGGCGGCGGTGGCGGCGGTGGCGGTGTGAACCCCAGCCCGAGCCCCAGCCCCACGCCCACCCCGACGCCCGACTTCGTGTCCTGCTCTGGCAACGATTGCACCCTGTCGGGTGACATCGACGAGGACTACGTCCTGGATGCCACCAAGAACTGGTTCATTGATGGCGTGGTGCGCGTCGGCGCCGGCAATGTCACCGTTGCCAACCAGGCTGCCGTTGACGCGATCAAGGCTGCCGGTGTCACCCTGGAAATCCCCGCCGGCCTCAGCATCAAGGCGTTTGATGATGCTGTGCTTCTGGTGACGCGTGGTTCCAAGCTGGAAGCCAACGGTACCGCCACTCAGCCGATTACTTTCAGCAGTGTTGACGCTGATTTCGACAACTTTGGTGAGTGGGGCGGCATCGTCATCCAGGGCTTTGCACCGCAGTACGGGCCGGGTAATACCGGAGCGTGCTTCGGTACCGGCACGGTCTGCAACGTTGAAGGTGAGGGTGGCGATTTCGTCGGCGTCTTTGGCGGTAATGACGAAGCGGATGACAGCGGTAGCCTGCGTTATGTCCGTATCGCCGAAGGGGGTCTGATTGCGGGACCGAACGACGAGATCAACGGCCTGACGCTGCAGGGCGTGGGTCACGGCACGACCATCGAGTACATCCAGGTTCACAACAACCAGGATGACGGCGTCGAATGGTTTGGTGGCACCGTCAACGTCAAGTATCTGGTTCTGACCGGCAATGACGACGATGACATTGATTTCGACGAGGGCTATGTCGGAAATATCCAGCATGCCATCGTGCGCAAGAGCGACAACGCGGCGCCTGCGGGTAGCAATGACCCGCGCGGCATCGAAGCCAACAGCTCTGATGCCGACTATGTGCCTCAGACGAACGCCGTGATCGCCAACGTGCTGTTGATCGGTGGCGATGTCGTCAACGCTACCGGGCTTGAGCAGCCGGGTATGCGTCTGCGCGGATCTCTGACCGTGCAGATCTTCAACTCTGCGGTCGGTGGATTTGATACGGGTTGCATCCGCATCGACGATTCCGATACCAACGGCGATACCGTTGCGGACAGCTTCTCCGATGTCAGCCTGACCAATGTGCTGGGTGACTGCGGTGCAGGTGGCTTCTACGACAAGCGTGCTGCCGACACCGAGGTGAACTCTGGTGCGGCGTCACTGTCGCTCGATGACGCCTTTGCCATCAACGAAGCTTCTGCGCAGCTCGGTGCGCCGACCAACATCACCGCAGTGGGCAGCTCCAGCTTCATGTTTGACCAGACCGACTATGTCGGCGCGGTGAAGCCGGGAACGGATGTGGCCAATGCATGGTGGAACGGTTGGATTATCCCCGGTTCGCTGGGCGAGGTTTCCGAAACCGTCGAGCCGGCCGACTTTGTCAGCTGCAATGCGGGCGAAACGGTGTGCACCGTGACGGGGCTGATCGACGAGGATTACGTGTTTGTCCAGGGTGTCGAGTGGCGCTTGGATGGCGTGGTTCAGGTTGGCGAGGGCAATGTGGTGGTGGCCGATCAAGCAGGTGTTGATGCCATCAAGGCCGCTGGCGTCACTCTGACCGTGCGTCCCGGCGTGAACGTGAAGGCCTTTGATGACGGTGTGCTTCTGGTGACCCGTGGCTCAAAGCTGATCGCGGAGGGGTCCCGCTCCGCGCCGATCACCTTCAGCAGCCTTGATGCCGACTTTGATGAGTTTGGTGAATGGGGCGGTATCGTGATCCAGGGCTTCGCGCCGCAGTTTGGCCCGGGCAACACTGGCGCCTGCTTTGGTGCCGGCACCATCTGCAACGTGGAAGGTGAGGGTGGTGACTTTGTCGGTCGCTTCGGTGGCAATGACCCTGCGGACGACAGCGGATCGCTGCGTTTCGTGCGGATCGCGGAAGGGGGCCTGATTGCCGGACCTAACGATGAAATCAATGGTCTGACGCTGCAGGGTGTGGGGCATGGCACTGATATCGAGTACGTGCAGGTCCACAACAACCAGGACGATGGTGTCGAGTGGTTCGGCGGCACCGTCAACGCCAAGTATCTGGTGCTCACCGGCAACGACGATGACGACATCGACTTTGACGAAGGCTACAAGGGCAACATCCAGTACGCCTTGGTGCAGAAGAGCAACAACGCGGCACCTGCTGGCAGCAATGACCCGCGCGGCATCGAAGCCAACAGCTCGGACGCCGACTACGTGCCGCAGACGGAGGCGGTGATTGCCAACGTCCTGCTGTTGGGAGGTAACGTGGTGAACGCCGCCGGTCTTGAGCAGCCGGGCATGCGTCTGCGCGGCTCACTTACCACCAACATCTTCAATTCCGCAGTGAAGGGCTTCGCCACCGGTTGCATTCGGATTGACGATTCCGACACCAACGGAGACACGGTGGTCGACAGCTTCTCGGTGGTGGGTCTGACCAACGTACTGGGTGACTGTGACGCGGGTGGGTTCTACGACAAGCGTGCCGCCGACAGCGAGACCAACACAGTGCATCTTGATTTCGATGTCGATGCGGCTTACGCCCTGACCAACGCGGCTGCGACGCTGGGTTCAGGCACGGCCATCACGCCTGTCAACAATGGTTCGGGCTTTGTGTTCGACAGCACCGACTTTATCGGCGCGGTCAAGCCGGGCACGGCCCAGGGTGATGCCTGGTGGGCGGACTGGACGATTCCGGGTTCGCTGCGCTAAGGCGAAGGACGGTTCCTGCCAGGGAGGCGGCGGACGTGCAAACGTCCGCCGCCTTCTTTCTCTGGGATGAATGAATGATGAGGAACAAGCTCATGAAGCGGTCGATGCACGTGGTGGGGCTGATGCCCCTCGCGCTGGGGGGGGTGTTGTGGGCGGGAGTTGCCCAGGCGCAGAACCTCGAAAGCGTCGTCAAGGAAGGCGAGGGTAAGTTGGTCGAGGCACAAAAAAGCCAGGAGCGCATCGACAGCATCGTGGATGCTCAACAGTCCAAGCTCATCACCTATCGTGCGCTGCTCAAGCAGGTCGAAGGCCTGGAGCAGTACAACGAGCAGCTTTCCACGCAGATCGAAGGCCAACAGGCGCTGATCACACGCTTCGATGACTCGATCAAGCAGGTTGCAACGATCGAGCGTCAGATGCTGCCGCTGATCCTGAGGATGGCGGATGCGCTTTCAGAGTATGTAGAACTCGACAAGCCGTTCCATATCGACGAACGCAATACGCGAATAGCCCAGCTCAGGGACAGCCTGTCGAAGGCCGATATCGATGTCGCCGAAAAGTTCCGGCAGGTCATCGAGGCCTATCAGATCGAGACCGAGTACGGTCGCAAGATCGACACCTATCAACAGATTATCCAGCTCGACGGCGAAGACCTCGAGGTGGATGTGCTGCGGTTTGGGCGCGTTGCGCTCGTGGCGCAGAGCAAGGACACCCGCACGACGGTGGCCTGGAATTCGGCTTCTGAGGCATGGGAACGCCTTGACGCCGGCGACTATCGCAATAGTGTTCGCCGCGGGATTCTGATGGCGAGCAAGCAGGCGTCCATTGACATCGTGACGCTCCCGATCCCAGCTCCGGAGGCTGCCGAATGAAGTGCTTCAACTGGCTGGCCCCGATGGGCCTGGCGATGGCGTCTTTGCTCCCGTTGGCAGCATCGGCACAGGGTAACGACGCGGTATCGATGACGCGTTTGCTGAAGGAAGTGCGCGAGGGCCGCGCACGGGATGCTGCCGAGAACAAGCAGCGTGAGGCGGCATTTGTGGCGGATCGCGAGCAGCAGGATCGACTGATCCGTGAAGCGCAGCAGCGCATCGCAGCCTTGGAAGCACGCAGTGCTGAACTGGAGCGCGTGTTCAATGCCAACGAACTGAAAGTTGAAGAGAAGCGTGCGCAGCGCGATGAGCGTCTGGGTTCTCTGAAGGAGCTCTTTGGGCACCTGACCGGCGCCGCTGGCGACCTTCGCGCCCGTCTGGGTGCGTCCATCACCACGCATCAGTTTGAAGGACGTCAGACCTTCCTGAGCGAGTTGATCAGCAAGATGAATGACGATACCGATCTGCCTACCGTTGAGGAGATCGAGCAACTCTGGTTTGAATTGCATCGCGAACTCACCGAGTCCGGTCGCGTGGTCAAGTACGCCGGAGTGGTGGGGACCGAGTCCTCGCGTGAGGTGGTGCGGGTCGGGTTGTTCAACCTGCTGTCCAATGGGGACTATCTTGCCTACGACGAGAACACCCACACGGTGTCGGTGCTGCCGCGCCAGCCAGAGGGGTTCACAGGGCATGCCAAGGCATTGCAGACAGCCGCAGAAGGTTTCACGGCCGTGGGCATCGATCCAACCGGGTCTGCCGGAGGCGGGTACCTCAAGGCGCTGATCAATACGCCGACGCTGATGGAGCGTTGGCATCAGGGCAAGTTGGTGGGTTACGTCATCACCGCTGTGGGGCTGATCGGCCTGTTGTTGGCGCTGTGGCGATTCCTGGCGCTGGCGCAGGTTGCAGCGAAGGTACGTCGCCAGCGCAGCAGTGATACTGCGAGCGACGACAACCCGTTAGGGCGCGTGTTGCTGGCGGGTGCTGCGCATGCCAACGACGATGTTGAAACGCTCGAGGTGAAGCTCGGTGAGGCAATCATCAAGGAGCGCCCCGAGATTCAGCGCGGCCTGCCCCTGCTCAAGATCATCGCCATGGTGGCACCGTTGCTGGGGCTGCTCGGCACCGTAACCGGGATGATCATCGTGTTCCAGGCGATCACGATCTATGGTGCGGGTGATCCCAAGGCGATGGCCGGCGGTATTTCCAGTGCACTGGTGACCACCGTGCTGGGCCTGCTTGTCGCGATCCCCATGCTGTTGCTCCATACCCTACTGCACGGCCGGGCGCGGGAGTTGCTGCATGTTCTCGAGGAGCAGACCGCAGGGCTGGTTGCCCAGCGCGCTGGCCGCTGATCGGAGCTGCCCGTGTTGCTCTTCCTACTGGATGCGCGTGAGGCCATCGGCGAGTTCTTCAATGCCGGTGGCCCCATCCTGCAGTTGATTGCAGTGCTCACCTTCGTGATGTGGGTGATGATCCTTGAGCGCTTTTCCTACTACACGCGGCCGTTCAACCGCGACCTGAGCGCAGCCTTGGGGGTCTGGCGGGGACGCCAGGATCACTATTCGTGGTACGGCGATGCGGTTCGTCGGCAGTTGGTATCGGAATTGCGTATCCGGGTGAACCAGCACCTTCGTTTCATCAAGGTGATGATCGCACTGTGTCCGCTGTTCGGTCTGCTGGGCACCGTGACGGGGATGATTGACGTCTTCACCATCCTCGCGATCACCGGCGGCGGTGACGCGCGTTCGATGGCGGGGGGCGTCTCGCGGGCGACCATCCCGACCATGGCCGGCATGGTCGCCGCGCTGTCCGGCGTGTTCGGCAACATTTATGTGTCCAGGATGGCGACGCAGCGCCGAGAGCGAATCGATGCGCTGCTGCCCATCCACCATCTGGAACCTGCTCCCAAGGAGAATCCCGCCCATGGCGCGTAGCTATATCAGTCAGGACGAGGGTGAAGAGGAAGGCGCGATTGACCTCACGCCGATGCTCGACGTGGTCTTCATCATGCTCATCTTCTTCATTGTGACTGCCAGTTTCATCAAGGAAACGGGCGTCGAGGTGAATCGCCCTCAGGCGCAAACCGCTGAGAACAAGAATGCTGCGGTACTGATTGCGATCCGTGCCGACAACACCATCTGGATGGATCAGCGTCGAATCGACATCCGTTCAGTGCGCGCCAACGTTGAGCGCATGCACGCCGAGAATCCGGAGGGTGCGGTTGTGATCCAGGCGGATGAGCTGGCATCTGTCAAGACCTTCACCGAAGTGCTTGATCAGGCACGCGAAGTGGTTCCGCCCGAGCGAGTCTCCCTCGCCACCCAGTCCAACTGAGGAGTTCGCCATGCGCTTGATGATGGTGTTGGTCCCCGCCGCGATCGTGACTTTTGGCCTGCAGATGGTCATGGTGACGCTGATCCACTTTGCCGATGGCCGTCTGGACAAGACCCCTGTGGTGAAGCTGCCCGATATCTACATGCCGAAAATGGAGATCGAAACGCAGCGCTCGGTGGAGAAGCCCGAAAAGCCGCAGATGGATGACACGCCGCCGCCGGATGTGCCGCAACAGGCGTTCGATCAGGTCGACGGCAACGCTGAAGTAGGGCAGCTTGGTGGACCTTCGCAGGTGGCAGCCGATCTCGACCTCAGCATGGGCGCGGGACTGTCGGCTACCGATGGCGAGTACCTGCCCATCGTCAAGGTGGCGCCGAACTATCCGCGCGGAGCGCTCAGTCGTGGTCTCGAAGGGGACGTGATACTCGAGTACACCGTGACCAAGCAGGGTTCGGTTCGGGATCCCGTCGTCATTGAGAGTACCAACCCGGTGTTCAACTCTTCCGCGATGGATTCTGCGCTGCGCTACAAGTACAAGCCCCGCGTTGTCGACGGCAACCCCATCGAGGTGCCCGGAGTACGTACACGCGTGATGTTCCGTCTGGACCGGGCTTCCTGAACACAGAGGCGATGATGCGATCAGTAGTGCGGGTTTTGGCGCTCGTCGGCGTGCTCCTCGGGGGGGCGGCCTGGGCGCAGCAGGGTGCGATTGATGCGCGGACGTTCGATCAGCTCACCAAGGCGCAGAGCCTGGCCGAAGCCGGGCAGCATTCCGAGGCGATCGCGGTGCTCGACGAGCTGCGCGAGAGCCCTCGGCTCAACAGCTATGCGCGTTCTCAGCTGTGGAATTTCTACGCCTTCATTCACGCCAGCCGCAACGAGTACCAGAAGGCGATCAATGCCTATGCCAAGGTAATGGCTGAGGAAGATGCGAGCGACGGCCTGATTCTCACTGCGAAGTACACCACGGCCCAGCTCTACTTCCAGCTCGAGAAGTACGATGACTGCATCCGTTTCATGGAAGAGTGGCTGTTCACGGTTGACGAGCCTACGCCGACGGCGCACATCATGCTTGCCCAGGCCTACTACCAGAAATCGGATTTCGACAAAGCGCTCCGGAATGTCGACCGGGCGGTACTGTTGTCGGAGCGCGCAGGAAAGCCCGTAGACGAATCGTGGCTCCGCCTGAAGGCAGCGCTGTTCTACGGCAAGAAGGACTATGCCTCGACCGCCAAGGTCTATGAGCAGCTGATCAGCCTGTACCCCAAGGTCAGCTACATGCGTCAGTTGGCTGGCATGTACAGCGAAACCGGCGCGGACACCCGCCGCCTGGCGGTCTACGACGCGGTCTACCAGCATGGTGGGCTGAAGTCCGAGAGCGAGCTGCTCAATCTTGCCTACATGTGGCTCGGGCAGCAGGCACCCTACCGCGCGGGCCGCATCATTGAGCAAGCGATGGCAGATGGTGTGGTGGCGGAGAACCCGAAGAACATCGAAGCACTCGCCAACGCCTGGGCGCAGGCCAATGAACATAAGAAGGCGGTTCCGGCGCTGGAGCGCGCGGCCGCGCTGTTGGGGGACGGTGTGATGTACTCGCGGCTCGCCGGCGTGCACTTCAACGCTGGCGACTATGCCGAGGCCGCCAAGGCGGCGGCCAAGGCCGATCAGCTTGGGAACCTGAAGAGTCGCAGCGGTAATCTGATGCTGTTGGGCATGGCGTATTTCAACGGGGGTGAGCTGGAGCCTGCGCTGCAGGCGTTTCGGCGTGCCAAGCAGGACCGCGACAGCTATGCAGCAGCGGCCAAGTGGGAGTCCTACACCCTGACCGAGATCGAGCGCTTGCGCGCCATTGAGCGCACGCGGATAGAACTGCGCAAGCGGACCGAGGAAGCGCTTGAAGCTCAGGAGAACAATCTTGATGCGATCGGCGGCGGGCGTTCGTAGGCGGCTGTAGGGGCGGGTGCTTTGCTATCCTGAGCACATGTCGAACGCACACGCGCAGCACCTCATCTGGATCGATCTGGAAATGACCGGCTTGGTGCCGGAAACCCACCGGATCATTGAAATCGCGACGCTGGTGACCGACAGCGAGCTGACGGTGCTGGCCGAGGGGCCGGTGCTGGCGGTTCACCAGAGCGAGCTGGAGCTCAACAAGATGGACGACTGGAATGTGCGGCAGCACGGCCAGTCCGGCCTGACTCAGAGGGTGCGCTCCAGCAGTCTCTCGGAGGCGGACGCCGAGGCGGCGACAGTGGCCTTCCTGTCGGATTGGGTGCCGGCTGGCGTATCACCGATGTGCGGGAACTCGATCTGCCAGGATCGTCGTTTCCTGGCCCGCTACATGCCGGCGCTGGAGCGCTACTTCCACTACCGGCATATCGACGTATCCACCGTCAAGGAACTGTGCCAGCGGTGGGCGCCGGACGTTGCCAAGGGGTTCTCCAAGCAGTCCACCCACCTCGCGCTGGACGACATCCGCGACTCGGTGGCGGAGCTGCGCTACTACCGTAGTCACTTCATTCAATTGGCGGTGACCTCACCGTAGCCTTGCGCATCGACATCCCGCTGGTGCACGGCGAGCCGTATCCTAGACCGGCAGGCGAATCTCGACCCGCGCGCCGCCGAGGTCGGGACTGTGGTCCAGCATCAGGCGGCCATGATAGGTGTGCACCAGTTCATGGCTGGCCGCCAGTCCGATCCCTTGGCCGGGCGTGCGGGTATCTGCGCGGACGCCTCGCGCCAGCAGCCGTTCAGGATCGTCCGGGAAGCCCGGGCCGTCATCATCAACGGTCAGCACCAAGGCGCGCCCGAGACGACCTGCGCTGACCCGGACCCGGCCATTGCCGTACTTCACGGCGTTTTCCAGCAGGTTGCCCAGCAGCTCGTAGAGGTCTCCGCTGTCCATGCGGATCTTGAGTCCACGCGGCAGGCGCCACTCGAAGTGAGGCTTGCGATCGGCATAGACCTTGGTGAGGGTTCGCCGCAACCGCTCCAGCACTTCATCGACCGCAACGGCTTCAGCCAGCGAACGTCCGCCAGCGGTGACGGCGCGGCGAAGCTGGTGGTCGATGATGGTCTGCATGCGGCTGACCGGTTCGGAGATTGCCCCCTGGTCTTCATCGGACAGCCGTGCCTCCTCGCTCAATGCGCGCAGCGCGGCCAAGGGCGTCTTGAGGCTGTGGGCAAGGTCGCCCAGTGCGTTGCGCTGCCGTGCAAGACGCGCCTCGCCGCTGCGGATCATGCCGTTGATGGCATCGGTCAGCGGCGCCAGTTCGGCAGGATACTCGCCTTGCAGCTGTGCCTGGGCGCCCTGTTCGACGCGCGCCAGTTCGTTGCGCAGCTGTCGCAGCGGAATCAGTCCCCAGGCAAGCACCGTGCCCTGCACTGAGAGCAGTGCGACCGCGGCGATGGCCAGCCAACTCCAGAGCGTTCGGCGATAGGCCTGCATCTGCTGGTCGAAGGCCTTTCGGTCTTCCATCACCACCAGGGTATAGCGTTGTTCCCCCTCGAGCGGATTGAGCCATCGCAGCCCGAAAGCCAGGCTGAAGCGCTGCCGGTCGGTGACAAAGTCGAAGGTTCCGGGCGCAACTTCCGGCGGCAGGGGAAAGTCGTCGGAAAGGCTGACACTGCCCCAGGTCAGCGCATTGCGTTCGTCGATCAGCGCCGCCTCCAGGCCGGAACCCGGGTTCTGCAGCCGCGGGTCTGGAAGCCGGAAGGGCGACAGGCTCAGTGTGCCATCCGCTGTCGGCTCGGCGGCGGCCAGCAGCGCATATACCAGGCCTTGCAGTCGATCACGCTGAGTGGACAGGGCGCGTTCCTCGAACGCATGGTCGAGTGCTGCTGCACAGGCGAGGACGAAGCCCGCCAACACCATCGAGGCTGCAATCAGCAGCCTTGTGCGAAGCGAGGTCACCCGGCAGTGTTGGGGCGCGGAAGATCCCAGCGGTAGCCGGCGCCACGCAAGGTGGCGATGGGGCTGAGGCTGCCATCCGGATCCAGTTTGCTGCGCAGCCGACGGATGAAGACTTCGATGACATTGCTGTCACGTTCATCTTCTTCGGCATAGAGGTGCTCGTGCAATTCGGTCTTCGAGATCACTTTGCCGGCATGGGTCAGCAGGTACTCCAGCACACGGAATTCGTAACTGGTGAGTTCCACCGGCGCGTCATTGACACTGACGGTCCGCGCGCCGGGGTCAATCGCCACCGGACCGGATACCAGAATGGACTGGGCCCAGCCGTTGCTCCTGCGCAGCAGGGCCCGCAGGCGGGCGAGCAGCTCCTCCTTGTGGAACGGCTTGACGAGGTAGTCATCCGCGCCGGCTTCGAGTCCTTCGACCTTGCTTTGCCACCCGTCCCGCGCGGTCAGAATCAGAATCGGGTAGTCGCGTCCGGCAGCCCGCGCTTTGCGAATGATGTCGATCCCCGGGGTCTCAGGCAGGCCGAGGTCGATCACGGCCACATCGGTCGGGTACTCCTCGGCCATGAAGAGGCCGTCTGTGCCATTGGCCGCTGCATCGACGGCAAAGCCGTTGCCACTGAGCACTTCGACAATATGCTTCCGCAGCACATCATCATCCTCGACGACCAGTGCACGCATGGTGAACCTCTCCCGCAGTTCGCGCGCTCAGCGCTCGGTTATGTGGACAATCCGGACTTCGCCGTCGATCAACAACTTGACCCGGAAGCCATTGCCAGCCGGGTCGACCGAGAGAACGCGTCCGCCGTACTGGCTCTGTGCAATTCGAGCCGCTTCCGCAGCAGTGAGATCGCCTGCGGAAAGCCGTTGTTGTGCCGGTGAGAACTCACGCAGCAACTGACGCGTCAGTCGCTCGTCACGCAGCTGTGCCTGCGCCATCGAGGCACAGCCACACAGGATGACGGCGATCAGAACGGTCAGTCGACTCATGGCTTGAGTGTAACGGCGTGCTTTCAATACCGCACCGGTTCGATGTGCACGTTGACGGGCAGGCGCGCGCCCGGGTCATAGGGCATGCGGGTGGAGTAGAGGCGGCCCTGATACCGGTAGGTCACGTCATATCCGTCAATGCGCTGTTCGGTGTAGGTGCTGGGGATCGTCTGGCAACGGGTCTGGTATGCCCCCGTCTGGGAGGCGGGCGCGGCGCGACTGTTGACCACGCGCTGGCCAACACCGGCGCCGATGATCGCGCCCAGCGCGGTTGCGGCGTCCTTGCCGCGCCCCTTGCCGAACTGGTGCCCCGCAACGCCCCCCGCAATGGCACCGACGACCGAGCCGGCGACGCCATCGGTGAACCAATAGTTCTGTTGGCCTCCGCGGTTGTATGCCGTCGGCTCCTGCCAGCACTCCTGCCGCGGCTGTGATACCTGCACTGCCGTATAGACAGGCCGTGTCTCGACCACCTGCGCATATTCGGGGGCAGGGGTCGCGTAGTGCGGAGTGTGTGTATTGTTCCAGCGGCTGTCCGCCAGGGCGGGGGTGGACAGCACCAGCCCCAGGCTGGTGAGCAGTATCGAGTGTTTCATGGCAGGCTCCAGACGATACCCGGGGCGGGTACGGTTTCAAGCCTAGCGAGGGATGCTGAATTGGCGCTGACTCGCCGTGCTCAGGTGTCGGGTTGCACCGCGGCGCCGTCGGACACTTTCTGGAGACCGGAGGTGATCACCGTGTCGCCGACCGCGAGGCCCTGAATGATCTCGACAACGCCGGGTTGGCGTTGACCCAGAACGACTTCGACCTCCCGGGCCTTCCCCTCCACGACCTGATAGACGCGCGCACTGTCTCCCCGAGGGAACACGGCGGCCTCGGGGACCACCACGGCATCTTCACGGGTTTCCAGGTCCAGCCGGATGCGGGCAAACAGACCGGGGCGCAGGCGAGCATGCTCGTTGTCGATCAAAGCGCGGACCGCCACCGAGCGGGACGCTTCGCTGACTCCGGCTGCGACGGCATAGACGGTGGCGCTGAATACCTCGCCTGGGAAGGCGTCCAACGTCACGTCCACCTTCTGGCCGGCTTGCAGGTCCGCCAGCACTGTTTCCGGAACGCGGAATTCGACCTTCATCGGGTGCAGCGCCTCGAACGGAACCAGCGGATCCCCGGGGTTGACGTAGGCACCCGGGCTGACCTGTCGCAGTCCAGCCACGCCTTCGAAAGGTGCAGTGATGCGGTGCTTGTCGACGCGTGCCTGTGCCAGCGCCACCGCAGCTTCTGCCACCGCCTTGGTGGCATCAGCCTGGTCGAGTTCGGCTTGCGACACCAGCTGCCGCGCCACCAACTCGCGGGCGCGTGCATGCGAGCGCTGCGCGAGTGTCAGATTGGCTTGTGCCTGCTGCCATTCGGCGCGCGCAATGGCGTCGTCAAGCCGAAACAGCAGGGCGCTTCGATCCAGGCGTTCGCCTTCGCGGAAGGCCACCTCGACGATACGGCCGCTGAGTTCAGCGGTGATGATGGTGGATTCGTTGGACTGCAGGGTGCCAACGGCGCTGACCGAGCGCGTCAGCGTCTGAGGTTGTACGGCGTGTACGGCGACCGGAATCGCAGGCGTGGCGGGCAGTGCGGTGGGCGCGACTGCCTCCGACGCTGGTTGGCAGGCGGTGGCCGCCGCTACGCTCAGGATGGCGGCCGCGATCTTGGGGCTCATGCAGTTGGCAATGGAAAGGGGAGAGTTCATGGACCATGCGAAACCAGCTTGGTTCGCCGTGTCAGGCAGTGGGTCGCGAAAACCGGTCCAGTAATGTCATCGAAGCCGGGTCGGCATAGGCGCGGAACAGCGTTCTGACCAGCACGCCCAGTGTCCGGTGCACCTCGTCGGCGGCCTGATGGCGCATCGGCAGGATGATGGCCTCGACCAGCGAAATGATCGCGCGGCTCATGTCGTCGATTTCCGCGCCCAGTGTGATGATACCGCTCTGCTGCCCACGCAGCAGGGTCTGCCGCACTGTCTCGATCGCGCTGGCCTCGAAGGCGCCCTGGGCCTTCAGGATGGGGCCTGCCTCCGGCGACGAGGGCAGTAGCCAATAGCCCGCAATGCCGTTCTGAATACGGGCGTCCTTGAGCAAGTCTTCGAGTCCCTCGAACAAGCGCAGAATGCCAAGGCCCGGCCGCGATTCCTGTGCCATCGGCACGAAGATGTAGCTGTTGAAAAGATCGTGAACGCGTTGCAGGCAACTGAGGAACAGCGCGTCCTTTCCGGGAAAGTGCCAGTACAACGCCCCTTTGGATAGTTTGGCGTGCCGGGCAATGTCGCCGATCGAGACGCCCTCGTAGCCATAGCGGCCAAACAGCTGGAACGCCTGCTCCTGGATGATGGAGAGGGTGTCGCCTTGTTCGCGTGCGGGTTTTCTGGGCATGCCGTGTGTTCGTACCGTGTTGTGACATGCTAGCCGGAATGAAACCCCGGAGCAGGTACCGGAAACGAAAAACCCGCCAGGTGGCGGGCTCGCAAGTGCCGGAAACCGGCGTTGAAAGATGGCGTTCCCACGGGGATTCGAACCCCGGTTACATCCGTGAAAGGGACGTGTCCTAGGCCTCTAGACGATGGGAACGAGGCAATCTTTCAAATATGAGATGGTGGAGCTAGTCGGGATCGAACCGACGACCTCTTGCATGCCATGCAAGCGCTCTCCCAGCTGAGCTATAGCCCCCTCTCAAGGGACCGCGATTATACGGGGTTCTGTTTCCGTTTGTGAATACCTTGCGACAAAAATTTTCGGTCTGATCAGCGGGTCTGGCCGGCCAGGAAAAGCCAGGTTTCGACCACCGTGTCCGGGTTGAGTGAAATCGATTCGATTCCCTCATCCAGCAACCAACGGGCGAGGTCCGGATGATCACTGGGGCCCTGGCCACAGATGCCGACGTACTTGCCCTTCTCGCGGCAGGCGGTGATGGCCATGTGCAGCATCCGTTTGACGGCGGGGTCACGCTCATCGAACAGATGGGCAATCAGGCCGGAGTCGCGATCCAGTCCCAGCGTGAGCTGGGTCATGTCATTGGAGCCGATGGAGAACCCGTCGAAATGCTCCAGGAACTGATCCGCCAGCACCGCGTTGGACGGCAACTCGCACATCATGATGACCTGCAGGCCGTTGTCACCGCGCTTCAGGCCATTCTCGGCCAGAATCTCGTTGACCCGCTGGGCTTCGTCAAGCGTGCGCACGAACGGAATCATGATCTTCACGTTCGTCAGGCCCATGTCCTCGCGGACGAACCGCAGCGCCTCGCACTCCATCGCGAAGCAGTCGGCGAAGTCCTCCGAGAGGTACCGCGACGCGCCGCGGTAGCCGATCATCGGGTTCTCCTCGTGCGGCTCGTAACGCTCACCGCCGAGCAGGTTGGCGTACTCGTTCGACTTGAAGTCGGACATGCGCACGATCACCGGCTCGGGTGCGAACGCCGCGGCCAGCATCGAGACACCCTCGGCGACGCGCTTGACGAAGAAGTCGCGCGGGCTGTCGTAGGCGGCGATCTGCTCCTGGATCGCGGCCTTGCCGAAGCCGCGGATCGCGGAGTTCAGGCCGGGGGCGTCGCCGCCGGCGGTGAGGATGCCGACGCGCTTGGTCTTCTTGCTGGCCATGGATAGTGCCTTCCTGAGTGGGATCGGTGTCGTCACTCAACCTAGCCGTGGGTCGAGGTGGGAGGTGACGTTGGTCAAGGGTCTGGGTGGGACTGGACTGAGAGTGGTGTATATTTGTGGCTCGCGGACGGAGAG
>CAKZHZ010000107.1 GCA_936928855.1 uncultured Polycyclovorans sp.
GGGGGGCATGGCCGAAGTCGGGCCGCGCTGAGTTGGGGAGGACGCGGCACCGGTCGTCAGAAGTCGAAACCGACCTCAACGCCGTAGGTCACCGGCCGGCCGGCGAAGCGCGCGGAGTTGTCGGCGCCGGGGATGACGTTGGCGATATAGTATGTGTTGAAGGCATTCTTCACATAGGCCATCGCCCGCCAGCCGCTGTCGGCGTTGTAGCCGATGCGTCCATCCACCGTTGCATAGGCGTCGATGTGGAAGGGGTGGGCGAGGTCGTCGACAACCTTCGCGCCCTCCCGGTCCGGCAGGGAGACACGGTCTCCGGCGAATACGGCATCCTGCGCGGACTTGCCGGGAAGCGTGGCGCCGACGAAGAACTGACCTGCGCGGTAGGGCAGCATGAAGGGCTCCCAATCCATGCAGATGTGGTTGATGCCCATGAAGAAGAGCTCACGCTTCGGATCGTACGAGTCGTGGCCCTGGTTGTGGTAGCCCATCGCCGAGGGACAGATGTCCTTGGCGAGGTGGTCCATCCGGGTGCCGTATTCCGGGTCGCGCACCGGCTGGCCGGTCTTCAGGTCCACCGACTTGAAGACGTTGACGGTGTCGTCGATCTTGTTGGCCGAGACCAGCGAACCGTCCGTGCGGTCCAGGGTGTAGACGATGCCGTTCCGGTCCGGATGGGTCAGGAGCTTGCGGTCCTTGCCGTCCTTGTCCTTCTGGTTGGAGAGCATCATCACGTTGACGCCGGCGTAGTCCCACTCGTCGTGGGGCGTCTTCTGGTAGCCGAACTTGGCCTCGCCGGTGTCGGCGTCTCGGCCGAAGATGGTCATGGTCCACTTGTTGTCGCCCGGACGCATGGTCTCGTTCCACGGCGCCGGGTTGCCGGTGCCGAAGTAGATCAGGTTCGTGCCGGGATCGTAGGCGTACCAGCCCCAGTTCGTGCCGCCGCCGATCTTCCAGGCATCGCCCTCCCAGGTGGAGGTGCCAAGCCCCTTCTGGCCGTAATGGGCGTTCTTGATGTTGAAGTCGGAGGCCAGCAGCAGGTCGGAATCCGGACCCGTGGCGTAGGCGCGCCAGACCTGGGCGCCGGTCTTCACGTCGTAGGCGGTGAGGTAGCCGCGCACGCCGAGCTCGGCGCCGGACGAGCCGATGATGACCTTGTCCTTGACCACGTAGGGCGCGATCGTCAGCGTCGAGCCGACCTTGATGTCGGAGTTCTCGACCTTCCACACGGTCTCGCCGGTCTCGGCGTTGAGCGCCGCGACGTGGCCGTCGAGCTGGGTCTTGAGGATCAGCGCCGGGGTCTTGCCGTCGCCGGGCCAGTAGGCGAGGCCGCGGTTCACGAGATCGCAGCAGGCCACCGCGCGGGCGGCCGGGTTCTGCTTGGGCTTGTCCTGCCAGAGGATATGGCCCGGATCGTCGAGGCCCAGCGCGAAGGTGTTGTTCGGGAACGAGGTGTGGATGTACATCTTACCGTCGACGACGAGCGGCGCACCCTCGTGACCGTTCAGCAGGCCGGTGGAGAAGGTCCACGACGCCTTGAGCTGCTTCACGTTCGACTTGTTGATCTGCTTCAGCTCGCTGTAGTTGTTCGAGTCGTAGTTCTTACCGGGCATCACCCAGTTTTCGTCCTTCTTGGACAGCTCCACGAGCTTGTCGTTGGCGGCAGCCATGCTCGCCACCAGCGACCCTGAACTGGCGGCACGGCTCGACCACTACCGGCAGGCGCAGACCGACCGCGTGCTGGATACCGCGCAGCTCGAAGCGCCGCAGTCATGAAGATCGGCGTGCTCGGCGCCGGCCAGCTGGGCCGGATGCTGGCGCTGGCGGGGCATCCGCTGGGGCTCTCCTTCGTGTTTCTGGATCCGGCCGACAACGCCTGCGCTGCGCCGGTGGGTGACCAGATTCAGGCCGACTTCGACGATACCGCTGCGCTCGCACGCCTCTGCGAAACCGTCGAGGTGGTGACCTACGAGTTCGAGAACGTGCCGGCGGATGCGGCAAGCTTCGTCGCCGGACACCGCCCCTTGTTCCCGGGTCCCAAGGCGCTGGCCACCGCGCAGGACCGGGCCGCCGAGAAGGCACTGTTCGAGCAGCTGGGCATCCCGGTTCCACGCAATGCCTGTGCGGACAGCCTGGAGGGCCTGCGCGCTGCCGTAGCCAAAACCGGCCTGCCCGCCGTGGTCAAGACCCGACGCCTGGGCTATGACGGCAAGGGTCAGGCGGTGCTGCGGGAAGACGCCGATGTCGAGCGCGCCTGGGCTCAACTGGGGGGAACCCCGCTGATCGTCGAACAGTGGGTGCCCTTCGATCGCGAGGTGTCCTGCATCGGTGTGCGGGGGCGTGATGGTGGCTGTCGCTTCTATCCCATCGCCACCAATGTGCACCGGCACGGCATTCTGCGCCGCTCAACGCCTGTGGCCAACGATCCGCTGCAGGCGCTGGCGGAGCGACACACCGAAAAGGTGATGTCGGCGCTGGATTATGTGGGGGTCATGGCCTTCGAATTCTTCGTCCGCGGCGACCAGCTGCTGGCCAACGAGATTGCACCCCGCGTGCACAACTCGGGGCACTGGACCCAAGATGGCGCCCATACCTCACAGTTTGAAAACCATCTGCGCGCGGTGCTTGGCCTGCCGCTGGGTGATACCGGCCTGCACGGCCCCTGCTGCATGCTCAATCTGATCGGTGAGGCCCCGGATCGGGCGGCGTTACTGGCCTTTCCCGGCGCCCACCTGCACCTGTACGGCAAGTCGTCCCGGCAGGGGCGCAAAATCGGTCATCTCAACCTGTGCGCGGACACGCCGGAGGGATTGGCCGCGATGCTCGCCGAAGTGGAGCCCCTGGTCGACGCCGCAGCCGCCGGCTGAACGCTGGTAGCGGGGGCTCACAGCCCCAGGCGGCGTCGCACATCCAGCCAGAGCTCCGCATAGGCCTGCAACGCGGGATCATCGGTGGGCGCAAACGCGGACAGGGGCGCCCGGTGCTCTCCCATGCGCTCCACGCTGGCGGCATAGGGGATGTCCACCGCGCTGAACGGCAGTTTCCCCGTCACGGCGCCCTCGTCGGTCTGGACCCGATGGAGGCTGCGGCGTCGGTCGACCAGGCTGTGAAAGCCCAGGAGATGCCGGCTCGGCAAACCCTCAGCCTTGGCGTACTGAAGCACCTGCTCGGCCGCGCGGGCGGACAGGAATCCGGGAATCACCGGCATCAGCACCAGGTCGGCCGCGGCAATGACGTTGTCGGCCAGATGCGATAACCCCGGCGGCGCATCAAGCACCAGCAACTGGTAATGCTCGGAGAACGGCTTGATCAGCCGGGCCAGCGCCTGGCGCGGTGGCTCCACCTTGCGCAGCAGAATGTCGAGAAACCGATTGGAAAGACTGGCCGGTAACAGATCGAGACGTTCATACCCCGTGCGCTGTACCAGCCTGCCGATCGGTGTCTGGCCGTTGAGCCAGCGCTTGGGCGACTGCTCGTCGTCACGCTGGCCGTCGAAATACCAGGTTGCGGCACCTTGGGGATCGAGGTCCCACAGCAAGGTTTGGTAGCCCTGTGCGGCAGCAAAGGCCGCCAGATTGACCGCACTGCTGGTTTTTCCGACGCCGCCCTTCAGTTGATAGAGCGCCAGCGTTTTCATCAAACCCCGCGATCGCCGAAGGGACGCAGGTCCCCGGCGTAGGCCACCGACAGCACCGCTGGGCCGGCGTTGATGGCCGTGGCGGCCGACATGAAGGTCTCATGCAAGGTCATATCCAGCGATCTCACCGTGTCAGCCAGGATCTTGTAGCCCGGCAGTGTGCGAATTTCGGCAGGGTCGCCACCGAAGCTGATACAGACGTGCTTCGAGAGTACGCCGAGCCGAAGCTGGGTGGCAAGGTGCTGCAGCACCCGTTCGACCGCACGGTCGTAGCCGCGAACCTTGACCAGCGTCTGGGTTTCGCCGCGATAGCAGAGGATGACCGGCTTGACCGACAGTGCGGAGCCCAGGGCATACGTGAAGAATCCAACGCTGCGCTCGCCACGGGTGACCGCACGCGTCCGCAGATAGTAGAGGTCGCCAGGCACGAAATAAGCGCAGATGTGGTCCCGAAGCTCGTCCAGCCGACGCCGGATGTCGTTGGGGCTGTGGCCGGCCGCGGCCAGATCAGCCGCCTCTGCCGCCAGAACCCCCAGGCCCGCTGCCAGCGTCTTGCTGTCGACCACCCGCAAAGCAAACGGGATAGCACCCGATCCCTTTCGCAAGGCATTGATATCATTAAGAATAGCGAAAGATGCCTTGCTGGCATTCTCAAACATCGTGCCCCGCGTCTGCATCAAGGTGAGACAGAACACGTAGTCGAAATCGTCACGCAGATGGGCGTTGAACCATTGGCGGATATCCCCCGCCGACAGCGAACGCGCTTCGGCCTGCGAACCCTTCTGCTGAAGTTCACGGCCGTAGAACGCCAGCGTCGCGGCCGGATCCCGCTCGTCCCGCCGCTTGCTATCCCCCAGCAACAGCTCGATCGGCAGTACCCGAAGTCCCATTCGGTGAAGGACTTCGGGCGGCAGATCGCAGGTTGCATCCACCACCACCCCGATCCGGGGCGCCGGTACCGCATTCATCAGTCAGTCCGTGTTCGCGAGCGGATTACAGGTCCAGATTGCCCACCAGCAGGGCATTCTGCTCGATGAAATCGCGGCGTGGCTCTACCTGTTCACCCATCAGGGTGGTGAAGATCTGATCTGCCGCCACTGCATCCTCGATGTTCACCCGCACCAGCCTGCGGACAGCGGGATCGAGCGTGGTTTCCCACAGCTGTCCAGGGTTCATCTCACCCAGACCCTTGTAGCGCTGCACGTGCAGACCGCGGCGCGCTTCGTTGAGGAACCATCGGTAGGCCTCGTCGAAATCCCGAACCCGGTTTTCACGTTCACCCCGGGCCACCGTCACCGGGCCAGTGAGATGATCCCGCAAGGCCGTACGCAAGCCAGTGATCCGCCGCCAGTCGCCGCTCTGGAAGAATTCACCGCCCAGCACGGCCTCATGCGTCACTCCGTGACGCCGGCGACTCAGGTACAGCTGTACATTCTCGCCGTCGAGCTGCAATTGGGCCTGATAACGGGCATCGTTGGCTTCTTCGTTGAGACGCGCGTTGAACTGCTCGTTCCACGTGGCGACGTCAGCCGCCACCGCCGGCAACGGCGCCATGCGGGACAACACCGACAATGCCAATGCGTCGAAACGACGGGCCCAGCGCTCCAGCGCCAGTTCAATCAAGCCGTAATCACGCATCCATTGACGCAACTGCTCGTCGGCAACGGGCACCGCATCGGTTGCCGGCACCAGACGCGCCTCGTCGGTGGCAGAGCGGATCAGCCAGTCGTTGAGCTCGTGATCGTCCTTGACATAGGTTTCGTGTTTGCCGGATTTCAGTTTGTAGAGCGGCGGCTGCGCGATGTACACATGCCCACGTTCCACCAGCGTGAACATGTGGCGGTAGAAGAACGTCAGCAGCAGGGTGCGGATGTGGGCACCGTCCACGTCAGCATCGGTCATGATGATGATGCGGTGATAGCGCAGCTTTTCCGGCTTGAAATCGTCCTTGCCGATCCCGCAGCCCAGGGCCGTGATCAGCGTGGCGACCTCCGCAGAGGACAGCATTTTTTCGATGCGCGCCTTCTCCACGTTCAGGATCTTGCCCTTCAGCGGCAGAATCGCCTGAAAATGACGGTCCCGCCCCTGTTTCGCGGAGCCTCCGGCGGAGTCGCCCTCGACCAGGAAAATCTCGGATTTGGCCGGATCTTTCTCCTGACAGTCGGCCAGCTTTCCAGGCAAACCGGCAATATCAAGAACGCTTTTACGACGATTCAGTTCTTTCGCCTTTCGCGCGGCTTCACGGGCCCGCGCGGCTTCCACCACTTTGGCCGCGATCATCTTGGCTTCGCGTGGGTTTTCCAGCAGGAAGTCCCGAAGGCCGTCTCCGACAATCGAAGACACCACAGGCGTCACTTCGGATGACACCAGCTTTTCCTTGGTTTGGCTGGAGAACTTGGGGTCGCGGATCTTCACGCTCAGGACCGCCGTCAGCCCCTCACGTGTATCGTCGCCCAACAGGCTGATCTTTTCCTTCTTCGTGATCCCTTCGTTCTCGAGATACTCCCCGATAACGCGGGTCAGCGCATTGCGGAAACCGGTGAGGTGAGACCCACCATCTTTCTGCGGAATATTGTTTGTGAAGCAAAAGACATTTTCGGTATAGGCATCATTCCACTGCAATGCCGCTTCGACGATGACATCTGACTGCTCGGCCTGAAGGTGCAGGATGGAGTCGTGGACCGAGGACTTGTTCTTGTTGAGGAACTGCACGAAGGCGTGAATCCCACCCTTGTATTCGAAGCAATCCTCCCGACCGGACTGCTCTTCCCGCAGCACGATACGAACACCCGAGTTCAGGAACGACAGTTCCCGCAGGCGTTTGGCCAGGATGTCGTAGTGAAACTCCAGGTTGGTGAAAATGGTGGCACTGGGATAGAAGCGAATGCTCGTGCCACGGCGCTCAGTGGCCTCCTGCTGCGCTAGCGGCGCATCCGGTACCCCCATCCGATAGGTTTGATGGTGATGATGGCCGTCACGATAGATATCGAGCAACAAACGATCGGACAGGGCATTGACCACCGAGACGCCGACACCATGAAGCCCACCGGACACCTTGTAGCCGCTGCCGCCGAATTTACCGCCGGCGTGCAGGATGGTCATGATCACTTCCGCTGCGGAGCGGCCCTCCTCCGCGTGGATATCCACGGGGATACCGCGCCCGTTATCGTTGACCTCAACGCTGCCATCACTGTGCAGAATCACCCGCACTTCGGTGCAGAAGCCCGCCAGCGCTTCGTCGATGGAGTTATCCACCACCTCGAACACCATGTGATGCAAGCCGGTGCCGTCATCGGTATCGCCGATGTACATGCCCGGGCGCTGCCGCACGGCCTCCAGGCCTTTCAGGACCCGGATTGAGCTGGAATCGTACTGGGCGCCCTCTGCAGGTTGTGTCGTCATTGTAATGTCCGCCTGTTGAAGCCTGATTTTAACACTCGCGAACCCCCCCTTGTTCCACGTGGAACACAGCGGTCTGTGCGTCCCGCCATGCCGCTGGGGGAGGGGTAAAATCGGTCAGCCATCGCTGTCCGGGATACCGCAGCAACTGCGCCCACAGGCGCTCAGCTGAAACGGGCGACAGTTCCGAAGCCCAGTCGTCGATGATCAGCGGCCCCCAGCTCTGCTGAACAGAAGCCAGGTGGGCAGCCTGCGCCAAAGCAAAAGCGATCACCAACAGTTTCTGTTGCCCACGGCTCAGCCGTGCTCGTGCGTTGTAGCTGTCAACCAATATTCGCAGCTCAGCACGATGAGGACCCACCCGGGTGTGTCCCCCTTGGCGGTCACTATCAAGCTGTGCCGACAACGCTGCTTCGAGGTGGCTTGACTGCGCTGACCACCCGGGCTGCAAACGTAGCTCCGCCTCCACGTTGGGCAGGAGGACACTCAGCTGAGCGCGAAATCCTGGCAACAGTGCATCAACATATGACTGCCGCAATGCGGTCAGCTGTTCACCCGCGTCTGCCAACAGCTTCGACCACGGTTGCAGTCGCTCGGCGGAAGCCTGGGCGCGCAGCAACACGTTTCGTTGCCTGAGTGCACGCTGATACTGCCGCCAAACCGGGAGAAAGCGTTGTTCCACGTGGAACAACCCCCAATCGATCATGCTGCGACGCACTGCGGGGCCGTCATCAATAATCCGGTGCATACCCGGAACCAACACCAGCAACGGCAACGACTGTGCAGCTTCCACCTGCGTCACCGCGTCCTCATTTCGCAGCAGACGAAACTGACGCGCTTGAAACCGGCCGCGCCATTCATCAGACGGCCGATCCGCATGTTGAATCTCCGCGCGAACCTGCCAACCGTCTGCCTGACCATCCCGGGCGAGTTCCGACAGCTGGGGAGCTCTGAAGGAACGTCCACGCGACAACACGCTGATCGCTTCGACCACGGTGGTCTTGCCTGCGCCATTCTCCCCGTACAGCAGGTTCAGACCCGGTTTCGGGGCCCAACGCAGCTGCGGGAACGCCCGGAACTGGCCCAGGGCCAGTCGGGTGATGCGCATAGCTCGTTTCCGTTCGCTGAACCTACAACCGCATCGGCATGACGACGTAGCGGCTGCTGTCATCATCCGGCGCTTGGATCAACCCACTCGCATCGGCGTTGCGCAGGTCCATCACGAAATCGTCGCTGGTCAAGGCTCCGAGTGCATCGAGCAGATAATTCACGTTGAACCCGATCTCCAACGGTGTACCGTCGTACTGGACTTCGAGTTCCTCTTCCGCTTCCTCGTGCTCCGGATTGTGCGTCTGCAGCACCAGTTTTCCGGTGGAAAGCGCCAGCTTCACACCTCGGAACTTCTCGTTGGACAGAATGGCGGTGCGGGCCAGGGCACGACGCACAGCATCCCGCGGGGCCTGCATCCGTTTGTCGCCGTTGTCGGGAACGACGCGTTCGTAGTCCGGAAAGCGCCCGTCGATCAGCTTGGTGGTCAGGCGAATGATGTCCAGGTCCACCTGCAACTGCCCGCTGCCGATCGTCAGGGCAACCGGATCGTCGCCGTTGCCCAGCAAACGCTGCAGCTCAAGAACGGCCTTGCGCGGCACGATAATCTGCTGGGCATCAGCAGCCCCGGTGGGACTGTTGAGATCGCTCAGCGCCAAACGGTGCCCGTCGGTTGCAACCGTCCGCAGTCGTTCGCCGGTAACTTCGAACAAGGTACCGTTGAGGTAGTAGCGAACATCCTGTTGCGCCATCGCAAACTGCGTTCGCTCGATGAGAACCTTGAGGCCGGCTTGCGGCACGCTGATGCGAGTCCCTTCACTGAGAGTCCCCATGGCGGGAAACTCGTCCGGGCGAAGACAGGCCAGGGCATAGCGACTGCGTCCCGAACGCAGGGTGGCTTTCTCTCCGCTGATCTCGAGCGTCAGTTCAGCGCCTTCAGGAAGCCCACGACAGATGTCGTACAGCTTCCGCGCGGGAACGGTTGCCCGACCAGGCGTCAGGTTCTCGACTTGGGCCCGCGCCTGCAACTCGATCTCGAGATCCGTTCCGGTAACGACCAACTGGTCTTCCTGGAGTTCGAGCAGAAAGTTGGACAGGATCGGCAAAGTCTGCCGACGTTCCACCACGCCGATGACCGCAGACAGGGCCCCGAGCAGTTCGTTTCTCCCAACGTTCAGTTTCATGGCGCTTACTCAAATCTGTATGTGTATAAAGACAAAATACTTAGTAGTAGTCTGCCTGGTTTTGTGTGGATAATCTTTATTTATCTATTGAAAACAAAGCCTTGAATACAACCACGACGCGAGTGAGCCTGCGGGAAAGCCCCCGTGCCACCTGTGGGTAAGTCGTGGATCAATTCTGTCCACAGCTTGTGCACCTCGCTATCCACGGAACTGTCCCTAGGCATGTCCACAGCTTAGGCAAAGCCCAGCTGCCGATGCAGGATTTCATAATCCTCCCGGATCTTGGCGTCTTCGTTGCGCAACTCCGCAACCTTGCGGCAGGCATGCAGCACGGTTGTATGGTCCTTGCCAAACGCTTCACCAATCTCCGGGAGGCTATGTTGTGTGAGCTCCTTCGACAAGGCCATCGCGATCTGCCGGGGCCGCGCCAGCGAGCGGGTGCGCCGGGGTGAAGCCAGATCCGTAACGCGGATGTTGTAGTAGGTGGCCACCGTACGCTTGATGTTGTCGATGGTGACCATGCGCTCATAGGCCGCCAGCATGTCGCGCAGTGTGGCTCTGGCAAAGTCGACCGTGAGCGGTTCACCGCGCAGGCGGGCACTGGCGGAAAGGCGGTGCAAAGCACCCTCAAGTTCGCGCACGTTGGAGCGGATACGCTGGGCGACGAAGAACGCCACATCTTCTGGTAGCCGCATCCGCACCTGTTCGGACTTCGACAGCAGGATGGCGACTCGGGTCTCCAGATCCGGGGGCTCAACGGCGACGGCGAGCCCCCAGGTGAATCTCGATTTGAGCCGGTCATCGATGCCATCGACATCCTTGGGATAGCGGTCGCAGGTCAGAACGATCTGTTTGCGGCCATCGATCAGGGCATTGAAGGTGTGGAAAAACTCCTCCTGCGTCCGCTCCTTGTGGGCGAAGAAATGGATGTCATCGATCAGCAGCGCATCGACGGAGCGGTAATAGAGCTTGAAGGTGTCCTGTTTGCCATGGCGGATCGCGGCGACCATCTGGTTCAGCCATTGCTCCGCGCCCAGGTAGGCGATGCGGGCATTCGGATTGGCGGCAAGAATGGTATTGCCGACCGCGTGCATCAGGTGGGTCTTGCCCAGGCCCGATTCGCCATAGATCAGCAGCGGGTTGTAGGCCGAACCCGGGGTCTCCACCACGTGCTGTGCCGCAGCGCGGGCCTGCGAATTGGATTTACCCTCGATAAAGCTAGAGAACGTGTAGCGGGGGTCCAGGCGGGCTTCATAGCCGGCCGGTGTGTCGTCTTCAGCCGGGGTCAGCAGGGTGGTGGGCGCGTCCGTTTCGCGCGCCAAGGGCAGATCGGCGCGCAACGCGCTTTCCGCCGCGCCCACGGCGAACTCGAGAACCGGCGGGGGCTCTGGCGCCACGGTTCGCAGCGCGCGTTCGATCGCGGGGAAGTACTCGGTGCGAACCTTGTCCAGCACGATGCGGTTCGGCGCCAGCAATTGCAGGCGGTCGCCAAGGTGAACGGCCTGAAGCGGTCGGATCCAGATGCTCAGGTCGCGTTCCTGCAGCTCGGCCTCGAGCCAGAGCACGCAGCGGCGCCAGAGTTCGTCGTTCGACATGGGGTACACGGGTAGGTTGGGATGACAGGAAATCCCCGAGCGTCACCCGGCGGTGCAGTGTACGCTCGACCCATGAAGTTATCCACAGCCGTTTCCCCCCTTGCAGACGCCTCAGCGCTGCTGTAATCTCCGCGCCCCTTGTGTGTCGAGCAGCGACGGTTTTGCCCATGAAAGACGGTATCCACCCCAAGTACGATTACGTGGTGTTCAAGGACGCGTCCGCGGACTTCACCTTCCGTGTGCGCTCGACCATGTCCAGCAAGGAAAAGATCACCTGGGAAGACGGACAGGAGTATCCGCTGATCAATCTGGATACGTCCTCCAAGTCGCACCCGTTCTATACCGGCAAGCGCACGGTGTCCGACACCGGCGGCCGTATCGACAAGTTCCGCAAGCGCTACGGCGGCTGAGAACACGAAGCTGTAAACAGAAACCGGGCTTGATGCCCGGTTTTTTGTTGGTTGCCCCCGCAGTGCGGCACGCGCCTTGCTTCGTTGAGTGCGATTTACCCCGTCGCGATCGCGTATACGACCAGGGTTCAGTAGCGGCCGGTAGGCAAAAGTCGGTATCCTTCCGCGCGGTCGTGCTGCCGTTGATCAATGCGCCGACCGCAATACCGCATCACGATGGCTGCCGTTGAACGGGCGCCGCACCGGTTTCGTGCGATTGCCGCAACGCCAGTCATCCCGCATGGACAAGAGGAAAACTGAAATGAGCAGCCCCACCTACAGCCTCGTTAACGACGCCACCGGCGAGAAGATCGAACTCCCCGGCGTTTCCGGGACCCTGGGGCCCGTCGGGCTGGACGTGGGCAAGGTCTATGGCAAGACCGGCGTGTTCACCTACGACCCTGGCTTCAGCTCCACCTGCTCGACGCAGTCTTCCATCACCTACATCGACGGTGATGAAGGGGTGCTGCTCTATCGTGGATTCCCGGTGGACCAGTTGGCCCAGCATTGCTCGTTCATCGAGGTGGCCTATCTGATCCTGCACGGCGAGCTGCCCAACGCCCAGCAGCTTGAGGACTTCGATCAGAACATCCGCCGCCACACGATGATCAATGAATCCCTGAAGGGGTTCTTCAACGGGTTCCGCTACGACGCACACCCGATGGCGATGCTGACCGGCGTGGTGGGTTCGATGTCGGCGTTCTACCACGACACCACCAACAACAAGGACCCGCGGCACCGCGAGATCTTCGCGCACCGCATGATCGCCAAGATTCCGACCATCGCAGCCGCTGCCTACAAGCGGTATGTCGGTCTGCCGTTCATGTACCCGCAGAACCATCTCGACTACTGCTCCAACCTGCTGCACATGATGTTCGCGGTGCCGGCCGAGCCCTACCATGTCGATCCGGTCGCGGCCAAGGCGCTGGATGTGCTGTTCATCCTGCATGCGGATCACGAACAGAATGCCTCCACCTCGACGGTGCGCATGGCCGGCTCCACCGGAACCAACCCCTACGCCGCCATCGCCTCCGGCATTGCCGCCCTGTGGGGCCCTGCCCACGGTGGCGCCAACGAGGCCGTGCTCAAGATGTTGGGGGAAATCGGCGACGTGAAGCAGGTCCAGGGCTTCATGGACAAGGTCAAGGACAAGAACAGTGGTGTGCGCCTGATGGGCTTCGGTCACCGCGTGTACAAGAACTTCGATCCCCGCGCGACCATCATTCGCGAACAGTGCCACAAGGTGCTCAAGCATCTCGGCAAGGAAAATGATCCGCAGCTTGAGCTGGCGATGAAGCTCGAAGAGATTGCGCTTTCCGATGACTACTTCCGTGAGCGCAAACTGTATCCGAACGTCGATTTCTACTCGGGCATCATCTACAAGGCGCTCGGTATCCCGGTGAACATGTTCACGCCGATGTTTGCGGTGGCCCGTACCGTGGGCTGGGTGGCGCACTGGATCGAGATGATCTCCGATCCCACCATGCGCATCGCCCGCCCGCGGCAGGTATACACCGGTGCCGCGCAGCGCGACGTGTCCCCCATCGCAAGTCGCTGAATCCCGACGGCTTGATCGAACCCGCTCCGGAAGGCCGCCGGAGCGGGTTTTTTCATGAGCCTTGCGCGTCGCGTAGTAGCGCCTCGACCTGAGTGCGGGCGAGTCGTCGCGCCGGCTTGCCGTCAACGGGGGACAGCGGCGCCTGCCGTTGGCCGTCCACCGGGAAGATGGCGATATCGACACCTACCGGCCCGGCCTCCAACTGCACCAATGGGATCTCGGTGTCGCGCCCGCGACCATCGCGATACCGGCGCGCGCCCTCGCAGAACGGGATACCGCGATCCATGAGAAACATGTCCACCATTTCGGGCGGATCGGAGAACACGTGGAGTTGTACCCGGTGCTGCGGCGTGACGGCGCCTGTTACCGCACCTCCCACCATCCGGGGTTCGAACGTATCGAGCAGCCGCATGGCCTGTACGGCGGCTTCCCGCAACGCCCGCAGGTGCTGGTGGTAGGCGTCGCCGCCGAACAGCTGTTGATAGTCGATCACCGCAGCTTCGATGGCCACGTTGTCGGGTAATGGTGTGCCAGGGAGGCAGCCGAGTTGTTCGAAGGCGCGCAGTTTGGCAATCCGGTAGTCGGTGAGCTGTTGCTCACAGAACACCCGGGCGGCAGCTTCGACCAGTTCGGAGGCCATGGCGGTGCTGTCCTAGAACAGGTCTCCAAGACCGTTGCCACCGCTGCCTGGGGTCGACAGCGGAAGGTCATCGCGTGTCGCATCGGGAATGTGGTCACTTTGCACATACTCGAAGCGGGCATCGGGATCGCCGGGACGAGCCAGCAAACCGGTTTCGGGATCGATGCGGACGCTCACCACTCCTGGCGGCGGCGGTGGCACAGCTTCCGGAACGTCCTTGAGCGCGACCCGGGCGTAATCCATCCAGATCGGTAACGCGGCGCGGCCACCCACCTCGCCGCGACCCAGTGGGCGCGGCTGATCGAAGCCGACCCAGGCCACTCCGACCCGGGCGTGGTTGAAGCCCGAAAACCAGGCATCGGTTTCATCGTTGGTGGTACCGGTCTTGCCGGAGATGTCATTGCGCTCCAGTTGGCGAACCTTGGCTGCGGTGCCGCGGCGGGTCACGTCGCGCATCATGTCGGCTACCAGCCAGGTGGTGGTGGGACTGATCCGTTGTGCTGCAGCGCGAACATCCGGGGGAAGGTTGGCACGGACTTCCGGATCGTCACATTCCGCGCAGACCTCGACACGGGGCGGTGACCAGATGACGCCGCCGTTGAGGGTTTCGACACGTTCGATCAGTCGTGGCACCACCTCGTACCCCCCGTTGGCCAGCGTACCGTAGGCCTGTGCAAGCTCCATGGGGGTAAACACGGCGCTGCCGAGCGCCACCGTGAGATCACGCGGCAGGCGGGCGGCTGGCAGGCCGAAGGCATCCACTGTTTTCCGGGTCTGATCGAAGCCGATGGCATCGAGCAAGCGGATCGAGACCAGGTTGCGGGAGTGCACCAGCGCCTCCCGCAGCCGGGTGGGACCGTAAAACTTGCCGCTGTAGTTCTGCGGACGCCAAGCCGATTCCAGGGCCGGGTCATCGAACACCACCGGGGCATCCAGCACCACAGAGGCAGGGGTATAGCCGGCTTCGAGTGCAGCGGCGTAAAGGAAGGGCTTGAAACCCGAGCCGGCCTGCCGTTGCGCCTGTACGACCCGGTTGAACTTGGCCGCGAAGAAGTCATAGCCACCCACCAATGCCCGGACGTCACCATTGCGGGGATCAAGCGCGACGAAGGCGGCCTGCGCTTCGGGGACTTGCGCCAGCCGCCACTGATCACCCACCCGACGAAGCCGGACGATCTCTCCCACCTTGAATGGGGCGGGTGCGTCCTTGCCGATCCATCGCCAGCCCGCGGCGGGGAGGGTCACCTCCCCATCCAGCGTGGTGAGTAGCGCCCGCTCGCTACTGAGGTCGGTGACAACGGCCGGTACCAGCTCGGCCCAGGGAGCTTGCGCCATCAGCGCTGCCTGCCATTGGGACGGTGTCTGAAGGTCAACCGACTGACCGCTGCCATGCCAGCCGTGACGCTCCTCATAGGCCATCAAACCGTCGCGGACCGCCTTGACCGCAGCCGCCTGCTCGGCGGCGTCCAGGGTCGTGATCACGCGCAAACCATCGGTGTACGCGGCTTCACCGAAGCGTTCAAACACGATCGCCCGGGCCATTTCGACGGCGTAGTGGGCGTCCAGGTCCAACGTCGGCCGATACGGGCTGACCACCATGGCTTCCGCGCGCGCGTCCTCGCGCGCGGCGCTGTCGATGAAGCCCGCGTCGGCCATGCGTCCCAGCACATAGTTGCGACGTTCCAGGGCTCGTTGCGGGTTGGCGATCGGGTTGTCGCGCGACGGTGCCTTGGGCAACCCGGCAAGCGTCGCCGCCTGGGCCAGGCTGAGCGCCTCCGGCGGAACGTTGAAATAGACGCGCGATGCTGCCCCGACGCCATAGGCGCGCTCGCCCAGAAAGATCTTGTTGAGATACAGCTCGAGGATCTCCTCCTTGCTGAGTTCGGCCTCAATGGCCTGGGCCAGCAGGATTTCGCGGAACTTGCGGGTGTAGGTCTTTTCGCTGCTGAGGAAGACGTTGCGGGCAAGTTGCATGGTGATGGTGCTGCCACCCTGCGCCTTCTGACCGGTCAGCGCGAGATTGAGCGCGGCACGCGCCAGCCCGAACAGATCGATGCCGCCGTGTGAAAAAAAGCGCTCATCCTCGGCGGCGACAAAGGCCTCGACCAGATGCGGTGGCAGCTCCTCGTAGCGCATCAGCGCGCGACGCTCGGTGCCGAACTCACCGATGAGCTGGCCATCCCGGGTGTAGACCCGCAGTGGCTCGGACAACTGCAGTTCCCGCAGGCTTTCCACCGAGGGCAAGCCCGCGCGCACCTGTCGAACCGTGATCAGGGCGGCGATCAGTCCGATCAGCATCAGCCCCAGCACCACCAGGGCGAACAGGCCCCAGCCGCGGGTCAGCCGGATGCCACCGCTCATGAGTTGCGCGCCCCACAGTGGGACCGGGAAGGAATCTTATGTTGTGGCATCAGGTATTTGCGAAACAAACTTCGAGTTGCATTGAAAAGCTGTTCGGCTATATTACGGTTCGCCGTGCTAAACGCCACTTGGGGCGGCACGGACCAGCAAAGGGTGCGCGAGGGGCGTCATGTCCATCAAGCAGAAGCTGTTTGGCGGGGGAAGCGAGGCAATGCTCGGTCTGGACATCAGTTCCAGTGCCGTGAAACTCCTTGAGTTCGGCCGCAAGGGGACCGGTTTTGAGGTCTTGGCCTACGCGGTCGAACCGCTGCCGCCCAACGCTGTCGTCGACAAACAGATCGCCGAACCGGAGGTGGTGGGCCAGGCCATTCAGCGCGCGGTCGCCAAGGCCGGCACGCGGACCAAGGGCGCGGCCGTGGCAGTGGCGGGGCCGGCGGTGATCACCAAGGTCGTCCAGATGTCGTCGTTCCTCAAGGAAGACGACATGGAAGAGCAGATCCGCGCGGAGGCCGACCAGTACATCCCCTACCCCATCGAGGAAGTCAGTATCGATTTCCAGATCATGGGGCCGAGCGCCAGCGGCGGCGAAATGGTGGATGTGTTGCTGGCCGCATGCCGCAAGGAACAGGTGGAAAGTCGCTGTGCCGCCATCGCGGTGGGCGGACTCAAACCACGGGTGGTCGACATCGAGAGCTACGCGCTGGAGAGTGCCTGTCGCCTGCTCACGCATCAGATGCCGCAGCACGGGCGTGACCAGACCGTGGCGATCATCGACATGGGAGCCAGCAGCACATCCATGCTGGTGCTGCACGACATGAAAACGGTCTACGCCCGCGATACCGCCTTCGGGGGCAAGCAGCTCACCGAGGACATCATGCGGACCTTCGGCATGTCCTACGAGGAGGCCGGGCGTGCCAAACGCGCCGGCAGCCTGCCGGAAACCTATGCCGCCGAGGTGCTGGAGCCGTTTCTCGCCGACATGACCCAGCAGATTGACCGCGGGCTTCAGTTCTTCTTTTCGGCGGCATCGCAGTACACCAGCGTCGACCAGCTGATCCTGGCCGGGGGCTGCGCGCAGATTCCCGATGTCGACCGTTTCATTGAGGGTCGCCTGCGCATCCCGACGGTGGTGGCGAAGCCGTTCTCCACGCTCACCGTGACCAGTCGCGCCAAGCCCAACGTCCTCGGTCGGGACGAAGCCTCCCTGCTGCTGGCGTCCGGTTTGGCGCTGCGCGCTTTCGATGACGAGGAGGCCTGAGCCATGGCCACTCGCATCAACCTACTGGATTGGCGCGCCGAACGGCGCGCCCAGCGCAAGCAGCAGTTCCTGACGCTGCTGGCGCTCGGCTGCCTCGGCGCAGCCGCAGTCGGCGGCTTGGCCTACTTCACGTCGGTCGGCGCGGTTGAGCACCAGCGCGCGCGCAACCAGTACCTGAAGCAGCAGATTGCCGAGATCGATCAGAAGATCAAGGAGATCCAGGATCTGGAGCGGACCAAGGAGAACCTTCTGGCCCGCATGCGGGTGATCGAGTCCCTGCAGTCCAGCCGCTCCGCCACGGTGCACTTCTTCGACGAGATCGTGAACACCCTGCCCGAAGGCGTGACGCTGACCGCACTGCGGCAGCAGGGCACCCAGGTCACCATCGAAGGGCAGGCTGAATCCAACGGCCGGGTGTCGGCCTACATGAAGAATCTGGACGCCTCACCGTGGTTTGATGACCCGCGACTGGTGGTCATCAAGACCGGCGACAGTGGTCGGACGCGGGCCAGCCAGTTCACGCTGCAGGTGAAAAGCCTCACCAAGCGCGCCCCCGGCGATGAGGAGGGCGTGGAATGAGAAATCCGCAGGAGATCTTCGAGGAGCTGCAGTCACTCGACCCGCAGAATCCCGGGGCTTGGCCGCTCTACGCCCGCATCGGCGCCGTGGTGATCGCGGCGGCCGCGATCCTGGCCGCCAGTTGGTTTCTGTTGGTGAAGCCGCAACTCGAGCAGCTGAAGCTGGATGAAGCCACCGAGACCAAACTGCGGCAGGAGTTCGAGAACAAGCAGCGCAAGGTGGCCAATCTCGACGCCTACAAGGAACAGCTTGCCGAGATGGAGCGCTCGTTCGGTTCAATGCTGAGGCAGTTGCCGAGCAAGACCGAGGTGGCCAACCTCCTCAACGACATTTCGCAGACCCGCGTCGCCTCCAGTCTTGAGGAAGAGCTGTTCCGGCCGGCGGGCGAAGTGCCGAAGGACTTCTATGCCGAACTGCCCAATCAGATCATCGTGATCGGCGACTATCACGAGATGGGCGAGTTCGTCAGCGGCATCGCAGCGTTGCCACGAATCGTCACCATCGAGAACGTCGATATCAAGCCGGTCAGCACGGGCCGGGGCCGTGAGGCCAGTCTCGGCAGTGGTCAGCTGCGCATGCAGGCCGTTGCCAAGACCTACCGGTACCTGGATGACGAGGAGATCGCTGCGCAGGAAGCGGCCAAGAAACCTCAACGCAGAGGACGCCGCTGATGCGCCGCGCCACCCTGCCCCTGTTGTGTGCGGCACTGGCCGTCAGCCTACTCAGCGGCTGCAATCGCAGCATGAGTGACCTTGAGGCCTACGTGGCCGAGGTCAAGAGCCGCAAGAACCGGCAGATCGAGCCGATTCCGCAGATCAAACAGTTCGAGAGTTTCACCTACGTTCCCGGCGGACGTCCCGATCCATTCGAGCGCATTGAGCCGGAAACGGATCGGGGCTTCAGCGCCGATACCACCCTGCGGCCGAACATCACGCGCAACAAGGAGCCGCTGGAGGAATTTCCGCTGGACGGTCTGCGCATGCTCGGGACCATCCTCTACAACGGCCGTGTCTATGCGCTGATTCGCGCACCGGACGGCATCATTCACCGTGTAACCCGTGGCAATCACATGGGCCAGAACTATGGCGAGATCGTCGCGATCGACGAAAGCCAGGTTCAGCTCAGTGAGATCGTGCCTGACGGTTTCGGCGGCTGGGTTCAGCGGCCGGCGGTACTCGCCTTGACCGCCCCCTGAGCCGAGGCTTCATCCTGGAGTGGCAGACATGACTTGGACCTTCCCCCGGAAACTCACCGCCGCGCTGATCAGCGCGGGAGGCCTGTTCTGGCTGCCGGCGGCTGGTGCCCAGGCGGTGGCAACCGATGCGGCGGCGCGCCCGGCGCTGGTGTCCATGGACGCCGTACCGCTGGCGCGCGAGCAGGTCCTGATCACCCTCAGCCTGTCCGGGCCGGCACCGCAGCCAAGCAGTTTCACCATCGAAAAGCCCGCCCGTCTCTCGGTTGACCTGCCAAACACGCGCCTGGCGCTGGCGGAGCGCTTCCGCCGAATCAACCAGGGCCGGGTGCAGAGCGTGGCCGCAGCCGAGGCGCAGGGGCGCACCCGCGTCGTGGTGGAAATGACCGAGCTGGTGCCACATTCCGTGCGCGCGGAGGGAAATCGCGTATTCATCAAACTGTCGCCCGGCGAAGCCGGTGCAGCCGAGCGATCCGCTTCGGCCACGGCACCGGCGGCGACCGCAGCGACAGCGGGGCCGATAGCGGCGCAGATCGCCGATGTCAGCTTCCGCCGCGGCGAAAAGGGCGAGGCGCGGGTACAGGTCAAGCTCGGGGACGCCGCCACACCGGTCGATGTCACCGAAGAGAACGGGCAGATCATCGCCCGCTTCAAGAACGTCACGCTGCCTGACAACCTGGCCCGCAGGCTGGACGTGATCGACTTCGCCACGCCGGCCAAATTCATTGACGCGCGGCAGTCGGGGATCAACGCCGAGGTCCGGATCACGCCGGTCGATGGCGCCGATTTCGAACAGCTCGCCTATCAGTCCGACGACCTGTTCACGCTCGAACTGCAACCCCTGACCGAAAATCAGCTGGAAGCCCGGCGTGCCGCCCAGCCGCAATACACCGGCGAGCGCATCTCGCTGTCCTTCCAGAGCATTGATTTGCGGTCCCTGCTGCAGATCATCGCCGACGTCGCCGGGACCAACATGGTCATCAGCGATGCGGTTTCCGGTGAGGTTGCGATGCGGCTGCAGAACGTGCCCTGGGACCAAGCGCTCGACATCATCATGCGCACCAAGGGCCTGGCGATGCGCCAGCAGGGCAATGTCATGCTGGTAGCGCCGATGGATGAAATCGCCGCCCGCGAAAAGGCCGAACTGGAGGCTGCGGCACAGAAGGTACAGCTGGCGCCGCTGCGCTCCGAGCTGATTCAGGTGAACTACGCCAAAGCGTCGGATATCGCCAACCTGTTGCGTGCTGGCGAAACCTCCCTGCTTTCCGATCGCGGACGTGTCACGGTCGATGATCGCACCAACACCCTGATCGTGCTGGATACGCGTGAGAAGCTGTCGGAAGTCCGCGGTTTGATCGAACGCCTTGATGTGCCGGTGCGCCAGGTGCTGATCGAGTCCCGCATCGTCGTCGCCCGCGACGATTTCCGTCGGGATATCGGCTCCCGCTTCGGGGTTACCGCCGTCGGCGAGAACGGCAGCAACGGGCTGGTCACCACGAGCGGGACCAACCAGCTCGGCACCGATCCCATCGTCAACGACTTCGTCACGCCGCCCACCGGGTTCCCGGTGAACCTCCCGGGCTCCTCGCTCAACCGGTACAACGTCAACCTGCCGGCAGCGCCCTCCTCGGGCACCCCGGGGTCCATCGCGTTTGCCATCCTGGGATCCGATTTCCTGATCGATCTGGAGTTGTCGGCACTGCAGAGCGAAGGGCGCGGTGAGGTGATCTCGACGCCGCGGGTGATCACCGCGAACGGCAAGCAGGCCACTATCGAGCAGGGGACCGAGATCCCCTTCCAGACCTCGGCCGGCGGCAATCAGGCTGCCACCACTTCCTTCAAGAAGGCCGTGTTGAGCCTGACGGTGACACCACAGATCACGCCGGACAACCGGATCCTGATGGACCTTGATGTCACCAACGACACCGTCGGACAGATCGTGCCATCAGGCAACGGCGGTTCGCAGCCAAGCATTGATACCCGTCGCCTTTCGACCCAGGTGCTGGTGCGTACCGGCGACACCATCGTGCTGGGGGGCATCTTCGAGCAGTCCAGCAGCACCGACGCTGCCAAGGTGCCGTTGCTGGGCGATATCCCGCTGCTGGGCCATCTGTTCCGCAACAACAGCCGTTCCAACACCAAGCGTGAGCTGCTGATCTTCGTGACGCCCAAGATGATCCAGGAGGGCCTGCGGGTGAACTGACCGTAACCGGCGCGGAGGTTTCGCGCCGAGGCTTGCGGCACCCGGGCGGCAAAGCATGATGGCACCCACGGCCCGGCGACTCTTTCTGATCGGCCCCATGGGTGCTGGCAAGACCACCGTCGGCCGCCGTCTGGCAGAACTGCGCCAATTGCAGTTCGTCGACTCCGATCACGAGATCGAGCGGCGCACGGGGGTGGATATTCCCTATATCTTCGAGCGTGAGGGCGAGACGGGATTCCGTCAGCGTGAGGCCCACATGATCGACGAGCTGACCCAACTCGACGATATCGTGCTGGCCACCGGCGGCGGCGCGGTACTCAACCCCGACAATCGCGCGCTGCTGCGGCAGCGCGGGTGTGTGATCTATCTGCACGCTTCGGTCAATCAGCAGCTGCGACGCACCGCGCGCAGCGAAAACCGGCCGCTGTTGCGCACGGGAGAGCCGCCTCGGGCCATACTGTCGCGCTTATTCCAGCAGCGTGACCCGCTCTACCGCGAAATCGCGCATCTGGTGATCGCCACCGATGGCCGCAACGCCCGGGCATTGGTGCGTGATATCGAACGGTATCTGGCGTCGGTTGAAGGACATGAATCGTGAATTGACGGTGGAGCTGGCGGAACGCCGCTACCCCATCCGCATTGGCAAGGGTTTGCTCGAAGTCGCCGACAGCTACGCGGTGGCGCAAGGGCGTCGATGCTTTCTGCTGACCGACGAAACGGTGGCGGGCCTGCACCTGGCGCCGGTCCGTCAAGCGCTGGCGCTGCACGACGATGACCTCCTCGTGCTGCCGCCCGGCGAGCTGCAGAAGAGCTGGACCAACGCCGAGCATGTGCTCGATCTGCTGCTGTCGCGACGGCTGCCTAGGGATGGCCTGCTGGTGGCGCTCGGTGGCGGCGTCATCGGCGACCTCGGCGGATTCTGTGCCGCGGTCTACCAGCGCGGCATCGATTTCCTGCAGATTCCCACCACGCTGCTGGCGCAGGTCGACTCCTCGGTGGGTGGCAAGACCGCAGTCAATCATCCGCGTGGCAAAAACATGATCGGCGCCTTCCATCAGCCGAAGGCGGTCATTGCGGATATCGACACGCTGACCACGCTGCCGCGGCGGGAGCTGCTGGCCGGCGTTGCCGAGGTGATCAAGTACGGACTGCTGGGTGACGCGGCCTTCATCGGATGGCTGGAGCATCATCTGGAGGCGCTGCTGGCACTTGATCCCGACATCACGGCACAGACCATCGAACACTGTTGCGCCATGAAGGCGCGCATCGTCGCCGAGGACGAACGGGAGGCGGTGGGGGGTGGTGTGCGCGCCCTGCTCAATCTGGGACATACCTTCGGCCACGCCATCGAAACCTACACCGGCTACACCGAATGGTTGCACGGCGAGGCGGTAGCCACCGGCATGGTGATGGCGGCCGATCTCTCCGCTCGGCAGGGGTGGCTACCGCAAGCCGATGCCGACCGTGCCCGAATGCTGATTGCCCGCGCGGGCCTGCCGGTGCGACCGCCGCCTGGGATGACCGCTGATGACTTCGTGGACCTGATGGGTCACGACAAGAAAGTGGCGGCAGGAAAGTTGCGACTGGTGCTGCTGCGCGCCCTGGGGGTTGCGACCCTGACGGCCGACTTTGCTCCCGATCGGCTGCAGGACACGCTGGCGGCATTCACCGGATGATGAATCTGGCTGCCTACGCGGCACGGCCGGACGCCAGTCGGGGTCGTCGTCACCCGGAACCACCCGCCACGCCGCGGACGGAATACCAGCGTGACCGCGACCGCATCATCCACTCGTCCGCCTTCCGGCGGCTGGAATACAAGACCCAGGTATTCGTCAACCACGAGGGCGACCTGTTCCGCACCCGGCTGACACACTCGCTTGAAGTGGCGCAGATCGCACGGACGCTGGCACGGACCCTGGGGCTCAACGAAGACCTCTGCGAAGCCATCTCACTGGCCCACGATCTCGGCCATACCCCCTTCGGGCATGCGGGCCAGGACGCCCTCAATCACTGCATGCGCGATTTCGGCGGCTTCGAACACAACGCCCAGAGCCTGCGGGTGGTGGACGTGCTGGAAGACAAGTACGCCGAATTTCAGGGACTCAACCTCAGCTTCGAGACCCGCGAAGGGATCCTCAAGCACTGTTCGCTGGCGCGCGCGCGCACCCTGGGTGACGTCGGCGAGCGGTTCGTCCAGCGCACGCAGCCCAGCTGCGAAGCGCAGCTGGCCAATCTTGCCGACGAGATCGCGTACCACAATCACGACATGGATGACGGGGTCCGGGCCGGGCTGCTGACCCTGCAGCAACTGCGCGAGGTGCCCCTGTTTCGCCGGCATCACGACGAGGTGCTGGCGCGCTATCGCGATCTCACCCCGCGGCAGGAGCGCCACGAAACCATCCGGCGCATCATCAATACCCTGGTGGTCGATCTCACCGCTCATTCCGCCGCGCGCCTGGATGGGGTTGGCTCGATCGATGCTGTTCGCGCTCATTCAAAGCCGTTGATCTCTTTTTCGCCGGAGATCGTGGAAGATAACCGAATACTGAAGCGCTTTCTGATGGATCACCTCTACCGCCATCCGCAGGTGTACCGGATGATGCGCAAGGCGCAGCGGGTGATTCAGGCCCTGTTCGATGCCTTCATGGACGATATCCGTCTGCTGCCCCCGCAGTTCCATGCCCATGCCCGTGAGGCCGCCACCGATGCCGACCGCGCGCGGGTGGTGGCGGATTATGTGGCGGGGATGACGGATCGCTATGCGCTGGATGAGCACGAACGGATCTTTGACCTTCGTCGCCTGCGCTGAGCGGCGAGGTCCCTGCCGTCGACCCGCGATCCTGGCGCCGATGCGCTGATCCCTCGCACCCCGCCGTTGGCGGGGCCCCGCTCGGGGCGCACGGCGCCACCGCGATGCGCTGGATGATCACGCACGGATCTTTGACCTGCGCCGTCTGCGCTGAGCGGCGAGGTTCGGGTTTACGCCCAGTCGCCCCGAAGCTGTCGCACCTGAGTCTCCAGCCCCGCAGCGCTGACCTGTTCCGGCGGCACCGGCGCCGCCGCCACCATGCCGATGCGGGACCAGAAGCGGCGTGGCAGGCGGCTGCGGCCGAGAAAGCTGTCCCGACGGCTGAACAGGCTGCCCCAGAGGCCCTGCAAGGCCATGGGGATCACCGGTACCGGGGTGGTGGCCACGATCCGCTCGACGCCGGATCTGAACGGTGCAATCTCGCCGTCCCGGGTCAGCGCGCCCTCGGGGAAGATGCCCACGACATCGCCATCGGCCAGCGCTGCCGCGATGTCTTGGAAGGCCTGCTCCATCAGGGCCGGATCTTCCTTGGCGGGCGCGATGGGGATGGCACGCGCAGTGCGGAAGATGAAGTTGAGTACCGGGATGCGGAAGATCTTGTGATACATCACGAAGCGGACCGGTCGCCGGATATTGCCCCCCAGGATCAGGGCATCCACGAAACTCACATGGTTGCAGACGATGAGTGCGGGGCCGTTGTCGGGGATATGCCGCAGGTCCTGACGGCGGATGCGGTACAGCGTGTTGATGAGCATCCACACCAGAAAGCGCATCAGGAACTCGGGCACCAGGCCGTAGATGAACACGGCCACGGCGGCATTCATCAGGGTTGCCACCAGGAACAGTTGCGGAATGCTCAGGCCCGCTTGCAGTAGTGCGATGGCGATGAGGGCGGCCGCCACCATGAACAGGGCGTTGAGGATGTTGTTGCCGGCGATCACGCGGGACCGGTGTGCGGGCGCGGCGCGGGTTTGCACCAATGCGTAGAGCGGCACGATGAACAGGCCGCCCGACAGGCCCATCAGCCCCAAATCCCATAGCACCCGGTGGTTGGCCGCCTGCCCCAGGAAGGCCATCGCATCGAGCTGCGGGCCGACGGCGAGGTCGGGCGCGGCCAGGAACAGGTCGATGCCGAAAACGGTGAGGCCGATCGATCCGAGGGGAACCAGGCCGATTTCCACCTGGCCGCCTGAGAGGCGCTCACAGAGTAGCGATCCGGCGCCGATCCCCAGCGAGAACACTGCCAGCAACAGGGTCACCACCGTTTCGTCGCCGCCCAGATAGAGCTTGGTGTAGTGCGGCAGCTGCGACAGGAACAGCGCACCGAAAAACCAGAACCAGGAGATCCCCAGGACGGACAGGAAGACCGTGCGATGGGTGCGCAGGAAGCCGAGGTTGCGGACGGTTTCGGTCAGCGGGTTCCAGTTGATGCGCAAATCGGGTGCGGTGGGCGCGGCTGGCGGGATGCCGCGTGCGGCCAGGTACCCGAGTATCGCCACCGCCATCAATACCAGCGCGACCCAGGTGGCGCCCCCGTGCTGCGCGATCAGCCACCCGCCCACCAGGGTACCGATGAGGATGGCGAGAAAGGTGGCGGCCTCCACCCAGGCGTTGCCGCCGATCAGCTCGGCTTCATCAAGGTGTTGCGGCAGGATGGCGTACTTCACCGGACCGAACAGGGCCGATTGGCTGCCCATCAGGAACAGCACGGCCAGCAGCAGGGGCAGGCTTTTCAGCCAGAGCGCCAGTGCGGCCAGGGCCATGATGCCGATCTCCAGCAGCTTGATGCCGCGAATCAGCCGCGATTTTTCGTGTTTTTCGGCGATCTGCCCCGCGGTTGCCGAGAACAGGAAGAACGGCAGGATGAACAGGCCGGCAGCCAGATTCACGTAGAGGTTGGCGCGATCCGACCCGATCCCGGCCAGGCCGAAGGTGATCAGGATCACCACCGCGTTCTTGAAGACGTTGTCGTTGAACGCGCCCAGTGCCTGGGTCCAGAAGAAAAAGCCGAAACGCCGTTGGCGCAGCAGGCGAAGCGCGGAATCGGTACGCATCTTGGATGGGAATCGCGTTGGCAGGGGGCGTATCGGCGAGCATAGCGGCTCGTCACCGGGCCGGTGAGGGGAATGGCCGTGCTTTAGGCGAGATTGACGCGGAAATGCGCGTCCTTATAATTCAAATGTTGCACCGCAGCGTCATTCCCCCGCCTGTCGTCCCCCTCCCTGAGTGAGACTGCGGCCGCCCTCCCTCGAGGCGCGGCAGGGGTAATCGCCGCTCTTTTTTACGTGAGGTGAAGGTAATGGTGACCGAACAGGGCCTGTACAGGCCGGAATTTGAACGCGACAGCTGCGGTTTCGGGCTGATCGCGCAAATGGATGATCAGGCGAGCCACGCCCTGGTGAAATCCGCGATCACCGCGCTTGAGCGCATGACGCACCGTGGTGCGATTGCTGCCGATGGCAAAACCGGTGACGGTTGTGGCCTGTTGATGAAGAAGCCCGAAGGGTTTCTCCGCCGGGTGGCCGCCGAGGCCGACATCACCTTGGGCAATCTGCCGTTCTGCGCTGGCAATCTCTTCCTCAATCCGGACGAGGTCAAGGCGCAGCGTGCGCGCGAAGTGCTGTCCGAGGCCTGTGCTGCCCAGGGCTTGACCCTGCAGGGGTGGCGGGTGCTGCCGACCGACAACAGTGCGCTGGGTGAAGAGGCGCTGCGTGCCATCCCGCGCTTCGAGCAGGTGTTCATCACCTCGCCGGCCCAGCTGCCCAAGCTGGTGTTCGAGCTCAAGTTGTTCAAGGCGCGACGGGCAGCGGAGAAGCAGCTGGAGGCCGAGGGTGACAGCCTGTTCTACGTCACCTCCCTGTCCTGCCGCGTGCTGGTCTACAAGGGCCTGGTCATGCCGGAGTACCTGCCGACCTTCTATCGGGACCTGCAGGCCGAGGACCTGGAAACCTCGATCTGCGTGTTCCATCAGCGTTTCTCCACCAACACACTGCCGAAGTGGCATCTGTGCCATCCGTTCCGTTATCTGGCGCACAACGGCGAGATCAACACCATCTCCGGAAACCGCCAGTGGGCGCAGGCCCGCGCCAGCAAGTACGAATGCAAGGACCTGCCGGACATCCGCGAGATCGCGCCGCTGGTGAACATGCGGGGCTCCGATTCGCAGAGCCTCGACAACATGCTGGAAGTGCTGCTGGCCGGCGGCATGGACCTGTTCGCGGCGATGCGGGCGCTGATTCCGCCCGCGTGGCAGAACGTGGAGAACCTGGACCCCGACCTGCGCGCCTTCTTCGAATACAACTCGCTGCAGATGGAGCCTTGGGATGGCCCCGCCGGCGTGGTGCTCACCGATGGCCGCTATGCGGTCTGCACGACGGACCGCAATGGCCTGCGCCCGGCGCGGTATGTGATCACCCGTGATCGCACCATCGTGCTGGCCTCCGAAATCGGCGTATCCGACTACGGCCCCGAGGATGTGGTGGAGAAGGGCCGCCTGCGCCCGGGCCAGATGCTGGCCATCGACACCGATTCCGGCGAGCTGCTGCGGCCGCAGGAAATCGACCGCATGCTGGCGTCGCGTCACCCTTACAAGCAGTGGCTGAAGAAGAAGCTGCGGCGTCTTGAATCCAGCCTGTCGGACGATCCGAACTCGCTGGATCGCCTGCAGCCGGCGGATATCGCCGTCTATCACAAGATGTTCGCGCTCACCAACGAGGAGCGCGTCGAGGTGGTTCGGGTGCTGGCCGAAAGTGGTCAGGAGACCATCGGCAGCATGGGCGACGACACGCCGTTTGCGGCCCTGTCGCAGCAGATCCGTTCGCCTTACGATTATTTCCGTCAGGTCTTCGCGCAGGTCACCAACCCGCCGATCGACCCGCTGCGCGAGCAGATCGTGATGAGCCTGGAATGCTCGCTCGGCGCCGAGTCGGGCATGTTCGAGGAAACCCCCGAGCGCGCGGCGCGCCTCCTGGTCGACTCGCCGGTACTGTCCGAGAGCAAGTTCCGCAATCTGCTGGCCGATCCCATCTACCGACACGAAGTGCTGGACCTGCACTACGACCCGTCGTTGAAGCTGGCCGACGCCATCCGCGCGCTTTGTGATCGTGCCGAGGAAGCCGTGCGCGAGCGCGGTGCGGTCATCCTGGTACTGTCCGACCGTCAGCTCACCCAGGGACGTCTGCCGATCCACGCGCTGCTGGCCACCGGAGCCGTTCACAGCCGTCTGATCGAGGCTGGCGTGCGTTGCGATTGCAACATCGTGGTGGAAACCGCCACCGCCCGCGACCCGCACCAGTTCGCCTGCCTGATCGGATACGGCGCCAGTGTCATCTACCCCTATCTGGCCTACGCGACGCTGTATGACATGCGCGCACGCGGCGAGATCAGCGTCGACAAGGACGAGGCCGCGCTGGCCCAGGCCTATCGCAAGGGCATCAACAAGGGCCTGTACAAGATCATCTCCAAGATGGGGATCTCGACGATCTCCAGCTACCGCAGCGCCCAGCTGTTCGAGACGGTCGGCCTGCACGACGAGGTGGTCGGCCTGTGCTTTGCCGGCACTGTCAACCGCATCCAGGGCGCGCGTTTCGAGGACCTCGAAGCCGAGCAGGCGATGCTGGCCAAGGCCGCCTGGAATCCGCGCAAGACCGCCGAGCAGGGCGGGCTGATGAAGTTCGTGTTCAATGGCGAGTATCACGCCTATAACCCGGACGTCATCCGCACCCTGCACGACGCCGTGCAAAGTGGCGCGTACAGCGACTACGAGAAGTACGCTGCGCTGGTGAACCACCGCCCGGTGACGGCCATCCGCGACCTGTTCCAGCTCAAGGACGCCCAGCCGATTGCGCTGGAAGAAGTGGAACCGGTCGAGGCCATCCTCAAGCGGTTCGACTCCGCCGGCATGTCGCTGGGCGCGTTGTCGCCCGAGGCGCATGAAGCGCTGGCGACGGCCATGAACCGCCTCGGCGGCCGTTCCAACTCCGGTGAAGGTGGCGAGGACCCGGTGCGCTATGGCACCGAGAAGAACTCCAAGATCAAGCAGGTGGCTTCGGGCCGCTTTGGCGTGACGCCGGCCTATCTGGCCAGCGCCGAGGTGCTGCAGATCAAGGTGGCGCAGGGCGCCAAGCCTGGTGAAGGCGGCCAGCTGCCCGGTGACAAGGTCAACGAGCAGATCGCCAAGCTGCGCTACGCCAAGCCCGGCGTGGCCCTGATCTCGCCGCCGCCGCACCACGACATCTACTCCATCGAAGACCTCGCGCAGCTGATCTTTGACCTCAAGCAGATCAATCCGTCGGCGCTGGTGTCGGTGAAGCTGGTGTCCGGCCCCGGTGTCGGCACCATCGCCGCGGGTGTGGCCAAGGCCTATGCCGACCTCATCACCATCTCCGGGTATGACGGCGGCACCGGTGCCAGCCCGATCACCTCGGTGAAGTACGCCGGCACGCCGTGGGAACTGGGGCTGTCCGAGACCCACCAGACCCTGCGCATGAACGGCCTGCGCGAAAAGGTGCGGGTGCAGACCGACGGCGGCCTGAAGACCGGCCTGGACGTCATCAAGGCGGCCATCCTCGGCGCCGAGAGCTTTGGCTTCGGCACCGCGCCGATGGTGGCACTGGGCTGCAAGTACCTGCGCATCTGCCATCTCAACAACTGCGCCACCGGTGTTGCCACCCAGAACAAGGTGCTGCGACTCAAGCACTTCATCGGCCTGCCGGAAATGGTGATGAACTATTTCCGCTTCGTGGCTGAGGAAACCCGTCAGTTGATGGCGCAACTCGGCGTGCGCTCGCTGGCCGAACTGATCGGCCGCACAGAGCTGCTGCAGATCCAGGAAGGCGCCACCGCCAAGCAACGCGCGCTCAACCTGCAGCCGATCCTCAGCTCGGCCGGCATGGTGCTGCCCTCGGGCCACTACTGCACCGGCCCCAACCACCCGTTTGACAAGGGCGAGCTGGCCGAACAGATGGTGCGCGATGCCCTGCCGGTGATCGAGCAGAAGGCCGGTGGCGTGTTCAACTACACCGTCAACAATCGCGACCGCTCCATCGGCGCGCGCCTGTCCGGTGAGATCGCCAAGCGTCACGGCAACCTGGGCATGAACGAGACACCGGTCATCCTCAAGCTCACCGGCACCGCCGGACAGAGCTTCGGGGTGTGGAATGCCGGTGGTCTGCACATGGAGCTGGAAGGCGAGGCCAACGACTATGTCGGCAAGGGCATGGCCGGCGGCCGCATCGTCATCAAGCCGCCGCGGGGCTCACGCTTCAAGACCACCGAAGCCGCCATCATCGGCAACACCTGTCTGTACGGTGCCACCGGCGGCACGCTGTATGCGGCCGGGACCGCCGGCGAACGTTTCGGCGTGCGCAACTCCGGCGCCACCGCGGTGGTGGAAGGTGTGGGCGACCACGGTTGCGAATACATGACCGGCGGCGTGGTGGTGGTGCTGGGCGATGTCGGCGTCAACTTCGGCGCGGGCATGACCGGCGGCTTCGCCTATGTGCTCGACGAGAGCCGCAGTTTCGTCGACCGCTACAACCATGAACTCATCGATATCCATCGGGTCATTGCAGAGAGCATGGAAGGTCATCAGCACTTCCTGCGCGGTCTGATCCGCGATTACGTGGCGGCCACCGGCAGTGAATGGGGCCAGCACATCCTCGATGATTTCCGCGATTTCGTCGGGCGCTTCTGGCTGGTCAAGCCCAAGGCCGCTGAAATCAACTCGCTGATCCACGCCGTCAAGGCCGCGGCGTAAGGACGCAGATATGGCAAAGAATCACCTGCAGTTTCTCGAAGTGTCCCGCCAGGATCCGAAAAAGGTCGCCGTGGAAGTGCGCATGCACGACTGGCGCGAAATTTACGGACAGTTCCCAGCGGACAATGCCGCCACCCAGGCCGGTCGCTGCCTCGATTGCGGCAACCCCTACTGCGAGTGGAAGTGCCCGGTGCACAACTACATTCCCAACTGGCTGAAGCTGGTGCAGGAGGGCAACCTGTTCGCCGCCGCCGAGTTGTCGCACAAGACCAACTCACTGCCGGAGATCTGTGGCCGTGTGTGCCCGCAGGACCGGCTCTGTGAAGGCGCCTGCACGCTCAATGACGGCTTTGGTGCCGTCACCATCGGCTCCATCGAAAAGTACATCTCCGACGAGGCCTTCAAGCAGGGCTGGCGTCCGGACATGAGTGGTGTCGTGGCCACCGGCAAGAAGGTGGCGATCATTGGTGCCGGCCCGGCTGGTCTGGGCTGTGCCGACATCCTGGCCCGCAATGGCGTGAAGCCGGTAGTGTTCGACCGCCAGGCCGAGATCGGTGGTCTGCTCACCTTCGGCATCCCGCCGTTCAAGCTGGAAAAAGAGGTGGTGCAGAACCGCCGCAACATCCAGGAATACATGGGCGTCGAGTTCCGCCTCAACACGGAGGTGGGCAAGGACGTCACGCTCGACCAGCTGCTTGCCGAGTACGACGCCGTGTTTCTCGGGATGGGCACCTACACCGCCATGACCGGCGGCTTCCCCGGCGAGGACCTGCCGGGCGTGGTGTCGGCGCTGCCCTTCCTGATCTCCAACATCAATCGGGTGATGGGCATCGAGAAGGACCCGGCCGATTTCATCGATATGGCCGGTCAGCGGGTGGTGGTGTTGGGTGGTGGGGATACCGCCATGGATTGCAACCGCACCTCCATCCGCCAGCAGGCCGCCAGCGTCAGCTGCGTGTATCGCCGTGACGAAGCCAACATGCCGGGCTCCAAGCGTGAGGTGGCCAACGCCAAGGAAGAAGGCGTCAAGTTCCTGTTCAACCGGGCCCCGGTGGAAATCGTCGGCGACGGCAAAGTCGAAGGGGTGAAGGTGGTGGAAACCCGCCTTGGCGCGCCCGACGCCCGCGGCCGTCGGCGTCCGGAAGTGGTGGCCGGCTCCGAGCAGATCATCCCGGCCGACCGGGTGGTGATCGCCTTCGGGTTCCGCCCCAGCCCGGCGGAATGGCTGACCGACTTCGGCGTCACCCTGCACGAGGACGGCCGCATCCGGGTGCATCAGGAGGCCGGTGCGGGCGCCGCCTTCCAGACCGCCAACCCCAAGATCTTTGCCGGTGGCGACATGGTGCGCGGCTCCGACCTCGTGGTCACCGCCGTCTACGAAGGCCGTCAGGCCGCCGAGGGCATTCTCGAAAGCCTGGGCGTCTGAGAGCCCGCACGAGATAGCGCGAAGTGCATAACGGGGCCGGCATCGCCGGCCCCGTTGTCGTTTCAGGTCCCGTGCTGAGGCAATGGTTGCCGCGTCTCGCCAGTCAGGTTCCTACCGCTCAGGCTCCCAGGGAAGCTCGGGTCGAATCTGGGCATGGCATCACGGGTTGAGAATCGCTGCTTTTTCGTTGCAAACCTTGCCAATAGAACCACTATTGCCTGCGATTCACGCTTCAAATCAGCGATTTTCCCTGGGTGCTGCTCATGCCCAGATTCAATCAGCGCCTCCCTAGCGGAGAAACGCAGCGCCCTGATCGCGCAGCTGTTCGGGGCGGATATCGTGAAACTTCAATTTGCGGTAGAGCGTGTTGCGGCTGATGCCGAGGTGTCGCGCCGCCAGGGTCATGTTCCAGCGGCACCGCTCGATGGTATCCAGCAGGGCGCTGCGCTCGGCGCTGGCCAGCGGATTGTGCGCGGCATGGCCGGTGCCCGGGTCTTCGGCGTCATCGCCGGACAGAGGCGGGAAGCGTCCGCCAGTGGCGCTGACCGGTGGCGGGGGTTCAAGCACGTCGCGAGGCAGGTCGGCCAGGCGGATCACGCCGCCCTCCGCAATCGCCAGTGCGGTGCGCAGCACATTGCGCAGTTCGCGGATGTTGCCCGGCCAGGTGTAGGCGGTGAGACGGCTGATGGCGGCCATCTCGATACCGATCTGACCGCCGTCATGATTCTCGTCTGCGAGCACGCTGCGGATCACCTGCTCAAGGTCGGCGCGGTCGCGCAGCGCCGGCAGTGACAGCGTGATGCCGTTGAGGCGGTAGTAGAGGTCTTCACGGAAATCGCCCCGTTGGATCAGTTCCCGAAGGTTGCGGTGGCTGGCGCTGATCACGCGAACATTGACCTTGACTGGCTGCAGGCCGCCCAGAGGCGTGACCTCCCGTTCCTCCAGCACCCGTAGCAGGCGGGTCTGCAACGCCAAGGGCATGTCCCCGATCTCGTCCAGGAACAAGGTGCCGCCATCGGCTTGCTGTACCCGTCCCGGCATGCCCTCCTTGCGGGCCCCGGTGAAGGCGCCGGCACGGTAGCCGAACAGTTCGCTCTCGATCAGCGACTCGGGAATGGATGCACAGTTGACCGCGACGAACGCCTTGTGGGCCCGGTCGGAGGCATCATGCAATGCGCGTGCGAAGACCTCCTTGCCGGAGCCGGTGGGCCCTTGGATGAGCACGGAGACGTTGGAGGCAGCAATCCTCTGCGCGCACCGGAGGTTGCGCAACATGCCGGGGTCCTCACCCGACAGTGCCTCCAGCGACAGCCGTTGCCCTGCCGTGGTGGGGTGGTCGATCTGAACCACCTCGGCATTGCGGGGAGAGATACGCGGCGCACTTTGGGGGCGGGCCGGGGCCAGGATCGACGCGTAGTAACGCCGTCCGTGGCCGAGATCGCGGATGGGCATGATGGGGCGGTGCGCAGGGGCACCGCTGCGACCGGCAAAGTCGGTATCGGTGATGTCAAAGATCTCGGCAATGTTGCGGCCGACCAGATCGGAGCGACAGTCGAAGGCGAGCAGGGCCACGGCGGTGTCGTCGGCAGCGATGATGCGGCCATCCTCGGTGAAGGCCATGGCGCCGTCATGGAGCAGGTTCACGAACTCCGGACGCGAGTGGAAGCGGATGGTCCGGTAGTGCCGGTGCCGACGCAGGAACAGACACTTCTCGATCAGTCGGGCCGAGAGATTGACCAGCGCGCCCGTATGGCTGCGGCTGGCCTTCGGTTCCTCGCAACTGACGCAGGAGGCGTCGAGCACCGCCAGCAGATCGCCGTAGGGATCGCGGATCGGGGCAGCGGAACAGGTCAGGCCGATATTGCTCGACAGGAAATGTTCGTTGAGGTGAATGGTGATGGGCCGGCGCTCAGTGATGCAGGTTCCGATGCCGTTGGTCCCGACGGCGCGCTCACTCCAGTCGGCTCCGCGGATCAGACCGGCACGACGGAAGTCGCGTGACAGGGTCGGATCGGTTTTTTCATGGAGGATGACGCCACTGGCATCGGTAAGCAGCAGGGCGTAGCCGGAGCCGGGGATCTGTTCGTAGAGCGCGTCCATCTCGGCGCGTGCAATCGACACCACATCGTCGATCCGTTCCTGTGCCTCACGCAGGGTGCCGTTCTCCAGCACCTGGGCGCTGCGCTGCTGATCGGGACGCAACTGGAACTCGCTGCAGCAGCGCAGCCAGGAAAATGCGACAGGCCGCTCGACTTCGCTCGGGACTTGGGGGAAGCGTTCCACCAGGTTCATCACCGACGCCGCGTGGCGGCTGCTGGTCATCCATCCGGACATCACTCGTTCTCCTCTCCAGTGTGACCGTCTGTGGTTTCGCGTCCCGGTGCATGCCGGTGGCGTGGTCACTTTTCGTCCAGCCACGGTAGAGCGCCGCCATCGGGGGGTCAACCACACCTTTGGATGAAGCCTGACGCACTGTGTCAGGCCTGACACAAGGCTCGCGGCTGCGATCAGGCAGTCGCCATCGTTGCAGGGCGGCGGCGGCGTCCTCGGTGGCGCGCCGGGGCTGGGACGGCGCGTGTCAGCCCTGGCGTGTCACGCAACGTTTCACGGCCTTTGTGATCTTAAAAATAATAATTTATTCAATGACATAGAAAGATCTTCAAGGTGGCATGCGCATTGCCCTACTGCCCTCAGGTCCGGGAATCATCCCGGCCCGCGGCGCCTCGGCGCCGACAGATCAACACGAGAGGAGCAAGGGGTTATCTATGAACACCACCCATACCACCCGCGTGGCGGCCACCCTGGCAGCGCTGGCGGCCGGTTCGGCACAGGCCGTGGAACTGCAGTCGGGGGACTGGACCTTCACGGTCAACGGTAACGTCAACGTCCACTACATCCATTCCAGCTGCGAGGACACCCCCGCCGCCATCACCACAGTGGGCGGGGCCTGCATCGCCGGCACCAACGGCGAGGACACCAACACCAGCATCAGCAACGGCTTGTTGCCGGCCGCCATCGTCTTCGGGGCCAAGACGCAGCAGCGGGGCTATGACCTCGGCGTCACCTTCGGCTTCTATCCGGGCATCAGCACCAACGACGGGGGCAGTCCCAACCTGCAGCAGGATGGGCAGGCGCTGGGCACCAACACCGCGTTGGGCACCACCGGTCTCGATGTGCGCCAGGTGTTCCTCACGTTCGGCAACGACCGTATCGGTACCTTCACCCTCGGTCGCAATTTCGGCCTGTTCGGGTTCGATGCCATCATCAATGACATGACCATCCCCGGAGTCGGGGTGGCCGGCGCGATGGCCACCGGCGCACCGGCCAACACCTCGCTGGGATCGATCGGCTTCGGCTACATCTACGCCGACACGCTGGCGCAGATGAACTACACCACGCCGAGCGTCGGGGGTCTGACGCTCACGCTCGGGGTGTACGACCCGCTGGAGCCCCTGTTGCAGGGGGCCCCCACGCCCGATGGCAGCAGCGGGTTTCACGGCAAGCTGGCCTACACCGTCGGCAACCTCTATCTGTCGGCGGCCCTGCTCACGCAGGAGCAGAAGGCAGCCGGCAACGTGGACGATTACACCAGTACGGCCTATGACATCGGCGGCAAGTACAGCACCGACCGGTACAGCCTGATGGCCTACTACTACGCGGGTCAGGGGGTCGGCACCACGGCACTGTTCACCTTGGGTAGCGACGGTGCCGGCAACCGCCGGGATTCGGACGGCTTCATCGCACAGGGCACCGTGACCTTCGGTGACACCCGGTTCGGCCTGAACTACGGCGAGTCCAATCTCGATCACGCCAACGCCGCCGATGCCACGGCCAACCCCTCGCTGGTGGAGACCAACAGCAAGTTCACGGTCGGGGTCTATCACGCCCTGACCGCCAACCTGACCCTGCTGGCGGAATTTTCGGATGTGGAGACCGAAGCGCATAACGGCGCCCGCAACACATCGAACAACCTCAACGTCGGCGCCTTCCTGTCCTTCTGATCGCGGCTGTCGCGGGGTTGATACCCGGTGTTTCACGGCTGGGACAGCGTGACAGCCGGGGGTGCCCCCGTTGTTCGGCCTCGGCCAAAAAACACAGCTATTTCAATGTTTTAAAAGCATCCCCCATGGCCGGCAACTGGCATGGTCGTTGCCATCCCGGGATGGCGGATACCGATCGCGCTCGCGCGAACCTTTGTTTGAGGAGAACCATTAGATGAAACTGAAAAATCTGAGAGCCCAGAGCCAGCGGGCGCTGGCGGTGGCCCTGACCACCGTCGCCACCGCCGCCCTGGCCGATGTCAAACCGGTGACCTGGGACGACATCGTCAATGACGACAAGAGCACCGACAACGTGCTGACCTACGGGCTCGGCGTTCATGCCCAGCGACACAGCCCGCTGAAGGCGGTCAACGCCGGCAACGTGGCAGATCTGGTGCCGGCCTGGTCCTTTTCCTTTGGCGACGAGAAGCAGCGGGGCCAGGAATCCCAGGCGCTGATCCACGACGGCGTGGTGTACGTCACCGCCTCCTACTCGCGCATGTTTGCTCTGGATGCCAAGACCGGCCGCCGTCTGTGGGCCTATCAGCATCGTCTGCCCGACGATATCCGTCCCTGCTGTGACGTGGTCAACCGGGGTGCCGCCATCTATGAGGACAAGGTCTTCATGGGGACGCTGGATGCCGGCATCGTGGCCCTGAACCGGCGCAATGGCCGGGTGGTCTGGTCGAAGAAGTTCGGAGACCACAAGGTCGGCTACACCATGACCGGCGCCCCCACCATCGTCAAAGACAAGAGCGGCCGGGTGATGCTGATCCACGGCTCTTCGGGTGACGAGTTCGGCATCGTCGGCAAGCTCTACGCGCGCGATCCCAACACCGGCGAGGAGATCTGGATGCGGCCGATGGTGCAGGGACACGTGGGGCGCCTCAACGGCAAGCCCAGCACGGTGACCGGCGGCGACCCCAAGGCGCCGTCGTGGCCGGACGATCCCAGCCGCGAAACCGGCAAGGTGGAGGCCTGGAGCCAGGGGGGAGGTGCGCCGTGGCAGTCGGCCACCTACGTGCCAGAGACCAACACCATTGTTGTCGGCACCGGCAATCCGGCGCCGTGGAACACCTGGGCACGGACGCCGGAAGGCGGCAACCCCGAGGACTACCCGAGCCTCTATACCTCTGGACAGGCCTACGTGGATGCCAGCACGGGTGAGCTCAAGGGCTTCTATTCCCATACGCCCAACGATGCCTGGGATTTCTCCGGCAACAACGAGATCATCCTGTTCGACTTCAAGAAGAACGGGAAGACCATCAAGGCCGGTGCTCACGCTGACCGTAACGGCTATCTGTTCGTCACCAATGTCGACGCGCTGTCGAAGCCGGGTGGCACGGTGCACCGTCAGGCCGAGGGCTTCGTGGCGGCTTACCCGTTCGTGGACGGCATCACCTGGTCCAAGGGCTTCAACGCCAAAACCGGCTATCCCAACTGGGTGAAGGGCCAGCGCCCGGCGCCGGCCAAGGCCGGAGAGGAGCGTGGCAAGCCCGTCGAGGTGTCGCCGCCGTTCCTGGGGGGCAAAAACTGGAACCCCATGTCCTACAGCCCGCAGACCGGCCTGTTCTACATCCCTGCCAACCACTGGAAGATGGACTACTGGTCCGAGCAGGTGAACTACAACCCGGGCGCGGCCTATCTCGGCATGGGCTTCCGCATCAAGAAGCTGTTTGAAGACCATGTGGGCGTGTTGCGGGCAATGGATCCGGCTACCGGCAAGATTGTCTGGGAGCACAAGGAGCGCATGCCGCTGTGGTCGGGCACGATGACCACCGCGGGCAATCTGGTGTTCGCCGGGACCAGCGATGGCTACGTGAAGGCCTTTGATGCCAAGACCGGCAAGGAGCTCTGGGCATTCCAGACCGGCTCCGGCGTGGTGTCGATTCCGGTGACCTGGGAACAGGATGGTGAGCAGTACATCGGGATCGCATCCGGATACGGCGGTGCCGTGCCGCTGTGGGGGGGCGACATGGCCGACATGACGCGGCAGGTCTCCCAGGGCGGTTCTTTCTGGGTGTTCAAGCTGAAGTAAGGCATGGCCAATTCAACAGGCCTCAAGGGGCACCGGCATTGCGCCGGTGCCCTTTGGCGTCTGTGTCATCCAACCGGAGCATCCCATGCATCGAATCCTGAGAGGCCTTGCCCTCCTCCCCTTCTGTCTGACTGTCGGCGCGGCGCAGGCGGCGCCGCCCGAGGCTTTCGACCTGCCGGGCGAAGTCGGCACCACCATTGGTCCGGAAGAGCCGTTGTGGCGACCCCCCGCTGCCGTCGGGGACTGTCGTATCGCCTCGGGCAGTCAGTGCCCCGGTGCCGACCTTCGGCACCAGAAACTGTCTGGCGCTGATCTGAGCGGTGCCAATCTGCGGGGTGCGCAGCTGGCGCGGGCGGACCTTCGCTTTGCCAACCTGCGCGGTGCCGACCTGACCGGCGCCAATCTTGAGGGCACCGACTTCACCGCTGCCTTCCTGCAAGGCGCCCGCTTTGACAAGGCCAACCTCCGTGGCGCCAGTCTGCTGCATGCCCGGCTGAGCGGGGGGCGCTATCACGATGCCGACCTCACCGCCGCCACCCTGGAGAAGGCCTGGGCCGGAGGCGCGAGCTTTCACAACGCACGGATGGTGAACATCAACGCACAGGAGGCCAAGTTCAACCACGCGGATCTCAGTGGCGCCGATCTCGGTGGCGCACTGCTGCGCTACGCCATCTTCGAAGGCACTTACATGCAGGGTTGCACCGGCTGCCCGGTCGACTGGTAGCCCCATGCCCACGCGGCGGCCCGGCGACAGTCCCGATCCGGGACGGCGGCGGCTGATGGGGGGCGCGCTGGCAGCGACCACGCTGATGCTGCCGGCGCTGCTGCGTGCCCGCCGTGGCCCTCATGTAGTGATCGTCGGTGGCGGCTTCGCGGGCGGTGCCTGTGCCCATTGGCTGCAGCGCTTCTTGCCGGAGGCGGTGATCACCGTGGTGGAGCGGCAGGCCACGCAGGTCAGCGGCTACTTCTGCAACCTGGTGTTGGCGGGGCTGCTGCCGGAGGCGGCGATCCGCCATGCGCTGGTCGACCAGCGCCGCGCGCAGGTCCGCACCCTGGAGGCCGAGGTGACCGGGGTTGATCCCGGGCTGCGCGTGTTGCGCCTCCGCGACGGTCGGCGGTTGCACTACGATCGTCTGGTGCTGGCCATCGGCATCCGTCACCGTATCGATGCCATCGAAGGCTATGGTGCGAGCGCCTTGCGGTCCCATCCACCGGCCTGGCCGGGCACCCTGGCCGATCTGCGGCAGGTGGCGGCTCGGCTGGAAGCCTTGCCGCAAGGCGGAGTCCTGGCGCTGGTACCGCCGCCCAACCCCTATCGCTGCCCGCCCGGACCTTACGAGCGGGCCACCTTGTTTGCCCACCGCCTGCAGGCGCGCAATCCGCGCGCCAAGGTGCTCATCCTCGACCCGAAAGACGACTTCACCAAGCATGCGCTGTTTGCCGAGGCCTGGGCCAACCGCTACCCCGGCCGCGTGGAATGGCTGGGGCGTGCGCAGGGGGGTACACCGCAATCCCTGGACCTGCGCACCGGCCACCTGCGGCTGGTCAACGGAGCGCGTCTGCGGGTGGACTGGATTCACTATCTTCCCCCACAGCGGGCGGCCGGTCTGGCAGACCGCCTCGGCATCGCCGGAGTGGAGGGCTGGGTGGCGGTCGAGGCCGAGCAGTTGCGGTTGCCGGGCGAAGACGCCATCCACGCCATCGGCGATGCCGTGGACCTGGCACCGATGCCGAAATCCGCCTTTGCCGCCAATGAACAGGCGCGGCGCTGTGCTGCGGCGATCGCGGCAGCATACGGTGCCGACATCCCGCCCCTGGGCTGGCTGGCCAACACCTGCTACAGCCACGTGGGACCCGGACAGGCCGTCAGCATCGGGGCCCTCTACGAAGCGCACGATGGCCGGCTGGCCGCCATTGCCGGCAGCCATCACATCACCCCGACAGGCGTTGACCGGGCGCATGCCGCCGCCGAGTCGGCGCGTGCCCATCAACTCTACCGACACCTTCGGCACATCTGTTTCAACCGACCGGCGTCAGCGTCGTGACACCCTGTTCCATCAGCGATACACCATTGAATTTATTCGACTTATGGAGGGTCGACGGGGGCATGTGGCGGTCGCAGAATCGGTCCATGCACCCCCTGCGCACGGCCCTCGGGCACGGCGCATTCAAGCACCCCTATGGAGGAAGTCCCATGACGATGCGTACCTCGCAATTGCTGTTGCTCTTCGCGCTGCTGACCCCCATTGCCGCAGTATCGGCCCATGGCAATGTGACACCGCAGGCAGTCGATACCGAGGGTCTGCCGCCGGTGGACGGCTGGAGCGATCACAACCCCTATCGTGCCCTGGCGCCGGCGCAGCGGGCGAAGATCGAAAAGATGGGTGACACCGCCTATCACCAGACCTGTGCCGGTTGCCATGGACTGGGTGCCAAGTCCGGCGGCATCGCGCCCGATCTGCGCCTGCTGGCCCCGGAAACCGATGATGGTTATTTCGTCAGCCGCATCCGCACCGGTGGGCGGGGCATGCCGCAGTTCGAGGGGATACTCCAGCCGGAAGCCGCGTGGGCGATCAAGACCTGGCTCGACACCCTGCACGAAGCGGCGATGGAAGAGCGCTATGGGCCCTAGCCGCCGGCTGCTGCTCGGTATCGTGCTGATCTCGGGCAGTGTGTCGCTGGCGTCGGCGGCCAACCCGCCGGACCCCTTGCAGTCTCCGACCTGGGAGGCCATGCACCAGCGCGTGCTCTCGGGCGCGTCCTATCAGTTCAGCGATGCGGTGCGCGTGATCATGCCCGAGCGCGCTGAGGACGCCACGCGAGTGCCCGTACACGTCGAGCTTCGGGGCCTCGATAACCCGCGTGAACTGGTGATCTTCGCTGATCTCAATCCGATCACCGAGGTCATCCGCCTGCGCGCGGATTCGACATTGCCCGCGCGCGGGGTGGGCATACAGATGAAAGTGCAGCAGGCCACGCCGATCCGCGCCGCGGTGCGTGACGCCCAGGGACAATGGCATGTGGCGGGGCACTGGATCAGCGCCGCGGGTGGCGGATGCGGGGCGCCCAGTCGCGCCAGCGTCAATCCGGACTGGAACCGAGATTTCGGCCTGGCGACCGGGCGCCGCTGGGTCCGGCATACCGGTACCGTGCCGCACACCCGGATCAATGTGCTCATTCACCACCCGATGGACACCGGCTTCGTTGCCGGCATCCCGCGGTTCCACCTGGAACGGGTCGCGGTGCGGACGCCATCGGGAGCGTCGGTGCTGGAGGCCATGCTGTCGGCCGCGGTGTCGGAAAACCCCATCCTGTCGTTCGACCTTCCCGGTACCGACACGGTCGCCGTGGAAGCACGCGACAACAACGGCAACCCCTTCGTGGTCGAGTGGGTGAACTGAGGTGACGGATCTCATGCCGGCGCTGCGGGGCACGCTCGTGTGGCGTCTCATCGGGTTGCTGGCACTGCTGGTGGCGGGGTGGGTCCCCGAGGTGCCGGCCGAGGGTAGCCGGACGTACCGTCTGGAGCCGGTCGCCGTCGGGGACGGGGTGTGGATGATCGAGGGCGGCCCCGGCCACTTTGACCGGGACAACGGCGGTGCCATCGTCAACATCGGCCTCATCGAAACCGATCAGGGAGTGGTGCTGGTGGATGCGGGCCCCTCGCGTGCATATGGCGAGGCACTGCAGGCTGCGGTCCGCCGCACGTTCGGCCGCCCGGTGCAGCGCGTGCTGCTGACCCACCGTCATCCCGATCATGTGCTGGGCGCCCAGGTGTTTCCATCAGAGCGCGTGTGCGCGGCGGCCGGGACCCGCGCGGTGCTGGCGGAGGAGGGGCAGGCCATGGTCGACGATCTGTTTCGCCTGCTGGGCGACTGGATGCGCGGCACGCGCGCAGTGCAGCCGGGCTGCAGCCTCGAGGCGGGGACGATCGATGTCGACGGGCGGCAGCTGCGTATCCTCGCGGCCGGCGGGCACAGTGGCGCCGAGGGTGACTGGATGGTGCTTGATGTCGCCAGCGATACCCTGTTCGCCGGAGACCTCGTGTTCAGTCGGCGCGCACCCACCACCCCGCATGCCGACCTCCGACGCTGGCGTCAGGCGCTGACCGTGATCGAGGCGCTGGCGCCCGCCCGTGTCATCCCCGGGCACGGCCCACTGCAGCCGGGCCTGAAGGCGGTGGACGATACCCGCCGCTGGCTCGATGCGCTTGAGGCCGGACTGTGGCAAGCCGCGGCGGCGGGCCTGAGCATGGGCGAAGCGCTGGCGTTGCCGGTTGATCCCGCCTTCGCCGCATGGGATCAGGCGGGAGCAGAGTACGTCCGCTCGGTGAATCATCTTTATCCCGGCATCATGGCCCGGGTGCTCAAGGGCGAGTCGGGGCCATGAGTCCCTGGCGATGGGCGATGGCCCTGTGGTGCACGGCCGCGATGGCCGATCCGGCGACCCTCCCGACTGCGCTGCTGGCCTGTCGTGCCCATGTCGATGCCGCCGAGCGCCTGCGCTGCTATGACCATCTCGATCCCGGTGTCACCGCAGGTGCCCGTCTACTGGCGCAGGGCCACAACGAAGGGCAGGATATTCCCCTGACACTGGCCGCTCCCGCCACGCTGTGGATCGTGCACGACGACGCCATCCTGGTGGCAACCCTGGAGACGCCCGACGGGGAGATCCTGCGCAACCTGCATCTGGCCGGGCCCGGGCGTTTGCGGGTGCCCGTGACCGCGGCCGGTGACTATCGCCTGCGGCTGTCCGCCACCGGCCGCTGGACGGTGCATCTGCGCGCCGATTGATGCACCGGATCTAGTGTGCTGTTCCGCAAATACCTTTGCGAAATCGCGGGTTCTTTTCGCGTCTGGCGGCGTTGCGCCTCCTCGCCATAG
>CAKZHZ010000108.1 GCA_936928855.1 uncultured Polycyclovorans sp.
CCTGACCGCCCTGGTCGTAGGGCTGGTTGTACGGCTGGACGGCACCGCCCTGCGCACCGCCGGACGGCGCCTGGTACGGGTTGGCCTGCCCCTGGGGGTAGCCGGACGGGTTGTAGGGGTCGCTCATGCGGGGGGCTCTCTGGGGAGGGAGTGTCGTTACCGCGACGGGCCACGCGGGCCAGGTGCGGGGGTAGCGGGCTCGGTGCCCGCTGCGGTCACAGTAGCCGCGGATCCCGGTCACCCGGCGCATCTGCGTGCTTCACGGCTGGTCCGTGGCCGAATCGTGCCGTTTTCGGTGCTGGCGTGCGCGTGGGGTATGCTTCTCCAGCACTTCACCACTGGTGAGCGCGCGGGTGTAGTTCAATGGTAGAACTTCAGCTTCCCAAGCTGATAGCGTGGGTTCGATTCCCATCACCCGCTCCAGTTTTTCTCTCACGGTCGCCGCGGGCGGCCGTTTTTTGCGGCCGATCTTTCAGCGATGATGACAGCACCCACTGAAATGGCGCCGCTGCGGATCGCGGGTCGCACCTTCCGGTCGCGCCTGCTGGTCGGCACCGGCAAGTACCGAGACCTCGACCAGACCCGTGCGGCCATTGTCGCCAGCGGCGCCGAGATCGTCACGGTTGCCATCCGCCGAACCAACATCGGCCAGACCCCCGGCGAACCCAACCTGCTCGACGTGATTCCGCCGGAGACCTTCACCATTCTCCCCAACACTGCGGGTTGCTATACCGCCGCCGATGCCGTGCGCACCTGCCAGCTGGCTCGCGAGCTGCTGGACGGGCATCCGTTAGTGAAACTGGAGGTGCTGGGCGACCCCAAGACCCTCTACCCGGACATGCCCGCCACCCTTGAGGCCGCCGAAGCCCTGGTCAAGGATGGTTTCGAGGTCATGGTGTACTGCACCGACGATCCCATCGCCTGCAAAAGGCTGGAGGCCCTGGGCTGCGTCGCGGTGATGCCGCTGGCGGCCCCGATCGGCTCCGGACTGGGCATCCAGAACCGCTACAACATCCTGACCATCATCGAGAATGCCGCGGTGCCCATCATCGTCGATGCCGGCGTCGGCACCGCCAGCGATGCCACCATTGCCATGGAACTGGGCTGCGATGGCGTGCTGATGAATACCGCCATTGCTGAGGCGCAAGACCCGGTGCTGATGGCCAGTGCCATGCGCAAAGGGATCGAGGCCGGCCGCGAAGCCTTTCTCGCCGGGCGCATGCCGCGCCGCCGCTACGCCTCGGCGTCGTCGCCCCTCGACGGCATGAGCGGATGAACGCTGGCAGTACCGCCCTGCGGCCCATCCGGTCATTCGTGCGCCGGGAAGGACGCATGACGGTCGGCCAGCAACTCGCGCTCGACACCCTGCTGCCCCGACTCGGCCTGGACCCGACACGGGCGCTGGATCCGGTCGCGGTGTTCGGACGTCGTGCGCCGCTGACCTTCGAGATCGGTTTCGGCGTGGGCGACTACCTGCTGGCCCGGCTGCTGGCCGAGCCCGAGCGGGACTTCATCGGCGCCGAAGTGCACCGCCCCGGCGTCGGCCACCTGCTGTCGCGTGCCGAGGCGGGTGGCGCCGGCAACCTCCGCGTCTACACCACGGACGCCGTCGAGGTGTTGCGCGATTGCATCGCCGAGGGGGCACTGGACGAGCTGGTGATCCAGTTTCCCGACCCCTGGCACAAGAAGCGCCACAACAAACGCCGTCTGGTGCAGGCCCCGTTTGCCGCACTGGCAACCTCCCGCCTGGCACCCGGGGGACGCCTGCTGCTCGCCACGGATTGGGCCCCCTATGCGGAGCAGATGGTGGAGGTGCTCAATGCCACTCCGGGGCTGCGCAATCTCAGCGACGACGGGCGCTTCGTGCCGCGCCCGCCCAACCGTGCCCTGACCCGCTTCGAGCGGCGTGGCGAGCGGCTGGGACACGCCGTGTTCGACCTGGCCTACGAGCGGACCTGAGCCATGTCGCTCCGGCACCCCATCATCGGCATCACAGGCGCCAGCGGCGCCGGCACCAGCACCGCCATGAAAGTGCTGCAGATGATCGCCGAGATGCTGCAACTGAAGCCGGCCATCATCGAGGGCGACGCCTTCCATGCCTATGACCGCGAACAGCTGCGCACAGCCCTTGAGCGTGCGCGCATTCGCGGTGAAAACTTTTCCCTGTTCGGCCCTGCGGGCAATCTGCTGGAACGGCTGGACGCCACACTCGAGGCGTACGGTCGCGATGGTGGCGGCAAGATCCGGCGCTATCTCCACACCGATGCCGAAGGCGAGGCCGCAGGTCAGGCTGCGGGCACCTTCACCGGCTGGGAACCCATCCGCTCGGGCACCGACCTGCTGTTCTATGAGGGCCTGCACGGCGGCTACGTCGGTGAGGACGTCAACATCGCCCGTCACATGGACCTGCTGATCGGGGTGACACCGGTGATCAACCTCGAATGGATCCAGAAGATCCGGCGCGATACCGACGAGCGCGGCCACCGCCCCGAGGATGTCATGGCCACCATCCTCCGCCGCATGCCGGACTACGTCACTCACATCACACCGCAGTTCTCGAGAACCGACATCAACTTCCAGCGGGTCCCGCTGGTGGACACCTCCAACCCCTTCATGGTGCGCGACATCCCGGCGCCGGAGGAGAGCCTGGTGGTTGCCCACTTCAATCCCCAGGGCCGCTTCAAGCCGGACTTCCCCGCCCTGCAGCAGGTACTGCCCGGTGCCTTTCTGTCACAGCCGCAAACCCTGGTGATTCCGGGCGCCTTGATCGGGGAGGCGATGGAACGCATCCTCCGGCCAGTGGTCCAGACCCTGATCGCCCGCCGTAACGCCGGCAACGCCTAAGGAGCCCCGCGTGGAAACCAGACCCCTCGGCCATACCGACCTCCGCATCAGCCTGATCACCCTCGGCACCATGACCTGGGGCGAGCAGAACACCGAAGCCGAAGCACATGCCCAAATGGATCGGGCCGTCGCGGCGGGCGTCAATCTGTTCGATGCTGCCGAGATGTACCCGGTGCCACCGCGCCCGGAAACCTACGGCCTCACCGAAACCTTCATCGGCACCTGGCTCAAGCGACATGGTCGGCCGGACGGACTGATGATCGCCAGCAAGGTGATCGGGCCCGGCGCCTTCCCCTACATCCGCGGGGGGCCGCTGCTCAAGCGTGAGCAGGTCATTGCCGCCTGCGAGGCCAGTCTGAAACGGCTGCAGACCGATGTCATCGATCTGTACCAGGTTCACTGGCCGGAGCGCGGCACCAACTACTTCGGCAAGCTCGGCTACATCCCGGACGAGCGGGGCAGCACTCCCGTCGAGGAAACCCTGCGGGCCCTCGCGGACCTGCAGGCAGCCGGCAAGATCCGCCATATCGGCATCTCCAACGAGACCCCCTGGGGACTGAGCGAGTACCTGCGGCTGTCCCGCGAAGCCGGCCTGCCGCGCGTGGTCAGCGTGCAGAACCCCTACTCTCTGCTCAACCGCAGCTACGAGATCGGCCTGGCCGAGTTCGCTCACCGAGAACGGGTGGGCCTGCTGGCCTACTCTCCGCTGGCCTTTGGCATGCTCAGCGGCAAGTATCTGGGTGAAACCTGGCCGGCAGACGGCCGCCTCACCTTGTTCAAGCGCTTCGGCCGCTACAACGGCCCGCAGGGCATCGCCGCCACCCGCGCCTATGTAACACTGGCCCAGGCGCATGGCCTGGACCCCGCGCAGATGGCGCTGGCCTTCGTCAACGCCCAGCCCTTCGTCACCAGCAACATCATCGGCGCCACGACCATGACGCAGCTCGCGTCGAATCTGGCCGCCGCCGACCTGAAGCTGGACGCCACCGTAATGAAAGCCATCGAAGCGATTCACGCGCAGTACACCATCCCCTGTCCGTAACCGACCCGCGCCTCGGTCATACCCGCGCCGGCCGAGACGAGCCGTTCATCAGGCGCTGTCGCCACGGTCAACCGCCACTGGTTGAAAGCCCCCGCCGACCGGCGTAGAACGGATCGCAGGATTCCACTCAGGGATTCACGGAGGAGGACGCAATGGCGGAATGGCTAAGCGACGTCTCCGTCGGGCGCTGGTATCGCGCCGATGGAGCGCCCTTCGAGATCGTCGGCATCGATCTCCACCAGGAAATCGTGCTGGTGCAGCACTTCGATGGCACGCTGGAGGAGTTCGACTTCGACAGCTGGCTGGAACTGGCGGCGCGACCGTGCGCCCCCCCGGAGGACCCGGCCGGCGCCTTCGACACCTTGCGGGACGACTTCGGCCTCGAGGACGAACTCGGCGGCGTCGGCGACGAGCTACGTGATCCCTTGCAGCGACTGGATCAGCTCGGCCTCTGAGGCGCCGGCACCCGCCGCGAAAGGCTGATCAGCAACAGCAGACTCGGCACGCCCAGCAGCGAGGTGTAGGCAAAGAACACGGGGTACCCCCAGGCGTCGACCACCGCCCCTGAACCGCCCATCAGCAGCTTTCCGGGCAGCGAGAACAGCGACGAGAACAGTGCGTACTGAGTCGCCGTGTAGGCAATGTTGGTGAGCCCCGAAAGGTAGGCGATGAAGGCCGTGCCGGCAAAGTTGTAGGCAAAGTTGTCGATGCTCACCACCGCCCCCAGCGCGAGCAGGTCCGGCGACGGCTGCAGTGCCAGGGTGAGGAAGGCCAGGTTGGAACCGATCACCAGCACGCCGCCCACAACCAGTGCACGCAGGGTGCCCAGCCGCAGCACACCCCAACCGCCTACCACCACCCCGACAATCGACGCCACCACCCCGTAGCCCTTGGCGACCAGTGCGATCTGCTGCAGGGTGTAGCCCACATCCAGATAGAAGGGATTGGCCATCACCCCCATGGTGTAGTCGGTGAGCCGGAAGGTACCGACGAAGGCCAGGATCAGCACTGCCGTGCGCACCCCGTTGCGCTCGAAGAATTCCGACAGGGGCAGCCAGATGGCCTCCTGCAACACCTCGGGGAGCGGCCGCCGCCGGCCGGTGTGCTCCGCTACCGCCGCGACCGGTACCGGCTCTGGAATGACCAGCGTGGTCAGCAGACCCACCCCCACTGCGGCCGCCATCGCCAGATAGGCGATGCGCCAGTCATAGGTTCCCGCCAGCCACAGGGCCCCGGCGGTCGCCATCATCAGACCCAGGCGATAGCCCAGCTGGTAGGTCGCGGCCATGGTGCCCTGCATGGACTGCGGTGCCGCCTCGATGCGCCAGGCATCAATCACGATGTCCTGGGTGGCGCTGGCAAACGCCACCGCCACTGCCAGCCCCACCAGCCAGGGCAGCGCGTCAACCGGATCGCCATGCGCCATCGCCGCCAGCCCGGCGATCAGCGCCAGTTGCGACAACAGCATCCAGGCCCGCCGCCGTCCCAGCCAGCGGCTGAGCAGCGGCAACCGGAGGCGGTCCACCAGCGGCGCCCACAACAGTTTGAACGAATAGGCCAGCCCCACCCACGACAGCAGGCCGATGGTGGTACGGTCGATACCGGCCTCGCGCAGCCAGGCCGACAGGGTGGAAAACACCAGCAGAAACGGCAGCCCTGCCGAGAACCCCAGCAGCAGCATGGCGAAGGGGCGCGGCTGCAGATAGGCGCGCCAGGCGCGCCAGCCTGCGCCGTCAGTCGGCATAGTCAAGGATCAGCGGCGCATGGTCGGAAAACCGCTGCGTCTTGTAGACATGCCCCTGCTGCAGGCGGCTCGCCATGCCCGGGGTGACGATCTGGTAGTCGATGCGCCATCCGACATTGTTGGCGTAGGCATTGCCGCGATTGGACCACCAGGTGTAGGCCTCCCCGTCCTTCTCCGGATACAGGTGACGGAAGGCGTCAACCCAGCCCATCGCCAGCACCTGATCCATCCAGGCCCGTTCATGAGGTAGAAAGCCCGAGTTCTTCTGGTTGGATTTCCAGTTCTTCAGGTCGATCGCCCGGTGCGCGATGTTCCAGTCCCCGCACAGGACGTATTCGCGCCCGCTGTCCCGGCGTGCCTGCATCATCGGCAGGAAGGCCTCCAGGAAACGGTCCTTGGAAGCCTGACGCTCCGGCCCGGATGAACCGGATGGCAGATACAGCGAGGCGACCGACAACTGGCCGAAGCGGAACTCCAGGTAACGGCCCTCGTCGTCGAACTCCGGCAATGCGAGCGCGTTGATGACCTCATCCGGCGCCCTGCGCGCGTACACCGCCGTGCCGGCATACCCTTTCTTCAGCGCCGAATGAAAGGCCACGTGCCAGCCTGCGGGCCGGAAACTGTCGTCGAGATCGGCTGCCTGCGCCTTGGTTTCCTGCACGCAGACCACGTCGGCACCACTGTCCGCCAGCCACTCGAAGAACCCTTTGCGGGCGGCCGACCGCAGGCCGTTGGTATTGATACTGACGATGCGCACAGATAAGCCTGTCCCGGAGATTCGTAGAATAGGGTAGCGGCCTCGACCCCGGCCTGCCCATTTTTCTTCGGACACCTCATGCAACCCCACCAACACGACTTCCTCGATCTGGCGGTCAGCCATTCGGTCCTCACCTTTGGCGAGTTCACCCTGAAGTCGGGCCGCCGGTCGCCGTACTTCTTCAATCTCGGACGGATCAGCGGCGGTACCGCCATGCGACGGCTGGCGATGGCCTACGCCACTGCCCTGCGCCAGAGCGGCCTGTCGTTCGACCTGCTGTTCGGTCCGGCCTACAAGGGGATCCCCCTGGTCACGGCGGTGGCCATGGCCCTCGCCGAGCAGGGCGTCGACGTGCCGTTTGCCTACAACCGCAAGGAAGCCAAGGATCATGGCGAGGGCGGTATGCTGGTGGGCGCCGACCCCAAGGGTCGTCGGGTCGTCATCATCGACGATGTGCTCACCGCGGGGACCGCCCTGCGCCAGGCCGTGACACTGCTGCGCGACGCCGGTGCAGAGCCGGTGGCCGCCATGATCGCCCTCGATCGCGAGGAGCAAGGCCCACGGCCGGGCCAGTCGGCGGTGGACGCCATGGCCGCTGATACCGGCGTTCAGGTCCAGGCACTGGTCAACGTGCGCGATGTGCTGGAATATCTTGGCGACGGCGAAGGGCAAGCCGGCACCGCGGCCGCCATTCGCGCCTATCAGGCAGCCTATGGAGTGAACTGATGCGTGGAATCAGTGTGGTGAGCGGCCTCATCCTGTGCACGGCGGCGCTGGCGCAAACGCCACCACGAATCGTCTGCTGGACCGACGAGCATGGGCAACGTGCCTGCGGCAACACCGTCCCACCGCGCTATGCCGCCAGCGAACTCAAGCGCTTCAACGACCAGGGCGTGGTGGTCGAAACCCGCGCTCGCGAGGCCACGCTGGCCGAGCGCCAGGCCGCCGAAGCGGCACAGGCGCGCGCTGAGGCCGATGCCGCCACTGCCGCCAAACGCGAGGCCTATGACCGCTTCCTGCTGCAGACCTACCCGGATGCGCAGGCGCTGGCGGACCAGCGTGACCGTCGCCTCGGCGACCTCGACGGCCGGCGCACACTGGCCGAACAGGCGCTTGAGGAAACCCGCAAGTCGCTGACGGACCTGCGCGAGCGCGCCGCCAAACTGCAGGAAGCGGAAAAGCCGGTCCCGGAGCGCCTGGCAGGGCAGATCAGCAGTTTCGCGGTCGCCGAACAGGAGCACCAGGCCGCACTGGACGCGCTGATCAGCAAGCAGGACGAACTGCGTGCGCGCTACGACCGTGACATCGAGCGCTACAACACCCTGGCCAACTAGTGTGGTGTTCCGTAAATGGTTTGATGAAATCGCTGAGGGCTTTTCGGGTCTGGCAAGGCGCGACGACGAGTCATAGCAGTGCTATGGCGAGGAGGCGCAACGCCGCGAGACGCGAAAAGAACCCGCGATTTCGCAAAGGTATTTGCGGGACAGCACACTAGGGCAGTGCGAAACAACGAGCTTAGCCACGGATCAGGGTGCCGATGCCCTCGTCGGTAAACAGTTCCAGCAGCACCGAGTGCTCGATACGGCCGTCGATGATATGGGCCGATTTCACCCCGGCATTCACCGCATCGAGCGCGCAGCCGATCTTGGGCAGCATGCCACCGTAGATGGTGCCGTCGGCGATCAGTGCCTCCACCTGCGCCACCTTGAGCCCGGTGAGGACCTTGCCCGACTTGTCGAGCAGCCCCTGGATGTTGGTGAGCAACATCAGTTTCTCGGCCTTCAGCACGCTCGCCAGTTTGCCGGCGGCGATGTCGGCATTGACGTTGTAGGCCTCGCCCGCCGCGCCCACGCCCACCGGCGCGATCACCGGAATGAAACCACCGGCCTCCAGATGGGAGATCACCCGCGGGTCGATCTGTTCCACCTCACCGACCTGGCCAACGTCCTTGCCGCTGGGCAGCGTCATCTTGCGGGCCCGGATCAGTCCGCCGTCCTTGCCGGTCAGGCCGACGGCTCGGCCACCCTGCTGATTGATGGCGGCCACCACGGCCTTGTTCACCAGCCCGCCCAGCATCATCTCGACCACGTCCATGGTCTCGGCGTCGGTCACCCGCATGCCGTCGATGAACTCGCTCTTCTTGCCCAGGCGTTCCAGGTGCGCACCGATCTGCGGTCCGCCGCCGTGGACCACCACGGGGTTCATGCCCACTGCCTTCATCAACACGATGTCGCGCGCAAAGGCGTCGATCATGGTGTCGTCCTTCATGGCGTTGCCGCCGTACTTCACCACCATGGTCTTGCCATGGAAACGCTGAATGTACGGCAGGGCCTCGGTGAGAACCCGGGCAATGTTCTGGGCAGTGGTCAGGTCGATGGTCATGGGCGGTCTGCCGGACGCACTCACTGCCGACCGGTGGAGCCGAAACCGCCGGCACCCCGCGCTGATGACGCGCCGAAGGCATCCACCACCTCCAATGCGGCGCGAACCACAGGGACGAACACCAGCTGCGCGATCCGCTCACCGGGCTCGATGGTGAATGCACCCTGCCCCCGGTTCCAGCAACTCACCATCAACTCGCCCTGGTAGTCAGAATCGATCAGCCCCACCAGATTGCCGAGCACGATGCCGTGTTTGTGCCCCAAACCGGAGCGCGGCAGGATCACCGCCGCCAGCCCCGGATCGGCGATATGCACGGCAAGCCCGGTCTTGATCAGCTGCGTCTCGCCCGGGGCGAGCACCAGCGGTGCATCGAGGATGGCGCGCAGGTCAAGCCCGGCGCTGCCGTCGGTGGCATAGGCGGGCGCTGCGGCCCGCGGGTCCAGCACCTTGAGTTGGATCGTTGTCATGAGGCTTCGAATGTCGGGAAATGGATGCCCGCCGCTTCAGGCGGCCTGGGCGCGATAACGGTCGGCGATCAATGCGGCCAGGGTCCGGGCGACCGTCGCCTTGCCAGCCTCGGGGATGGCCTGCCCACCACCCGCCCAGAACACCTGCAAGGCGTTGTGGTCCACCTCGAAGGCACGCCCGTCACCAACCCAGTTGGCCGCGATCATCTGTAGTCCCTTGCGCTCGAGCTTGCCACGGGCATGGGATTCCAGGTCGTCGGTTTCGGCGGCGAAGCCGACCATGAACAACGCCGGATTGGCAGCCCTGATCGTGCTGAGAATATCGGGGTTCTTCACCAGCGTCAGCGGCAGGGTGTCGTCGTGCTTCTTGATCTTGCGGGTGGCAGCCGTGGCCACCCGGTAATCCGCCACGGCAGCGGCGGACACAAAGATGTGAGCGCCCTGCACGGCTTCGGTCGCCGCGGCCAGCATCGACTCGGCGGTGTCCACATCGATCCGGCGGACCCCTGCGGGCGTCGGCAGCGTCACCGGACCGGCCACCAGCGTCACGTCGGCACCCAGTGCCTGCAGGGCGGCGGCCACCGCGAATCCCTGCTTGCCGGAGGAACGGTTGCTGATGAAGCGAACCGGGTCCACGGGTTCGCGGGTCGGCCCGGCACTGACCACCACCCGGCACCCGGACAACGGCCCTTCGGTCGACAGCAGGGCGATGAGCGCATCGCGGATGGCCAACGGCTCCAACATGCGGCCCTCCCCCGTCTCGCCACAGGCCTGATCCCCCTGACCGGGCCCCAGCAGATGCACGCCCCGGTCCTTCAGGGTCATCACGTTGGCCTGGGTGGCGGGATGCGCCCACATCAACCGGTTCATGGCGGGGACCAGTGCCAGCGGACGGTCACTGGCCAGCAACAGGGTGCTCAGCAGATCATCCGCCAGCCCCTGCGCGCACTTCGCCATGAGATTGGCGGTGGCGGGGGCCACCAGCACCAGATCGGGCCAGCGGGCCAACTCGATGTGCCCCATCGCCGCCTCGTGCGCCGGATCGAAAAGGGCCTGCCGGACCGGCTGCCCGGTCAGCGCCTGGAAGGTCATCGGCGCCACGAAGGCCTCGGCGTGAGCGGTCATCACCACCCGCACCTCAGCGCCGACCTCGCGCAGGCGGCGCACCAGGTCCGCGGCCTTGTAAGCCGCAATGCCGCCGCTGACCCCCAGGAGGATGCGGCGGCCGCTCAGTGCTGTCACAGGGATGTCCATTGCGGCATTCTATCTGCGCCGGCGAAACGCTGATCAATCCATCGCACGTCGGCGGGAAACACGACAGGAGGTCATGATGCCCACGATCCGCGACTGGCCCGCCGCCGAGCGCCCTCGCGAGCGCCTGCTGGCCGCCGGCCCCACCGCCCTCTCCGATGCCGAACTGCTGGCCATCTTCCTGCGCACGGGGGTGGCCGGCGAAAGTGCGGTGGACCTGGCACGTCGGCTGCTGCATCACTTCGGCGGCCTGCGCGCCCTGCTGCAGGCGGATCGAACGCACTTCTGTGCGCAGGCGGGCCTGGGGCCCGCCAAGTTTGCGCAGCTGCAAGCGGTCCTGGAGATGGCCCGCCGCCACCTCGCCGAAACCCTGCAGCGAGGTGCGGCGCTTGAGGACCCCGACGCCGTGGCGGCCTACCTCGGGCACCAGCTGCGCGATCTCCATCACGAGGTGTTTGCCTTGCTGCTGCTCGACACCCAGCATCGTGTACTGGCCTTCGAGCGCATCAGCGAGGGCACGCTCGACAGCGCCACGGTCTACGCCCGTCAGGTCGTACGGTGTGCCCTGCGTCATCATGCGGCCGCTGTGATCCTCGCCCACAATCACCCCAGCGGCATCGCCGAGCCGAGCCAGGCCGACCGCCAGCTGACCCACCGGCTGCGCGATGCCCTGGCGCTGGTCGATGTCCGCGTCCTGGATCATCTGATCATCGGCGACGGCCCGCCGGTCAGCTTCGCCCGGCGGGGCTGGCTGTGACCCCCGTCCGGCTTGCGGGCCGGCAAACAAAGCTGCTATAAAGCGCGCCCTTTGTGTGCTGGCCCCCCGGCTGGCAGGGCTCAGGTCATCACCGACCGGCCACCCGATTTTTTTGAGGGCTGTACTCATGTCCAAAGTCTGTCAGGTCACCGGCAAGCGGCCGACCACCGGTAACACGGTGAGCCATGCCAACAACCGTCGTCGTCGCCGCTTCGAGCCGAACCTCCACAAGCATCGCTTCTGGCTGGAGTCGGAAAAGCGCTTCGTCTCGCTGCGCGTTTCCGCCAACGGCATGCGCACCATCGACAAGAAGGGTGTGGAAACCGTCGTCAAAGAACTCCGCGCCCGCGGCGTGAAGGTGTAATCATGGCCAGCAAGACCAAGAAGGATCGCGAGAAGATCCGCCTGATCTCCACCGAGGGGACCGGCTACTTCTACACGACCACCAAGAACAAGAAGAACACCCCGGACAAGTTCGAGTTCAAGAAGTACGATCCGGTGGTGCGCAAGCACGTGGTGTTCAAGGAAGGCAAGATCAAGTAGTACCAGGCGTGGCTTCCGGGCCCGCACCAGGGTCCGGGGAGCCTCACAGGCTGCTCGAGAAGCCCGCCTCCCGGCGGGCTTTTTGGTTCTCATCGGCTGCAGGAGTGGAGCATGGCTCAGATCGGGTCAGACAATCCTGAAAGCACCCAGGGCGGCGCGCACCACCGCCACCTGGAGCAGGCGCGCGCGCAGGTCATCGAGCTGCTGTCGCGACAGGCGCTCGAACGCGACCTGCTGTCGCACGACACCAGCCCCCGCCACGATGTCGTGACCCAGCTGCTGGCCCGCCAGCAACAGGCGCGACTGGCCCAACGACTGGGCAGTTTCCACCCCGCCGACATCGCCTTCGTGCTGGAAAGCCTGGCGCCCGAAGCGCGCGAGATCGCCTGGCAGCTGGTCAAGCCGGCGCAGCGTGGTGCCGTGCTGCTGGAAATGGGCGAAGCGGTACTGCGCACCCTGCTGATGGACATGGCGCCGGAGTCGATCGCCGCCGCCATCCGCCACCTCGAATCCGACGACATCGCCGACCTGCTGGAACAGCTCCCCGGCGAGCTGGCGCAGGATGTGATCGCACACCTCGACCGCGACGATCAGGCCGAGGTGCGGTCCGTCCTCTCGTTTCCCGAGGGAACGGTGGGCGCGATGATGGACCTCGATTTCATCACCGTGCGTGAAGACGCCAACCTGGAAGCCGTGCAGCGGCTGCTGCGCCGCCGCCGTCGTGACCTGCCTGCGGACTGTAATCAGATCATCGTGGTCGACCGCGCCAACCAGTTGCGTGGCGTGATGCGCTTCGAGCAGCTCCTGTTCAACGAGCCTGAAATGCAGATCGGCGAGGTGATGGATGCTTCCCCGCATTACTTCTACACCGACGACGCTGCGCGAGAAGCCCTGGATGCCTTCGAGAAGTATGACCTCATCGAGGCGCCGGTACTCAACCTGCACCGCGTGGTGGTGGGCCGCCTCACCGTCGACGCCGTGGTGGACGAGATCAACGAGAAGGCGCAGGCCGACAGCCTGCGTCAGCGCGGCCTGTCCCATGAGGAAGATCTGTTTGCCCCGGTCGCCAGCAGCGCACGCAACCGGGGCCCCTGGCTCGCCCTGAATCTGTTCACCGCCTTCATCGCGTCCCGCGTGATCGATGCCTTCGAGGGCATCATCGTGCAGCTCGTGGCGCTGGCCGCGCTGATGCCGATCGTCGCCAGCATCGGCGGCAACACCGGCAACCAGACCGTGGCGCTGGTGATCCGCGGGCTGGCGCTGGATCAGTTGGGACCCTCCCAGCTCCGCCAGATGTTCCTCAAGGAGTTCAGCGTCGCCACGCTCAACGGCGCGCTCTGGGGTACGGTCCTGGCGTTGGCAACGCTGGGGCTCTATCACGACTGGGCCCTGGCAGGCGTGATCGCCCTAGCGGTGCTGCTCAACCTCTGGGTGGCCGCGGGCGCCGGCGTCGCCATTCCCCTGACCCTGCACCGATTCGGCCGAGACCCGGTGATGGGTTCGAGCGTCATGCTCACCGCCATCACCGACAGCATGGGCTTCTTCATCTTTCTCGGCCTAGCGGCGCTGCTGCTGGTCTGAGCCGCGATGTCCCGCCACCGGGACATGATGTGCGATGGGACATTCCGTCCACTTGCCACATACACCCTGGCGTATCAGGATGAAGGTGCCCCTGGTCAAAGAGGTGATGCCCGATGGAGCTTGATGCCCTGATGCTGGCTCGCGTCCAGTTCGCCGCCAATATCACCTTCCACATCCTGTTTCCCACCATCACGATTGCCCTCGGCTGGCTGCTGCTGTTCTTCAAGCTGCGCCACAACGCCACCGGCAATCCGGCCTGGGCAGGTCTCTACCGGTTCTGGATCAAGATCTTCGCGCTCACCTTTGCGCTGGGAGTGGTCTCCGGCGTCACCATGAGCTTCCAGTTCGGCACCAACTGGCCGGGTTTCATGGAAACCGTCGGCAACATCGCCGGCCCGCTGCTGGCCTACGAAGTGCTCACGGCCTTCTTCCTCGAGGCGACCTTCCTGGCCGTAATGCTGTTCGGCCAGAACCGCGTATCCAACCGGATTCACACGCTCGCCACCGCGCTGGTGTGCATCGGCACCACGCTGTCGGCGTTCTGGATTCTCTCGCTCAATTCGTGGATGCAAACCCCCGCCGGCTTCGAGATGCGCGACGGCGTGGCCTACGCCACCGACTGGTGGGCGGTGATCTTCAACCCCTCGCTGCCGTATCGCTTTACCCACATGCTGATCGCCTGCGGTCTCACGGGCGCCTTCCTGGTAGCGGGTCTGTCGGCCTACCGGCTGTGGCGAGGCGACGACAGCGCCGAGGCGCGGCTCGGACTCAAGGTCGGCACGGTGCTCGGCGCGATCCTGATTCCGCTGCAGATCCTGGTCGGCGACCTGCATGGCCTCAACACCCTGCACCACCAACCGGCCAAGGTGGCCGCCATGGAAGGGATCTGGGAAACCCAGGCCGGGGCGCCTGCGGTGCTGTTCGCGTTGCCCAACGAGGCGGAGCGACGCAACGACTTCGAGATTGCCGTCCCCAAACTGGCCTCGTTCTACCTCACCCACGACTGGAATGGGGTGGTGCAGGGGCTCAACGACTTCGAGGGCGAGCACCCGCGCGTGGCCCCGGTGTTCTGGGCCTTTCGCACCATGGTCGGCGTCGGTCTGCTGATGCTGGCGGTTTCCTGGCTGGGCTGCGTCCTGTTGTGGCGACGCGGCACACTGCCCCGCTGGATGCTGCCCCCGATGATCGCGATGACGTTCTCCGGATGGTTGGGTGTGCTGGCGGGCTGGTACACCACCGAGATCGGCCGCCAACCCTGGCTGGTCCATGGGGTTCTGCGCACCGCCGATGCTGCCGCCCCCACGGTCGGCAGCGGCATGATCGCCAGCTCGCTGGCGATGTACCTGTCCCTCTATGCCGTGTTGACCGTGGCCTATATCTCGGTGGTGTTCTACCTTGCACGCAAGGCCGATCCTCGCAACCCCGCACCGGACGCACCGTACATCGAAGGAGCCTCCGCATGATGCCCGCCGACCTCGCCGGAGAAGCCCTGTGGCTGCCGCTGATCTTCATGCTGCTGATGGGCGTGGCGATGTTCGCCTACGTCATCCTGGACGGCTACGATCTCGGCGTGGGCATGCTGCTGCCCTGGGCAGCCAACGATGCCGAACGCGACCTCATGATCGCCTCCATCGGCCCCTTCTGGGATGCCAATGAAACCTGGCTGGTGCTGGGCGTGGGCATCCTGCTGGTGGCGTTCCCGATGGCCCACGGCGTCATCCTCACCAGCCTCTATCTGCCGGTAGCGGTGATGCTGGCCGGGCTGATCCTGCGGGGCGTCGCCTTCGACTTCCGGGTCAAGGCACGTGCTGCGCACAAGCCCGCCTGGGACCGCGCCTTCTTTGTCGGCAGCCTGATGGCGTCGATTTCACAGGGCGTGATGCTGGGGCTACTGGTGACCGCCTTCGACCACAGCCTGCTCAACTGGCTGTTCGCCCTTGGCATCGGCTTTGGCCTCGCGGGCGGCTATGTGCTGCTCGGCGCCGGCTGGCTGATCATGAAGACCGACCATGGCCTGCAGACCCGCGCCGGAGGTTGGGCCCGCCACGGGCTGATCATGGCCGCCCTTGGCATCGCCGGCGTATCACTGGCAACCCCCCTGGTCAGCCCGCAGATCTTCGCCAAATGGTTCAGCTTTCCCAACATCCTGGCGCTGGCCCCGATTCCGTTGATGACCGCCCTGCTGGTCGGCCTGCTGTTCCTGTTCACCCGCCGCCTGCAGCGGGACCTGCAGCAGGGCAACGCACGCGGCGTGGCGCGCTGGATCTGGACCCCGTTCGCTGGCGCCGTTGGGCTGTTCAGCCTCGCCTTCTTCGGCCTCGCCTACAGCCTGTTCCCCTGGCTGGTACTGGATCGCATCACCATCTGGGATGCCGCCAGCGCACCGGAATCCCTCAAGTTCATTCTCGTGGGCGTGGTGATCGTGCTGCCGGCCATTCTGCTCTACACCGTCTACGCCTATCGGGTGTTCTGGGGCAAGACCGAGGGCCTCAGCTACGAGTGAGGCCCCATCGTGGCCTCAGCGTCCGTCGGCCTCGGCGTGGTAGCCCGCGACGCGCTCCACCTCGTTCCGGGACCCCATGATCACCGGCACCCGCTGGTGCAGCTTGTCCGGCTGGATCTCCATGATGCGGGCACGGCCGGTACTGGCCGCACCACCGGCTTGTTCGATGATGAAACTCATCGGATTGGCCTCGTACATCAGCCGCAGCTTGCCCCCCTTGGCCTGGGTCTTGGCATCCAGCGGATACATGAAGACGCCGCCTCGGGTGAGGATGCGGTGCACGTCGGCCACCATGGAGGCCACCCAGCGCATGTTGAAATCCTTGCCCCGCGGACCCGACTTGCCGGCCAGGCATTCCTCGATATAGCGCTGTACCGGTGCTTCCCAGTGCCGGCTGTTGGAGGCATTGATGGAGAACTCGCTGGTGTCCTCGGGGATGCGGACATCGCGCTGGGTCAGCGTGAAACTGCCCAGCTCGCGGTCCAGCGTGAAGACATGCACGCCAGTCCCCAGCGTGAGCACCAGCAGAGTGCTGGGCCCGTAGACCGCATACCCTGCAGCCACCTGCTCGGTGCCAGCCTGCAGGAACGACTGCTCACAGGTCGGCTCCACGCCTTCCTTCACTCTCAGCACCGAGAAGATGGTGCCGACACTGATATTCACGTCAATGTTAGAGGAGCCGTCGAGCGGATCGAACAGCAGCAGGTAGCCCCCGGTGGGGTACTCGCCGGGGATCAGGCTCGGGTGGTCCATCTCTTCGGAGGCCATCGCGGCAAGATGCCCGCCCCAGGCGTTGGCCTGCAGCAGGATTTCGTTGGACAGCACATCAAGCTTCTTCTGCGCCTCGCCCTGCACGTTGCCGGTTCCGGCTTCGCCGAGGACGCCGCCCAGCGCGCCTTTGCCTACGGCGATGGAGATACGCTTGCAGGCCCGTGCCACCACTTCCAGCAGCAACCGGAGGTCGGCATTGAGCGAACCGTTGGCACGCTGTTCCTCAATCAGGAACTGGGTCAGGGAAACCGGATTCATCAAGGGGTCAGTCCTTTTTCAGCAGGTCACGAATTTCAGTCAGCAGCTTGGATTCAGCACTGGGCTCGGGCGGCGGCGGTGGCGGGGCAGGCGCGGCCTCTTCCTTCTTCTTCAGGTTGTTGAACAGCTTCACGAACAGGAACACCGCCCAGGCCACGATGATGAAATCGAGCACGGTCTGGATGAACTTGCCGTACCCCAGCGTCACGGCAGGCGTATCCCCCTCTGCAGCCTTCAGCACCCACACCATGTCCGCGAAATCGACGCCGCCGACCATCAGGCCGATGACCGGCATCAGCAGATCCCCCACCAAGGAGGAGACGATCTTGCCGAAGGCGGCGCCGATCACCACACCGACCGCCAGATCGACCACGTTGCCGCGCAAGGCGAATTTCTTGAATTCCTCCAACATGACGTCCCCCACCGTGGAATGTGGGCAGGAGTGTAATCAGCCGTTGGCCGGCGCGCGACCGCAGACCCCGTCCAGGCCGTTACACTCCCCCCGGCCACCCGATCAGGCGGCCCCGTCCCCGCAGGTGCAGAGGCGTTCATGCAAGGTCGATTTCACAAGCTGCGCTACAACAACCTGACCCTCCCGTTTCGCCCTTTCTACCGGCGCTATCCCTACACGGGCGGGCTGTCGATCGGCAGCGCCGATGCGCGGGGCTGCCTCGACCTCGCGCTGGGATGCTTCTACAACCGCATGCCCAAGGCGGCCAATTCCACCGTGACCACCACACTGGCACGGCTGCGGGAAGGCCGCGACATCACCTCCAAAGTCGCCAAGAAGCTGTTCGACACCCCGGGACAGTTGCGTTCCGACCAGATGGCAGCATTCGACGCGCTGTTCAAGTTCACGGTGGTCCGCAATCCTTTCACCCGGGTGCTTTCAGCCTATCTCGACAAGGTAGAGCGCCTGCAACCGCAAGCCCTCGGGCGGACAGGTTTTGCCGACTTCATCAGCGGGCTTGAGCGCGGCCGGCTACTGGGCAACGGGCACTGGGCTCCGCAGCGCGCCATGCTGCTGATCCCGGTTGAACGCCTGGACTTCATTGGTCGGGTTGAAACCCTGGAGGCCGACCTGGTCCATGTGCAGCAACGCCTCTGCCCCGACCGCGCAGCCACAATGAAATCGTTCCTGGCCAACGCAACCGGCTCACGGGACAAGCTGGCACAGTACTACGATGCCTCGTTGGTGGACCGGGTCCGGCGGCTCTATCAGGCCGACTTCGAGACATTCGGCTACGCCGATACCTCCCCGCTGGCCTGAGCCGCGCGCAGGCCCGCAGCAAGATCCGGATACACGGGCACGAACCCCAGCTCCTCCCGCGCCCGGGTCACCCGCAGTCGCTTGGCGCCTTCGATGAATGACCACTGCGATGGCGTGAACGTGCGCCGCGCGGTGTCGTAGTCCACCTCCGGTGGCGGCGGCAGCCCGAAGTGGGCGGCGACCTGCTGGAAGTAGTCCGTCATCGAGCTCGGCTGACCGTCGCCGACGTGATAGACCCGTCCCGGCGCACCCCGCCGCGCAGCCAGCAGGGCCACCGCCGCGAGATCCTCGGCATGGATGCGGTTCGAGGGCGGCGACTGGTCGGCCCGAATCACCGGCGCACCCGCGCGCAGTCGCGCCAGCGGCCAACGTCCGGGGCCATAAATGCCGGGGATGCGCAGAATCACCGCGGCCACGCCCGACGCCCGCAAGGCTGTCTCGGCGTCCAGCCGGCGATGCCCCCGATCATGGAGGGGCGCCGTCGGCTCCGTTTCGTCGATCCAGCGGCCGCCACAATCGCCATAGACCCCGGTGGTGGAGCCATACACCACGCGACGCCCCGCCAGCGCAGGCAGCCATCGGCGCAGTCGCGAGTCGTGCCGCCCCTGCGGCGGCGGTGGAGCGCACCAGAACACCCAGTCGGCCGCCGGCAGCGCGGTGACCGGTGCACTGTCCAGATCGACGCATCGCGCGGCGATACCCTGCTGTTCGAGGTCGGCCGCGACCCCCGGGCGACGGACGATCCCGGTAACCTTGACACCTTCGGCGCCGAGGCGCCGCGCAATGCGAGCGCCGACATCGCCACAGCCCACGATCAAGGCCCCTGCGGGCCTGCTTTCCTGCTGAGACTGCATGTTCACCATCACCCTGTCAGACGGCCGTACATTTTCCGCCAGACCGGAACATACCGTGCTCGCCTCGGCACGTGCCGCCCATGTGGTACTGCCCTACGGTTGCGAGTCCGGCACCTGCGGCAGCTGCAGGCTGTCCGGTAGCGGCTCCGTCGCCTATCCCGGAGGTGCCCCCGCACTGACGCCTGCCGAGATGGCTGCGGGCCAGATGCTCACCTGCCGGGCCCAGCCCCGTGGCGACCTCCGGCTCGAGATTCCGGAGCGCCTGGCAGGTCTCGCCCCGCGCCGACTGACCGTGCGCCTGCAGCATCGGCAATGGTTGAGTCCCGATGTGCTGGGGGTCACCCTCACGCTGCCACGCGGCCTGCCGTTCCGCTATCTGCCCGGCCAGTACGTGGACGTGTTGCTGACAGACGGCGGGCGTCGCAGCTTTTCGATCGCCAACCCGCCCGATCCGCAAACCCTGGTCTGGCATGTCCGCGTCACCCCGGACGGCCGTTTCGCCCGCTGGTTGGCGGAAGCGCCGGAGCGCAGCCTGCTGCGGCTGGAGGGCCCCCTGGGCAGCTTCTTCGTGCGCGACGATGACCGGCCGCTGCTGATGGTGGCCGGTGGCACCGGTCTGGCGCCCGTGCTGGCACAGAGCCAGGCCCTGCTGGCCGCCCGCGATCCACGGCCCATCGAGCTCTGGTGGGGCGTCCGGGCTCGGGAAGATCTCTATCATCACGCTGCCCTCACCCGCATGGCAGCGGATCATCCGCAATTCCAGTATCGACCGGTACTGGGCGCGGCGCCCGCCGACTGGCACGGTGATCGGGGCTTTGTGCACGAGGCCGTGCTGGCAGCCCACCCCGACCTGCAGGCACATGCGGTGTACATGGCGGGCCCTCCCGCCATGATCGACGCCGCCAAGGCAGCGTTTCCCGCCGCCGGCCTGCCCGCAGACCAGCTGCACTACGACCGGTTCGAGGACGCCTTCAAGACCTGGCCGGGTCGATAGGCCCGAAAAAAGGCCCGGATGGCAGTGCCATCCGGGCCTTCGAACCCCTCGACCGCAGGATCAGAACAGACTGATCGCCAGTGCCTCACTGGCGCTGCCGCCGCGGCCATCGCTCACGGTCACGCGCGCTGCCATCTGCGACCGGGCGCACTCGGCCGTGATCAGCAGCGTCGCCGTGGCGGTGTCGGCATCGTTGAGCGCCGCCACACACTCGGCGCCCTCCGTGATGCTCCAGGCATAGCTCAGCTCATCACGATCCGGATCAGATGCCAGCGCGATCAGCGGAAGCTCACCACCCGCCCGGGCCTGTACCGGGCCGGGGGCGTTGACGAACGGCACCAGATTGCCCAGGGCCTGATTGGCCACGTCCAGGGACACGTAGTCGCGCGCAAAGCAGGGGCGATCACCACAGACGTTGAGATAGGTATCGTCGAGCAGGAAGGCCTGCCGCTGGATACCCCCCGCAGGCTCGGCGCGTGGATCGCTGTGCGGGTCACGGCCCTGCCGCGGCGGAATATTGGTGGCTGGCGAGGTCGCGGTTCCAGGGTTGTAGTCGTTGTCCAGGTCCCCGATATCCCAGACCACCATCACCGAACCGGATTCACCGTTGCGGGCAGCCCGCAGTCCCCAGTAGGGATTGACGTTGGAGTGGCGTCCCGGCTCGGTACCGGGCAGATGCACCGCACCGTCAAAGCTGCGCGCCATGATCTCCGCGGTTACGTCCGCCACCTGGTGATCTCCGAACGCAACGTTGAGCATGACCTCATGGTCCGGCGTCGGGTGGCCCAGCGCGGTGAACGCGTCCGGCCGGCGCAGGTGATTGGCGTAACCATTGGTCTCACCCCGATCCCACAGCATCTGGATCAGCGAAAGGATGAAGCTCTGATCGAAGCTGTTGGGGTACGCAAGGTACATCAGGGACCCATAGGCATCGAAGTCGACACTGCGGCGCAGCAGCGTCGAATAGTTCATCCCCGGCACGCCCAACGAGGCGCGTGTCAGGTCGGTGCTGGTGGCGACCACCACCCCGCCGATGATGCCCCCCTGGCTGTTGCCGTCGTAGATCAACCGCTCTCCGTTGATCACCGAACGGCCATCTGCGGTCTGGAAGGCGGGATGTGACGCAAAGCCATCGGGATGTGTCAGCAGCCGCCCCAGGAAGTGGAAGTTGACCACGCCCTGCTGCACACGGTCCGGCAGGGTCGGGAAGTTGCTCATGTCGAGCAGGAAGGTCACCACCGAGGGCACATCGCGGGTCGCCATGCCGACCCAGTCAACCGCGCAGTGCAGGATGTTCTGCTCGCGCAGCCGCGCGGTGCTGCCACCACCGACTTCGCCTTTACCCCCCAGCAGGCCATGCCCGTAGAGCGTCGGCGTCGCGGGGCGCAGCCAGGTGTTGGCATCGCTGAAGCTGCCGACCGCAGTACGCGGAATCTCGCATTGGAAGGCGAATTCCTGCGTCGGCATGGCCGGGTTCACCTGCGGCACATCGCTGTCACTGTTGCCGTAGTAGAGCCGCGAGAACGGAATTTGACCCAGCTCCTGCAGCAGCCCCAGCGCGCCGGTTACCGGCCCCAGCACATCGGACAGCACCGGCACCCCGCTGCCGCCGACAGCGTCGCTGATACGGTTGAGCGCCGCACAGTAGTCGAGCAGGTTCTGGCTGACCGGCGGCAGCAGGTTGTCGCAGATGCCGTCGGGCAGGGTGAGGAAGTTGGGTACCGTCATCCGGCCATTGATGCGCCGGATGGTGGCGCCACCGTCCATGTCCTGCACCTCGGTGATCTCGAACGCCGGCGCGGACGTCCCTTGCGCAAACAGCGCGGTATCGCGCATCGCCAACAGGCGGCCCGCAGTGTTGTGCACACTGGCCACGGTGAAGTCCCATGCCATGTACAGCTCGTCGCGACGGACACCATGCGCGGCCAGCGTGGCGAAGAGCGATTCCATGTGCTCGCGCCGTGCGTTGACCGGCTCAAGTTCGCTGGCGTGACGATCACGATAGACCCGGAACCCAACCGGTGCTTCCAGCAACTCGCCTTCCGCATCACGCAGCTTGCGCATCACCACGATGTAACGATGGCCATCCTTGAAATTGATGCCCGGCCGCATCAGCAGGGCCGGAGGGTCCACCTTGAAGGCACTGTTGGGTTCGATACCGCTGGCGTGCAGCGCCTCTCCCAGTGCCGCGAGGATCGGTTGCAGGGTCAGCGTGCAGCCCTGTTCCAGGCCGCCGGTGACTTGCGACACCACGCCCTCTAGGTTCTCCAGCGCATCATCAAGGCCAGCCTCTCCCGCCACCAGATTGACCAGGTCGGCCGCCGTGCCCGGCGCATCGCACAGGCTGCCGGCGGTCTCGCTGGCATCGATCTCCGCCCAGATCGGGTGGCGCTCGCCGGTGTCGGCATCAAGCACGAAGATGGGCGCATCGGGTGCCAACGAAGCTTCGATGTCGGCCACCCCCTTCACTCCCGAGGCCTCGAGATCCAGGCCCTGAACATGGGTGACGATCATCTGTCCGGGAGAGAAGCCGTCGTTGCGGTTCCATTCATTGGGCCGCACCGGCAACCCGATGAGATTCATCGGCATCCCCAGCGGGTTCAGGTTGATCCGCCGCCCTGTAGGGGTGCTGTCGTCGGCGACCGTGAAGAAGTCGCTGGGCCAGGGGAACTGGCAGTAGTCCGGGTTCATGAAGTCGCAGCCGCGGAGCTGGGTCTGCAGCATCAACGGCTGCAGCTCGTCATCCAGGCTTTCGGACTGCAGCGGTGGCGGCTCGCCGCCCAGATCGTTCAATGGATCGCTGCTGCCGCAGGCCGATACCAGAACGGCGGACAGCAGAATCGGCCACACACGGCGTGGCAGGGCAGGGTTCAATGCCATGTTGCTCCTCCTCGGACTTCATGAAAGCCGCGGTGGCCCATCCGGGCTTCCGCGGTCGTTAATGTTTCAAGAGTATGACACGAGGGCTGCAGGGCCCTGCCGGAGAGGATATTTTTACCAGCCCGACCGGAGGTGGAAACGATGCGTTACCGGCTGTTGCTCGCCCTGCTGATGGCCCTCACCCCGACGCTGGCCACGGCGGTGGACCTGGTGCGAGTGGTGAAATCCGAACGTCGGCTCTACTTGCTGCACCAGGGCCAGGTGGTGGGCAGCTATGCCGTCGCACTGGGCCGCAAGGGCCGCGATGGGCACAAACAGCAGGAAGGCGATCTGCGGACGCCCGAGGGGCGATACCTGCTGGACAAAAAGAACGAAGACAGCGCCTTCTACAAGTCGATCCGGATTTCCTATCCCAACGAGACCGACACTGCCCGCGCCACCCGGGCCGGTGTATCGCCCGGAGGCGCCATCATGCTGCACGGTCAGAAAAACGGGTTTGGCGAATTCTGGGCCATCACCCAGCGCTTCGACTGGACCGAGGGCTGCATCGCCCTGTCCGATGCCGACATGGATGCCATCTGGGACCGTATCGCGCTCGGCACCCCCATCGAAATCCTGCCCTAGGCGGCCTAGGCGGCCTCCGCCGTCACCGCACGGACCGTCACCGGCACGCCGTTGAGGGCCGCATTGCCGGAGAGGGTGTCGAGATGCTGGTCATCGGTCAGATCGTTGGCGCTCTGGCCCTGCAGCGCCCCGGCGACCCGCAACGCCACACCAGGACGGGCATGCCCCCAGCCATGCGGCAGCGAGACCACTCCGCGCATGATGGCGTCGGTGGCCATCACCTCGACCTCCACCGCCCCGACCCGCGAGCACACGCGCACCTGATCACCGCCCCGCAGGCCACGCGCGGCAAGATCGTCGGGATGCATGAACAACTGGTGCCGCGGCTTGCCCTTCACCAGCCTTCGGCTGTTGTGCATCCACGAATTGTTGCTGCGCACATGGCGGCGCCCGATCAACCACAGTGCGTCGTCACCTTCGGGCATCTGCACCGACAGCACCTCGTCGTAGCGGGCCAGCGCCGCCCGCAGGTCGGCATTGAGGCAGGTGATCCGCTTGTCACGGGTGAACAGGCGCTTGGGCAAGGTTGAACGCAGCGGCCCGAGATCCACCCCATGCGGCGCCGCCTTCAGCGTTGCCAGCGACAACCGCAGCCCGCTGCGCTTGCCGTAACGGCCGTTGCGCAGCGCCAGGTCGAGCAGGCGGTGCGGTGCCATCCGCTGCATGACCGCGTCCCTGACCCGCACCATCAATGGCTTGCCGGCATCGCGTCGCAGGCGCTTTCGCAAACGGCGTCCAAGCGCCTGATAGATCTCCCAGTCGTGCATCGCGCCTTCAGGTCGTGGGAACACCGCCGGGTTGTAGCGCGCCGTATTCCGCACCGCGAAGTGGTGGAAGATGATGTCGTAGTGATCCCGCTCCAGCGGACTGGTCGGCGGCAGGATGTAATCGGCGAACCGCGTCGTCTCATTGCGATAGCAGTCGAAGGCCACCATGAAATCCAGTTGCCCGAGCGCCTGCTCCAGCTGCCTGCCATTGGGGGTGGACATCACCGGATTGCCGGCAATGGTGATCAGCGCCCGCACCTGCCCCTCGCCCGGTGTCTGGATCTCCTCGGCCAGCGCCGAGACCGGCAGTTCGCCACCGAACTCCGGGAGCCCCCGAACCCGGCTCTGCCAGGCGTTGAAATGGCCCGGCTTGGAACCCGGTCCCGCCACCAGATCCATGGCCGGTTCCGGAAAGCACATGCCGCCTTCCCGATCCAGGTTGCCGGTGACGATGTTGAGCACCGCAATCGCCCACTGACACAGGGTGCCGTGGGCCTGGGTGGAGACCCCCATGCGGCCGTAGACCGCCGCCGTCGGCGCCGCCGCAAGATCGCGGGCGATCTGACGGATCGCCGCCTCGGGGATGCCGGTGACCGCTGCCGCGCGTGCCGGCGTGAACGGCGCCACCGCCGCCTCCACGGCGTCGAGGTCGGTGGTGAAGTCGGCCAGCCGGCCCGGCTGCGCCAGCCCCTCGCTGAACAGCACGTTGAGCAGCGCCAGCAACAGCGCGGCGTCGGTGCCCGGACGGACGAAATGGTGCTGGTCGGCCACCTCGGCCGTCTCGGTGCGACGCGGGTCCACCACCACCAGCTGTCCACCGCGCCCCTGCAGGTCGCGGATGCGCTGCTTCACATCCGGCACCGTCCACAGGCTGCCGTTGGAGGCCAGCGGATTGGCCCCCAGCATCAGCAGATACTGACAGCGGTCGATGTCCGGCACGGCCACCAGCAGCTGATGTCCGTACAGCCAATACGAGACCAGCTGGTGGGGCAGCTGATCCACCGAGGTGGCGGAGAACCGGCTGCGCGTCTTCAGTGGCCCCAGCAGCGCGCTGCTGTGTGTGAGGTTGCCCCAGTTATGTACGCTGGGGTTCCCCAGATAGGCCGCAACGCTGTGCGGGCCATGTGTGGCGTGCACCGTCGCCAGGCGTTCCGCCACTTCGTCCAGTGCCTGTTTCCACGGGATCGCCTGCCACTGATCCCCCACCCGCTTGACCGGCCCGCGCAGGCGGTCGGGATCCTCGTGCAGATCCTGCAGGGCCACCGCTTTCGGGCAGATGTGTCCGCGCGACAGCGGGTCCTCGGCATCACCGCGGATCGACAGGATTGCGTCTCCACGGGTGCGGATCTCGAGGCCGCAGATGGCTTCGCACAGATGGCAGGCCCGGTAGTGTGTCTGCTCGCGCATGGCTGGCGTCTCCTCTTTTCGGTTGACTATACGCCGCCTTGAGCCCCCCGGCCGATGACGGCATCATCCGGTCAGGATCGGGCCACGGAGGCCGCAAGGGATGGCAGGTCATCAGCGCGGTAGCGCACCCCCAGGTCGCTGGATCGACCGCTTCATCGACATCGCCGACTGGCCCACCAGTCGCAAGACCCTGCTGATGACCGGTGTGCTGCTGCCGGTGCAGCTCATCGGCTCGGCCGGTGCCGCCGCGGCCTTTCATCTGTATCCGCTCTGGGGCCTCGATGCGCCCCTCATCGATACCCGACTCAACGACGCCTTCCTGGTGCTCTGGCTGTCCGGCACCGTCATTGCCGGCCTCTGCGCCTGGATCCCCGCCCGACGCGGCGACGACGCGCCCTGGACCGCCTATCTCTTCATCCTGCCCTTCACCCTCGGGCTGTGCGGACTGACCTATCTGTTCGGCACCATGAGCACGCCCTTCATCGCCGTGTATCCCGTGGCCATGTTCCTGCTGGCCCTGTATTTCGAAGGGCGGGTCGGGCTGCGCTCATTCCTGTTCGTCACCGGGGTCTATCTCACCCTCGGCGCACTGGAGACCCAGGGCCTGATCCCCCACGCCCCGATCCTGAGGATCGATACCGTGGCGGCACAGAATCAGCCGGCGTGGTTTCTGATTCACCTGTTCATCGTCACGCTTGCACTCGCCTTCTGCACCGCACTGGGCATGGCCATCGTGTTCGCCCGCCGCGTACAGCAAGCCCGGCTGCAACGGGCCCACACCGAACTGCAACGGGCCGAGCGCCTGCTGGCACGTGGCAATCGGCTGATTCGACGGTATGTCCCGGCCCAGGTGGCCGACCGTCTGCTGTCCGGTCAGTTCGAAGACATGGAGCGCACCCGGCGCGTCAAGTTGGCGCTGTTCTTCTCCGATATCGAGGGCTTCACCGCCATGGCGGATCGACTTGACCCGGAGGAGCTCACCACACTGCTGAACGAGTACCTGACCGAGATGACAGCCATTGCCACCGCCCACCACGGCATCATCGACCAGCTGGTGGGCGACGGCATCATGATCTTCTTCGGCGCCCCCGACGCCAGCAGCGATCGCGATCACGCCCTGCGCGCCGTGCACATGGCACTGGCCATGCAGCACCGCATGCAGGCACTGCGACAGCAGTGGTTCGACCGCGGCATCGAACAACCGATCCGCGTCCGCATCGGCATCAACGTGGGCTATGCCAGTGTCGGCAACTTCGGCTCACCCGGCCGCATGGTGTATTCCGCCATCGGCCACCAGGTGAATCTCACCGCACGCATTCAGGGCGCCTGTGCGCCAGACGGCATTCTCATCAGTCACGCTGCCTGGGCGCTGGTGCGCGATGCGGTCGACTGCGAGCCACGCGGCGAAATCACCGTCAAGGGGGTCCACCATCCGGTGCGGGTTCACGCCGTGACGCTGCCCTGAGCCCACGGGCTTCACGGCCCTGCAAACTACCGGCGGCATCATGCCGGGTTCACAGCCCGCCGATCACGCTCGCCATGACTGACCTCGCCACAATCGACCTCGCCCGCCGCCGCCTGCTGCGCCAGATGTTTCTCACCGCCGGCGCAGTCAGCACCCCGGCCTGGTTGCAGGCCTGTGGCGGCGACTCGGCCCTGGCAGGCGAGCAGCCGACCCCGCCGTTGACACCGGAAAGCCGCCTTGCGCTGCAGCCCGGCCCGCTCTCCAATATCGGCCCCCTGGTGGATGCCGGCATCGACAACATGCTGATCCCGGAGGGCTTCAGCGCCCGCGTGGTGGCACGCCACCGCAGCAATCCGGTCACGGGCAACTACGATCCACTGGGGCTCTCGGGCTACGTGTGGCATGAAGCCCCCGATGGTGGCGCCGTGTTCCCCGCCCCCGATGGCGGTTGGGTGTACGTCTCCAACAGTGAGGTGAACCTTGGTGGTAGTGGCGGCTCCTCCCGCGATGGGGGCGTCGGCGCACTGCGCTTCAATGCCCAGGGCGAGGTCGTCGATGCCTACCGCATCCTGGACGGCACACGTCGCAACTGCGCGGGCGGCGCCACCCCGTGGCAGACCTGGATTTCCTGTGAGGAAACCGGCGATGGCTATGCCTGGGAATGCCAGCCCCTCGGCGGCGTTGATGATGCGCGCCGACTGGACGCGCTTGGTCGTTTCAACAAGGAAGCGGCTGCCGTCGACCTCAAGACCCGCACCGTCTACCAGACTGAAGACAGCGGCAGTGGCCGCTTCTACCGCTTCGTCTGCGAGGCCAGTGATCTTGTCAGCGAGGACGGCGGCAACCGTCTGCGGATGGAAACCGGTCGCCTCCAGGTCCTCAATGTCGAGGGCTTTGAGAACGACGGCTACATCGCCGACGATGCCGAGGCCCGCCGCCTGCGTCGCGTCAGCTGGGTGGACGTGGCCCAGCCCGACCAACCCCAGGGCACCGTGCGCGCGCAGCTGGCCGAGGCCGCTGAGACCGTGCCGGGCACCCAGTTCCGTGGCGGCGAGGGCCTGTGGATCTACGATCTGCCGCCCGCGCTGCAGAGCGTGCCGCCCGGCGGTCGGGTACCGACACGCGCGGTCGCCTTCTTCGCCAGCAAGGGCGACAACCGGGTCTACGCCTATGACATCGACAATGACCTGATCCAGACCGTGTTCGACAACGCCGCCATCGACCCCGCGTTTGATGATGTCGACAATGTCGTGGTCAGCCCGATGGGCGACGTGCTGGTGGCCGAGGACGGCGATGCGATGCGGTTGATCGTGCTGGTGCCCGGCGGCGAGGCCAAGGTGCTGATGCAGATCACCAGTGGCGGTTCGGAGATCACCGGACCCGCCTTCACGGCAGACGGCTCACGCCTCTATTTCAGCTCACAGCGCGGCCCCACCGTACCGCTGCTGCGCACCGGCACCGGCGCCACCTACGAGATCACCATCCCGGAAGCCTTCCGGGCCTGAGGGGCGCTGGGGGCTAGCCCGCTGGGAATCGGGAATCGGGAATGGGGAATCGTTAGAAGCAACGGCAGCGGCAGCAGCATGTAACTGGTGACTGGCAACAGCAACCAGAAACCGGACGCCGGAAACCGGCATCGCCGTAGCCTTTGCCTTTGCCTTTGCCTTTGCGATTCCCGATTCCCCATTCCCCATTCTCGATTCCCGCTTACCCCAACACCGGCCAGTGGTCCTCGATACGTCCGCCGCGCACCACCACCAGGTCGCCGAACTGCAACATCACCGCCTCACTCTGGGTGGGCCGCAAGAACACATGATCCCCCACGGCGAGGTCGGTGGCCGCCGATCCGTTCAGCAATTCCTGGTTGGAACTGCGCCCGAACAGTGAGTTGAGCTGGAGGCCTTGCGGGGACACCGGTTGCGCCTTCCAGTGCCCCCCATAAAGGAAGTGACTGCGTTCCTGATTGGGATCCCAGGCGGCGAACGCCGCCGACAGCGGCTCCACACCAGGCAGCCGCGTGCCTTCGAGTACCTTGAGGACCGGGGTGGCAATGAACAGCGCCGGCACATGCGCGGCCAAGGTGGGCAGATCGAAGTCGGTGGGCTGCACCAGCGCCGAACCGACCCCCACCTCGTTGAGCGGGCTTTCACCGGTCTGCAGCACGTAGTTGGGACTGCCGGCTCCGTTGAAGGTGAGCGCAGGTGTCATCCACTCGGGGCGCTGGGCGGCCAGCACATTCAGCGCCTGGCGGTAGCGGGCCCATGAGGCGGCCTGCAGCGCCTCGGGGCTGCCCAGCATGCCGGGCAGCTTCACCACGTGGGGGTCGTAGCCCATGAAACCGCTGAATCGCAGATGCTGTGGATCCTCGGCGATCTGTCGGGCGGACAGGTTGTCGCTCATCGCATGCGCGAGCACTATGGTCTCGACGCGTCGACGCTGAGTTTCTACGCGTTCGACGGCATCGACAAGCTCAAGCGCTACAAGGATGCCTACCGGGATCGGATCGACGCGCTCGACATCGGCGAGAGCGGCGTCGACAACCTTGTGGCAGAAGCGATCTCGGCGTTCGAGTTGAATCAGGAGCTGTTCGCGGATCTCGACGCCGCGCGCGTGGGTGCCAGACCGGCCTGAGCGCGAGAGATCATTGCCTCGAGTCCGTCGAGGAGCACTCGCAGCCCGAAGTCGAACTGTTCGGTGAAATAATCGTCGTCGCCGTCGTGCATCTGCGAGACCGCCGCGGTGAGCGTGGTGGTGCCGACCTCGACGCGGATGTCGTCGGGCAGCGAGCGGAAGACGGTGCCGATCGCGTCGAAGGCATCCGATCCCACGCCGCCCGTGGCGACGAGCACGACGCCGAGCGCCGCGAGGAGTCCCAGAAGCCACGTGCGCAGCAGGCTCGCGCGCTGTCGGCTCGCGGTGACCGCCCGGGGCAGAAGGTTGACACGGGGGGGCCCGCCGATCGTGAGCGCGGGGGCAGCCCCCGAGTCTACCCGGGGCGGGCCCCGCGGCGGTGCGTGGGCTCACACCCGCGGCTCATCGGGGCCGGAACGGCCTGCGCCCGCAGAGAAACGCCACGTACATCCGAAGGGAGCTGTCAGTCGGGACCGTTAGACTGAGCCGGTCCAACCCGCTAGTTCACCCGAGCGCCGAGGCTCTCCTCTCACGATC
>CAKZHZ010000109.1 GCA_936928855.1 uncultured Polycyclovorans sp.
CCTTCCGAGAGGACGGGGCCGCGCTGTTCCCCAACAATGCCAACCTGCAAGACGAGCTGGAGGCCCTGATCGACGCCAACCCCGACACCAATCTGGTGGGCGGCTACGCCAGCAGCAGCCAATCCGGTCTGGGTTACGCGCTGGGGGGCGCCCTCGAGTACCGGGTCTCCCCCCGCCTGTTCGTCGGCGCGGAACTGGCATCGGACAATGCACGTGATTACAACGAGTACCAGTTCTCGGGGTTCCTGCGGTACTTCTTCCACCCGCAGATCGGTCTGCCGGCGGCGCCCCGGTCACTGCCGGCGCACTATCACTGGAAGGGACGGTGAGCATGAACTATCGCCACGGCATTGCTGCCCTGCTGCTGATCTGGGCAGGCGCGCTACCCGCGCAGTCTGATCCGACCGCCGACTTGTTGGCACGCGGTCACACCCTGCGTGCCATCGAAGCCCTGGAAGCACAATTGGGCGAGAACCCCTTCGACCCCGTCACGCTCAACAATCTCGCGGTGGTCCGCGGCGACCGCGCCGATTACTTCGTTGCAGCCGACCTGCTGCGACGCGCCCAGCGTCTGGCGCCTGGCCACCCTGTCATCGAACGCAACCTCACTGAAGTGGAAGCCTGGCTGGCCGCGCAGGCCGACGCCGGGCGGATTCAAACCCTGCCCGAAGCCCAACGGCTGCGACTGCCGCCAGAACCGCCGCCGCTCTGGCCGTAGCCGGCCCAACGGGAACCTTTTTCCCGTCTTCGCCGTGTAGGCCCCTCATGGCATTTCGATCCGCTGAGGCCCGGCTGCGCGCAAACCGCTTCGATGCGGTGGTTCGCCCCCATCTGGAGGGCTTGTTCCGTCTCGCCTACCGCCTGACCTCACGCACCGAAGACGCCGAGGATCTGCTTCAGGCCCTGATGCTGAGACTGCTGCCCCACACCGATACCTTGGTCGGGCTCGACCGCCCGGCGCCATGGCTGGCCCGGGCGTTATACAACCTGTTCGTCGACCAGCACCGCAGCCGTCAACGCCAGGCTCTGGACCAGGGCGACAGCGGTGAAGAAGGCGACCTGCTCGAACAGATTGCGGCACCCGAGCGCGAGGGGCCCGAAGCCACCGTATCGCGGCAGGATCGCTTTGCCCTGCTTGAAGCCGCGGTCGCCGCCCTGCCCCCTCCACAGCGGGCCCTGGTGGTCTGGCACGACATCGAGGGCTACACCCTCGAGGAACTCTCTGGCTGCCACGACATTCCCGTCGGAACGCTCAAGTCGCGACTGCACCGGGCTCGCGCCCGTCTGCGGGCGCAACTGGAGGGAACCCTTGATCCATCCGAACGTGTAGAAGGATGAGACGCACCATGAACTGCCCTGACTGCCACCACCTGCTGGACGACCTGCTCGACGGCCATCTTCCTGAAGCTGCGCAGGCGCAGATGCATGCGCACCTTGCGGCTTGCCCCGGTTGCCGCGCGCGTTTCGCGGCCGACCAGCAACTGCGTTTCGACTTGCGTCGGCTGCCCGTTCCTGCAACGCCGCCCGGGCTGGCGGCCCGTGTGCTGCCGACCGTAACGGCGCGCCGGCAGTCCCGTTGGCCTATCGCGGCCGCCGCAGCCCTGCTGCTGGCGTTCGCCGCTCTGATGCTGCGCGTCGCACCATCCCCCATCGAAGGACCTGAAACCGTCAGCACCGCGCCGGTACGGCTGGTTCTGCGCAGCCCGGAGGCCGTCGCTGCCGTCACCATCGACGTCGAACTGCCCCCCGGCACTCGCCTGGCGCACGCTGCCGTCGACCCGCGTCATCTGCGGTGGCAAACGGACCTCAAGGCCGGCCCCAACCTGCTGGAACTGCCGCTGGTCTTTGAACATGCGCGGGTAAACGATGTGCTCATCGCACGCATCAGCATCAATGGCGCCGCACGACAGTTCCAAGTTCCGGTACGCTCTCCGCGGGCACCCGCAGCGGGTGCCCGCGGCCCGGTGCCGCCGTCACCCGCCCTGTCCCCGGAGCAGGAGATACATCATGCCTAACAGGACAGGATGGCCGAGCACGCCATGGTGGGCGGCGTTACTGCTGTCATTGACGACATCCGCGCAAGGAGGCCAGCTGGATGGACTGGAGATGGACGTACTCGGCCCAGGCGAACTGCCTGGCGAGTCGATGCCGCGCATCGCGCTACCCGGCCCGGGTGGCGGTCTGCAGGGCGAACGGGTGGAACGGGGCGTTGGCGGACGCATCTCCTCACAGGAGTACCGATTCAGCCTGGAGCCTTCCGACGCCGTGCTGGAAAGTTCCAATGCCTTCTCGGACAGCTCGCGTCCGCGCCCACCCGCCCCACCGCCGGTGCCCGAAGCCCCCCGCCGCCCCGACACTCCCTGAGCCCCCCTCCGGAGTGGCCGCACCATGCGGCTGAGGTGGCGGACCGCGACCCTGGTCTCGCTGTGGCTGCTGCTGAGTCTGCCAGCGGCGGCGCAGCCGCCACTGGGTCATGCGGCGTTTCTGGAGGGGCTCTCGGCCTATCGCAGCCAGGATTTCGTGGCGGCACGGGATGCCTTCCAGCAGGCCTACGATGCGGGGCACCCCGACCCCAACGTGCTGTTCAACCTCGGGCTCAGCCACTTCCGGCTTGGCGATTGGAGCGCAGCACGCGTCTGCTTCGAGCGACTGCGTGCACACCCCCGGTATGCGGCCGTCGCGCTCTATCAGTTGGCACTGCTGGAGGCGCGCGCCACCCGGCAGGCCGAAGCCTTGACCCTGCTGGCACAGGCCGAGTCGCTGGCCCAACACCCCGCCGTCCGGGATCGCATCCGGGCGGCGCGGCAGCGGCTCGCACCGGAGCTCGATGGAGGCCGCCGGGCATTGCGATCGCTTTACCTCGGCGGCGGCTACGACGGCAATCCCTCGCTGATCCGCGACAGCGCCGACCTGCCCCGGCTCACCGAAGGCCGGCACTACCTTGAACTGCAGGCGGTCGCACAATGGAATCCGGCCGACCGCCAGGCGATCGACGCGACGCTCTATGCGCGGGAATATCCTGGGGGCGACCGCTACGACCACCTCGGGGCGCTGGTCGCCTGGCGGCGCAGCGCCGCTCCGGGCACCTGGGATCGCAGCATGGCTCTGGCATTGGAGCTCACGCAACTCGACAACGAAGTGCTGCAGCAGCTGGCCCACGTCGAGGGTCACGCACGCCGGCTCACCGGCGCAACGCAATGGGATCTGCGGGCGCAGTTCAGTGGCATTCGGGCCACAGGGGCATTCGAGCTTCTGAGTGGCTGGCGGCTGCGCACGGGCGCCCAGGTGAGTCGCCGTTTCGGTACCGCACGCGCACTCCTTGACCTCGGACTGTCCTTCAATGAACGCCGGGACCTGGCAGTGGACGATGCCTTCTTCAGCCAGTCACCGGTGCGCGGCAAGCTGCAGCTGGGAGTCGCTCATGGGGACCCAGGCAGGCTGGCCCTGCACTGGCACCTGCAGTACCGCCACAGCTACTTCCGCCACGAGAACCGCAGTCGCGACCTGGAAGGCAACCTGGTGGTGGCGCGCCGGCGGGACGACCTGTTGTCGGCAGGCCTGCTGCTGCGACGACAACTGGCACCGAGCCTGTCCGTGGTCATGGAGGCGCGATACGACGACAACACCTCGACCCAGGAGCTGTTCGACTACCACCGCCCGGTGGTCAGCGCCGGTCTGGAGTGGCTGCCCTGATCAGTCCAGGGCCCGACTGACCTTGAGCACGTAGACATCCGTGTTGTCGCGGGCAGGTGCGATCGCCATGAGCGTCTCACGGGCGCCGGCAGGTGCATTGAGCGGCGGTGGCACGATGGTGGCCAGGCCGGTGGCATCTACTGCCTCATTGCAGGCACTCGCAATCTCGAAGGCGTACAGGTTGTATCGACGATTGATTTCGAAGGCCTGCCCGGAGTACGTGCAATCCTCGATGTCCCGCCCGCCGAAGCCACCCTGATCGTTGAAGTCGAGGCTCAGCGTTTCGCCACCGAAAGGATCGAGGTTTTCCCAGATGCCAGCCAGCAAACCGACATTGGAGATCCGCTCGTACCGCCGCTGCGCGTAACTGGCCACGAGGTTGACATTGACGCCGCTGCCCACCACCTGCCCGACAAAGGCTTCCCCGGGATCGATATCGATCTCCAGTACCGCATTACGCACACGCCGCTGCAACTCGGGTTCCGGCGGCGGGTCCTCGGGGTCCGCATCAGGATCGGGCTCCGGCGTGACCAGCACCTGATCGAACCAGAGCACGCTTGCCCGGCGCGTGGTGCCACCGGTAGACGCTGCTGTGAATCGGCCGGTCAGGAAGGCGCTGCCGTCCTCGGCGTAGGCGATCACGCGATCCGGATTCCGCGCCGACGGCCCTTCGGCAAACATGAAGGTCCAATCCGACTCGGGTTCACTGCCGCTGACCACCGTCTCGAAAATGCCGCCGCGCAGAATCTGGTTGCCACCGATATCGCCAACCCCAACGGGGTCGTTCTGCGAACCACAGGCCCACAGGCCGAACACGCACAGCAGTCCCAGCCCCCCGGTTTTTGTCATGCGTAATGGCTTCATGCGTCTATCCTAGTGCAGCGCTTCCAACAAATCATTCGTTCTGGCGGCGCGCTATTGGAAACGCTGCACAAGCCTGCCCGCGCGCATGCCGCGATGTATCTCAAGGGGCGGCCGATGTGGGGGAGCCTGCACCCGCCCGGCGGTGCAGGCGCGCCAGCAGCACTTCCGTTGTTTCGACAGCATCGGCCGTGGCCGGAAGTCCGGGATCGGTCCAGGCGACTTCAACAGCCGGCACCGTCATGTCGGGTGCTGCGCCGGTACGCAGCAACGCATCGACCTCAAGCCCGTCCGGTGGCGCCGCGCCGTCCAGCCACAGGACCAGCGGATAGCCGCGTGCCCGCAGCGACAGGGCCGCCGCCACCAACGCGTTGTGAGGCTCCGTGAACCCCTGGGAGGACAGCAACAGCCCAGGCAGCGCAGACATCCGATCCGCCTCGCCGGCCTGCGACTCCAGCGCCGCACAAACCGACGGCTCGCGCAGCAGCCACGGTGATAGCGGCAGCATGACCTGCGGAGGGTGCGCCTCTGCCGCAATCCTCGGCAGCACATCGCAGAGCTGCGTCAGAGCCCACAATTCCAGCTCGGCACTGCGACCCGCCATCCGTGCCAGTGTCCGCAGCTGGGCGGGCGCAACCCAGCCGTGCTGCGGATGCGGCCAGGCCACCTCGACACGCAACACCTCGTGCGGTGTCGCCGCCAGGGTTTGCCATACCAGCTGCAAACGCCCGGTGGTCAGTGCGGCTGGCAGCTGCTGCAGCAGCGCCAGGTGCTGCTGCCGGTCGGGCGACACTCGAGCCGGATGCAGCGCCCAGCGTCCCCGCCCCTGCTGCTTGGCGGTGTACATGGCTTCGTCGGCATGCCGCAGCAGTACCTCGGCGTCCGCGTCATCCTGCGGGAACAGGGCGATCCCCACACTCGGCGTCAGCACCAGATCATGCCCCTGGATCGGCAGCCGGCTGCCAAACGCACCGAGAATCTTGTCTGCCAGCGCCGTCGCATGAGCCTCTGCGCGAAGATGCGGAACCAGGATGACGAACTCATCCCCTCCCAGGCGGGCTACCGTGTCCGAGCGCCGCACCAGGCCGAGCAGGCGCTCGGCCACCTGCACCAGCACCTGATCACCGAGGGCGTGTCCGAAGCGGTCGTTGATCTGCTTGAAATGATCGAGGTCCAGAAACAGCACGGCCAGGCCGCTGCCGGTCCGATGCGCAGCGGCCATCGACTGCTGCAATCGATCCATCAGCAGAGCGCGGTTGGGGAGCCCGGTCAAGGTATCGTGCCGGGCCTCGGCTTGCAGTCTTGCCTCCACCGCCAGACGCTCGCTGATATTGGTGGTCAGCATCAGGAACACCGGTGGCGACTCGGCGCTGGAATAGTCGAGACGAACCTCCACCGGGTAGCCGCTGCCATCGGCTCGCTGATGCACCGTGCGATAGGTCACGGGCTCCATCTGCCCGCCACGCAGCGCGTTGAGATGGGCCTGGAAGGTCTCGGGGGCGAGATCGGGCGCCAGCGACAACGGAGTCATACGCTCCAGCTGCTCGCTGCTGTACCCGAGGTTGCGTCGCGCGCCACGGTTCACCGACTCGAAGAGCAGGGTCTGGGCGTCAAAAACGTAGACCTCCTCCAGCGCATGGTCCAGCAACCGCTCGAGACGCTTGGCCAGGTTGTCCCGTCGCAGGCGGTCGCTGATGTCGCGGACCGTCACCATGCGCAGCGCGCCGTCATGTGTTTGCAGCGGCCGTACCCGCAGGTCCACCGGAAACGTCGAGGCATCGCGCCGCCAACCGACCACACGTGGCAGATCCGGGGTTGGCGCAACGAAATCGTCGAGGCGGATTCCCGGAGTGTTGAGGAACGGCACCGGCATCAGCTTGGTCACGGTTCCGCCCTCCAACTGGGTGGGCGGGTAACCGAACAACTCGCGTGCGCGACGGTTGCTGGCGCGGATGACCCCAGCCTCGTCGGTGATCAACACTCCGTCCTCGAGTGCGTCAAGCACCGCTTCCGCACGCGCCTGGCGCCGTGCGCTGTCGGCTTCGGCCGCGGCCTGCAGACTGCGATCATGGAACACCTGCACGGCCCCCACCACCATGCCATCGGCATTGTGGATCACGCTCGCCATCATCTGCACCGGCAGGGGCTGGCCCTGACGGGGCTTTAGAAACCCGGCGTGAGGCGCCAGGTCGACACCGTCGCGCAATACTGTCTCCAGCGGCACCGGCGCAGGCCGACCGGCACCGTCGACCGCATGAAAGACCGTGTAGACCGGCCGCCGCTCAACGTCATCCGCCGACCAGCCGCATAGGGATTCCGCAGTACGGTTCAGTGACAGGATGCGGCCTTCCGGATCGGCCACGATCTGGGCGAGACCCAGGCGGTCAAGCTGCTCGCCGTCAAGACGGCCAACATCACCGCGACCACGCGGCGCCAAACTGGGCTCGCCGGTTGAGCGCGCCATCAATCGTTGTCGCAGGGGGTCGGTCTTGGCCGCCCCGGCCCGGGCCCGCAGCTGCAGCCAGAGGCTGATCAACAGCGGCAGACTCAAGGCGGTACCCGCCAGTCCGACCGTTCGCAGCCGTCGCACCGCATCGGACTCCACCGAATCGCGGAAATCGCGGGAGATGGCATAGTCCAGCGTACCGATTACCTGCCCGTCCCGCTGGATCCGGTGCTGTCCCCCGACGCTGGTCAGCCGGTACAGCGCGTCGCGCAGACGGTGACGCAGCGCTGCCGATACCAGCGGCAGCGAGAGGTTTTCATACCGCCCGTAACTGGCGCCGAGATCGGTGGCCTCCCCCCGCACGGCGATGTACCGGAAACCGAGACCGGCATGCTCGAAAAGGGCCCGCGTCACCTCGCGCAAGGCGGCCTCGTCGCCCTGCTCCAGTGGCGCCGCCAGAGCGTTCTGGGCCATGCCCAGGGCGAACGCCCGATCCAGTTCCGCCTGCAGAAAATGTCCGTAGGCCAGCGCCGACAGGCTGATGGCCAGAAGACCGGAGGCGGACATCCATCCCAACCATTGTCCGAGCCGTCGCAAACGATCTCGCATCGTGCGCCGCCTCAACGCAGGAACAGCTCGGGCTCGGCATCCGACACTTCGAACACCACGACATCGGCGCCTCCCAGGCTGAGGCCCAGCGCGTCTGTCGTCGGGCCAACCACCGCGTCCACCACTGCCAGCAGCTGCGATTGCAGCAGGGGGCTCAGCAGTTGCCGGTACGCAGCTTCGGTGGTCGCCAGCACGCCATCCACAAGCGGGGCAATCAATGGCAGCGGCTCGCCCAGCAGCGACACCTCGACATCCAGATCGAGCGTGGCCGGCAGATCAGCCAGCGAGTCCCCGATTGCCGTCAGTGGCGGCGTTCCCAGGGTTTGGGGTTTTCCCTCGACGGGATCGAACGGGCCATCGAACACCAGCACCTCGTTGCGGGCACGGCCGACATCGACGAAGGCCGCAGCCCGCACCACCACTCGGACGGGCAGCGGTACGGACAGCGGTCCCACCTGCAAGGTCTCCTGTGTATCGAGGATCACTGCGGGCTGAGGCTGGGGATTGGGCAGTTCAATGTCGTCGAAGCGGCCGATGCCCAGGCGGGCAATACTGGATCTCGCCCCCAGGGTGACGAGGTCGAATGCCTGGCCGCGGCGGGCGCAGCTCACGTCCATCAACTCCGCCGTCGCCTGCGCGCTCTGAACAAAAATCGGCAGATCCACCTGCGGCAGTCCGTCGACCTGCAACGGGAACTGGAACTGCAACGCAGCCTGCGTCGACCGGGCAAAGCTCTCATCCCCCGCCGTGGTCGGCGTCCCCGCGGGTACGATCACCGGTTGCCCCACATCCAGCAGATTGACCACCAGCTCCCCGTCCCCCAGCGGGAACGGCAGATTCACGGTGATCGGCTGCAACAGGTCATCCGCCACCGTCAAGGCGATGGCGCTGATCAGGTCCCCGGCATTGACCAGCAAGTTAGCCGCTGGCGCTTCGAAACCGGGCGGAAGGCCCAGCACCTCCGCCGCACTCAACGCCAGCGCGCCATCCGCCACGTCGGCCAACGACTCGGCCGCTTCCGCCGCCACCAACTGACCAGCAGTCCCCAATGCGAGTGCCAACGCCCGCAACAAGCCATCCAGCGGCAGCACCTGCTGCAAGGTTTCCTCTATCGGCTCCGGACTGACCGAGATCGCCAACTCGCCCACCGTGACGGTGGCATCAAGCAAGGACTGATAGTCGAGCAGGCTCAGCTGCAGCGGAACATCGCTGTTCAGCAGGGCCGCGAGCAGCGCATTCAGCAGCGAGGGATCCTGCAGCTTGAGCAGGCCACTGCCCACTTTGAACCGCACCAGCGGACGGCTGTGCGCCGCCGCCACGGCAGTCAACTCACCACGTGCCTCCGTCGCCGCCATGCCGGGAATCAGCCGTCGTGGCGACGGCGCGAACAAGCGCACCTGAACGGCGTTGAAATCAGCGGCGTCCGCAGGAATGAAACGGCGCAACTGATCCTCGCCGGTCTGCATGCGACCGATACGCACCCCGTTGGCACGCAGCCATTCGCGCTGCCCCTCGTTGCGCAGGACGGATGCTGCAGCCTCGGCTTCAGCGGCACCCTGCGGATCGTCCTGCAGGCCCAGACACCCTCCCGCCAGCCGTGCGGCGTCCAGCGCCGCCAGGTTGACGATCCGCTGCAGCTGCCGTTGCGCCGAATACAACCGTGCGAGGTCCACGGTCAGGCCGATGGCGGCCAGCCCCAATACGACGGTGATCGCCGCAAAGACCGCCGCCGCCCCCCGCTGCCGCGCGGGCAACGGCGTGTTAGCGGCTCTGGCTGCCACTGTTGAAGCGCTCACGGTCGAACGCTTCCGGAATCGGGTGATCGAAGCTGTCGAGGTAGCGCTGATAGACACGTTCAGCCTCTTCCCCGGACTGCGGCCGTGGGGTCGACACCGTCCCCTCATCGCCCTTCTGGAGGGCCATCCAGGCACGAGTGGCGCTGCCGTCAGCGGTCGGTGCGGCCGGCGCCTGCGCCCAGGCCGGTGCCGCCACCAACAGTGCAGACAACAGGAGGGCTTTCGGTTTCATGGGCGGACTCCGGTCAGCGTGCCGCCAGCCGGCGGCGCAGGGTTTCCGCCTGCTGACGCAGGCGATCAAAGGTGGCATCGGGCATGGCAACGTCCTGCGCCATGCTCCTGGCGCGGTCGAAGTCCCCGGTGGTCAGCAGCAGCAACACCAGATTGCTGCGGATACGGATGTCATCGGGCGCCAGTTCGGCGCCGGTGGCAAAGGCCGCCAAAGCATCGTCGAAGCGCCCCATCTGCAGTTCGGCAAATCCGAGGTCGTTTCGGAACTCTGCCACGGTCGGTGCCCGCCGAACTGCTTCGGCGAAATGCGCCCGTGCCCGCCGGACATCACCATCGGCAGCGGCAATCAGACCGAGGCCATGCTCCGCTCGCGCGCCATACGCCGTCTTCAATAGCCGTTTGAAGCCGGCTTCTGCCGCCTCGTGCTGCCCCAGACGGCGTCGCGCCTCGGCCTCCAGCCAGCCCAATTCCGGCGTCTCGCCCCCCTGCAGTCGCTGCGCCTCGACATGCGCCACGGCTGCGTAATACTGACGCTGCTCCAGCATCCCGTGGATCAGCTCCAGGTGCAGGGCCCGGTCTTCATCCCGCGCCGCTGCGGCATCGGACTTGGTGATTCGGACCGGGCCGGCGCGCGCGCCCTCGACCTGGCCCCCACGGTCCGCGCCCGACGCCACCGGTGGCCCCAGGCGCTGTGGCAGCGAGCAGGCGCTGAGTGCCAGCGCCAGCAGCGCAGCGAACAACGGGCCTTGTGATTCAGCCGGCAACATCGTTGAGCGCCTTGATGACGGACAGGAACGCCGGGCCGGCAACGAAGATGAGCAATGCAGGAAAGAAGAACAGCACCATCACCACCGTCATGCGGCCAGACATGAGATTGACCTCCTCGCGCATACTCAGGCTGCGGTTGGCCTCCATCACCGCCAGCGCTTCCAGCAGGGGTTCGCGGATCTCGCCACCGTAGCGATCCACTTGCCGCAACACCGCGAGAATGCTGCTGAGGTCCTCGACTTCGAGCAGATCACCGATGTTCTTCAGCACCTCGCTGGTATCAGCGCCGGCATCGATGCTACGCAGCCCGTTGGCAAATTCGGTTCCGAGATTGGGCAACACGCCGCCGCCCTCACGCACCAGACTCATCAACGCCTGCCGTGTCGACAGCCCTGCATCGAACAACAGCACCAGCAAGTGCACGAACAGCGGAACCTCCGCCTTGACCCGCGCCCGCCGGCCTGCGGCGGCACGCCGCAACACCCAGCGGGGAATCAGTACCGACAGCGCAAACACCACAAAAGCAAGCAAAGGCAGGTGTACCGCCTTGCGCGGATCCTGTCCCAACCAGGCATAGGCGACGACCACCAAAATCCCCATGACCGGGATCAGTGCCTGAAAGGCGTACCAGGCGACACGGGCCTCGGTACTGCGCCAGCCCGCTTGACTCATCAGGCGGGCGCTTTCGTTCTCGGGGTCGACCCACCCCTCGATAGCCCGCCCACCACGCGCCATCCGCTCGAGCAGCCGCCCCTGGTCACCGGACTCGTAGTCATGAGCATCGCCCACCACCGGTGTCACCCGCTCCACCAGACGCTCACGCTGGCGGGCCTCGCGCAGCAGGTGCGTGAACAGCCACAGCGCCGCTGCCGCGCAAAGCAGCGCGATACTGGCGATGGCGCCCAACAGCAGCGGACTCATGGCGCCTCCGTGGAACGCATCATGCGCACCAGCACCACGATGCCCGCCAGCTGCATGAACAAGGAACCAAGCAGCAGCGCCCGGCCGCCCGCATCCTGCAGGATGTCACCGTAGTACTGCGGATTCTGCAGGTAGACATACAGCGAAATCCCGATCGGCAGCAGTGACAGCACCACTGCCGAGAACCGGGTTTCGGCCGTCAGGGCGCGCAACTCACGCGCCGCCACATCGCGGGCGCGAATCGCCTGCACAAGACTCCGCAGAATATTGCGGAGGGAGCCACCGAACTTGCGGTTGATCGCGGCCGCCAAGGCCATGACTTTGACGTCGGGGAGGTGATGGATATCAGCGGTCTCCATCAGTACCGCGTCGACGGGGGCCCCCAGGCGCACCTGCCGGCCGACACTCAGCATCAAGGGCCGTAGCGGCTCGGGGCTTTCGCGTGCGGCGACCGCCAGCGATTCTTCCAGGGTATTCCCCGCGGAGAGCACCCGGATCACCGCCTCCAGATATCCCGGCAGCTGTTCGAGAATCTGCGCGCGCCGCGTAGCGGCCTGCCGGGTGACCCAGGCCCACGCCATGACTGCGGCAAACCCGGCGAGAGCGAGGCCGGCGAGCCACCCGAACAACAGCAGCAGCACCGGAAGACCGATCAACAACGAGGCCAGCAACGCCCGATCAACGGCAGCAGGGTCGGTTTCCCGACCGGACCGCCATAACAAGGCGCAGACCCAGCGCGTGAGGGGATTGCGAATGGTGTCGGTACGCGGCCGGAAGCCGGTCACCAACGCGGCTGTCTCCTCGCCACCGAGTGCACGCAGCCGCAACTGCAAGGCGCTTTGCCGCTCGCGATTGGCCGCACGCAAGTAAAGCACCACCGCAACCCCGGCGAGGATCAGCGTCACCAGCATGGCCACACCGTAGAGATTCATGCCGCCCCCTCGCCGGCGGCACGCAGATCGTGATGCCGCAGTTGCGCCAGATCGAAGCGAAAGGCCGGGCGGATCACCAGCCCTTGCTCATCGTCGCCCAGCACCTCGGAAATCGACATGACCCGCCGCTCCCCCCCCGGCAGACGGGACACATGCACCAGCAGCTGCAGGGCGCTGCTGACCTGCCCGCGCAGGGTCGCCTCGCTTCCGGAATACCCGGCAAAGCCCGCCAGCAGCTGCAGGCGATGCAGCGCGTCCTCAATGCCGTTGGCGTGCAGAGTGGTCATCGAGCCATCGTGTCCGGTATTCATCGCCTGCAGCATGTCCAACACCTCGTCGCCGCGCACCTCGCCGACGATGATGCGGTCCGGCCGCATCCGCAAGGCGTTGCGGACAAGGTCACGCGCCGTCACGGCACGCTCGCCTTCAAGGTTGGGCGGACGCGTCTCCAGACGCACCACATGCCCGTGATGCAGTCGCAGCTCCGCCGCATCCTCCACCGTGATGATGCGCTCGCCCTGCGGAATCCATTGCGACAGCAGGTTGAGAAACGTGGTCTTGCCCGAGCCGGTACCCCCCAGCACCATCAGATTGGTGCGTTGCTCCACCTTGTCCCGCAAGTACGCGAGCATGGCGGGCGTGCAACTGCCAAGGCGCAGCAGGTCATCACCGGTAAGCGCCTGCTTGCGAAACTTGCGGATCGACAGACAGGGGCCGTCAAGGGCAATCGGAGGAATGATCGCGTTGACGCGCGAGCCATCCGGAAGCCGCGCATCGACCATCGGCGTCGACTCGTCGACGCGACGCCCCAATGGCGCAAGTATGCGCTGGATCACACGAATCACATGGGCATCGTCGGCGAAACGGACCGGCGCAGTGGAAAGGCGACCGTCGCGCTCGACGAAGACGGTGGCGGGCCCATTGACCACGATGTCGTTGACACTGTCGTCGTCGACCAGCGACTGGATCGGCCCGAAACCGACGAGTTCGTCACGGGCATCGCGCGCCAGTACCTCTGACTCGCGCTGGTTCACCGGCAGCCGCTGCTCGACCACATAGCGCCGGATCTGCTCAGTGACGAAACGGTCAATCTTGGCGCTGTCCCACCGGTCAAGGTCGAGATTGCGCTCCTCGACCTGCTGGATCAGGTGACGGTGAAAGCTGCTCTTGAGCTGCTGGTACTGATCCGACAGCCGGAAACGCTGGGTCTGGACGTCCTGCCCCTGCATATCAGCCGCCGAACCAGCGCTTCAGCATGCCACCGCCGCGCACCGGCAGGCTGGTGGGGGCTTCCGCGCTCATCAGGTGGGCTGCCAGATGCCGGATGTCGCTGACCAGGGCATCGCGTGGCGCCACCGCCGACAGCGGCTCACCGGCATTCATGGCCTGGATGCGCGCCTGCCCATCACCCCCCAGCGTGGCCAGCAATGGCAACCCGAGCAGTTCGGCGATGTTTTCAGGCTCGAGGCCGAGATTGCGACGGTAACGATCGACCACCACGCCGACGGTATCCAGCGGCGTTTCACTCAGCCGCAGCGCCCGCAACAGCACCTTGCCGTGACGGGATCGCAGGATGGAAGGATCCGTGAGCCAGAGACTGCGGTCGCTTTGCCCCATCACGGCACCCAACAACGGCGGCGGATGCAGGCCATCGAGCACCACCACGGTGACGGCAAACAGGCCGCGCAGCATCTGCAGCAGCTGCATGAGATCGTCCCGCTCGATGGCAGGTCGTCCCAGCAGGTCTTCCGGAAGGCTCAGCACGTACAAACCGCTCGGGTGCCGCGAGAAAGCGGTGTCGATCAGGGTCTGGTCGCAGCGATAGACGTCATTGATCGCGTCCAGCACGCTGTAGGCCTGGTTGATATTGAGAAAGATGGCCCCCGCGCCGGCGGGAGTGGCGACATCGAGCAACAACACCCTGCCCGGCGCATTGACCTGCTCTCCAAGGGCCATCGCCAGCTGCACGGCGGTAAAGGCCAGGTCCTCGCTTGGATGGCTGCTCACCAGACTGAACAACTTGCCACGCGCCGCAGCACGCTGTGTCACTGCCCCCCCGGCCGTTGGCGCACTGCGCCGCAGCAGCCGGCTCACCGCCTGCGACAGCTCGTCATCGTCACGTCGCAGCACCAGGAAGTCCCGTGCGCCGGCACGCATGGCCGCCAGCACAACGTCGGGGTGCGGTTCGGCACCGACCGCCGCGACGGCAATGTCGGGCATGCGCTCGACCAGCTGTTCCAGCAGCGCGGCACGGCCTTCCATCTGGGCCACATCAAACTCCACAAGCACCAGATCAACGCGCCCGCTGGCACTGATGCGCTGGACCAGGTCGTCGATGTCCAGGGGACGCAACAGGGTGAAGTCCACCGATGGCACGGCGTTCTGCAGCCAGTTCACGTAAACCGGATCGTTGGCAATCACCAGGGCCTGGGTTTTCATCGTCATGGTTCAGGAGCCTTGATCAGTTCCAGCCCTTAGTCGGAGTAGCCGGTGGCGAAATCGCCGGTTTCCAGGAAGAAAGTCTCGGCGAAACTCGGGTCTCGTGCGCGCTGCGTTTCTCCGGGAAGCGGCGGACGCGCCGCCTCTCGGGCGATCGGACGCACCAGATGCGGCGTCACGATCATGATCAGTTCACGGGCCTCGTTGCTGATGCTCGAAGACCGGAAGAAGGCCCCCAGCACCGGCAGGTCGCCCAGCCAGGGCACCTTGTCGACGCTGTCGCTGGCATTGCTGCTGATGAGACCGGAAATGACGAAGCTCTCGCCATCCCCCAGCTCAATGGAGGTATCGGTCCGCCGCACCCGCAGGGCCGGCGTCGCCACCCCCCCCACCTGGATGGCGTTGCTGAAGTCGAGATCGCTCACCTCGGGCGCAATCTTCAACGCAATGCGGTCCCGTGCGAGCACGGTCGGCGTCAGCGACAGACGTACCCCGAATTCCTTGTACTCCACACTGATGCCACCGCCCGCCGTGCCGGTGCCCTGGCTGACCGGCACCGGAAACTCGCCGCCGACCAGGTAGGTGGCGGTCTGCCCGCTGGTCGCCAGCAGCGAGGGCTCGGCCAGCACCTGCGCCAATCCGCGCCGCTCCAACAGACTCAACACGCCAGCGGCCCCGCGACTGGGATCGCCCACCACGATCTGGAAGGCATCGTTCACCGGCAGGAACCCGGCGCCGGACTGCAGATCACCATTGGCGACCCCGGAGAGCACCCCCGGCGGTGACAGCGCAAGCTGTGTGTTGGCGGTGATCTTCGCGAGGTTGAGACCAAAGGACTGTGCAGTGGCGCGGCTGACGTCGGCAATCTTCACCTCGGTCAACACCTGATTTTCAAGCGTGATGCGGCTGTCGTCACGAAGCGGCGAATCGCCCGCCTGAGCAGCCTGACGGGCCTGTCGGTGCGCCTGCAAATTGGGCAGCCGGCCGGAGAGCGCCACGCCCGGGGCAATCCGGGCTTCGCTCAGCTCGGGGCTTTTCGGGGCCGTCTCCAATGCGTCGCGGACGGGAATCACCCGCAGGCGGAACGGGCGCGGCTCGTTTTCGCCGCGCTGCCAGACCAGCAGGCTGGTGGTCCCCAGCGTCTTGCCGGTGATCAGCATGGCCCCCTGCTTGAGCAGCGTGACATCAGCAACGGCGGGATCCCCCACCGCGATCCGACTGACGCCCCCGACGCGACCGTAGTAGCGATGCGTTCCCTGTTCGATCAACAGTACTTCCGGCGCGGGTGTGGGCGCCTGCGCACCCACCACCCCCACGGCCATCAACAGACCGAACAAGATCGTTTGCAGCGATTTCGACTTCAGCATGATGACCTCAGGGCGTGAAACGGCTGACATCGGCGCCGCGAATGACCTCGATCGAGGGCTTGGGGGGGCGGGCACGAGCCGCCGCCGGCGGTGGCCGGATGCGCGCCAGCTCCTCCACCGAGATCACCTGATCCGGCACCTTGCCCGATTCGATCGCGGCAACTGCAGCCTCGGTCAGGGGCAGTCCGCTCTCACTGGTGGGCTGTGCCTCACGCGAAGCAGCCTGGGCACCATGCAGGGAAAGCCGCAGTTCCCCCATGCTCATACCCAGCATCACCCGGGTGGTATCGGTTTCCGGTACCGCCAACACTGCGGTCCGAACCCGCCGGCGGCTGTCGGCAGACTCACCTGCCTGCAAACCGTCCGGCCGATCGATGATGCGATCCTCGTAGGCCAGCACCCGGGCCTTTTTCAACAGCACCCGCGACTGCGCGCTCTCCACGCCCGAACCGCTGCGCAGGTAGAGCAGCACATCGACGATGTCGCCAGGACGGACAAAGCCCCCCACGGAGATCACGTCGTTGATTTCCATCGACAGCGCCTGATGGCCCTCGGGAATGATGCGCGCCAGCGCATTCCCCTCCGAGAAGTATCGCGGCGTCACCGGCGCACCGGCATCGATATCGACCAGCGGGATACGGTCGACGACTTCGTCGAGGTTGGTGAAATACTTGTTGGGCGCCACCGACACCGGCACCAGCGACACCGCATCGCGGGGAATGGCCTGATACGCCTCGAGCGGCTTGACCGCTACCACTGCCAGTGTCTGCGGCACCTGCGCCTGCTGCGCCTCGGCGGCAGCACGCGCGGCCTCTGCCTCTGCGGTGCTCTGACGATAGCTGTTGGCGACCAGCACCCCCAGCGCCACCGCCACCACCGCCATGACCGCCGCAGCGATCTTCATTCCGGTGCTGCTGTTCATCGTTGAACCTCCTCCCGACAACCTTCCTATAGCCGCGCGACCGCCTGCGCGCGTAGCGAGACCGGCAGCGGCGGAATCGCCCCGACCAGCGGTAGTGTGACGCGTGGGAACAGCGCTGGCTCGGTCACCGGCATCACCAGCGTCACGATGATGCCACCCCCGTCAGGCGGGCAGGCTGCCTGAGCGCTCTCCGGACAGAACTGCACCTGCACCGCAGAGCCGCCATTTCCCACGACGCGGTCGCGCTGCGCAACCGGCAACCAGTTCAAGACCGCAGCTGCGGTCTGACGTGCCCGGGTGGTCCTGAGACTGTCTGCGTTGGCCGCGGTGGGGTCGACCTGAACCGCCGCCTCGGCAGACTCCTGCGCCGCAAAGTTCAGCGCACTGTTGAGTACGAAGACGTAGCTGTACACCACGATGCCGTACATCAGCAGAAACAGCAGCGGGAACACCAGCGCGAACTCCACCGCTACCGCACCGCACTGCCGTCGCCTCATCACCGCCAGAACCCCGCTTCGATACCGAAGGCCAGCACAAACCCCAGCAGCAACGCCGGCGCCAACGGGAAGCGCAGGCCTCGCCCCCCCCATCGGCGCAACTGCAGGCTGATCAGGCCAGCCAGCAACGCGGCCGCCAGTGTCCCTAACGCCGCCATCGGCAGCCCGGCCAGTAGCCCCAGGGTCGCGGCAAACTTGACGTCGCCTGCCCCAACCTGACGCAGACCATAGCCGACCATCCAGGGGGCAGCCGCCACGATCATTCCGGCAAAACCACTCCAGCGGCCGGCGCCAAGAACGGTCTGCCCGTCGATCACCACCGCCAGCAAGGCCACGACAAATACCGGCAGCAGGAGCACGTTGGGCACACGCTGGCGGCGCCAATCGAACAGCGCCACCAACAGTGCCCACGCCAGCACCAGGCACGGCACGACCATGTCGTCTCCCTTCGATTGGCACGCCAGCCTCCCGAGAAAGCGGCGACCCTCAGGTCGCCGCGCCCCGATCAGCCGCCCTCGCCACCACCGCCTGCGGCACCCTCGACTTCATCCTTGGCGGCGCCGAACAGCGTGTTGAGGCCATCGCCAAGCAAGCCGAGCACGGTGATCAGTGCCACTGCGATAAGGCCAATGATGAGGCCGTATTCCACCGCACTGGCGCCTTCCTCGTCGCGCAGGAATTCCTTGATGAACGTAAGCATTGAGGTCTCCATTTCCGCCCCAGTGGCGGGTCTCAAATCATGGAATAGGATCATCGGTGCGCGCGCCGTCGCCGTCAAAGCACCTGAACAGTGCATTTGCTACCGTTCATCCCCCCTTGGTCATTTTCCTACATTAGCAGGACCGCCCTCATGCCGCCTTCCAGACGCTGTTTCGCCGTAGGCGATGTGCAGGGTTGCCTCACCCCGTTACGGCAACTGCTGAACGCGCTGGCATTCGACCCCACGCAGGACCACCTCATCGTGGTCGGAGACTTGGTCAATCGCGGCCCGGCGTCACTGGAGACCCTGCGCTTTCTGCGGTCCCTGGGCACCGCCGCCACCTGCCTGCTGGGCAACCATGACTTGCACTTGCTGGCCGCCGCACGCGGCGGGCGGTTCAGTGCACGCGACACCCTCCAGCAGATCATGGCAGCAGAAGATCGCGATGCGCTCCTGCAGTGGCTGCGCGCACGCCCCCTTGCCTGCTGGCACGACGATACGCAGACCTTGCTGATCCACGCCGGGCTCCCCCCTCAATGGACCGCGCCGCAGGCGCTAGCGCTGGCACGCGAGGTCTCGGCAGTGCTCCAGAGCGCTGAGGGCGATGCCCTGCTTGACCAGCTCTACGGAAACGAGCCCGATCACTGGGACGAGCGACTGCAGGGCATTCCGCGTTGGCGTTTCGTGATCAACGCCCTCACCCGACTGCGGATGGTGGACGCGCAAGGGCGGCTGGCCCTGCGACACAAAGGCTCCCCTGAACAGGCTGCAGGGCGCGGCTTGCGACCGTGGTTTCAGGCGGACGGACGGCGCTCGCAGGACACCCGTATCGTGTTCGGCCATTGGTCCATGCTGGGCCGTGTGCACTGGCCCGAATCGCAGGTCTTCGGCCTCGATACCGGCTGTGTCTGGGGCGGCCGCCTGACTGCGCTGGAGCTGTTCAGCGGCGTACTTCGCGATCAGCCCTGCCCGGCGGCCTGCGCGCCCGACGAGGGATAATCGGTGACAACCGGTTCAGTGCCCCGCATGCGGGCCCGGTTGTGTCCCAGCCGCTGCGCGCGCTGCAGCTCCTGATCCGCCGCCGTCAAAACCCACGGCAGCGAGGTCTCGCCGCCCACATGCACGGCACCGATGCTGACCGTCAACAGCCCGGAGGGCGCCACCGGGTGGCGAATCTCCAAACCCTCGACCGCTGCCCGGAGATGTTCCAGCCTCAGCATCCCCGGTGCGCCCTGACAATCAAACAGGACCAGCGCGAAGTGGGTGTCCGAGATCCGTGCCGCGACATCCAGCGAGCGGCGCGCAAAGTCCCGCAGCAACCGACCGAGCGTATTCACCGCAGCGTCTGCCGCCCCTTGCCCCTCGCGATCACGAAAGGCGTGAAACAGATCGAACTCCACCAGCGCCACGACCATGCCGCTGCCCTGTCGCCGGGCATGAAAGGCCAGCCGCTGGTAGTAAGCCTCAAACGCCTGACGGTTGAGCAGACCCGTGCGGATGTCGTTGGCCGCACTCAGTCGCAGCACCCGCTGCGCAGCCCAGGTTCGCCGGTGTGCAGCATCGCTCCAGAACCCACCCAACAGCACCACGGCGAGGGTCAGCCACTCCATCACCGACTGCGCCAGCGCAACCTCGGTTGCCGCCCGGACGCCTGGCGCCCCCCATATCCCCAACACGAGGTAGGCAGCTGCCAGGGACAGCGCGAATCCACCGCGGAAGCGTCCCATCACCAGCAACAGCGTGAGCGCCGCCAAAGGGACAAGCCCGGCTGCGGCGCTGGCAGCCGGCTGCCCTTGCAGCGAAGCGACCGTCAGTCCGCCGGCAACCGCCATCATCACCGTGCCCCAGACACGCACGGGTCGCCAGAACAGCAGCGCCAGCGCACTTCCCCATAGCAGCAGCAGGGCCCAGGACATGGGGCCGGTCCAGCTGACCGGAAGCGCCCAGCCCAAACCGGCATGGGGTGCCAGCATCAGCAACATGCCCGCCAGGAGGCACAAGGCCATCCGGGAGCCGTTCGCCTGCACCCGCGCGTCGCGCCGGAAATCACCTTCTGCAGGGGCCGGAAACCGCCACAGTGGGCCCCGGGACAGGCTGGCATCCGCCAGCTGGCGCAGCAGGTTGGGCGAATAGGCGTCGTTGGCCGCCCAGCGTTGCCCGGGTACGGGACCTTCCAACGTGGTGGCAGCGGTCATGACAACTCCTGGAGACGACAGGCTCCCGAACGACAGGCGGAACCCCGGACGGGTATTCCTATCACGCCGCCACTGACCATCTTCCCGCACGCCGCCCAACGGCGCCCAGCAGTCGATCAGAGGTCTTCGATGCCCGCCATCATCAATTGGTTGCGACCCGCCCGCTTGGCCCGATAGAGCTGCTCATCCGCCTGCGCGTAGGCGCGGTCCAAGCCCGTCAGACCGTTGACTTCGGCTGCGCCGATACTGATGGTGAACCCGCCAGGAAGGCCCTCTGGCATGTTCTTGGAAAGCGTTTCGACCTGACATCGCAACACCTCCAGCCGCTCCACTGCCTGCTGTCGGCGGCAATCGAACAGCACCAGAGCGAACTCCTCGCCACCCACCCGCGCGGCGGTATCGAGCGAACGCCGGGCGAAGTCGCGCAGGACGCGGCCCAGCTGGTTCAGTGCGCGATCCCCAGCGGGGTGACCGTGCGTGTCGTTGTAACCCTTGAAGTGATCGACATCGATCACCGCCAGCACCAGTGGACAGGCCTGACGCTGTGCCTGCAGGCTGATGCGGTGAAAGTAGTGCTCGAATGCTCTGCGGTTGAACATGCCGGTGAGAAAGTCGGTTCCGGCCGCTGCATGCAACAGCATCTGCGCTGCCCAGGCCCGCCGGCTGCTCATCTCGTTCCAGAAGCCTCCGAGCAGGAGGATGGTGAACCCGAGGCCTTCCAGCAGCCAATGCAGGCTTTCATGCTGGGGGCCATCATCAAAAATCCCGTTGAACAAGCCCATGAACGCGAAATAGGTGGCAATCAGTCCCAGAGCATCGACGAAACGGAAACGCCCCAACACCAACACGGCCATCAGGCTCAACACCGCCATCAGGACCGGCGGCACCGCATCGGTCACGTAGCCTCGAGCGCCCAGAATCTGCAGCGCACTGACCTGCAGCAACGCCGCCAGCCAGATCAACCTTGCACCCCAGGGCGTTGATGGCCATTTCAACAGTACCACCCCCCCGGCCAGCCACCAGGGCAGCAGCAGGAAGTAGGCAGTGGATTGCATCGGGTTGGCGGCCGCTGCCAGAACCCCTGGCCCCAGTTCCGCGTCAAGGCGGGGCGCCAGCAGGCACAAACCCGCCATCAATACGCAAAGGATCAGGCGCGTGACACGGGATTCCTGACGCGCGTGACGGCGGTAATCACCCTCTGCCGGCTCCGGAAATCGCAGTTCGGGGTGCCGACGGTCGGTGGCGCGTTCGAGGCGCCGCAGCAGCTTTGGCGGATAACGCTCCGCCTCCGCCGGTGCGAAACGCCGCCCGGCCACATCCTTGAAGTCGGCGACGCTCTGTTCGATGGCTCGCTCCCAATGGTCCCGCCGAAACGCACGGCGGCCAGGCACCTCCTCGCGCCCTGGCGAGGGTTTTACCGCGCCGGCGTCACGCTGACAACGGGCCGAACTGAACAAAAAAGCCCCACACGGACGTGCGGGGCTTGCCGGCCGATCAGCGGGGCCCGCGCCTGAAGGGCCTGATGGCAGGCCCAGGGGTTAGCTCGACGGCAGCCGCCAAGGCCGAGGTCGTCGTGCTAACAGGCCCTAGTGTTCTGTCCCGGAAGTTCGCATGCGAGCTCGCGGGTCTTTTTCGCGCCTGGCCGCGTTGCTCCTCC
>CAKZHZ010000110.1 GCA_936928855.1 uncultured Polycyclovorans sp.
TCGCGAAGGTGGCCGCACGGTCGGCGCCGGCGTGGTGACGAAGATCGTCGAGTAACGAAAAAAAGCTTCACAAGTTTGCGGGGCGCGGTTATAATCCGCGCCCCGTTTTGTTCCGCTCTTTAAGACCTGAGTAATCGCATGGCCGCGACCAGCCAATCTATTCGTATCCGGCTTAAGGCCTTCGATCACCGTCTGATTGACAAATCAGCGCGCGAGATCGTCGAGACCGCCAAGCGTACCGGCGCCGTTGTGCGCGGGCCCATCCCGCTGCCGACCCGCAAGGAACGCTTCACCATCCTGGTGTCCCCGCACGTCGACAAGGACGCGCGAGATCAGTACGAAATCCGCACGCACAAGCGGCTCATGCAGATCGTGGACCCCACTGAAAAGACCGTGGATGCCCTTTCCAAGCTCGACCTTCCGGCGGGCGTGGAAGTGCAGATTCGCGTCAACTAAGAGGGCACGGACATGACGATTTCCATCATTGGACGCAAGGTGGGCATGACCCGCGTCTTCACCGAAGCCGGTGAAGCGGTGCCCGTCACGGTCATCGAATGCACGCCCAATCGCGTGACTCAGGTCAAGACGCTCGACAGCGACGGCTACAACGCCGTGCAGGTGGCTGTCGGCGAACAGAAGGTGAGCCGCCTGAGCAAGGCGGTGGCCGGCCATTACGCAAAGGCTGGCGTTGAAGCAGGCCGCGGCCTCTGGGAGATTCGCCTCGATGAGGCTGAGCTCGAAGGCATGCAGGCCGGTGCCGAAGTCAAGGTTGACGCCTTCGCGGAAGTGAAGCGGGTCGACGTGACCGGCACCAGTATCGGTAAGGGGTATGCCGGTGTGGTCAAGCGCTACGGCTTCGGCGGTGGTCGCGCGACGCACGGCAACTCTCTTTCGCACCGTGCACCGGGTTCCATTGGCCAGCGCCAGACTCCGGGTAAGGTGTGGAAGAACAAGAAGATGGCCGGTCAGATGGGGAACAAGCGTGTCACCACGCTCAACCTCGACCTGGTCAAGGTGGACCTCGAACGCAACCTGCTGCTGGTAAAGGGCGCGGTGCCGGGTGCCGAGAACGGAAACGTCATCGTGCGCCCCACGGTGAAGGGCTGATTTCACTGGGGAAAAACGGCAAATGGATATTCAAATGAACAATGCTGGGTCCCTGAGCGTCTCTGACGCCGTTTTCGGGGCCGAATACAAGGAAGCACTGGTACATCAGGTCGTGACCGCCTACATGAACGGCGGCCGCGCGGGTACCAAGGCGCAAAAGTCGAAGGCGATGGTGGCCGGCGGCGGCAAGAAGCCCTGGAAGCAGAAGGGGACCGGCCGTGCGCGTGCGGGCTCCATCCGCTCTCCGCTGTGGCGTGGGGGTGGCAAGACCTTCGCTGCGGTGCCGCGCGACTTCTCCCAGAAGGTCAATCGCAAGATGTATCGCGGCGCGCTGCGCTCGATCGTGTCCGAGCTGCTGCGCACGGGCAATCTGATGATTGAGGAGCAGTTTGCCGTTGATGCGCCGAAGACCAAGGGCCTGCTCAGTCAGCTCGACCGGGTTGGCAGTCGTGACCTGCTGATCGTCACCGGCGAAGTCGACCGCAACCTGTACCTGTCCGTCCGCAACGTGCCGCACGTGGCCGTCTGCGATGTGGAGGGCATCAACCCGGTGGCGCTGCTGCGTCACGAGAAGGTGCTGATGACCTCCGACGCGGTGAAGAAGCTCGAGGCATGGCTGTCATGAACGCAGAACGCATCCATCAAATCATTCTTGCTCCGATGATTTCGGAAAAGGCGAGCCGTGTCGCCGAAAAGGCCAATCAGGCCGTTTTCAAGGTGGCCGGCGATGCCGACAAGATCGAGATCAAGACCGCTGTCGAATCGCTGTTCAACGTGAAGGTGACTGCGGTGCGCACCCTCAATGTGAAGGGCAAGAACAAGCGCTTCGGTCAGCGCATGGGCCGTCGTTCCGACTGGAAGAAGGCTTACGTCACGCTGGCTGCTGGCCAGGAAATCGACTTCGTCGGCAACGCGAACTAAAGGACGACTCGTCATGGCATTGATCCAGATGAAGCCCACGTCGCCCGGACAGCGTCACGTTGTCCGTGTGGTGACGCCGGGTCTGCACAAGGGGGCGCCTCACGCGCCCTTGCTCGAAAAGAAGAGCCACAGCGGCGGCCGTAACAACAACGGCCACATGACCACCCGTCACAAGGGCGGCGGTCATAAGCAGCACTACCGCCTGGTCGACTTCAAGCGCAACAAGGATGGTATTCCGGCCAAGGTCGAGCGTATTGAGTACGACCCCAACCGTTCCGCGCACATTGCTCTGGTGCTGTTCGCCGATGGTGAGCGTCGCTACATCATCGCGCCCCGGGGCGTTGCGGTGGGTGATCAGATCCAGAACGGCGCCGAAGCGCCGATCAAGGCCGGCAACTGCCTGCCGATCCGCAATATTCCGATCGGCTCCACGGTGCATTGCATTGAACTGCGTCCCGGCAAGGGTGCGCAGCTGGCCCGTTCGGCTGGCGCGGCCGTTCAGCTGGTGGCGCGGGAAGGGCAGTACGCAACGCTCCGCCTGCGGTCGGGTGAAATGCGCAAGGTGCTCGCCGAGTGCCGCGCCACCCTGGGCGAAGTCAGCAACTCGGACCACAACTTGCGGCAGTACGGCAAGGCAGGCGCCAAGCGCTGGAAGGGCATTCGTCCCACCGTCCGTGGTGTCGTGATGAACCCGGTGGATCACCCGCACGGTGGTGGTGAAGGGCGTTCCGGACAGGGGAACCCGCATCCCGTGACGCCTTGGGGTCAGCAGACCAAGGGCCTCAAGACCCGTAACAACAAGCGCACGCAGCAGTTCATCGTGCGTAGCCGTCACAAGAAGAAGTAAGGACTAGGCCATGCCGCGTTCAATCAAGAAAGGGCCGTTTGTCGATCACCACCTCGCCAAGAAGGTGGAAGAGGCATCCAACGCCCGCGTCAAGAAGCCGATCAAGACCTGGTCGCGTCGCTCGATGGTCACCCCGGACATGGTCGGTCTGACCATTCAGGTGCACAACGGGCGTCAGCACATGCCGGTCTTCATCACCGACAACATGATCAGCCACAAGCTGGGCGAGTTTGCGCCGACCCGTACGTTCAAGGGTCACGCCGACAAGGCCACCAAGAAGTAAGGCACGGACATGAATACTCAGGCCGTACTCAAATTTGTCCGTCTGTCGCCGCAGAAAGCGCGACTGGTCGCCGACTTGGTTCGTGGCAAGAAGGTGGACGACGCCATCAACACGCTGAAGTTTTCCAATCAGCGTGCTGCCAACGTCATCCGCAAGGTGCTCGAATCCGCGATCGCCAATGCCGAGAACAACTTCGGCGCCGACGTCGACGAGCTCAAGGTTCGCGAGATCTTCATCGACAAGGGGCCTGTGATGAAGCGCATCATGCCGCGCGCCAAGGGCCGTGCTGATCGCATCACCAAGCCGACCAGCCACATCACCATCCGCGTGAGCGACGAGTAAGGAACCAGGCAAATGGGTCACAAAGTCAATCCAACCGGTTTCCGCCTCGGTATCTCCACCCAGTGGACCTCCAACTGGTACGCCGAGAAGGCGGCCTATGGCGAGAACCTCAACCGCGACATGGCGGTGCGCAGCTTCCTGACCAAGAAGCTGGCGCAGGCCAATGTTTCCAAGATTCAGATTGAGCGTCCGGCCAAGTCGGCCCGCATCATCATCCACACGGCGCGCCCGGGGATCGTGATCGGCAAAAAGGGCGAAGACATCGAAAAGCTGAAGGTTGAAGTTGCCGCCTTGCTGCAGCTCAAGCCGGAAGTGGTGCATATCAGCGTGGAAGAGATCCGCAAGCCGGAGCTCGATGCCAAGCTGGTGGCCGACAGCATCGCGCAGCAGCTGGAGCGCCGCATCATGTTCCGTCGCGCCATGAAGCGTGCGGTGCAGAACGCCATGCGCCAGGGCGCGGGCGGTATCAAGATCCAGGTGAGCGGCCGTCTGAATGGCGCTGAAATCGCCCGCACCGAGTGGTATCGCGAAGGCCGCGTGCCGCTTCACACCCTGCGTGCGTTCGTCGATTACGGCACTTCCGAGGCCCGGACCACCTACGGGATCATCGGAATCAAGGTTTGGGTGTTCAACGGCGAAGTGTTCGACAACAGCCGCGCCGCCCGCAAAGAAGAAGCCGCTGAGGCCGTCACGGCCTAAGCCCAGGAGTCGTCATCATGATGCAACCGAAGCGGACCAAGTTCCGCAAGCAGATGAAGGGCCACAACCGGGGCCTGACGTTCAACGGCAACAAGGTGAGCTTTGGCGACTTCGGCCTGAAGTCTACTGAGCATGGCCGCATCACCGCGCGCCAGATCGAATCGGCCCGCCGTGTGATCACCCGTTACGTCAAGCGTGGCGGCAAGCTGTGGATCCGGATCTTCCCCGATGTTCCCGTCACCAAGAAACCCCTGGAAGTCCGCATGGGTTCCGGTAAGGGCAACGTCGAGTACTGGGTGGCCAAGGTGCAACCCGGCAAGATGCTCTATGAAATGGAAGGCGTTACCGAAGCGGAGGCCCGTGAGGCATTCCGCCTGGCGGCTGCCAAGCTGTCGGTAAAGACCACCTTCGTCAACCGGACGATCCTGTAATGAAAGCGGCCGAATACGTGAAGGACCTGCGGTCCAAGAACACGCAGGAATTGAATGACGAGTTGCTGGCCCTGCGCAAGGAGCAGTTCAACCTGCGCATGCAGGCAGCAACCGGCCAGATGAACAAATCCCACCTGATCGGCGAAGTTCGCAAGAAGATCGCCCGGGTGAAGACGGTGATGCAGAGCCAGGTGAAGGCGTCATGAGCGAACAAGTCAACAACGCCGCGGCCGAGCGTGATCGCCGCATCGTCGGCAAGGTCACCAGCGCCAAGCCGAACAAGACCATCACGGTGCTCGTCGAGCGTCGCGAGCGTCATCCCCTGTACGGAAAGTACATCCGTCGTTCGACCAAGCTGCATGCGCACGACGAGAACAACGAGTGCGGGGAAGGTGATCTCGTGGCCGTCATCGAGACGCGCCCGATGTCGCGCACCAAGCGGTTCAAGCTGGTCGAAGTGATCGAGAAAGCCGGGGTGGTGTCATGATTCAACAGGAATCCTTTCTGCAGGCCGCCGACAACAGCGGTGCCAAGCTGGTGCAGGTGATTCAGGTCAAGGGCAGCACCCGTCGGCGCTATGCCGGTGTCGGCGACCTGATCAAGGTCACCGTCAAGGATGCGATTCCCCGCGGCAAGGTCAAGAAGGGTGAGGTGCACGACGCCGTTGTGGTGCGGACCCGCCATGCGATCCGCCGTCCGGATGGCTCCGCTATCCGCTTTGACAGCAATGCCGCCGTGTTGCTTTCCAGCAAGGGCGAACCCCTGGGCACCCGTATCTTCGGGCCGGTGACGCGCGAACTGCGCGACCGGTTCATGAAGATCGTGTCCCTCGCGCCCGAAGTGATGTGAGGTCGAGTCCGACATGAACAAGATCAAGAAGGGCGACGAAGTCGTCGTCATCGCCGGCAAGGACAAGGGACGTCGCGGCCGCATCGAACAGGTCCTTGCCAATGGCAAGGTGCTGGTTGAGGGCATCAACGTCGCCAAGAAGCACCAGCGGCCGAACCCCAATGCCGGCGTGGCCGGCGGTGTGGTCGAAAAGACCATGCCGATCGACCGTTCCAACGTGATGCTGTGGAACCCCAAGGCCGAGAAGGCGGATCGCGTGGCGATCGTCGTCGAGGGCTCGGGTGCGGACGAGCGCAAGGTCCGCGTGTTCAAGTCCACCAAGACGCCTGTGGACGCCTAACGGAACCCGAAGATGTCAAACCTGCAAACCTATTACATGAACGACGTGGTGCCGAAGCTTCGCAAGGAGCTTGGCCTGGGTGCAATGGAAGTGCCCCGTCTGAGCAAGATCACCCTCAACATGGGGGTGGGCGAAGCCACCATGGATCGCAAGGTCATCGAGCATGCGGTTGCCGACATGGCCGCCGTCGCCGGCCAGAAGCCGGTGGTGACCAAGTCCCGCATCGCCGTCGCCGGCTTCAAGATCCGTGAGAACTATCCGGTGGGTGTGATGGTGACCTTGCGCCGCGAACGCATGTACGAGTTCCTGGAGCGTCTGATCGTGGTCGCGCTGCCGCGTGTTCGCGATTTTCGTGGCGTCAAGGCGAGCGGTTTTGACGGCCGTGGCAACTTCAACTTCGGGGTGACCGAGCAGATCATCTTCCCCGAAATCGACTACGACAAGGTCGATGCCACGCGCGGCATGAACATCTCCATCACCACGACGGCGAAGAACGACGCTCAGGGCCAGGCCCTGCTTGAAGCGTTCGGCTTCCCGTTCCGCAAGTAACAAGCGAGCAAAGCACATGGCCAAGACGAACATGATCGAGCGCGAGAAGAAGCGCGCCAAGCTGGTCGCCAAGCTGGGCAAGAAACGGCAGGCGCTGCGCGAGCTGATCGCCAGCCCGGAAACGTCCATGGACGACCGCATGGCGGCCGTCGTGAAGATGCAGAAGATGCCGCGCGATGCCAGCTACACGCGCCAGCGCAATCGCTGCAAGCTGACCGGCCGCACCCGCGGCGTGTACAGCAAGTTCGGTCTTGCCCGCCACAAACTGCGTGAAGCAGCGATGCGTGGCGAAGTTCCGGGCCTGAAGAAGGCGAGCTGGTAAGAGGCCACCACTATGAGCATGCATGATCCCATCGCCGACTTCCTGACCCGTATCCGCAACGGTCAGATGGCCCGCAAGAAGCAGGTCGTCTCGCCGTCGTCGAAAATCAAGGAAGCGATTGCCAAGGTTCTCAAGGACGAGGGCTACATCGCCGACTTCAATGTCGTCGCGGTTGAAGGCAACAAGAAAGTCATCACGGTTTCCCTCAAGTACTTCGAGGGCAAGCCGGTCATCGAGCGCCTGCAGCGCGTCAGTCGCCCTGCACTGCGTATCTACAAGAACAAGGACGAGCTGCCGAAGGTGCTGGGCGGTCTCGGCGTCGCCATCATCTCCACCCCCAGCGGTGTGGTGAGTGATCGTGCGGCCCGCGCTGCCGGGCACGGTGGCGAAGTGCTGTGCATCGTCGCCTAAGCGGGAAGAACAACCATGTCACGAGTCGCTAAGAATCCGCTGAAACTTCCCGCTGGCGTGCAGATCACGTCGCAGGGGGGCGTGGTGACGGTGAAGGGCGCCAAGGCGTCCCTCGAGCTGCCGCTGCCCAAGGGCGTCGATATTGAGATCAACGATGGTGTGCTCACCATGAGCGCTGACTCCATCGTGGTCGATCCCGCCAAGTCCGGCACCGTGCGCGCCATCATCGCCAATATGGTGGTGGGTGTGACGACCGGCTACGAACGTCGCCTGCAGCTGGTGGGCGTTGGCTACCGCGCGCAGACCCAGGGCAAGGTCGTCAACCTTGCGTTGGGCTTTTCCCACCCGATTGCCTATCCCATTCCGGATGGCGTGACGGTGGAAACCCCCTCCCAGACCGAAGTGGTCGTGAAGGGCGCTGACAAGCATATGGTCGGCCAGGTGGCCGCCGACATCCGGGGCTTCCGTCCGCCCGAGCCCTACAAGGGCAAGGGTGTGCGCTACCTCAACGAGAAGGTCGTGATGAAGGAGGCGAAGAAGAAGTAAGGCGGCGTGACCGACGTTTACGTCGGCCCGACAGCTTCCCGACTTCCGTCTTATTCGCCACTGACTACTAGAGATTCCGGTCATGAAAGACAAGAAAACCACCCGCATCCGCCGCGCTCGCCGCGCTCGGGCGCACATCCGTGAACTGGGTGCCTATCGGCTGTGTGTACATCGCACGCCGCGTCATATCTACGCGCAGGTGATCGCGCCCAACGCCGGGGCCACGGTAGCTGCCGCCTCCACCGTTGAAAAGATTGATCTTGACGGTGGCACCGGCAATGTCGACGCTGCCAAGCGCGTCGGGCAGCTGATTGCCGAACGCGCGAAGGCAGCCGGTGTCACACAGGTGGCCTTTGACCGTTCCGGCTTCAAGTATCACGGCCGTATCCGCGCGTTGGCCGATGCCGCGCGTGAAGCTGGCCTGGAGTTCTAACAATGGCGAACAACATGCAGTACGACGACTCGCAGTCCGGTTCCGAGCTGAAGGAAAAGCTGGTCACCGTCAATCGTGTGTCCAAGACGGTGAAAGGCGGCAAGCAGTTCGCATTCACCGCGCTGACCGTGGTGGGCGATGGCGCAGGCCGTGTCGGCTTCGGCTACGGCAAGGCGCGTGAAGTGCCGGCGGCCATTGCCAAGGCGATGGACCAGGCCAAGAAGAACATGATCACCGTGGCGCTTCACGGTGGCACTGTCCAGCACCAGATCTGGGGTGAGCATGGCGCCAGTCGTGTGCTTCTGCGCCCGGCCTCCGAAGGTACCGGGGTGATCGCCGGTGGCGCGATGCGCGCCGTGTTCGAAGTGGCGGGGGTGCACAACATCCTGTCGAAGTCCTTCGGCTCGCGGAACCCGATCAACACCGTCCGCGCGACCATCAACGCGCTGAAGAACATGAACCTGCCGTCCGAAGTTGCCGCCAAGCGTGGCAAGACGGTCGAAGAGATCCTGGGGGCCTGAGATGTCCGGCAACAAACAGATCAAGGTGACACTGGTGAAGAGCCTGGCCAAGCGCCTGCCCCGCCATGTGGCCTGCGCGCACGGCCTCGGCCTGCGCAACCGGCACCAGACGGTTGTCCACCCGGCCACGCCCGAAATCATGGGGATGGTCAACAAGGTGGGCTACCTCCTCAAAGTGGAAGAGGTTTGAGATGAAACTGAACAGCATCAAACCCGCAGCAGGCGCCAAGAAGGCACGCACTCGCGTCGGGCGCGGCATCGGTTCCGGCCTCGGCAAGACCGGTGGTCGCGGCCACAAGGGTCAGCACGCCCGCAAGGGTGGCTATCACAAGGTTGGCTTCGAGGGCGGCCAGATGCCGATCCAGCGGCGCCTGCCGAAGCGCGGATTCACCTCGCACCAGGCGCTCACGCGTGCCGAGCTGACGCTGTCCAAGCTGGACAAGATGAAGGCAACCGAGATTGACCTGTCCACCCTGATCGCGGAGGGTGTTGTGCGTCGCGATACGCTCACCGCCAAGGTGGTCAAGTCCGGCTCGATCAGCCGCGCCATCACCCTCAAGGGTGTGCTGGTGACCAAGGGCGCGCGTGAAGCCATCATTGCCGCCGGCGGCAGCATCGCCGAGTAAGGAATCCCGCAAGGACGCTCATGGCCAAGTCACCCGCCGCCGCCGGAATGGTTCCCGACTTCAGCAAGCTGTCTGAGGTCCGCGGGCGCCTGTTGTTCCTGCTCGGGGCCATCATCGTGTACCGGATCGGGAGCTTCATCCCGGTGCCCGGTATCGATCCGGCCCAGATGGCGGCGCTGTTCGACCAGCAGCGCGGCACCATTCTGGACATGTTCAACATGTTCTCGGGTGGGGCACTGGCGCGGCTTTCGGTATTTGCGCTTGGCGTGATGCCTTACATCTCGGCGTCCATCATTGTTCAGTTGCTGTCGGCAACGGTGCCGTCGCTGAAGGAACTGAAGAAGGAAGGGGAGTCCGGTCGCCGCCAGATCACCAAGTACACGCGATACGGCACCTTGGCACTGGCAACCTTCCAGTCCATCGGGGCCTCCTTCGCGCTGCAGAGCAGTGGCGTGGCCTTCAGCCCTGGCCTCGGGTTCATCTTCGTGGCGTCCGTGAGCTTGATCACCGGCACCATGTTCCTGATGTGGCTGGGTGAGCAGATCACGGAACGCGGTATCGGCAACGGCATCTCAATCATCATCTTCATCGGTATCGTTGCCGGATTCCCGGCAGCTCTGGCCGGCACGGCACAGCTGGTGAGCGAGGGCTCCATCAGCGGCTTTACCGTCATCGTCGTGTTCGCCCTGGTGGTTGCGATCACCTACGGTGTGGTGGTGTTCGAACGGGCCCAGCGGCGTATCCCGGTGCACCATGCCCGCCGCCAGCAGGGACGCAAGGTGTTTGCTGCGCAGACTCAGCATCTGCCGCTCAAGCTGAACATGTCCGGCGTGATTCCGCCGATCTTTGCCAGCTCAATCATTCTGTTTCCGGCTTCGATCGTTCAGTTCGCCGGCGGCGATACGCCTGGTGGCGTGCTGCAACAGGTGGTCAACGCGTTGTCGCCCGGAAATGCCCTGTACACCATCTTGTACGCGGCCCTGATCATTTTCTTCTGCTTTTTCTACACCGCCCTGGTATTCGATTCGAGGGAAACCGCGGACAACCTGAAGAAGTCTGGCGCGTTCATTCCTGGCGTTCGTCCTGGCGTGCACACGGCACGCTTCATCGACACCGTGTTGACCCGTCTGACGGTCGTGGGTGCTGCCTACATCACGGTGGTGTGTCTGTTCCCCGAGATTCTGCGGAGCTTCTACCCGGGAATCCCGTTCTACCTCGGTGGTACGTCGCTGCTGATCACCGTGGTCGTTGTCATGGACTTCATGGCGCAGCTGCAAGCGCACCTGATGTCGCACCAGTATGAGGGTTTGCTGAAGAAGGCGAACCTGAAGAATCCCGGCGCCGGCATGCTGCGTTAAGCCGCATCCGAGCCTGTTTCCATCGTTGAGGTTGATATGAAAGTCCGCGCTTCAGTCAAGAAAATCTGCCGGAACTGCAAGGTCATCCGCCGTAATGGCGTGGTGCGGGTGATCTGCACCGACCTGCGGCACAAGCAGCGCCAGGGTTAATCCCAGGCGTTGAAGGTCTTACACTTTTTCACTACAATGCGCGGCTTTTCCGCGCGGTTTCAAGCTCTATAACCGAGGTTACACATGGCACGTATCGCGGGGGTCAATATCCCGGATAAGAAGCACGCAGTCATCGCCCTCCGCGCCATCTATGGCGTGGGCGCGACCCGTGCAAAGCAGATCTGTGAAGCGGCGGGTATCGCCGAGGACATCCAGATCCGCCAACTGACCGAAGAAGAGGTCGAGAAACTGCGTGCCGCCGTCGGCGCCTTCGTGGTTGAGGGTGACCTCCGCCGCGAGGTGTCGATGAGCATCAAGCGTCTCATGGACCTCGGTTGCTACCGGGGTCTGCGTCACCGTCGCGGCCTCCCGGTTCGCGGCCAGCGCACCCGGACCAACGCACGGACCCGCAAGGGCCCCCGTCGCGCGGTCAAGAAGTAATCGCTGAACTGATCAAGGCATACGTACATGGCAGCCAACACGGCCTCCGCGCAAAAGCGCAAGAAAGTTCGCAAGAACATCTCCGATGCGGTGGCGCATATCCATGCGTCATTCAACAACACCATCGTGCTGATCACTGATCGCCAGGGGAACACCATTTCCTGGAGCACGGCCGGTGCCTGCGGTTTCAAGGGCTCGCGCAAGAGCACGCCGTTTGCTGCCCAGGTGGCAGCCGAGCGGGCTGGGACCGCCGCGGCCGAGCACGGAGTGAAGAACATGGAAGTCCGGGTCAAGGGCCCGGGCCCGGGTCGTGAGTCGGCCGTTCGCTCGCTCAACGCCGCCGGTTTCAAGATCACCAACATCACCGACGTCACGCCGATCCCGCACAACGGGTGCCGGCCGCCGAAGCGTCGTCGCGTCTAAGCACAGGAATCCGTCATGGCTCGTTACATTGGCCCCACCTGCAAGCTCAGCCGCCGCGCTGGCACCGACCTCATGCTCAAGAGCCGCGCCCGCGCGCTCGACAGCAAGTGCAAGCTGGATACCCCTCCGGGGCAGCACGGTGCGCGCAAGCTGCGGCTTTCCGATTACGCCCTTCAGCTTCGCGAAAAGCAGAAGTTGAAGCAGATGTATGGCGTGCTCGAGCGTCAGTTCCTCAACTACTACAAGAAGGCGTCGAGCAAGAAGGGCTCCACCGGCGTCATCCTGCTGCAGCTGCTGGAACAGCGTCTCGACAACGTCGTCTACCGGATGGGCTTCGGCCGTACCCGCGCTGAAGCGCGCCAGCTGGTGGGTCACAAGTCGGTGCGCGTCAATGGCACGCTGGTGAACATCCCGTCCTACAGCGTCCAGGCGGGCGATGTCGTCGAGATCGTCGACGGTTCCCGCAATCAGGTCCGCATTGCCGAATCACTGTCCATCGCTTCCCAGATTGGTTTCCCCGATTGGGTCGAGGTGGACGAGAAGGGACTCAAGGGAACCTTCAAGTCGGTGCCGACGCGGGATCAGATCCTGCCGGACATCAACGAAAGCCTCGTGGTCGAGTTGTACTCGAAGTAATCCACGGCTGAATCGTCTACAAGAGGTGCATGCACTATGCAGAACGTCGTCGCTGATCTCCTGAAACCGCGTCTGGTCGATGTCGAGACCGTGAGCCCCTACCGGGCCCGTGTCACGCTCGAACCGATGGAGCGCGGTTTCGGGCACACGCTCGGCAACGCCCTGCGCCGCATCCTGCTGTCGTCCATTCCGGGCGCGGCCGTGACCGAGGTGCAGATCGAGGGCGTGGTGCACGAGTACAGCGCGCTGGAAGGCGTGCAGGAAGACGTGCTCGACATCCTGCTCAACATCAAGAACGTGGCCGTGCGTGTGCACAACCGCGACGAAGTCACCCTGCGTCTTGAGAAGTCCGGCAAAGGGCCGGTGACGGCGGGGGACATCAAGGTCGACCACGATGTGGAAATCGTGAACCCTGACCTGGTGCTCGCCAACCTGACCGGCGGCAAGCTCAACGCCACGCTCAAGATCACCCGGGGGCGTGGCTACGTGCCCGCCACCAGCGTGGAGCGTGACGAAGAAGGCCGCGGCATCGGAGCGCTGAAGCTGGATGCCTCCTACAGCCCGGTTCGTCGGGTCAGCTACGGCGTTGAGCGTGCGCGTGTGGCTCAGCGGACCGACCTCGACAAGCTGATTCTGGATGTCGACACCAACGGCAGTGTGGAGCCGGGTGAGGCGGTGCGTCTGGCTGCGCGCATTCTGCGTGACCAGCTGTCAGTGTTCGTCGACCTCGAAGCCGAGGCGGCAACCCAGGCAGCGACCACCACCAAGACCGACCTGGCGCCCATTCTGTTCCGCCCGATCGACGATCTGGAGCTGACCGTGCGGTCCGCCAACTGTCTGAAGGCCGAGAATCTGTACTACATCGGTGATCTGGTGCAGCGCACCGAGATCGAACTGATGAAGACGCCGAACCTCGGCAAGAAGTCGCTCAACGAAATCAAGGAAGCGCTGCGCGCCCAGGACCTCGAGCTTGGCATGAAGCTCGACAACTGGTCGTCGCCCAAGACCGTCGCCTGACGGTTAGCGCCGGCATTTAGAGTAAGGAAAAGACCATGCGTCACACCATTGCCGGCCGCGCGTTCGGCCGTAGCCCCAGCCACCGCAAGGCAACGATGCAGAGCATCGCCGTGGCCCTGATCAAGCATGAAATGATCAAGACCACCGTGCCCAAGGCGAAGGAACTGCGTCGTTTCGCCGAGCCGCTGATCACGCGCGCAAAGTCGGACAGCGTGCACAACCGCCGTATCGTGTTCAGCCGTCTGCGCGACCGTGATGCGGTGCAGAAGCTGTTCAATGATCTGGCACCGCGTTTCAACGGTCGCCCCGGTGGCTACACCCGCATTCTCCGCTGCGGATTCCGCGTCGGTGACAATGCGCCGATGGCCTACATCGAGCTGGTGGACCGCAAGGCTGCTGACGCTCCGGCGGAGGCCCCTCAGGCCGACGCCTGAGCGCCTTGGCTGAGGTTGATACAAGGGCACCTTCGGGTGCCCTTGTTGTTTCTGGCGATGGCACGCTGGCTGCATTGCGTCAGGCTGGTATCGACACGAAACGGGGTGGTAATATTAATGCTTCGCATTTGCGCTCATCTGAGTGCCTTCTCTCCCCGACGGAGTCCCCGCATGTCGTTCCGGTTTCTGCCCCTGCTGAGTTTTGTGCTGGGGGCGCTTCCCGTGGTGGCGTCGAGCGCGCCCGAAACGGACACCCTTCGTCGCAGTATTGATGCGCAGTCGGCCATCGAAACGGCTGCGCAGGCTACCCAGCAGCGCATTGATGCGCTTGACGCGCGGACCCGGGCCGCGGTCGTGGCCTACCGCGAAGCGCTGGACGCCACCGACAGCCTTCGTCGCTACAACGATCAGATGGAGCTGCAGATTGCCTCGCAGGCAAACGAACAGGCGGCTCTGCGGGAGCAGATCGAGCAGCTTGACGTGACGTCGCGGGAAATCGTTCCGCTGTTGGCCCGCATGCTGGAGACACTGGAGCAGTTCGTGGCGCTGGACGCGCCGTTTCTGCGTGTCGAGCGCGCGTCTCGACTCGATACCTTGCGCGACCTGATGCCCAGGGCGGACGTCAGCATTGCCGAGAAGTACCGGCGTATTGCGGAAGCCTATCAGGTGGAGATGGAGTACGGTCGAACGCTGGAAGCGTATCAGGCGCAACTGTCGGACGACGATCCCCGCGTGGTGAACCTGTTGCGGGTGGGGCGGATCGCCCTGATGTATCAGACGCTGGATGGCGGTGAGAGCGGCTATTGGGATCGTGAGCAGGCCGCTTTCGTGCCGGATCAACGCTACCACGGCGCCATACGCGAAGGCTTGAAAGTGGCGCGCAAGCAGGCGGCGCCCTCTCTGTTGCGCCTGCCGCTGCAGGCCGCTGCCGGTGAGGTATCGCCATGATCCGCGCGTTTCTCCTTGCCGTATCGGTACTGGTTTCGCCGCTGGTGCAGGCGCAGTCCTCGACGCCCAGCAGTCTCGACGAACTATTGGCGCAGACGCGCGATGCGCGCGCCTCGGAGGCGCGTGACAACGCGGCACGGGTGGAGCGGTTTCTGGCGGATGCCAGTCGTCAGGAAGCCTTGCGGGCGGAGGCGGAGGCGGCGCTGCGCCAGCAGCAGCAGCGGGCTGATCGACTGTCGGCGGAGTTTGATCGAAACGACGCCGCGCTGAGTGTGTTGCAGACGCAGTTGGATGCCAAGGCGGGCAACCTCGGGGAGATGTTCGGGGTGGTCCGGCAGGTGGCCGGCGACGTCAGCTCGGTGGCGATGAACTCACTGGTCACGGTTCAGTATCCTGATCGGCAGGCGCCGTTGGCTCAGCTTGCCAACAGCACGAGGCTGCCCTCGATCGAGGCACTCGAAACCCTGTGGTTCGAGATGCTGCGTGAGATGAACGAGAGCGGCAAGGTTGCCCGTTTCGTTGCGCCTGTGGTGGCGCCCGATGGCACGCGGAAGGATGTCGAGGTCGTGCGAGCCGGCAGTTTCAGCGTGGTTTCAGGTGACCGGTTCCTGAGCTACCTGACCGGCGAGCAGACGCTGACCACACTGGCCTCGCAACCCGCGCGTCATGACCGCGCATTGGCCGAAGACCTGTTCGACGCTCGCGAAGGGATCGTGGAGGCCGTGATTGATCCCACCCGCGGCGCACTATTGTCGGTACTGGTGCAGGCCCCCGGTTTGGGAGAGCACATTCAGGCCGGTGGTCTGGTGGGCTACGTGATCCTGGCGCTGGGGGTGTTTGGATTGGCGCTGGCAGGTGAACGCATGATCGTGCTGTCCCGCGTCGAACACCGCATGCGGCGCCAGCGCGCGGCGCTCGACAGAGCCGATGATGACAACCCGCTCGGGCGGGTACTGCAGGTCTACCAACGCGATCCGGATATTGATCACGAGACATTGGAACTGCGTCTTGACGAGGCGGTGATGCGCGAGGTCCCTGCGCTTGAAGCGCGCATCCCCTGGCTCAAGATCCTCGCGGCGGTGGCACCGCTGTTGGGCTTGCTGGGTACGGTAACCGGCATGATCCTCACCTTCCAGCAGATCACCCTGTTCGGGACGGGGGATCCCAAGCAGATGGCGGGTGGCATTTCGCAGGCGCTGGTCACCACAGTATTGGGTCTGGTGGTTGCCATTCCGATGGTGCTGCTGCACAGCTGGCTGTCTGGCCGCAGTCGCGACATGGTGCAGGTGCTGGAAGAAGAGAGCGCCGGCCTCGTCGCCGAGAACGCGGAGCGACACCGTGCCTGAGTGGCTGCGCCCCCTCAGTGATATTCGAGACTTTCTGGCCCTTGGTGGCCCGGTAGTCCAGCTGTTGCTGGTAGTCGCGATCATCCTTTGGACGCTGATTCTCGAGCGCGTGCTCTACTACCGCGGCAGCATGTGCGCCGAGCTGGCCGGGATCGAGTCCCGGTGGCAGGCACGGGCGGACCATCGTTCCTGGCACGCCCACAAGATCAAGCAGGCCTGGGTATCTGCCGCGCGGCGTCGTTTGCGGGGCAGCCTTCCAGTGATCAAGGCGCTGGTGGCACTGTGCCCCATGATCGGTTTGCTCGGGACCGTCACCGGCATGATCCAGGTTTTCAACGTGATGTCGGCGCTGGGCACCGGCAATGCCCGTGCGATGGCGTCCGGGGTATCGGCGGCCACCTTGCCCACCATGGCCGGCATGGTGGTGGCGATCTCGGGGCTGTACTTCGTTTCCAGATTTGAGCAGGTGGTGGATCGCGAGTCTCACCGCCTCAACGACCACCTCGTCACTCACTGAGCGGTTCCATGGCACGCAAACATCGACGCGCCGAAGACGAAGCCGGCATCGACCTGACACCGATGCTGGATGTCGTTTTCATCATGCTCATCTTTTTCATCGTGACCACCTCCTTCGTCAAGGAAACCGGTATCGATGTCAGTCGTCCCAGCGCCAAGACCGCGGAGCGCAAGGAGCAGGGCAACATCCTGGTGGGCATCCGCGGCAATGGCGAGGTGTGGATCGACAAGCGCAGCATCGACCTGAGGGCGGTACGGGCCAACATCGAGCGTCTCCATGCGGAGAATCCGGAAGGTGCTGTCGTGATCATCGCGGATCGCGGATCGGAAACCGGCGTGCTGGTTCAGGTCATGGATCAGGTCCGGCTGGCGGGTGTCGACAATATCTCGATTGCCGCGACGGATCCTCAGGGCGGCGAATGAATGTCCGGCGACTGCTGACGTCCCTGGTACTGGCGGTCACGGTGACGGCAGGTCTGTTCTGGCTGATGCATGCGCTGGTCGTGGGCGGCGGCCGGGATCGCACCGAGGTGGAGGCCTACGCCGGCGTTGATTTCGTGCGGGTTCCCCGTGAAACACGGCTGGAACTGCGGCAGCGCGTCAAACCGGAGCGGCCGCCACCACCCAAGCATCCGCCACCGCCGCAGCTGCAGGTCAAGTCGAGTGCGGCGCCCGCACGGCAGGCGCCCGCACCGTTCCAGATGCCGCAACTCGACCTGGCGCCCAGTCTTGCCGGAGGCCCTTTCCTGGGGCAGTTCCAGGCCGGTGACCTCAGTGGAGATGGCGAGCTGATTCCGCTGCTGCGCATTGCGCCGCAGTATCCCCGACAGGCGGCTCGTGACGGGGTGTCGGGCGTTGTCACGGTCGAGGTTGTGGTGGGGCCCGACGGGCTGGTGCGTTCGGCGCGGGTGGTCAAGGCAACACCTCGCGGCTACTTCGAGCAGGCCGCCTTGCAGTCCGCCAGGCGCAGCAAGTTCCGTCCGCGCATCGTTGATGGGGAGGCGGTTGAACAGACCGGTACCTACGACATCATGTTCAGTCTGGAGGGCGGATGAGCCGGTGCGTGTCACGATGGCTGTTTGCCGCGCTGTTGCTGACAGGCGCGGGCTCGGCGCTGGCCGAACGCCAGGCTGCCGGGGCGCTGAGTGAAGGAACCTTCCGCCCGCTGGAGCGGGCTCAGGGACTGATGGCAGAGGCGCGTCACGCCGAGGCATTGAAGATTCTCGAACCCTTGCTGGAGCGGGTCGGCAACGAGTATGAGCGGGCTCTGGTGTTGCAGACCTTGGGTTTCTTGTTTGCCGGCCAGCAGCAATACAGCCGCGCTATCCCGTACTTTGAGCGCGCAATCGATCTCAATGCGCTGCCGCAGCAGCCGCACGAACAGATGCTGCTGGCACTGGGCCAGTTGCTGTTCGCCGAGGGGCGGATCGATGCGGCCATCATGCGGCTTGAGGCTTACTTTGCCGAGGCCGGAGGGGGCGCCAGCGCCGACGCGCATCTGATGCTCGCCAGCGCCTACGCGGACCGCAAGCGCTACCGAAAGGCGCTGCCGCATGTGGACGCCGCCATCAAGGCCAGCGATTCGCCCCGGTTGTCCTGGTATCAGCTCAAGCTGGGACTGCACTACGAGCTTCGGGAGCTGGCGGCCTGCGCCGAAACCCTGCATCCGATCATTGCGCTTGCGCCTGACAACATCACCTACTGGCAGCAATTGTCCAGCGTGCTGCTGGAAATCAAGCGGGACCGCGAGGCGCTGGCCGTGTTGGCGCTTGCCGACCGGCAGGGCTTGTTGAGCACCGAGACGCAGGTACTCAATCTGGTCAACGTCTATTTGCTGCTGGACATCCCCTACAAGGCAGCCCGGGTACTGGACGCCGGCATGCGCGCCGGCCGGGTGCCGACGGACGAAAAGCAGCTGTTGAGGCTCGCCGAAGCCTGGGTTGCGGCCCGGGAGCATACTCGTGCAGAGGCGGTGCTGGCGCGTGCTGCGGAGCAGGCAAGCGACGGAGAGGTGGCGCTGCGGCTGGCACAGGTGCGGGTCGAGGCACGCCAGTGGGCGCCCGCTCTGGAAGCCCTGGATATGGCCCTCAGTAAAGGTGTGAAGGCGCGCGGGGAGGTGCAGTTTCTGCGGGGGGTTTCGGCACTGGAGCTGGGTCGTGAGGCGCTGGCAGAGCAGGCCTTCACTGCGGCACTCGATGATCCGCGGCGGCGACGGGACGCGCGTGCCTGGTTGACGCACCTTCGTCAGCGCGCCTCCTGATGCGGTAGGGAAATGGTGGTTCCTGTCGACGGTCGGCGACCTCCGGCTTGATGGTGAGGCCTCGCAAAGGGTAGCTTCGACACTGTTCCTCCATCATGTAGGGTCGGCGCGGTCCGCCGGGCCCACGCCTTGCCGATATGCGTCGTCTGCTTTGCCTGCTCCTGTTGACCCTTGCGATGCCGGTGCAGGCAGAGCAGGTGCTGCGACGCGGAAACGGAGGCGACGTCGAGGGTCTGGACCCGCATCGCATCGAGAGTGTCAGTGCTTCCGATGTGGTGCGGGACCTCTACGAGGGCTTGCTGCGCGACGGACCGGACGGACGTCCCGAACCGGGGGTCGCGACCCGCTGGGAGGTGCTCGATGAAGGATTGCGCTATCGCTTCCATCTTCGCGCTGACGCGCGCTGGAGCAATGGTGATCCGGTGACAGCTGCCGACTTCGTTGCCGGCTTGCGGCGCAGTGTCGACCCGGCCACGGGTTCCAACTACTCACAGATGCTGTCGCCTCTTCGCAATGCCGATGCCGTCATTGCCGGAGCGAAGCCGCCCGAGGCGCTGGGGGCGATTGCGGTAGACGAACACACTCTGGATATCGTGCTGCGTGCGCCGACGCCGTATCTGTTGGGGCTGTTGACACATTCGTCAGCATCGCCGGTCCATCGGCCCACTGTGGCGGCCTGGGGCAAGGACTTTGCGCGTGCCGGACGCATGGTGAGCAACGGTGCCTATCGGCTGCATGACTGGGTGCTGCAGTCGCATATCGAACTGGAACGCAACGCCTACTACTGGGACGACGCCGCCACGTCGATCGACCGGGTGTTCTATCTGTCCACCGAGGATATCGACTCCGAGTTCAAGCGCTATCGCGCGGGCGAGCTGGACATCACCTACACGCTGCCCTCTTCACAGAGCGCCTGGGTACGGATGCACCTGCAGGACGAGCTGCGGATTCATCCCTACCTGGGGGTCTACTACTACGGCCTCAATCTGGCCCGTCCACCGTTGCGTGACAACCCCAAACTTCGGTTGGCCCTGGCGCTCGCAGTGGACCGGGACATCATCACCGGCAAGGTGCTCGGCAACGGCGAGGTGCCGGCCTACACCTGGGTGCCTCCGGGGGTGGAGGGGCATCGGTCGGCAGTGCCCGAGTGGGCGCACTGGACGCGCGAACAGCGGCTCGACCGTGCCCGGGCGCTCTACGCCGAAGCCGGTTTTGGCCCCGACAACCCGGCAGAGGTGGAGATCCTCTACAACACCCAGGAGGACCATCGAAAGATCGCGACCGTGATCGCGGCGATGTGGAAACAATGGTTGGGAGCGAAGGCCACCTTGCGCAACCAGGAATGGAAGGTCTATCTGCAGACCCGCCGCCTGGGTGTGGATACACAGGTGTACCGTGCCGGCTGGATCGGGGACTACAACGATCCCAACACCTTCATGGAGATCCTGCACTCGGGGCATGGCCTCAACGACGTCGGCTACGACAATCCGGCCTTCGACGCGTTGCTGGATGACGCCAGTCGTGAGATCGACCCGGTGCGGCGGGCGCATCTGATGCATCAGGCGGAGGCGATGATCATTGATGATCTGCCGGTACTGCCACTGTATTTTTATGTCACCAAACACCTGGTGAAACCCTGGGTCAAGGGCTGGGTCGGCAACATCATGGATCGCCATCCGACCCGGATGCTGTCGGTGGAGGGACGTCCGCAATGATCGTCTTCGCGCTGCGTCGAATGGCCTCGGCGATCCCCACACTGCTGGTTCTGGTGGTATTGGCGTTCTGCATGATGCGCGCCGCCCCCGGTGGGCCGTTTGATACGGAGCGCGTGCTCCCTGACGAAGTCAAGGCACAGCTGGAAGCCCAGTACCGGCTGGACCTGCCGCTGGTGCAGCAGCTCGGGCACTACCTTGCCGATGTACTGCGCGGCGACCTCGGGCCTTCGTTCCAGTACGCCGAGTTCAGCGTCAATGAATTGATCGGCCAGAGTTTCCCCGTGTCACTTCAACTGGGCCTCAGTGCCTTGCTGCTGGCGCTGGTGGTGGGGGGCGGGGCCGGCATGCTGGCGGCGGTGCGGCAGAACCGGCCAGCCGACCATGGGGTAATGACCCTCGCCATGACCGGTATCTCCATCCCCAACTTCGTGGTGGCACCGCTGCTGATTCTGCTGTTCGCGGTCACCCTGGGGTGGCTGCCTGCCGGGGGGTGGGAGGGCGGTTGGAAAAGTCGCGTGTTGCCCGTGGTGGCCCTGGCGCTGCCGCAGATTGCCTACATCGCGCGCCTGATGCGGGGCTCCATGATCGAGGTGCTGCATCAGCCGTTCATCCGCACCGCCCGAGCCAAGGGGCTGAGAGGGCGGCAGGTGATGCTGCGTCACGCGTTGCGCCCCGCGTTGCTTCCCGTGCTGTCGTACCTGGGGCCGGCTGCAGCCGGCATCATCACCGGCTCTGTGGTCATCGAGCAGATCTTCGGCATTCCGGGGCTGGGCCGCTACTTTGTGCAGGGCGCGCTCAATCGCGACTACGGATTGGTGATGGGAGTGGTGATCTTCTACGGCGTGCTGATCATTGCCTTCAACTTCCTGGTCGACCTGCTCTACGGCGTGCTCGACCCGCGGGTGCGTGCATGAAACTGCCGTCCCCCCCAACCGAGGCCGGGCGCAGCCTGTGGCAGGACGCCGCTCGGCGCCTGCGGCGCAACCGGGCCGCGATGACCGCGCTGGTGCTGCTGGGGCTCATCCTGGTGCTGGTGGTGGCCGGCCCGTGGTTGACGCCCTACGCCTATGATCAGATCGACTTTGACGGTGAGTGGGGGGCTGCCCCGTTTACCGCCGCCCACTGGTTCGGAACCGACACGCTGGGACGTGACCTGTTCACACGCACCCTGCACGGAGGGCGTATCTCGTTGATGGTGGGTATCGTTGCGACGCTGGTGTCGTTGCTGATCGGTGTGAGCTGGGGCGCCATTGCCGGGTACTTCGGCGGGCGCGTGGATGCCGTGATGATGCGGATTGTCGACGTGCTCTATGCTCTGCCGTTCATGTTCTTCGTGATTCTGCTGATGGTGTTGTTCGGCCGGCACTTGGTGCTGATCTTCGTGGCCATCGGTGCCATCAACTGGCTCGACATGGCCCGCATCGTCCGCGGACAGACCCTGAGCCTCCGGCGCCGTGAATTCATTGAAGCGGCGGTGGTGGCTGGTGTCGGACCGTTGACCATCATCCGCCGTCACATCGTGCCCAACCTGCTGGGCGTGGTGGCGGTGTACGTGACGCTGACCATTCCCCAGGTGATTCTGGTGGAGTCCTTCCTCAGCTTCCTCGGGCTCGGCGTGCAGGCGCCCGCCACCAGTTGGGGCGCGCTGGTTGACGAGGGGGCTCGGGAGATGGCGCGGGCACCCTGGGCACTGATCTTCCCCGCCGCCTTCCTCGCCCTCACCCTCTTCTGCTTCAATTTCATCGGGGACGGCCTTCGCGATGCGCTTGATCCCAAGGAGCGTTGAAATGTCCTTCGACGTGTCCCCGATGAACCCCGGCCCCGAGCCGGGGTCCAGCATTCAATGTCTGACGGCCTTCGCGATGCGCTTGATCCCAAGGAGCGTTGAAATGTCCTTCGACGTG
>CAKZHZ010000111.1 GCA_936928855.1 uncultured Polycyclovorans sp.
TCTATCTCGACACCTCCGGCAGCGAGTTCGAAGCGAAGAGTGTGGGGGTGAAGCTGCAGTTCTGATTGGGTAAGACAGTGCTGAATGCTCTGAGGCCCTCACCCCGGCCCTCTCCCAGGGGGAGAGGGGGAGGGGCTCGTCACTCATCACTCGGCACTCAGCACGGCCGCGATGCGGCGAAAGGAACCCGCTCCTGGTCAAACGGGTTGATCAAGCGCACACCCGAACGCGTGAAATCCTGGACATTGCGCGTCACCACGGTGAGATCGTGCAGCAATGCGGTGGCTGCGATTTGTTTGTCGAGAAGATTTTCGGGATGTGGGACACGCAGGCGGCCCCAGATCTGTGCGACATCGATGTCGATGGGCAGGATGTTGTCGGAATAGTCGATGACCACCCGCTCCAGCCATTGTTCCAGGCGCGCGGCTTGCGGTTGATCGCCACGATGGCGAATCCGTTCGATGCCCCGGCGCAGCTCGCCGATGGTGATCACGGAAAGAAATGCGGAGTAGCCGCCACGTTTCAGATCAGCGAAGAAATCCCGCACGCCGCCGTTGGCAACTCGGCCCTTGCGAGCTTCGCTGATGACGTTGGTATCAATCAAATACATCCACGCTGTCCTCATCCTGAGTGCGGGCGAAATCCTCATCGTGGCCAACATTCGGCATGCTGGAAAGCACCTGCGCCAGTGTGCGCCGACGTGTCGGTGCTAATGCAGCTTCCAGGATGGCGCGATGCTCGGCTTCGGCGCTGCGGCGATGGCGCGCAGCGCGTTGCTTCAATGCGTGAACGACATGATCGTCAAGGTTGCGAACGATGAGATTGGCCATTGAGCGTCTCCAGAGTGATAGCAATGATATCAGCGAATGCATCTGACGCCCAATTCAGATCCGGTTCAGCCCCTGCCCCTAGGCTGCACGCACCACTCAACTTCCATGGGGAAACAGCAATGCAGATCTTTTCCAAGACGCTGGTCGCGTCTGCGGCCTTGGTGGTCGCTCAGGCCCACGCGCAGGTTGGCGCCAATGCCAACGTTGCGGTTGAGGCGGATACCTCGGCGGGTGCGCAGGTGATGCAGGGCATGAAGGAAGGCGCCGCCGCGGGTGCGGCCAAGGGCGAGGCCCTGGGTGCCAAGGCGGTGGATGGGGTCAAGGCCGGTGCGAAGGCGACGGCGGAAGGGGCCGGGAAGGCCAAGGATGCGGTGGTCGACACCAGCAAGAAGGCCGCCAATGCCACTGTCGAAGCGGGCAAGAAGGCTGTGGATGCCACCAAATCAGGTGCCGGCAAGGCGGCGGACATGACCGAGACCGGCGTGAAGAAGGGCGCCGGTGCCGTGGGTGGTGTGGTCGGCGGCGTGGCGGGTGGCGTCAAGGGCACGGCGCAGGCCGTGACCGGTGGTGCGCAGGCGGACGTCAACGTCAATGCCAGCGCCAAGGCACAGGAAAATGCTGCGGTGAAGGCCGATGCCGAGGTGAAGACCGAGGAGAAGGGTTTCTTCGGGCGCCTGTTCGGCGACTGATCGCGTCTCGACTTGCGGTACCTCAAGGGCCTGGCGTCATGCCGGGCCCTTTTTCGTTTGTGGAGGCGGGAGCGGCGGTGCCAATCGCTCACCGTTCATTCGCGCGATATCGCGGAATGGCGCCGAGATTTCAGGATGTATGGCCAGCGCCGCCCAGAAGGCAACAGCGGCCTGCTGCACCCGTTGAAGTTCGTCCGGTGCGAGCTTGGGGCAGATGCCCGCCAATGATTGCTGCAGTTCTTCGGCCGCCAGCGGCGTGTGTCGCAGGCCCTGCGCCCGTGAGGGCGCGTACGCCATCGGGAGCATGTCGTAGATGGGCGCCAGCCGGGGCTGACCGCCATCGTGGACCGTCGACAGATTGCCCAGATGTCGGTCGTTGTTGCCTACCAGGATGGCGTAGGCGGTGAGGCGCCTGACGACGGCCAGCACACTGGGGGGCAACTGCTCCGCTTCGATCAGCGCCTGTGTCGCCGGTATCCAACCCTGTGCGACGCCGGTAAAGGCCATCGAAAGGCTGATGAACGACATGATCGAGCGGCGCCCCCCCTGCGGGGTTCGGTCGAAGCGGGCGGATTCCAGGAATGCGCGCCGCGGTCCGCGCAGGTAGCGTGCTTCAGCGGCGCTGATATCCAGATTCTCAAGCTGGCGCAGCGCCAGCGATTCGGCCAGTAGCAAGTCGGACCAGCGCTGGCCCTCGTCGGATTCAAGCGGCGGCGAAAACTTGACGAGAAAGCTTGCCTGCCGGCCTTGTCCGTTGCGGTAACGCGCCGCGAACTTGGGCTGTTCGCCAGCTGCGGAGCTGCCATGCGGGTCGCCGGCCGCGAGCTGCTCCGCGAGGCGCTCATAGTCCTCTGCTCGCTGAGCAGAGCGCTCGGGAAAACGGGGAAGGTGGTGCCCGGCGCGTTCTTCGAGAAATCGTTGGCGCGCGGTTTCGCCCACCACCAGGTTGCCCACCTGGTCATGCAGTGAATGCGTGGCCAGTGTGCCAATGAGGTGATCCATCGACCACAGGCGTGGGTCTGCCGGCAGCCCGCGCTCGGCGAAGCGGCGGGCGAACAATCGCCCGAGGTAGCCCGCAGGAAAGAGGTCCGCGAGCCACCAGGGCGTTTCCTCCAGGTAGCGCCGGCTTTTGGCGGGCTTGCGGGTGTCCTCCCACCAATAGCCGGCCGGGGCGATGGGGTGCATCTGTCCGAGCAGTCGGACCGTGGCATCGGCTTCGATCCGGTAGATCGGGACACCGGCCGGGAAACGGGCGCCCAGCACGGAGCGTCGGGCGGCGTAGCGACGGCTGCGGCCCCGACCCATCGCAACGACTTCATCGGGCAGCTTGGCCAGCGTGCGTGACAGCGTCGGTTGCGAGATCGACAGCCGCTGCATCAGCTCGGGGCCGCGAAGGGGGCCTGCTGCTAGTGCGCCAACGACGTCATGGGATAGAGACATGAATACAAAAGTAGTTCAAAGTCCCTATTAAAACAACTATATGAGAAGTGTCATGAATAGAGTCATGAATACTTGGCCCACTGCATCTTGATCAGCAGCACGATGAAGTCCCAGGCTTGCTTGAGCTGGTCCCACACCGAGGGTTCGTGGCGGGCGCGTTCGCGGATGTAGTGGCGTAGCGCTTCCAGTTCAGCGTCGGTGTACTCGTCGAAGCGGGGCATGCCGCGAGATTCCAGCGCGCCGCCCTGGACGATGGCCTTGAAGGCCTCCGGTGACAGCGCCACGGGTGAGGCGCGCAGGTCAGGTGCATAGCCACCGGCCACGGCGGCGGTACCGTGGCAGATCACGCAGGTGCTGTAGAGGTGCTTGCCCTGTTCCGCCTTGGTGGGGTCGATCACGAAGTCCGGGTCGGTCAGCGGTGTGACCGTCTCGGTCGGGGGTGGGGAAGGCGGCAGGGCCGCCTTGCCATCCAGGGCAAAGGTCAGCAGCCGGCGCGGGTACTGTCGTCCGATCCAGCCATGCTGGGCCGAGAGGGAGCCCAGCAGGGCGGGGGCGCCGCCCCAGCCGGCGAGTACCGAGACGTACTGCACGCCATCCACTTCAAACGTCATCGGCGGCGCCTGGGTGCCGACACCCATGTAGGCGCGCCAGACTTCTTCGCCGGTGGCGGCATCCGTTGCCACGAAATAGCCATCGGCACGGCCCTGAAACACCAGACCGCCGCGGGTGACGATGACACCGCCCGCCGTTGCGCCCGGGGTCGGGTTGCGCCAGGCCTCCGATTGCGTGAGCGGGTTCCAGGCCAGCAGCGAGGTGCTGCCGGCATTGGCGGGAATGTCGTCGTAGAAGCCCGCCAGACCCAGCACATCGCCGGGCTTCATCTGCCAGTTCTGCGGGGTGCGGCCTTCGTCGTTGTAGTAGCCCGGCATGTGGCGGGCCGGGATGTACACCAACCCGGTGTCGGGGCTGTAGGCCATGGGGTGCCAGTTGTGGGTGCCGCCGGAGCCCGGCCAGATCAGCGCCTCGCCGCTTTCGTAGCGGGCGCCGGGCACTTCCACCGGGCGGCCGGTGTCGAGATCGACGCGCTCGGCCCAGGTGACCTTGTCGATCTTTTCGGCGGAGATCAGCGCGCCGTCTTCGCGGTCCAGCACGTAGAAGAAGCCGTTCTTCGGTGCGTGCATCAGCACCTTGCGGGCCTCGCCGTCGAGGCGCACGTCGGCCAGCACCATGTCCATGGTGGAGTTGAAGTCCCAGGTTTCGCCCGGGGTGGTCTGGTAGTGCCAGAGGTATTCGCCGGTGTCGGCATCCAGCGCCACCACCGAACATAGGAACAGGTTGTCGCCGCCCTCGGGTGAGCGCAGCTTGTGGTTCCACGGCGATCCGTTGCCGGTGCCCAGATAGATCCGGTTGTACTCGGGATCGTAGGTCATGGCGTTCCACACGGTGCCGCCGCCGCCGAACTCCCACCAGTCGCCGGTCCAGGTTTCGGCGGCGCGTTCCATGGCGGCGTTCTCGAAGCCGTCGGCCGGGTTGCCCGGCACCACCCACCAGCGCCACAGTTGCTCGCCGGTGTTGGCGTCGTAGGTGGTGACATAGCCGCGCACATGCCCGAAGTCGGCGCCGCCATGGCCGATGATGACCTTGCCGTTGAACACCCGTGGCGCGCCGGTGATGTAGCGGTTGTCGCCGGGCTCGGTGGTCTGCGTTTCCCACAGCAGTTCACCCGACTTCGCGTCCAGGGCGAACAGGCGGCCGTCCTGCACCCCGGCGTAGACCTTGCCCTCCCAGTAGGCCAGCCCGCGGCTGCCCCAGGCCATGCGCATCTTGCGCGATGCTACCTGCGGGTCGTACTGCCACAGCACGGTGCCGCTGCGGGCATCGATGGCGTAGATGCGGCTGTAGCCGACGGCGGTGTAGATCACCCCGTCCACGGCCAGCGGCTGGCTGGAGACGTTCCACACGTCGTCGAAGTCCAGCGTCCAGGCGAGCCCCAGGCGGTCCACGGTATCGCGGTTGATCTGCTCCAGTGGGCTGTAGCGCTGCTCGCTGAAGCTGCGCCCCCAAGCGGCCCAGTCGCGGCCATCGTTGTCGTCGGCAAAGCGGCTGTGCTCCGCGGGGGCTGTCGCGGCCTGCACTGCGCCGGCCAGGAGGCCGGCGGTCGCCAGGGTCAGGCCACAGCGATACCGCCATACGGATCCACGCATCTGCCACTCCTCCGCCGTGCCCGGCGTCTCATCGTCTGGATGCGGGGGATTGTGGATAAGCCGACCGGCTTCACCTTCAGCCAAACGGAGTACACCGCTTGACGGCGAAGGCTCACGCGGCGCTCAATAGCGCACCTCTAACGGGGAGTAGCCGGAGCGCTGTTGGCGCTCCCGCGGTGTCGTCAGCACGGTGGTCGGCGCGGTTGGCCGGGCACCCGGCGCCGCGGTTCGCAGGGTGTCCTGCGTGTGGCAAGACCGGATCGGGCCGCTTTTCTGTGTCCCTTACTTTCCTAAAGGTCCTGCCCTATGGTTTCCATCGGAACCCCGTTGCTGTGGTCTCTCTTCGCCGCCTTTGTCGTGGTGGCGTTGCTGGTCGATTTTTTTGCCCTGAAGAGTCAGGGTGCGCACCGCGTCTCGATGCGCGAAGCGGCGGTCTGGTCCTTGATCTGGGTGGCCGTCAGCTTCGTTTTCGTGGGGTTCCTCTGGTGGCGCCTGGGAGGGACGGGCGCGGATGAGGCGGCGCGCGCATTGGCCAACGCCAAGGCGCTTGAATTCGTCACCGGCTATCTGGTGGAGAAGGCGCTGGCGGTGGACAACATCTTCGTGTTCCTGATGGTGTTCACCTACTTTGCGGTGCCGCCGGAATTCCAGAAGCGGGTGCTGATGATCGGCATTCTGGGGGCGCTGGTGCTGCGCGGCATTCTGATCCTGGTGGGGGCCTGGCTGATCACCCAGTTTCACTGGATTCTCTACGTGTTTGGCGCTTTCCTGGTGTTTACCGGGGCCAAGATGTGGTGGGCCGCCGGGCAGGAGCCCGACCTAGAGTCCAACCCGGCCCTGAAGTGGATTCGCAGCCGTCTGCGGGTGTCGCCGGACTATGATGGCGAGCGCTTCTTCACACGCATTCAGGACGTCAAGGTGGCGACGCCGCTGCTGGTGGTGGTGCTGCTGATCGGCATTGTCGATGTGGTGTTCGCGGTGGATTCCATTCCCGCGATCTTCGCCATCACCACCGATCCCTTCATTGTGCTCACCTCCAACGTGTTCGCCATTCTCGGTTTGCGGGCGATGTATTTCCTGTTGGCGGGCATGCAGGAACGGTTCCATCTGCTGCCCTACGGGCTCGCGATCGTGCTGGTATTCATCGGCAGCAAGATGTTGCTGATCGATCTCTACAAGATTCCGGTGCAGTGGTCGCTGCTGGGGACCGTGCTGATTCTTGCCATCACCATGGTGGCGTCGTTGATGATCCCGCCGAAGCCAGGCGTCCATGGCGGCAGTGCCTATCCGTTCAGCCCCAGGCGCCAAGATCCACCAAACGAAAACCGGGGCTGAAAAGCCCCGGTCATTCGGTGCGGCCGTTCTTGCAGCGGAGTCAGCTGCTGAGCACCGCGCCTGGCACGCAAACCTGACCTTCCATCAGCACGCGCGCGGACCGGCTCATGATGGCTTTCTTCACCACCCACTGGCCGTTCTCCTGGGCCGCTTTGGCGCCGACCCGCAGCGTACCGGAGGGGTGGCCGAAGCGAACGGCGTCACGTTCGCCGCCCCCGGCGGCGAGGTTCACCAGGGTGCCGGGGATGGCCGCGGCGGTGCCGATGGCGACGGCGGCGGTGCCCATCATGGCGTGGTGCAGCTTGCCCATGGACAGGGCCCGCACGTTGAGGTCGATGTCGCCCGCCTTCACGTCCTTGCCGCTGGACGACCGGTAGTCCGCGGGCGGCGCCACGAAGGCCACCTTGGGGGTGTGCTGGCGGTTGGCGGCCTCGGCGAGATCAGTGATCAGCCCCATCCGCAGGGCACCGTGGGCGCGGATGGTTTCGAACCGCTCCAGCGCCCTGGCGTCGCTGTTGATGGCCTCGCGCAGTTCGGTGCCGGTGTAGCCGATGTCGGCAGCGTTGACGAACACGGTGGGGATGCCGGCATTGATCAGGGTGGCCTTCAGCGTGCCGATGCCCGGCACCTCCAGGTCATCCACCAGGTTACCGGTGGGGAACATGGCACCACCGTCGTCGCCGTCATCGGCCGGGTCGAGAAACTCGATCTGCACTTCGGCGGCGGGGAAGGTGACGCCATCCAGTTCGAAGTCGCCGGTTTCCTGGACCTCGCCGCCGGTGATGGGCACATGGGCGATGATGGTCTTGTGGATCTGGGTCTGCCAGATGCGCACCACACAGATGCCGTTCTCCGGGACCCGCGCCGGGTCCACCAGGCCGTTGCGGATGGCGAACGAGCCGACCGCGGCCGTCAGGTTGCCGCAGTTGCCGGACCAGTCGACAAAAGGCTTGTCGATGGAGACCTGTCCGAACATGTAGTCGACGTCATGATCGGGTCGGGTGCTCTTCGCCAGAATCACGGTCTTCGAGGTCGAGGAGGTGGCGCCGCCCATGCCGTCGATCTGCGCGCCGTAGGGGTCCGGTGAACCGATCACCCGCAGCAGCAGGGCATCCCGCGCCGGGCCGGGCACCTGGCAGGCCTCCGGCAGGTCGGTGAGCTTGAAGAACACGCCCTTGGAGGTGCCGCCCCGCATGTAGGTGGCGGGAACGCGAATCTGCGGAAGGTGCGTCATCTCAGGCCGCCTTTTCCGATTCCAGGAAGTCCTGGGCAAATCGTTGCAGCACACCGCCGGCCTGGTAGACCGAGACCTCTTCGTCGGAATCGAGGCGGCAGGTCACCGGGACTTCCACCGTCTCGCCGTTGCGGCGGTGGATCACCAGGGTGAGGTCGGCGCGCGGCGCCAGGGTGCCGGCCACGTCATAGGTTTCGGTGCCGTCGATGCCCAGGGTCTTGCGGGTGGTGCCCGGTTTGAACTCGAGTGGCAGCACGCCCATGCCGATGAGGTTGGTGCGGTGGATCCGCTCGAACCCTTCCGCGGCGATCGCTTCCACGCCGGCCAGGCGCACGCCCTTGGCGGCCCAGTCGCGCGACGAACCCTGACCGTAGTCGGCGCCGGCGATGATGATCAGCGGCTGCTTGCGTTCCATGTAGGTTTCGATGGCTTCCCACATGCGCACCACCTTGCCTTCCGGTTCGATGCGCGCCAGCGAGCCCTGCTTGACCTCGCCCTCCACCACCACCATCTCGTTGATCAGCTTGGGGTTGGCGAAGGTGGCGCGCTGTGCGGTGAGGTGGTCGCCACGGTGGGTGGCGTAGCTGTTGAAGTCCTCCTCCGGCAGGCCCATTTTCGCCAGGTACTCACCGGCGGCGCTGTTGCGCAGGATGGCGTTGGACGGGGAGAGGTGGTCGGTGGTGATGTTGTCCGGCAGG
>CAKZHZ010000112.1 GCA_936928855.1 uncultured Polycyclovorans sp.
GCTGGAGGTCTTGGCCCACCGTGGAGAACACACGATGCGCATCCCGGGCGTGGTGGGTGCCGAAGCGGGCGTCATCGTGCTGACCGGCAGCGGCGAGCGCGCGTTCTGCGTCGGCGGCGACATCAACTGGGAAAAGGGCAACGACGACGGCAAGAGCGGCCTTGAAGATCTCAACTTCACCTTCAACCGCCAGATCGCCGAATGCCTCAAGCCGGTAATCGCGCGCGTCAACGGCTACGCCATTGGTGGCGGTCACCACATTGCCTACTTCTGCGACTTCACCATCGCCGCCGAACACGCCATCTTCGGCCAGAACGGTCCGCGCGTCGGCTCGCCGGCCGGCGGTTACATCGTCAGCCACGCGGCCAACGTGCTCGGCCACAAGCGCGCCCGCGAGCTGTGGATGCTGTGCCGCCGCTACACCGCCGCGCAGGCCCTGGAATGGGGGCTGGCCAACGCCGTGGTGCCCAAGGAGCAGCTCGACGCCGAAGTGCGCAAGTGGGCGGACGAACTGCTCGCGGTCAGCCCGACCTGCCTGAAGATTCTCAAGCGCTCGTTCTACTACCAGATGGAGCCGATCATGCAGCGCGACATGAACGACATGATCAAGGAGATTGCGCCGGACTACTTCCGCACCGGCGAGCAGGCCGAAGGCGCCGCGGCCTTCCTGGCCAAGCGCAAGCCCGACTTCACCCCGTTCCGCTGAAACGGCGCGTCGCCCGCTTGGAGATGTGCCGATGAACTGCCTCGAACTGAAAGACAAGGTGGCGGTGGTCACGGGCGCGACGGCCTTCATCGGCCGCGCCTGCGCGATCCGGCTGGCCGAACAGGGCGCCGCCGTGGTCGTCAGCGGTCGCAATGCGGAGGCGGGCGCGGCCGTGGTGGCGGAGATCGAAGCGGCGGGGGGCCGCGCCTGTTTCGAGGCGGCGGACCTGTTCGACGCCGGGCAGATGCAGGCCATGGCGGATCGCGTCGCGGCCCGCTTCGGGCGTATCGACGTGCTGGTGGCCAGCGGTGCCGGTGCCAGCCACGATTCGCCCTCGTTCCGCCTGTTCAAGGACATGGACCTTGAGCACTACGACCAGTATCTGCGCGCGCATTTTCTTGCGCGGGTGTACGCGATTCGTGCCCTGCAGCCCCATCTGCGCGATGCCGGTGGCGGCAGCATGGTCATGATCGGCACCGACGCCGGTCGCGTGGCGACGGTGGGCGAATCGGTATTGGGCGGTTCGACCAGCGGCATGATGCACATGTGTCGCGTGCTGGCGCGCGAGTTCGGCCGCGAGAAGATTCGCATCAACATCGTGGCGATGAGTTTCATTTCCGACGCCATCCCGCGCTGGGGTGCCGGGTCGGCGGCCCTGATGGCCGATCAGGGCAAGGGCGGCATGCTGGAGAACCTGCGCAAGCGCATGCTGTTCGACGTCACCTGCCGGGACATCGCCAATGCGGCGGCGTTTTTCGCCGGGCCGCAGTCTGCCGCGATCACCGGGCAGACGCTCAGCGTCAACGGCGGCCTGAGCACGCCCGGCTGAAGGCCGGGCGTGCGCGGTGACGTCAGGGTTTGCCCGGCGGCGCCTGCGGGGGCGCGAATTCCGTGACGCCGTAGCCGGCCTCGGCCGGAATGATCAGCCGCTTGCCCTGCGGCCCCTTGATCACTTCGGGCACCACCGTGACCACCGCGTGTGTGCGCGCGGCATCAAGGGCGGCCTCCACGCGGTCAGAAAAGCCCAGCTTCTTCACATTGAGTTCGGTCGCCGGCACCAGGGTGTGGACACCGGCCGCGGCTTGAGACAGGGCGTGCGCGGGACGCAGCCACAGCGAGTCCACCAGTTCGCTGCCGTCGTGCACGGCGAGTTGTTCGGCCGGTGCCACGGCGAGGTAGAAGTGCGTGTCGAAGCGCTTGGGCATGAAGGTCGGGGTGATCCAGTGCGCGAAGGGCACCAGTTCTTCGCAGGCCAGTTCAAGGTCTTCGGCTTCGAGCATGTCGGCGATGCCGAGGTCGCCCTTGTCCAGCGCCTTGCGGTAGCGCGGCCCGAGTTCGGCCAGGCGGGTCGGCCCAAGCAGGCGCTGCTCGCCGCGCGCACGCGCCAGCAAGATGCCGCACTCCTCGAAGGCTTCGCGAATCGCGGCAACGCGCAGGGTGATCTGCTCGGGTGCCAGGCCGGCGATGCCGGTACAGCGCGGTTGCACGCGCGGGTCTTCATCGCCCGGTGCGAGCTTGCCGCCGGGGAAGACCAGGGCCCCGGCCGCGAAGTCGATTTCGTGATGACGCACCACCATGAAGACCTCCAGGCCCTCGGCGCCGTCGCGCAGCAGCAGGATGGTGGCCGCGAGGCGGGGGGTGCTGCTGGGGGGTGCAGATGACATGGTGAAGTCCCTTGGGAAGGCAATGTGGGGGTGAGTCGGCCGGTCCGACGTGGCCGTGTCAGCGCGGGGCCGGTGCGAGCGCGCCTGAGGTCCGCAGCGCATCGATCTCGACCGCGGTGAGGCCAAGATCGATCAGTACGGCGTCGGCATCGGCACCGACCGCCCCGGCGACGCGGTCGAAGCGCGCACCGCGACGTTGGTCGGCGCGCACCGGGAAGGGCAGGTGGCGCTGCCCTTCGTGTTCCATCACCAGTTCGCGGGCGCGGGTCTGTGGCGCGCGCGCGGCCTCGGCGGGCGACAGCACGAGCTGCGCCGGCACGTCGTGGCGCGCCAGACGTTGCAGCCATTCGTCCGAACTTTGCGTGCGCATGACGGCGGCGATGCGCGCGTGCAGGGCGTCGCCATCGGTCAGGCGTCCCGATTCCTCGGCCCAGGCGGGCGCCGCGAAGTCGGGGGCAATGTCGGCGGTGGCGGCGACGAAGCCCTGCCAGAACTGCGGTTCGATGATGCCCAGGGTGAGCGCGCGACCGTCGCGGGTCTCGAACACGTCGTTGGTCGGGTACAGGTGCGCGCGCGACGGCGTTTCCGCCTCCAGTCCGTGGCGTGCGGTGTTGAACGCGAGCGCCGCGTCGGCCAGCGCCAGATCGAGGTACACCCCTTTGCCGGTACGACCGCGCTCGTGCAGCGCGGCGAGCATGGCGACGATTGCGAAGCTGGCACCCGCGAGGTCGGCAACCGGCATGCCGGAGCGACGCGGCGCGCCGTTCCAGTGGCCGGCGAACATCAGTCCGCCGGAGGCGGCGATGTAGTTCAGGTCGTGGCCGGGGGCATCGCGGGCGGGCCCATCCTGGCCGTAGCCGGAAATCGAGCAATAGATCAGGCGCGGGTTCAGCGCCGACAGGCAGGGGTGATCCACCTTCAGGCGCGCGGCGACGCCGGGGCGAAAGCCTTCCACGACCAGATCGGCCCATCGCGCGAGGCGTTCGATCAGGGGCCGCGTCGCCGGATTCTTCAGATCGAGCGCGAGGATCTGCTTGTTGCGGTTGACCATCGCGAACATCGGGCCGGCCATGCGCCGCGCGAAGTCGCCGCCCAGCGGCTCGATCTTGATGACCTCGGCGCCGAGGTCGGCCAGGGTCACGGTCGCGAACGGCCCCGGCAGCAGCAGCGAGAAATCCAGCAAGCGCAGGCCGGCGAGCGGCTGCCAAGGGTTGGGGGCTTCGGTCATCGTGCGTGTTCCTTTCCAAGGGCGAGCCTGAGGCTCAGGCCCAGCTGCCAGACATCGAGTTCAGTGCGCAGGCGTTGATCGGTGCCATCGCTGCTGGCGTCGACGCCCGGCGGCAGCAGCTGAACCTGAACCTGGCTCAGGGGGTTGCGTCCTTCAATCGCTTCGGGCAACGCGCGTTGCAGCATCAGGTCGAACCCCCAGCGGGACGAGGCAGCCCAGGACAGCCCGAGCGCCAGATGGCGACGGCTGGTGGCGGGTGCCACCATCGAGGCCAGCACCTGGTCGACGCCCATCGGCCGCTCGCTGTGCGCGTAGCCGAGCCGCAGCTGCACCGGCCCGTGCGTGTACTCGTAACCGATCTTGTAGACGGTCAGATTGCGCCAGCCCAGCCCGGCGCCGTGTGCGCCACCAAAGCAGTCTGGCGAGGGGCCAGCGGCCGGTGCCCGAGGACGCGAAAGCTGCACCAGGCGAGGCAACAGACATTGCTCGGTCAGGCGTTGCGCGTCGACCCGGTTGGACAGGGCGCGGCTGTCTTCGTGGCGGATGTGCTCGACATCAATCAGCAGACGCTGTCGGGCAAAAGGGCCCAGCGCGATGCCCGCGTTGAGGCTGGAGGGCACGTCCAGGGTGCCGCCCGGCATCAGCCCTGCATAACGGTCCGAGCCGCGCATTCGGATCGGCGTCTGGTAACCGGCGCCCACGGTGAAGGTATCGGCCACCTGCCAAAGGAGGCCCAAGCGTGCGCCCAGTCCCCAGTAGAGGCCGGTGCCGCGGTCGCTCGTGGCTGCCGGATCATTGGAGAAATTGGCCAGGGCCCCGAAGCCGTCGGCGCGCAGCGCCTGGACGGCCAGCACCGGGGCAAGTCCCAGGCTCAGGCCGTGATCGAAGCTGTGGGCATAGTGTGCGGCCAGAAACCCCTGCGCCAGTTGCAGTTTCAGGGTGCTGCGGCTGTTGCCACAGAGCCCGAGGGCATCGGTGCTGCCGGGCACCGGCGCTCCGCCGCCGAGCAGTCCCTGGCAGCGGGCAGAGATCACCGGTGTCGCGCCGCCGAACGTGGCGCTGCCGCCGCTGGCCTCGGCGGCAAATCCGGCGAAATTCAGCGAGAGGCCCAAAGCCGAGCGCGGTGTGAGACGCCGGTTGTAGGCGAACTGGGGCCCCGGCAGCAAGCCCGAGACCGACTGTTGCGATTGCGATGAGAAGGCGAACACGCCCAGTCCCGTCCCGGCATCCTCGGCCCGGATGCGACCGTCCGGGCGCCCGAGGTCCAGACCCATGACGAGCTGCGTCTCCAGGCGCGCGCCGGCGGCCGGATTGCGCACGCTGGAGAACGCATCAGCGGCGTCAGCGGCCCCGGCGCCCGCCAGGCCGTTCTGCACGGCGCCGGTGCCCAGGGGCGCGAGGCCGCTGGCGGCCCAGCCCGTTGCCGGATGCAAGGCCGCCGCCGACCACAGGGCGAGCAGCGGAAGTGCGGCGCGCCCGCAGGCGCGGGGACTCAGCGACCGCCGTCGACGCAGAGGCTGCTGCGTTGACGACGATGGGCACCGCCGCGTCTTCATGCTCCGCGCATCTCCTTCCCGCCTCATGTTCGACGAAGCCCTCAGACGGCACTCACCGTGAACTTGGGCAGCGTGGCCTCCGGCGTCACATCGTCAAACTGCACGGTGACCCGCTGGTCGATGCGCACCGACGCAACGTCGGTCGTGACGATGTTGGTCATCATCCGCGGGCCTTCGTCGAGTTCGACCAGGGCGACGACGTAGGGCGCGTCGGGCTTGAACGCGGGGCCGGCCGGGCGCCGCGCCACCGTGTACGTGTAAATGCGGCCGGTGCCGGCGGCCTGCTTCCATTCCAGGTCGTCGGAATGGCAGTGCGGGCAGAGTTCGCGCGGATAGTGATGGAAGCGCTGGCAGGCGCGGCAGTGCTTGAGCAGCAGCCGATGCTGCTTGAGGGCGTCCCAGTAGGGCTGGCTCTCGGGGTCAATGACCGGCAGGGGTTTGTCGTACATGGGGATCAGCTCCGCGAAAGAATGCAGGTGGCGCCGCTGGACAGCGTGCCGCCGGTGCCGTGGACCAGCGCGGTGCGCGCGTTCTGCACCTGGCGTTTGCCGCACTCACCGCGCAGCTGCCGCACCGCCTCGATCAGCAGGAAAATGCCGAGCATGCCGGGGTGGCAGCAGGACAGGCCGCCGCCGCTGGTGTTGAGCGGAAAGGCGCCGCCGGGGGCGGTCCGCTGGTCCGAGACGAACGCACCGCCTTCGCCGCGCTTGCAGAAGCCCAGCGCCTCCAGGGTCAGCAGCACGGTGATGGTGAACGAGTCGTAGATCTGCGCGACGTCGATTGCATCATGGCCGATGCCGGCCATGCGGAACGCCTCGCGTCCGGCAACTTCCGCCGCCGTGAGGCGCGCGAGGTCGGGCATTCCGGACATCGTCCAGTGCGTGTTCGACTCGCCATAGCCCCGCACGTACACCGGTGGGCGGCCGAGCGCCTTGGCATGCTCGGCGGTGGTCATGACGATGGCGCCGCCGCCGTCGGTGACCAGACAGGAATCCAGCAGGTGCAGCGGGTCCGAGATCATCGGGCTGGCGAACACGTCGTCGATGGTCAGCGGGTCGCGCATCGTCGCGGCCGGGTTGCGCTGTGCCCACTTGCGCGTCGCGACCGCAATTTCGGCCAGGTGCGTGGACGTGGTGCCGTACTCGTGCATGTGGCGCTTCGCCGCCATGGCATAGCCGCCGACGGGCGTCGGCATGCCCCAGGGCGTTTCGTACTGCATGGTCAGCACCGAGGGGCGGCCGGCGAGGTTGCGGCTCTTCTCGCTCTTCTGCGTGCTGCCGTAGGTGATCAATGCCACATCGCAGCGGCCGGCTTCGATCGCCGTTGCCGCGTGCGCCACGAAGGCCTCGAACGCCGAACCGCCGATGTTGGTGGCATCCATGTAGCGCGGCGTGATGCCGAAGTATTCGGCCAGGGTGAGCGTCGGCAACTGGCCGGGGCCGGGCACGCCCCACATGCCGGCGGTCAGCAGGCCGTCGACATCGCCCATCGACAGGCCGGCGTCCTTCAGGGCGTCGCGCGCTGCGCGCGCCTGAACCTGTAGCACGGACAGTGACTCGGTCACCTTGCCGTTTTGCAGGGGAACGTCGGCGACGCCGACGATGACTGCTTCGCGTTTTTTCATTTTGGAGGTTGTCCGCTGTTGAGGGGGTGTTTCATTCCTGTAATCGGGGCGGCCCGCCGAGGCGGGTGATGGCGTCCCGGGTCATCTGCCCGATCTGCGCCGCGTCGTAGCCGAGTTCGCTGAGCACGGCCCCACTGTGTTCGCCAAGACCGGGTGCGCGTCGCAGCGCGGCGACGTCAGCCGTGCCGCGCTGGCTGCGCACCGGAAATTGCGGTTGCGGCAGTCCCGGCACGTCGGCCTGTTCGATGAGCAGCGCGCGCAGCACCGGGTCGGCCAGCATGTCCGGCACGGTGTTGACCGGACCGGCGGGAATGTCGGCGCTGTCCAGTGCGTCGATCCAGTCCTGCGCGGTGCGGCTCAGGAAAATGTCGGCGAGCATCGCCAGCAGTTCGGGGCGGTGACGGATGCGCGCGGCGTTGTCGCGGAAGCGTGCTTCGGCTTGCCATTCCGGATGCCCGACCACCTGGCAAAACCGGGCGAAGGCGACGTCGTTGATGACGGTGAATGCGAACCAGCGCCCATCCGAACCCTGAAAATGCCGGCTGGGCGCGACGATGGCGGGATTGATCTCGCGTTCGCAGCGGCCGTCGATACTGGCTTCGGCGATCTTGCTGCCGAGGAAGTTGAGCATGGTCGACATGAGCGTGAGTTCCACGGCCTGGCCGCGGCCGCTCTTCTCGCGTTCCATCAGCGCGGCGAGAATGCCGTTGACACCGCACATGCCGGAGGCCACGTCCACGATCGGCAGGCTGTTGCGGATCGGCGGGTCTTTCTCCTCGCCCGCGCCGTAGAAGCCGCCCGCCACGCCCTGGATCACGCTGTCCACGGCCGGCTTGAGCCGGTACGCGCTGTCGCTGCCGTAGGCCGAGACCGAGTAATGCACCAGGCGCGGATTGATCGGCGCCAGGTCCTCGAAGCGCAGGCGCTGACGCTCGGCGAAGTCGGGCCTGAAGCTGTGGATCAGCACGTCGGCGCGCGCCACCAGTTTTTCCAGCACCTCGCGGCCGGCCGGCTTGCGGAAGTCCAGACACAGCGATTCCTTGCCGCGGTTGCTCATCATGAACAGCGAGGCCACCTCGCCGCAGAACGGCGGGCCGAAGCCGCGGCCTTCCTCGCCGGCGAGGGACTCGACCTTGATCACCCGCGCGCCGTAATGCGCCAGCGCCATCGCGGCGTACGGGCCGGCCATGAGCCGCGACAGGTCGAGGACGGTGACGCCCGCAAGGGCGCTCATGCGGCCGGCTTGGGCGGCAGGAAGCACACGGTTTCGGTGAAATCCGCGACCTGTTCGCCGCGCTGGTTGATCACCCGGTGGCGAATCTCCAGCAGCGTGTAGCCGCGACTGGTCTTGGGCTTGCAGCGGGCCTCGCCCTCGACGTGGATGAGCGTTGCGTCGGGCACCGCGTGCACGACATCGAGCGCCGTGACGAAACCTGTGTGGATCATGCCGTGCGCGATCGATCCGGTGCCGCCCGATCCGCCCTCGCCGCCTGCGCCGGCGTCTCCCCCGTCGCCGCCGCTGCTGCCGTAGCCGTTGCCGTTCACCGATGAGCCGTTGCCGCCCTTGCCACCGTCTCCGCCGTCGGAGCCGAGGCCGCCTTTGCCACCTTGGCCGCCGTGCCCGCCGTGACCCGACCCGTCGTTGGTGT
>CAKZHZ010000113.1 GCA_936928855.1 uncultured Polycyclovorans sp.
CGAGGGCTGACGCTTGATCTCGGCCAGCCGCCCGGCATCACCCCGCCAGATCAGGCCCGCCAGACGGAGCATAAGTGTATATATAGAAATAGTGTTCAACAAGACATAATAGATTTATCATCTTGTTTTCCATTGATAACTATTTCAGCATCTGGCAACTACCGGGCAGCAGGGAGAAAGTTGCGTCCCGGATCACCCAACCGTTCATCGCACAAGGAACGACGTGACGCAGAAGAAACGCGCCCCTCAAAACACGGAAGTCCGCTCCATTCCGCGCAAGGACGGCCCGCGGGAATTGCTGGAGCTGTTCTACCCCATCCACTACACGGTGGGGATGACCATTGAGGACACCCTGCGTTCCGGCAAGGCACTCAACCGCCATCAGACGGTGATCATGTGGCTGATCCGCTCCCGCGGCGTCGACGGAAAACTGATCCGTCGCAAGGACGTGGAGCGCGCGATGATGGATTGGTTCGACATCACCAGCAGCTCGGTGTCCAAGGCCCTGCGCTCGATGGCCAAGCCGCCGCTGAACCTGGTGCAGATCATGGAAGACCCGGACTCCGGGCGCGAGAAACTGATCCGGGTGACGCCGAAGGGCGAGCGCTTCATGCAGCAGATGGTGAGTAACGGACAGTCCCTGATGCGCTGGGCGGTCGATTACATGAGCCCTGCGGAGCTGGACATGGGTGTCCACTTCCTGTCGCTGGTGGCCCGCATCTTCGAAAACCCGCCTCAGCCGCGGCTGGAAACACCCGAGGACTGAGGCGCTACCCCGGCGTCTGGCGCAGGGTCGAGATCCAGGCGGCAAAGTCCTCGGCGACCTGCTGCCACCCGATATCGAGCATCAGGTTGTGCGCCATGCCGGGATAGATCCTGCCCTCCACGCCATAGGTCCGTGCCGTGGCCTCGATATCCGGCGGCGGGAAGATGGTGTCGAGGGCACCGCCAACAACCCACTTGGGCAAGGCAGGGTCCACACGTCCCGGCTGTGGCAGGTCGAGCATCAGCATGTCGAGGAAGGCGCGGTAGGACTCGTTCTGCAGCGCCCGCCAATGCGCATCAACCTCGGCCGGCGGCAGCCGTTCGCTGTAGAACATGGCCTGGGCAGCAGCCCGCGACTTCACCAGTTGATAGAGGTCGAAGGTGAAGACTGTGCGCAGAAAGTCCACGGGCCGGGCCTTGAGCAAGTGCAGCACCACCCCGACCACGCCGCGTGGCGGTGCCGAGGCCACGAGCCCGGCGCCCATCAGATTGGCGGGACGACGCGCCATCACGTGCTGGACCACGAAGCCCCCCATCGAGTGCCCCGCCACCACCACCGGTCCCGGGGAGCGCTCGATGGCAGCTACCACTGCATCGGCGTAGTCGCTCACCGACAACCACGGGATGCGCTTCGGGCCGGGCACACCGTGCCCCGGCAGGTCCAGGCATTCGACCGCGAAACCACGCTCACGCAACCAGGGCGCGAACTGACGCTCCCAGCACCAGGCGCCATGCCAGGCGCCGTGTACCAACAGGATATTCGGGGCGGAGGACACCGTATCGGCTCCGTTCAGGGGAACGCCCGGGATACTACGGGATCGCGCCGCGACCAGCCGACAAGACCGCCTCAGACGGCGAACTGGCCGGTGAAGGCACGGATGAAGTCGCCCAGGCGGTCTGCCGGCAGGTCATTGATGCCGGCCGCTGCCGCACGCCCCCCGCCGGTGGGAAACTGGCGGCACAGCGCGTCCGCGCCCTGCTTGCGATTCAACGGTGCGCGCACGCTGACGAGGTAGCCTCCGGTTCGCTTTTCGGTCAGCACCGCATGCGCCCGATCCGGGAACTGATTCACCAGATCGTTGCTCCAGACACCGCTGACCCGCCGCGCCCACGGCGCATCCGGCAGCACGAACAACGCCGCATGATCGGTGGACCCCGGCGCGGCGGTCGCCGCCTGCGCCTTGCCCATGTCGGTGCGGTAGCCGTCGGCGAGCTGCTCGAACTGCGCCCGCGCCTCTTCGATGAAGGCGAACGGACTGAGAAAGCGGCTGACCAACTGAAACAACGCTTCGGGCGCAAAATGGAGATCCTCCACCCGCTCGCCGTAGCCGTTGTAATTCATGTAGGTTCCGAGCGCCTCAAGCTGCTGCAGCTGCGACGCGCTCAGCCCCATCGGCCGCGCGATGGCCTCGGCGCTCTGCCGCAGGTTGTCACCGAAGGCCCCCACCACGGCCCAGGCCGCAAACCGATTCTTCAGGTAGCCGTTGACCAGCAGGCTGGTGCAGACATCCGCCGCCTCGTTGATGTGCACCTCGAGACCTTCCCGCTGCGGAATATCCCCGGCGAAATGGTGATCGAAGTACGTCACGCGGGCACCGGCGTCGAGGATGCCCACCAGGGCATCACGGTTCTTGTCCAGCGAGATGTCGAGCACCGTCACCTGGTCCCCGGCCGCGACATCGAGCCCCTTGAGGAGCGCGATGTCGCGCTTGACGCCCGTCACGAGTCGCGCTTCCCGAGGCTGTGCGAGATGCAGCTGGGTCAGCGCGCAGATGCCGTCGGCATCCCCATTGAAGACGTCGATGAAGGCCATGCTCAGCCCTCGGTGGAGCGGTAATAGTCCATCAGAATCCGCGCCACTTCCGGACGTGAGAACTCGGGCGGCGGGGCAATACCCTGGCCCAGCATCTCGCGCACCTTGGTGCCGGAAAGGTTGATGAAGTCCTCGGGCACATGATCCGGCGCCTCCCGCATCATCACCACCTGATTGAGTTTCTTGCTCCAGGCGGTGTTGTCGGCGCCGAAGATCTGAATCTTGAGCGCGCCCTCCGGAACCTCCTGCTCGAAGATGGTCTGCGCATCAAACGGGCCGTAGTAACTGCCAACCCCGGCATGGTCGCGACCGACGATGAGGTGGGTGGCCCCCATGTTCTGGCGGAACACCGCATGCAGTACGGCCTCGCGCGGCCCGGCATAGAGCATGTCGAAGCCGTAGCCCGTCACCATCACCGTGTTCGGCTCGAAGTACACCTCCACCATCTTGCGGATGCAGGCATCGCGCACGTCGGCGGGAATGTCGCCCTTCTTCAGTTTGCCCAGCAGCATGTGAATGACGATGCCGTCGGCGTTCAGGCGCTCCTTGGCCATGCGGCACAGCTCTTCGTGGGCGCGATGCATGGGGTTGCGCGTCTGGAACGCCACCACGGTCTCCCAGCCGCGCGAGGCGATCTCGCTGCGAATCTCCACCGCGGTCCGGAAGGTATCGGGAAACTCGCCGGGGAAGTAGCTGTAGTTCAGCACCTGAATCGGCCCGGAGAGTACCGTGTTGCCGAGACCGGTAAAGGTGGCGACGCCGGGATGCTTGGGGTCGAGCGTGCGGAAGATCTTTTCCGCCATGCCCTGGATCTGGGCGTCGGTGACCGTCTCCACCGCGGCAACGTCCATCACCGCGAGCACCGGATTGCCGTCGACGTTGGGGTCGCGCAACGCGATACGGCTGCCCGCCTCGATGCCGGTTTCCCGGGTCAGGTTGAGCACCGGCACCGGCCAGAACAATCCGCTGGCGGTCCGCATGGACTCCGCCACCGACAGGGCATCGGCCAGGTTCATGTACCCGGTCAGCGGATTGAAGTAGCCCGCGCCCATCATCACGGCATTGGCAGCGGCGGCGGAATTGAGCAGCAGCGACGGCAGCGTTTCCGCCTCCGCCAGCAGGGCGGCGCGCGCCGCGTCATCGGCGACGTAGAGGGGATTCAGGGTGTCAGAACCGTGCGGTGAAATCATGGGGTGTCCTCTCGTGATTCGATTGGGGTGGGGCGGCGCTCAGGCCGACAGGATCTGGCGCTGACGCAACAGGTCGATCAGCGCGTTCACTTCCTGTTCCAGGCTCATCTCGTGGCTCGGCAACACCAGCTCCGGGCGCGACGGCGCCTCGTAGGGGTCATCGATGCCGGTGAAGTTCTTGATTTCACCCGCACGCGCCTTCTTGTAGAGCCCCTTGGGGTCGCGCTTTTCCGCTTCGGCCAGCGGAACGTCGACAAACACTTCGACGAAATCCATGCCGCCGTCGTCGTGGAGCTTGCGCACCATGTCGCGATCGGCACGATAGGGCGACACAAAGCTCGACAGGACGATGACGCCAGCATCGACGAAGAGCTTGGCGATCTCGCCGATACGGCGGATGTTTTCCGCACGGTCCTCGGCGGAGAAGCCGAGGTTCTTGTTGATGCCCAGGCGCACGTTGTCGCCATCCAGACGGTAGACCAGCCGGCCCTGCTGATGGAGCGCCTTCTCCAGCGCCACGGCCACCGTGCTCTTGCCGGAACCCGAGAGCCCCGTGAACCAGATCGTCGCGCCCTTCTGGCCGAGCAACTGGGCGCGCTCGGCGCGCGTCACCTCGCCTTCATGCCAGTACACGTTGGTTGCTTTCTGTTCGGCCACGTTGCGCGCTCCAGTCTTAATGGGGCACTCAGTGTAGGGCCGCCGCTGATATCAATAAAACATATAATTTGCATACTAGCCATCTATTTTCTTCATACATCATACGCCTCGATGAACCTCAACCACCTGGCCATCTTCCGCGCCGTCGCCACGCACAGCAGCGTCAGCGCCGGCGCCCAGTCCCTGCACATCAGCCAGTCCGCCGCTTCCAAACAGCTCATCGAGTTTGAGCAGGCCCTGAGCGTGCGGCTGTTCGACCGCCTGCCACGCGGGGTCAGACTGACCGAGGCCGGGCAGGTCCTGCTGGGGTACGCCAACCGGCTTTTCGCCATCGAGGCGGATGCCGAGCGCGCCATCGTCGACCTGCGGGATCACGTCCGGGGACAGGTCCGGATCGGGGCCAGCCGCACCACCGGCAGCTACCTCCTGCCCGAACTGCTGGCCGCATTCCGCCGGCGGTTCCCGGCGGTTGAAGTGGTGCTGCAGGTCGCCAATACCGGCGCGGTGGAAAGCGGCCTGATTGCGGGGGAGATCGACATTGGCTTCACCGAAGGCATCGTCGCCAACGAGCAACTGGAGTACCTTGAGTTCGCCCGCGACGAACTGGTGTTGATCGCCGCACCGGACCATCCCGCCACCCTTCGGGCGCCGCTGGCAGTCACCGAACTGGCCGAATGGCCGCTGTTGATGCACGAGGTCGGCTCCGGAACCCGGGCGGTCACCGAGTTGGCGCTGGCACGTGAAAGGCTGAGCCTGCGTCCGGCGATGACCCTCGCCAGCGGCTCGGCCATCAAACAGGTGGTTGCCGCTGGCGGCGGCCTCGCCTTTCTGTCGTCACTTGCCATCCGGACGGAACTGCAGGCCGGACGGCTGGCGATCATCCCGATGCGAAAGCTCAAACTGGAACGCACCCTGTACCGCGTGGGCTTGCGCGACGCCCTGCCGGGGCCCTCGCTGCAGGCCTTTCTCGACACCCTGGGGGAACGTACGGTCACCTGATGCGCGGCGAGCCGGATAATGGTGGCCAAGGACGGAATCGAACCGCCGACACGGGGATTTTCAATCCCCTGCTCTACCGACTGAGCTACTTGGCCGGATACTGAAAACGTTGACGCTGCCCGGGCGTTGCACCCGAGGGCCGCGTATTAAAGCCGCGCAGCCGCGAGGCGTCAAGCCGAAGGTGGCGGGGTGTAGCCCGTGCTGGCCAATTCACCGCCACCAAAGAAGTACTTCTCCAGTTCCTCCATCAGGAACCGCCGGGACTTGGCATCGGAGAGGACCAGCCGGTATTCGTTGATGAGTCGCGTCTGATGCTCGATCCAGCCTTGCCAGGCCTCCTGCGAAACCTGCTCGTACAGCTTGAGCCCGAGCGCGCCAGGCAGCGGCGGCCGCGGCAGGCCCTCGGCTTCTCGGTCGAGCTTGATGCAGTGGACAGTACGGCTCATGGAACACTCGTTGGTTCGGGCGAAAGCGCCTGCAGCACGCGTCGCACCGGTGCGGGAAGCCCGCGCTGCAGGGCGTCGTCAATTGTAGACCATGCCCCGGCCTCAAGGTCCGGTGCAAGGTCGGCCCGCCCCTCTCGAACGGTCAGCGCCAGATCGAAATGGGTGAAGGCGTGGTCCACCGTCAGGCCGTCTTCGGCCGACAGCTGCAATGACGGCCATCCGGCCTGCCACTGCTGCAGCTCGGGAGGACCTTCCAGCACCGGCGGGCACCACAAGCCCCCCCAGATCCCGCGAGGCGGGCGGCGCTGCAGCCACAGCCGGCCATCGCCATTGCGCACCAGCGCCAGCCAGGCCGCCCGCTGCGGGCGCGGGCGGCGCGGGCGTGCGCCCGGCAGCCGCCCCTGCGCATCGTGGTGCACCGCGAAACAGTCATCGCGTACCGGGCAGACCGCACAGTCGGGACGGCGCGCGGTGCAGACGCGGTGCCCCAGATCCATCATGGCCTGGGCATAGTCCGCATGCTTGGAGGTGGGCAGGCGGACTTCGGCCTCCGCCCACAACCGTGCCAGCACGGCCGGCCGGCCGGGCCAGCCTTCGATACCGGCGTGCCGGGCCAGCACCCGGCGAACATTGCCGTCGAGTACGGCCGCCGGGCGATCAAAGGCCTGCGCCACGATGGCCCCGGCCGTGGAACGGCCGACGCCCGGCAGGGCCTCCCACGCCGCCACCGTCTGGGGAAACCGATCGCCATACCCGGCACGCAGTGCGCGTGCGCAGGCGTGCAGGTTGCGTCCACGTGCGTAATAGCCCAGCCCGGACCACTCCGCGAGCACGTCATCGACCGAGGCCGATGCCAGGGTGGCGACATCGGGAAAGCGCGCCATGAACCGCGCGAAGTACGGGATGACGGTCGCAACCTGGGTCTGCTGCAGCATGATCTCCGAGACCCAGACCCGATACGGCGAGCGCGGGTGCTGCCACGGCAGATCGTGCCGTCCGTGCCGGGCGAACCACTGCAGCACACGGTCGGCGAACGACGTGGCGGTCACGTGCCGGCGTCGTCGGCGTCGCTGTCACTGTCTGCCGCCGGCACGTCGGCAGGCGCCGAGGTCGGCGCGGGCGTCGGTGCCGGCGTGGCCTTGCGGCTGCCGCCCAGCAGGCCCCGCAGGGCATCGCCGGCGCCGGAGCCCAGCTTGTCTTCCAGCTTTTCCTGCAGCTTCTCGCGGGCACGGTCCTTTTCGGCGTCGATCTTTTCCTGCACGCGCTCCTTTTCGGCGTCCAGCTTTTCGCGTGCGCCATCCAGCGCCTTCTGCTGCAGCGCCTCCTGGATATCGAGCCGCACCTTCGGGGCGAACAGGTTGCCGGTGAGCTGGATCGGAATCGTCAGGCCCTTCAGCGCGTCCAGTGCCTTGCCGTCCTGTCCCGTCGCCGTTTCCACCACGGTGGGTTTGGCGAGGAAGTTGATCGTCTCCTTCGCCAGGTCCACCTCACCCCCGCCGGCCAGCCGGAACAGCGGGCTGGCCGCCGCCAGACTGTCGGTCTTGAGCACGCCATTGACGATCTGCGCGGCCGCCGAGAACGAGGCGAAATCGGTTGCTTCTGTGGTGTTGGCCGCCTCCCGCGCCGCCACCATGTTGCCCGCCAGCATGGCTTCACCCCGCCGCAACACCTGCGCCAGGTTGAAGCCCTTGACGGCGCCGTCACGCAATTCGAACGACAGCTGGCCGTTCAGCGCCTGCCGCAGGGCACCGACGGTTTCACCCGCACTGGTCAGATCGAGTCGGATGCGCCCCATGCCGGACACGTAGTCCTGTCCCAGCAAGTCGGCCAGGAACGGTGCGATCTTGAGGGCATCGAGTTCGGTCTGCAGGGCGTAGCGCGGGGTGCTGCCAGGCGTGTAGCGGTTGTCCAGGTTGACGGTGCCGCCGTAGAGCTTGGCGCTGATCTGCTGCCGTTTGGGTTGCCCTGCCGGGCCACTGAGCGTGACCTTGGCGTCGGTCAGGGTCACGCCACTGACCTTGAGCGTGCCGATGCGCAGCGTGCCATCGGCATTGAGGTCATCGAGCACCTCGGTGGGCAGGCGGATGTCGTTGATTGATCCGGTATCGCCAGCCGGCTTGTCGCCGGTGTGGGCGCCGTCGGACTCCGGCGGCAGGTAGCGATCAACGTCAATGCCGTTGACGTCCAGCGCAAAGGCCAGCGACTGCGTCGCGAAGTCGCGCACGGTGACGCTGCCTGCTGCGGTGGTGTCATCCAGCTGGAGCTTGAGGTTCTTCAACGCCGCCCGTGTCGGGCTCGCCTCCAGGGCCGTTGACAGCGATGCCTTGGACAGCACCTCGCCATCACGAGTGGGATAGGTGATGCCGAGCTGGTCCATCACCTGCCGTGGCGAGAACGTCGCCACCTGCAGGGTACCGGCGGCCTGTGGCGCATCGGTATTCAGGGCCCGCACATCGAGCGCCCCGCGCAGGTTCACACCGGCCAGATCCAGCACCAGATCCTCCAGCGCGGCGGTTCCCTGATCGCCGTGATAGTTCACCGACGACTTCAGGGCCAGGGTGGCGGGACGCTTGATCGGGCCGCCCTCGGCCTCGCCGTTGAGCGCCAGATCCGCCCATTTGAGAACCATGCCCTCAAGGGTGACGGCCGGGTTGCCGGTCAGCGTGGCACTGGCCTTGAGGTCCATCGGATTGGGCGTGTCCTTGCCGCCGGTCTGCACCGCAAGCGCGAGATTGCGGGCATCGACCTGGCCGCGCTTGAGGTCGGCCTCGATATCGCCGTTAAGCGTCAGTGCCGCCCCCAGCGGCTTGCCCTCCATGAGGGTGGCGCCAGTGCCGGTGGCCGCCAGCCGCAGCCCGCTGACACTGAACACCTGCTCGGAGAGCCTCGCCACCACGTTGCCGTCCAGCGTCAGCACGGCATCGACATCACTCTGCGCCACCAACTGGCGGCCATCGACACTCAATTTGAGCGCGATATCCTCCAGAGCCACGCGGTCGAAGGCCTCGTCGGGGATCACCCGGGCGGACAACGCCAGGGCCGCTTTCAAGCCCGGATCATCCAGCGACAGTTCCAGCGCGGTATCGACGTCCATTGGCTTGCCGGCGGACAGCGCTCCGGTCTCCAGGCGGAGGTTGCTCACCACCACCGACAGCGGCGCCTGGGCATCGGTGTAGCGCAGCGTTGCATCCTCGACCAACACACCTGCGATATCCAGGCCCTGGGGGTCGAAACCCCCGCCCGCTTCCGCCCCGGCGTCGGCCGCTTCCGTCTCGCTGTCTCCTGAGCCGGCCAGATCCGACCAGTTGTCGACCCCATCGGCCCGCTTTTCAAGGTTGAGCAGCAGGCCGCTGAGCGTCACCGTGCTGACCTCCAGCCGCCGGTCGAGCAGCAGCGGCATGAGCCGGGCGCCGACATCCACCGTGCCGACACGGGCAAAGGGTGCATCGCCGAAGCCCGGGGCATTGCCCAGCTCCGCGTCGCTGACGCGCAGCTTGATCCAGGGGAACACCTTGAGCTCGATCTGCCCCAGCTTGAAGCTACGCCCGGTGTTCTTCTCCACCGCCTTGGCAATGGTGTCGCGGTAGTCGTTGGGGTCAATCAGCATCGGCAGCGCGATGGCCGCACCGATGAGTAGAGCCAGCAGGATGCCGGCGACGGAGAGCACGATTTTCAGTTTCTTGGCCATGGGTCTCGCCTTGAGAGCGGATGGGCGCGGGGGGAACACGAGGGACCGCCCCAGTCTAAGAGGGGTTCCGCAGCCGCGCCAAACCCCGAAGGTAACGCCCGGACCCTAGTAAATTCATCCTGAATGCAGCCCGAACCGGGCCGCTCGCATGTCGGATATGTGACGATGCCCCCCAGACGAGGCCGTCACCAGACCTCGAAGAGGAGCTCCAACATGCTGAACCCCCGCCTTGGCCGCGCGTCGCGCGCGGGCCTGACCCTGACGCTTTCCCTCCTGCTCGCAGCCTGCGGCGGCGACACCCTCTCGCCGCCCGACGTGCCGCAGAACCCGATCACCGAGAGCCGCGCCGGCACGCAGGACCATGTCGTTCTGGCCTCCCCGGTGGATGGCGTGGACATTTCCTTCGAAGTGTTCGAGCCCGACCAGCTGGTGGCCGGAGAGACCTATCCCCTGGTGCTGCAGGGTCACGGCTATGGCGGCGCGCGTCAGACCACGCGCAGTGGTTTCATCGCTCGTCTCACCGAAGCCGGCTACTACGTCATCTCCATCGATCAGCGTGGATTCGGCCAGTCCGGTGGCAGTGTGCGCGTGATGGGCCCGGACACCGAGGGACAGGACCTCATCGCCATTCTCGACTGGGCCGAACAGCTCCCGGGCCTGCGCCGCCGCGGTGACGGCTCGATGATGGTCGGCAGCTTCGGTGGCTCCTACGGTGGCATGTATCAGTTCCTGCTGGCCGGGGCAGACCCGGCACAACGGCTGCGGGTCATCGCGCCGGATATCACCCCCCACGACCTGGTGTATGCGCTCAATCCCCACGACGTGATCAAGTCGGGCTGGGTGCTCGCGTTGGTGGCCGGGGGCGAGGCCAGCGGCCTCACCACCCTGCTGGGGGCCCTTGGCAACCTGCCGTCGGGGGACATCCCGGCGCTGCTGAACGCGGTGTCGCCCACGCTAACCAATCAGGACACCGCCATCGTCGAAACCCTGGTCCAGGGCGCCGTCACCAACGTCTTCCCGGAACCGGGACGCAACTACTTCAACTATCACAGCGTCCGCTATTTCTGCGACGGCGCGCCGGCCGGCCCGCAGGACTTCATCCTCGCCCAGCCCGATCCGCTCAATGTGCCGCCACGCCCATTTGCGCGCATTGATGCGCTGATCACCCAGGGCTTCCGCGACACCCTGTTCAACTTCAATGACGGCGCTGGCAACTATGCCTGCCTCAAGGCCCGCGGCGGCGATGTCCGCCTGCTGACCCACCAGACCGGCCACCTGCTGCCGGTGGCGCTGCCGGAAGGTGTCGAGACCGCGCTGGACCCGTTCTACGCCGCCCTGACCATTCCCGCCTTCCAGGACGCTGGCGGCTCGCGCAGTTGCGGCAGTATCAACCTCGACGACGCCATGTTTGCCTGGTTCGAGGAGAAGCTGCAGGGCAAGGGAGGACGCGTTGCCGCAGCGCTGCCCACCGGACGCAATGTCTGCATGAGCCTGGCCGAAGGCGACGCAGTCACCGTCCGCGACGTCAAACACGGGGGCACCACGTTCCCCATCGACGACAGCACGCCGCAGTTCAACAGTGTGCTCGGCATCGTTGGCAGCCTGCTGGGCAGCAGCATCCGCGAGTTGCTGCTGGCCGATCAGGTGCTGATGACAGTGCCGGAGGAAGGGGCCGTGCTGGCCGGCATCCCCACCGCCGAGATCTCGCTCAGCCCGGTCGGCGGCCTGGGGCTGGAAAGCTGCCCCACACCGCTGGCGCTGGGGGCATGCGACCCCATTCTGTTCCTCGGCCTGGGACAGCGTCTGCCGGGCGAGGCACGCTGGGACCTGATCGACGATCAGTTGACCCCGGTTCGGGGCTTCGGCACCCACAGCCTCGACCTGACCGGCATCGCCGAGCGACTCGCGCCGGGGGCCGAGCTCGGGCTGCTGACCTACGGCTTCCACGCGCAGTACCCGATCACCTGGTCGCGGGACCTGATCCTGCCCGCCGTGACCCTGGGCGGCACCGTGTCGCTGCCGCTGTTGACGCCCGCCGAAATCGTCCAGGACGGGGTCTGAACCCCTGTCAGCGGGCAGTGCTCGCTGACAGGGTCACCCCCCACCGACCGCGTGGATGACCTCCACGCGGTCGCCGTCGAACGTCGCGGCGAAGAACTGGAGGAAGCCGGCGAAGCCCAGCAGCGATGCGCGCATGAAGTAGACGCGCATGTCGGCGGGCACGCCCAGCGGCATCGGTCGCAGCTTGCCCGGTCGGCGCCCACGGGTCTCCGGGACGAGCAACACCACCACGGTCGACACGGCCACCAGGCCGAG
>CAKZHZ010000114.1 GCA_936928855.1 uncultured Polycyclovorans sp.
ACCGTCTGCAACCAACGAACTGGACCTACAAACGACAGGCCTGGAATCTGGAGGAGCCGGATTCGGTGCGGACCGTCGAGGCCTACGGTTCGGGATGGCTCGACGACGTTCGCGCACTGGGTGCCGAGTCGTATTTCCCGCCCCTGCGTCCCTGATCTGGGCGATGACCGCAACCCGGATCTGGATCAGCCCCGAGCCGGAAGCGGTTGCTCCTCCGGCACATTCGACGATCCGCGACGCGAGGGGATGGTCAGTGTGATCGCCATGCCGACGAAGGCGGCGGCCGCGGCAACGAGGAAGCACCAGGTGAACGTCGACTGGTCGGGCACCTCGGTGCCGCCGAGCGAGATCGTGGCACTGGCCAGGATCAGTGCCATCACGGCGGAGGCGACGGTGGTGCCCAGCGAACGCATGAGTCCGTTGAGTCCCACGGCGGCACCGGCTTCGGTGGCCGGCACCGATCCCATGATCAGGGTCGGCATCGCCGCGTAGCCGACCCCCACACCGATGGCACACACGATCGAGGCCAGCATCAGCTTCCAGGCCGCGTCCATGAGGAAGAAGGCGAGCAGGTAGCCGCATCCCAGGATGGCGGCGCCGATCGCCAGGGTGATCTTGGCGCCGATCCGGTTGATGAGGATGCCCGAGATGGGCGCGAAGATCATCATCATCAGTCCGCCAGGCGCCATCCACAGGCCCGCGGCCAGAAGCGACTGTCCCAGACCATAACCGGTGGCCTCCGGGAGGCGCAGCAGCATCGGCAGCACGATGGACTGGGCCATCATGCCGAAGCCGATCGCCGCGGCGGCGATGTTGGTCAGCAGGAACAGGGCAATGCGTTTCATGGCGTATTTGGCTGTGAACGTCCGGATGGACAGGAGGAATATTGGGCTATCAGACCGCGAACTCAAGTCCCGGGTTCACCCTATCGACGCTCGCCCCCGCGTCACTCGATCCCCATCCCGTCCACCCGCTGAAAGCCCCGCGGCAGATGGCTGCCCCGGCTGGCCCGGGCACCACTGTAGCCCGCCAGGTCCGCCGGCTTCAGCGTCAGGGTGCGCTTGCCACAGCTGAGCACCAGCGCGGCGTCGGCGGGCAGCACACAGCTCGCCAGGATGCGGTCCTGCCCTTTCAGCGTGACCAGCTTGTTGCCCTTGCCCTTGGGCAACTCGGGCAGCTCCGCCACCGGGAACAGCAGCAGGCGCCCCTCGGCGGTGGTGATGGCCAGTTGCAGCCCGTCACCGCTCACCCGTGCCGGCCGCAACAGACCCGCGCCCTTGGCCACGGTGATGGCCGCCTTGCCCGCGCGATTGCGGCCTTGCAGGCTTTCCAGGGTCACCACGAAGCCGTAGCCCTCGGTGGAGCCGACCACGTAGCGGTCACCGGCATCGCCCAGCATCATCGCCACGATCTTGCCGCCGTCCTGCAGGTCCAGCCGGGTGGTCACCGGCTCCCCCTGACTGCGGGCCGACGGCAGCTCGCGCGGGTTCAGCGTATAGGCGCGGCCGTTGTCATCCACCAGGATCAGCAGCTGGTTGGTCTTGCCGGTGCAGTGCAGTCCGTATTCGTCGCCGGCCTTGTATGACAGTGCCTCGGGGTCCAGATCGTGGCCCTTGCCGGCGCGGATCCAGCCCGCCTTGGACAGCACCACGGTGATGGGCTCGGCCGGCAGGATCGCCTCGGCCGACATCGCCTGCGCCGGCGGCGCGGCATTGAGCGCGCAGCGGCGGTCATCACCGTACTTCTCGGCGTCCTCGCGGATCTCCTGGGCAATCAGCTTCTTCAGCGCGGCATCGTCACCCAGCAGGCGCTCCAGCTCGGCGCGCTCGGTTTCGAGTGCGTCCTGCTCGCCCTTGATCTTCATCTCCTCCAGTCGCGCCAATTGCCGCAACTTGGTGTCGAGAATGTAGTCCGCCTGGCGCTCCGACAGCGCGAAGGTGCGCATCAGCACGGCCTTGGGCTCGTCCTCCTGACGGATGATGCGGATCACCTCGTCGAGGTTGAGGAAGGCGATCAGCAGGCCTTCCAACAGGTGCAGGCGGTCGTTGACCTTGGCCAGCCGGTGGTTGAGTCGCCGGGTCACCGTGGCAAAGCGGTAGTCCAGCCACTCGACCAGGATCTCCCGCAGGTTCTTGACCTTGGGGCGACCGTCCAGGCCGATCATGTTGAGGTTGACCCGGTAGCTCTTCTCCAGGTCGGTGGTGGCAAACAGATGCGCCATCAGCTGCGGCACATCCACCCGGTTGGAGCGCGGCACGATGACGATGCGCACCGGGCTTTCGTGGTCGGACTCGTCGCGCAGGTCCTCCACCAGCGGCAGCTTCTTGGCGCGCATCTGGTCGGCGATCTGTTCCTGCACCTTGGCGCCGGAGACCTGATGCGGCAGGGCGGTGATGATGATGTTGCCGGTATCGGCCTCGCGCTCCCACACCGCACGGGCCCGCACCTGGCCGTTGCCGGTGCGGTAGAGCTTGAGCAGATCGGCGGACTCCGACACGATCTCACAGCCGGTCGGGTAGTCCGGCGCCGGCACGAAGCCCATCAGGGTTTCGATCTCCGCGCCCGGATGCTTCAGCAGGTGAATGCAGGCCTTCGCCAGCTCGCGCAGGTTGTGCGGCGGAATGTCCGTCGCCATGCCCACGGCAATGCCGGTGGTGCCGTTGACCAGGATGTTGGGCAGGCGCGCCGGCAACAACTTCGGCTCATCCAGCGTGCCGTCGAAGTTGGGCACCCAGTCGGCGGTGCCGCTGCCCAGTTCCGCCAGCAGGGTCGCGGCGTACGGCGTCAGGCGCGACTCGGTGTAGCGCATCGCGGCGAAACTCTTGGGGTCGTCCGGCGAGCCCCAGTTGCCCTGCCCGTCCACCAGCGGATAGCGGTAGGCGAAAGGCTGCGCCATGGTCACCATCGCCTCGTAACAGGCAGTGTCCCCGTGCGGATGGAACTTGCCGAGCACGTCGCCCACGGTGCGCGCGGACTTCTTGTACTTGGCGCCCGCCGACAGCCCCAGCTCGCTCATCGCATAGACGATGCGCCGCTGCACCGGCTTGAGGCCATCGGCCACATGCGGCAGCGCCCGGTCCAGCACCACGTACATCGAGTAGTCGAGATACGCCTTTTCAGCAAAAACGCTCAGCGGCAGGCGTTCGGTTTCAATCAAGTCGGTCATCGTCGCTTACACCTCGGCCCGGTTGCCTTCGCGTTCCAGCCAGTCCTTGCGGTCGCCGGCGCGTTTCTTGTTGAGCAGCATGTCGACGGTCTGGTCGGACTGCCCCTCATCCAGCGTCAGCTGCACCAGCCGGCGGGTGTCCCGCGCCATGGTGGTTTCGCGCAGCTGCAAGGGGTTCATCTCACCCAGGCCCTTGAAGCGGGTGACGCTCAGCTTGGTGCGCGGCTGTTCGGCCTGCAGGCGGTCGAGAATGCCGTCGCGCTCCGCAGCGTCCAGGGCATAGAACACCTGCTTGCCGGCATCCACCCGGTACAGCGGCGGCATGGCGATGTAGATATGCCCCGCCTCCACCAGCGGCCGGTAATGGCGCAGAAACAGCGCACACAGCAGGGTGGCGATGTGCAGCCCGTCGGAGTCGGCATCGGCCAGCACACAGATCTTGCCGTAGCGCAGCTGCGACAGATCGGCGCTGCCCGGGTCGACACCGATGGCCACCGAGATATCGTGAATCTCCTGGCTGGCGAGGGCCTCGCCGGCATCGCACTCCCAGGTGTTGAGGATCTTGCCGCGCAGCGGCATCACTGCCTGGGTGTCGCGATCCCGCGCCTGCTTGGCGGAGCCCCCGGCGGAATCGCCTTCCACCAGGAACAGCTCGGTCTGGTTGAGGTCGGTCGACACGCAGTCCGCCAGCTTGCCCGGCAGCGCCGGCCCGCTGGTCACCTTCTTGCGCACCACCTGCCGGCTCTGCTTGAGGCGCGCGCTGGCATTGGCGATCACCCATTGGGCGATCTGCTCGCCCTCGTTGGGGTGCTGGTTCAGCCACAGACCGAAGGCATCGTGAATCACGCCCGAGACGAAGGCGGCGGTCTCGCGCGAGGACAGGCGCTCCTTGGTCTGCCCGGCGAACTGCGGGTCGTGCATCTTGGTCGACAGCACATACTGGCAGCCCGCCCACACGTCGTCCGGCGTCAGCTTGAGCCCGCGCGGCAGCAGGTTGCGGAACTCGCAGAACTCGCGCAGCGCCTCGGTGAGGCCGGTCCGCAGGCCGTTGACGTGGGTCCCGCCCTGCGCAGTCGGAATCAGGTTGACGTAGCTCTCGGCCACGGGATCACTGCCGCCAGGCGTCCACACCAGCGCCCACTCGCACTCTTCGCGGGCCGCCTTGAGGCTGCCGGTGAATGGATCCGCTGGCAGCGTTTCCGCCCCCTGCAGGGCATCCTGGAGGTAGTCCACCAGGCCGTTCTCGTACTGCCAAACGGTCTGTTCACCATGACCGCGGTCGTCCAGCGTCACCTTCAGGTTCGGGCACAGCACCGCCTTGGCCCGCAACACCTGCTTGAGCCGCGGCAGGCTGAACCTGGGGCTGTCGAAATACTGCGGGTCGGGCCAGAACCGCAGCGTGGTGCCGGTGCGGCGCTGCCCCACCGTCCCCACCTCACGCAGTTCCTCGACCTTGTTGCCACCCGCGAAATCGATGGCCCATTGCTTGCCGCCCCGGAACACGTTCACCGTGGTACGGGTGGACAGCGCGTTCACCACCGACACGCCGACCCCGTGCAGACCGCCGGAGAAGTTGTACATCTTGTTGGAGAATTTGGCCCCGGAATGCAGCTTGGTGAGGATCAGCTCCACCCCGCTTACCTGATGCTCGGGGTGGATGTCCACCGGCATGCCGCGACCGTCGTCGGCCACCTCCAGCGAACCGTCCTCGAACACGGTGACCGTGATGGCCTTGCAGTGGCCCGCCAGCGCCTCGTCGACCGCGTTGTCGATCACCTCCTGCGCAAGATGATTGGGCCGCTGAGTATCGGTATACATCCCGGGCCGCTTGCGGACGGGATCCAAACCTTGAAGAACTTCAATCGCTTGCGCGCTGTATTGGGAGGCGTCGGTCATGCGCTGGGGCTAAATTTCGGAGCGGGCGGAGGCTACGGGATACGCCTGCGGCGGGCAAGCAGCAACTTGCCCACGGGCCACCCGTGGCGCTACGGTGCGGGAACGTTCAGCGCCGCAGCGGCGCCCAGGCGCCCTCGACGCGGTTCCCGGCCGCGCCCCTGGCAGCGTGCGGCCCTGACACTCAGGAGGTCCGTCATGTCCGACCACCGCCGCGCCACCGTTCTCGACCCCGCCCGACGCGAGGTCCGCCCCCGCAAGCCCGACCCGGCCGATGCCACCCTGAGCCGGCTGCTGCAGCGGGCCGACGTCCGGCTCAACGGGCCGCGTCCCTGCGACATGCAGGTCCATCACCGGCAGACCGCCCGCCGCATCCTCGCCCAGGGCAGTCTCGGCCTCGGCGAGAGCTACATGGAGGGATGGTGGGATGCCGAGCAACTCGACGAACTGATCCATCGGGTACTGACGGCGCGGCTCGACCAGACCGTGCGCAATCCCGCTCTGGTCTGGGCCGGCCTGCGGGCACGGGCCTTCAACCTGCAGAACGCGGCCCGCGCCTGGATGGTGGGGCAGCAGCACTACGACCTCGGCAACGATTTCTTTGCCGCCATGCTGGACCCGTCCATGGCCTACTCCTGCGGCTACTGGGCCGAGGCCAACACCCTGGCCGACGCCCAGTTCGACAAACTCGACCTGGTGTGCCGGAAGCTGGGCCTGCAACCCGGCATGCGGCTGCTCGATATCGGCTGCGGATGGGGCAGCCTCATGCACCATGCCGCCACCCACTACGGCGTGGAATGCGTGGGCCTGACCGTATCCCGCGAGCAGGCCGCTTTCGGTGCCGAGCGCTGCGCCGGCCTGCCGGTGCACTTCGAACTGGCCGACTACCGCAGTTTCAACGCCAACGGCGCCCGCCGCTTTGATCGCATCGCCTCCATCGGCATGTTCGAGCACGTTGGCAGCAAGAACTATCCCGCCTTCTTCGCCCTGGTCGACCGCAGCCTGCCCCCCGACGGCCTGATGCTGCTGCATACCATCGGCAAGACCCACCACCGCGACACCACCGACCCGTGGATCGACCGCTACATCTTCCGCAATGGCCAGCTGCCGCTGCTGGGGCAGATCAGCGACGCCGCCGACCCCCGCTTCATCATCGAGGATGTCCACAACTTCGGCGCCGACTACGACCGCACGCTGATGGCCTGGTATCGCAACTTCCACCGCGCCTGGCCCCGCTTCGCCGGTCAGTATGGCGACCGCTTCTACCGCATGTGGCGGTATTACCTGCTGGCCTGCGCCGGCGCCTTCCGCGCCCGCACACTGCAACTGTGGCAACTGGTGATCTCCCCCCGCGGCGTTCCGGGCGGCTATCGTCGCCCGTTGCGTTGAGGCGCGCCCGCTACACTATGGGCCTCACTTGAGCCCGAGACCCCGATGGCGCGTGATCGCTCGCTGTCCATCCGCATGGCCACGCACGCGGATATTCCGGCCATTCGCCGATTGATGAAGAAGGCCTACCCCAACATGGGGGGCTACAGTCGCGACCAGCTGCGGGGCCAACTCAATCACTTTCCCGAAGGTCACATGGTGGCCGAACTGGACGGTCATGTTGCCGGCTACAGCGCCTCCATCATCGTCACTGCTGACGAGGCCCTGCGCCCGCACACCTGGAGCGAAATCACCGGCAACGGCTTTGGCTCCACCCATGATCCTGACGGGGATTATCTTTACGGCTACGAAGTGGCGGTGGATCCCGCGTTCCGTCAGCGGCGTCTGGCCGAACGGCTCTATGCCGCCCGCCGCAAACTGTGCGTGGCGATGGGCCTGGAAGGCATCGTCTTCGGAGGGCGCATGCCGGGCTTTGCCCGTCGCGCCCGCAAGCTGGGGGACCACGCCGCCTACTGTCGCGAGGTGATGGAAGGCCGGCTGCGGGATCCCGTGATGAACTTTCAGCTTCGTCAGGGCTTCGAGTTCATCGGGCTGCTGCCCAACTACCTGAAATCGGATGTCGACTCCGGCTGCGCCGCCACTCACATGCGCTGGCGCAACCCGCAGGAACGCAGCGACGTGGTGCGGGCCCACTCGGCGCCGGACCGTGGACCGTCCACCGTGCGGGTGGCCACCGTCCAGTACCTGCAGCGTGCCATCAACTCCTTTGAAGAGTTCGCCGATATCGTCCGCTACTTCGTCGACACGGTGGCCGATTACAAGTGCGACTTCGTGGTGTTCCCCGAATACTTTGCACTACAGCTGCTGTCCATCGAGAACACCCCGCAAAAACCGCGCGAGGCCGCACTCAAGCTGGCGGAGTACAACGACCGCCTGGAAACCCTGTTCCACGACATGGCGCTGCGCTACAACGTCAACATCATCGGCGGATCGCATCCCGCGGTGCAGGCAGACGGGCGTCTGCTCAACCTGGCCCATGTGTTTCTGCGCGATGGCTCGGTCTACGAGCAGCCCAAGATTCACCCCACCCCCTCCGAGCGCTACTGGTGGCAGGTGGAGGGCGGCGACTACGTACGCGCCATCCAGACCGATTGCGGCACCATCGGCGTGCTGGTCTGCTACGACAGCGAATTCCCCGAACTCACCCGGCACCTGGTGGACCAGGGCGCCGACATCCTGTTCGTGCCCTACTCCACCGAGGAGCGCAACGGCCACTTACGGGTGCGCTACTGCGCCCATGCCCGCGCCGTAGAGAACCAGATCTACGTGGTCACCTCCGGCAACACCGGCAACCTGCCGCGGCACCACAACATGGACATCCACTACGCGCAGAGCGCCATCATCACGCCCTGTGACTTCCCGTTCGGTCGCGACGGCGTGGCGGCCGATACCACGCCCAATGTCGAAATGATCGCCTTCGCCGACCTTGACCTGGCCGCCCTGGCCACGGCACGAGCCCATGGAACCGTGCAGAATCTCAAGGACCGTCGCCACGAACTCTATGCCGTGCAGTGGCGCGGCAAGTCCGCTCCCTGAGGCCCCATGCCCAAGACCGAAGCCGCCAGCCCCGACCCCGTCAGCCAGTTCGAGGACGCCATGAAGGCGCTGGAAACCCTGGTCCAGCAACTCGAGCAGGGCGACCTGCCGCTGGAGAAGGCCCTGGAAGTATTCGAGCGTGGCATGGCCCTGTCACAGCAGTGCAAGCATGCGCTGGAGACTGCCACCCAGCGGGTGGAAACCGTGATGGCACGGCAGAACGACGGCGAATGAGGCTTTCCCTCGACGCCGACCGCGCCCGGCTGGCGGCGCGGCTGGACGCGGTCTTACCCACCGCCGATACCCATCCGGTGCGCCTGCACCAGGCCATGCGCTATGCCTGCGAGGGCGGCAAGCGGCTGCGCGCGCTGCTGGTCTACGCCACCGCCCGCTGCCTGGGCCTGCCCCTGGAACGTGCCGACGCCAGCGCCTGTGCCGTGGAGCTGATCCACGCCTACTCGCTGGTCCACGACGATCTGCCGGCCATGGATGACGACGACCTCCGTCGCGGCCGCCCCACCGTGCACCGGCAGTACGACGAGGCCACCGCCATCCTGGTCGGCGATGCCCTTGGCACCCTGGCGTTCGAGGTGCTGGCTGCGGATGACACCGTCGCCGCCGCCATCCGCGCCGAACTGGTGCTGCGCCTGACCCGCGCCTCCGGCTCGGTCGGGATGGTCGGCGGGCAGGCGCTGGACCTTGCTGCTGAGGGTGCAGCGCCCGGCAGCGTCGACCTGTCCGCCCTGCAGGACTTGCACCAACGCAAGACCGGCGCACTGATCGCCGCCAGCGTGGCCCTACCGGTGACCATCGCCGCGCCGCCGGCCGTCGTGGCCGAGCCCCTCTACCGCTGCGGCGAAGCCCTGGGACTGGCCTACCAGATCCAGGATGACATCCTGGACGTCGAGGCCAGCAGCGAAACCCTCGGCAAGACCGCCGGCAAGGACCAGCGCAGCGGCAAGTCCACCTACGTCAGCCTGCTCGGCCTTGAGGGCGCGCGCAACGCCGCGCATGAGGTCTTCGCCCGCGCCCACACCGCATTGGCCGAAGTGCCGAATGCCGCGCCGTTGACGGCCATGATCCAGCTGATGGCGGACCGGCAACATTGAACCTGTCCGCTGTTCAGCCGAACGCCAGCCCGCATCCGTCATAATGCCGACATGAGTGACATTCCCGGTTACGCCCTGCTCGGGCGCGTCAATACACCCGCCGACCTGCGCGCCCTGCAGGCAGCGGAACTGCCCGCGCTGGCCACCGAGCTGCGGCGCCATCTGATCGAAACCCTGGGCCGTATCGGCGGGCACTTTGCCGCCAACCTCGGCACGGTCGAGCTCACCATCGCCCTGCACCGCTGCTTCAACACCCCGGAAGACCGCCTGGTCTGGGATGTGGGGCACCAGGCCTATCCGCACAAGATGCTCACCGGCCGCCGTGCGCGCCTGGAAACCATCCGCCGCTTCGAAGGGTTGGCGCCGTTCTGTCATCGCGAGGAAAGCGAGTACGACACCTTCGGCGTCGGCCACTCCTCCACCAGCATTTCCGCCGCCGTCGGCATGGCCGCCGCCGCCCGCCTGAAAGGCGAGGACCGCCGGGCCGTGGCCATCATCGGCGATGGCGGCATGACCGCCGGCATGGCCTTCGAGGCGCTCAATCACGCCGGTCACCTCGGCCTGGATCTCATCGTCGTCTACAACGACAACGACATGTCCATCTCCGAGAACGTCGGGGGCCTGCGCAACCAGACCGCGCGCCTGGTGCAGAAACTGGGTCTGGTCAGCCCGCACCTCAAGCGTCTGCCGCAGGACGCCGAGGACAATGTGGCCCATCTCGATGATCCGGGCGCCCTGTTCCGCACCTTCGGCCTCCACTATCACGGCCCTGTCGACGGTCACGACCTTGGCGCACTGACCGCCGCGTTCGACCGCCTCAAGACCCAGCGCGGCCCCCAGCTGCTGCACGTGCTCACCGTCAAGGGCAAGGGCTTCGACGCCGCCGAACTGGACCCCATCAAGTACCACGGCGTCACCCAGTTCGACCCCGTGACCGGCGAGTTCCCGCGCAAGAAGAGCGGGGGCGGCAGCCCCGCCTACACCCAGGTCTTCGGTGACTGGCTGTGCCAGCAGGCGGAGCGCGATCCCAGCGTGGTCGCCATCACCCCCGCCATGCGCGAGGGCTCGGGGCTGGTGGCCTATGCCGACCGTTTCCCTGACCGCTACTTCGATGTCGGCATCGCCGAACAGCATGCCGTCACGCTCGCCGCCGGTCTCGCCTGCGAGGGCCTGAAGCCCGTCTGTGCCATCTACTCCACCTTCCTGCAGCGCGGCTACGACCAGCTCATTCACGATGTGGCCCTGCAGAACCTTCCGGTGCTGTTCGCCATCGATCGCGGTGGCCTGGTGGGCGCTGATGGCGCCACCCATCACGGCGCCTTCGACCACGCCTACCTGCGCTGCATTCCCAACATGGTGGTCATGGCGCCCAGCAACGAGGTCGAGTGCCAGCGCATGCTGCAGACCGGCCTGCAGCACACCGGCCCCAGCGCCGTGCGCTATCCGCGCGGCACCGGCCCCGGCCTCCCGCTGGACGCCGACCCCCGCCCCCTGCCCATCGGCAAGGGCCATATCGTCCGTGAAGCGCTCGGCCGCCGCCGCCCCCGCGTCGCCCTGCTGGCCTTCGGCTGCATGGTCACCCCCGCGCTGGAGGCCGCTGAAATCCTCGATGCCGTAGTGGCCGACATGCGCTTCGTCAAACCCGTCGACACCGAGCTGGTACTGGATCTCGCCCAGGAGAACGACCTGCTGGTCACCCTGGAAGACAACGTCCGCGCTGGCGGCGCCGGCTCCGCCATCAGCGAAGTCCTGGCCGCCCACCATCAGCAGGTTCCCGTCCTCCACCTCGGCCTGCCCGACCAGTTCGTCGAGCACGGCACCCGTGAGGAACTGATGGCCCAATGGGGCCTCGATGCCGCCGGAGTGCTCCGCAGTGTGCAGAAACGATTGCGGGCAAAGGACCTGGACGAGAGCGTGTTGCGGCAGCGGGTGAGCTGACCGCCCGAGGGCGCCGCTCCCTCAACGCCCGTCATGCCCGACTCGATCGGGCATCCAGAACCGACCGTCGCAGCTGGCCCCCGGATCAAGCCCTGGGTGACGCCACCTATCCCGCTCCCGTCATGCCCGACTTGATCGGGCATCCAGAACCGACCGTGGCAGCTGGATGCCGGGCCAGGCACGGGATGACGTCACCTCTTCGTCTGCCGTCATGCCCGCCGCTCCAACCCTAGCGTTCACATCCCTCCGGCTTGGGGGTCTTGCGGAAGTCGTTGGCATAGCGCAGCGGCGTGTTGTCGAGCCGCCGACGGTCCGCTGCCGTCAGGGTGACTTCGGGGAGGGCACTGAGCGGCCCCAGTACAAGGCCGGTGGCAGCTTCGATTTCGGCAATCGGCCGGGCAAAGGTGCTCGGCGCCTCGTCGCCGCAGACGGTCTGCGGGACAACGAAGCCGATCACGTCCTGACGGTCGCCCCGCACCCGCACCCAGATCCGGAAATTGGCCATCGGAATCCGCACGCCGCCCGGCAACCGGGTGTAGGCGTCGTAGACCGGGCCGGCCAGCACCCACAAGCGGTCCGCTCCTTTCAGCCAGAGGTCCAGTTCCGCCATTTCCAGACGCTGCCAGACACCGCGGTTGAGACGTGGCGCCTGCGGCATCAGGTTGCTCATGTGCATGGCCGCGGTCTGTGCGTCGCGCCCCCAGAAACGTGACATGGCGGCATTGGGCGCCAGATGACCCCGATCGTAGCCACTGCCGCGAAAATCCTCGCTGGCCACCGGCCAGAGGGTCCGGGTATCGCGGGTATAACCATCCGGTCGCGGGTCGACGCGGCCGCGATCTGCGTCGGCATCCAGGCGGTAGGACACCCACACGGCCCCGCGCTGCCACTGCGAGTAGCCGATGGTGAAACCGGGGTTCTCCAGCGTCTGGCTCAGCCAGCGGGTCGGCCCGGATGGCAGCTGTGGACACTGTTCGAAACACAGCGCCAGCACTGGCAGCGGCCACCAGAGCAGCAGACCCCACCAGGACTTCACGCGCCTTCGCTCCGCCAGTTGAGCTGCGCCCGCAGCCGCACCACAGTGCCGACGATCAGCAGGCTCGCGCCACTGATGTCAGCGGCCGCAACGGTCGCGGGCAGCGTGGACAGCGTACCTGTCAGCACCTGCTGACTCGGCTGTGTGCCCTCCACCACCAGCGCGCAGGGCCAGTCCGCCGGCAGGCCATGGGTGACGAACGCGGCGCACAGGGCGGGCAAGGTCGACAGCCCCATGTAGACCACCACGGTCTGGCCGGGCCGGGACAGCGTGTCCCAGGGCAGGCTCAGCTGACCATCAGCCTTGGCGTGGCCGGTGACAAAGATGCAGGTCTGCGCATGCTCGCGATGCGTCAGCGGAATGCCGGCATAGGCCGCGCAGCCACTGGCGGCGGTGATGCCCGGCACCACCTGAAACGGGATGCCCTCCGCGGCAAGCTGCTCGATCTCCTCGCCGCCGCGACCGAAGATGAACGGGTCCCCGCCCTTGAGCCGCAGCACCCGCTTGCCCTCGTGGGCAAGCCGCACCAGCTCGGCGTTGATCTCCCCCTGCGGCACCGTGTGCTGGTGCCGGCGCTTGCCCACGAACACCCGCTCGGCATCGCGCCGCACCAGATCGAGAATGGCAGGCGCCACCAGTCGGTCGTAGAGCACCACATCGGCCTGTTGCATCAGGCGCAGGGCGCGGAAAGTCAGTAGATCGGGATCGCCCGGTCCGGCCCCCACCAGATACACCTCACCGGTGCTCACCGGCGAATCGCTTTCCAGCGCCCGCAATGCCTGCTCGGCCGCCGCAGTGTCGCCCCGGTGTACCGCCTCGGGGCCCGCGCTGTCGAGAAACCGCTCCCACAACGCCCGGCGCCGTGCCACCGGCAACGCCGCCTTCAGCCGTTGACGGGCCGCGCCCATGAAACCCGCCAGCGCACCCAGGGAATTCGGCAACTGCGTTTCCAGCTGCTCGCGCAACCGCCGCGCCAGCACGGGGGCCGCGCCGGCGGAGCTGATGGCCAGCAACAGCGGGCTACGATCGACGATGGCGGGCGTGATGAACCGGCTGTGCAGCGGATCATCCACCACATTCACCCACACCCCGGCGGCTTCCGCCGCTGCGGCGACTGTGCGATTGACATCCGCATCATCGGTGGCCGCCACACATAGCCGCATACCGGCCAGCTGCGCGGCGTGAAAATCACGCCCCACGACGATGACGCCGGGCAGTTGGGCAAGCGCCGGGGCGACGGCATGGGCCACGACCCGCAACTCGGCACCCGCCTTGTGCAACAGACGCGCCTTGCGCAAGGCCACCTCGCCTCCGCCGACCAGCAGCACCGGCTGCCCCTGCAGCCGTGCAAACACCGGGAAATACGGCCAATCGGCCATGCACCACCCCTTCGACAAACCCCTGCAGGCCGCAATGCTACTCCAGCCGGGACCGCTCTATACTCTGAGAACTTGCAGGAATAAGACGGGGAGACGCGTATGAAGATCCGGCAGCTCCATTACATCCATGAAGTGGCCCGACGCGGCCTCAACATCACCGCCGCTGCCGAAGCCCTGTTCACTTCCCAGCCCGGCGTTTCCAAGCAGATCCGCCTGTTGGAGGACGAGCTGGGCGTCGACATCTTCGTTCGCAACGGCAAACACCTGTCGGAAGTCACCCCGGCAGGCGCGCGCATTCTGGAATATGCCGCCAGAGTTCTCCATGAAACGGAGAACATCAAAAACGTCGCCCAGGAGTTCAAGGACACCGACCGCGGCGACCTCACCGTTGCCACCACCCACACCCAGGCACGCTACGCGCTGCCCCCGGTGATCACCCGCTTCCGCCAACGCTACCCGAGGGTGGCCCTTCACCTGCATCAGGGCTCACCGCCGCAGATCGCCAAAATGGCCGCTGAAGGCGAAACCGACTTCGCCATCGCCACCGAAGCGCTGGAGCACTTCGAGCAACTGGTGATGCTGCCCTGCTACCGGTGGAACCGCTGCGTACTGGTGCGCCCTGACCACCGGCTGGCCCGCGAATCCAAGCTCACCCTGGCCCGACTGGCCGAACACCCGCTGATCACCTACACCTTCGGGTTCACCGGTCGCTCCAAGCTTGATCAGGCCTTCGCCGCCCACGGCCTGCGCCACGACGTGGTGCTCACCGCCGTGGACGCCGACGTCATCAAGACCTACGTGCGCCTCGGACTGGGTGTGGGCATCGTCGCCGAAATGGCCTACGACCCCGACGCTGACAAAGACCTCGTGCGCCTGCCGGCCGACCACCTGTTCGAATCCAGCGTGACCCACATCGGCTTTCGCCGAGGACTGTTCCTGCGCAGTTACATGCTGGACTTCATCACCACATTTGCCCCCCACCTGTCACGCGAAACGGTGGAGTCGGTTGCCAGCATCTCCGACGCCGAAACCCGCGCGGCAGCGGCCGCCAAACTGCTGCCGAGAGACTTGAAACGCGACGGCTGAAGCACCCGGTGGCCGTCGTCCGGCGGCCCATTGCGACGGTCGGTTCTGGATGCCCGACCAGGTCAGGCATGACGGGAGGTGAGTAGGTAACGTCATCCCGGACTTGATCTGGGATCCAGCTACGACGGCCGGGTTCTGGATGCCCGATCAAGTCAGGCATGACGACAGAAGGACAGGAGACGTCACCCGCAGATCGCTTCCCACAAATCACACCACTCCGGGTTTTGTTGTTCGATCAGAGCGATCTTCCAGGCCCGGGGCCAGCGCTTGAGGCGCTTCTCCCTGGTGACCGCGTTCAGCATATCGTCGTGTGCCTCAACGTAGACCAGGCGGTGCACGCTATAGCGGGTGGTGAACCCCGGGACAACCCGGTTTCGGTGCTCCCAGATGCGCTTTGGGAGATTGGAGGTACACCCAACATAGAGCGTGCCGTTGCGTTTGCTGGCAAGAATATAGACGGCTGGCGCACGGTCCCGCATGGCCTGAGGGTATCGAATATGCCCATTGATGGCTTTTCCAAGCGCCTTGGCGGCCTGATCCACGGTGCAGCTGCGACGGTTGGGTTCTGGATGCCCGATCAAGTCGGGCATGACGGTAGAGGGATAGGAAACGTCATCCCGGGCTTGACCCGGGATCCAGCTGCGACGGTCGGGTCTGGATGCCCGATCGAGTCGGGCATGACGGTAGAGGGATAGGCAGCGTCATCCCGGACTTGATCCGGGATCCAGCTGCGACGGTGGGGCCTGGATGCCCGATCGAGTCGGGCATGACGGTAGAGGGATAGGCAGCGTCATCCCG